>JBILXZ010000013.1:0-71293 GCA_044378015.1 Tagaea sp.
CAGGAGCGCGCGCACTGGATTGCTGAAGCCGAAGAGTTCCAGGCGCGGGCGGTCGAAGCCTTCAAACCCGGCATGCGCCGCGCGATGGACATGCAGCGCGTGTGGGCCCTTGCACGCCGCTCGGCCGCCACGAACGTCGCCGAGATGGACGGCGATCCAGCCGACCTGCCGAACGCCTGCCCGTTCGATCTCGACATGCTGGTCTCGCCCGAATTCGACCTGCACGCGGCCCTCGCGGGCTTGCGCATCGGGCGCGCGCAATGACCGACATCGTCGTCCGCGATCCCGAAATTCTCGGCGGGCGGCCCGTGTTTCGCGGAACGCGCGTGCCGGTCGAAGTGCTGTTCGAGAATCTCGAAGACGGGCTAACGCTCGACGAAATCGTCGCGTCTTACCCGAGCCTCAACCGCGCCGACCTCGTCGCATGCCTCGAAGCGGCCTGCCGCAGCCTGAAGGCGCCCGCCGCGTGAGAATCATTCTGGACGAAAACATACCCGTCCAGCTCAAAGCGTTCCTTGTCGGGCACTCGGTAAAATCGGTGAACGACGACGATGTCGGCTTGAAGGCCGTTTCCAACGGAAAACTGCTTGCGCTGATCGAGGGTTCTTTCGACGTATTGATTACAGCCGACAAGAACATCTACGCGCAGCAAAACCTCGCGGGACGCGCCATTGCCATTTTGGTTCTGCCGACGAATCGGCGCAAGATTGTGGTAGCGCTTGCCGCACGGATCCTTGAAGCGCTCGAAACAATATCCGCTTCGGAATACCTCGAATTGAACGCTGAAGAGTCGCAGCGTCGCTAGATCAAATCGCCCTGGCGGCTTTTCGAATCGTCTTCGCGCGCGGCGGCTTTGAAGGTGCCGCCGGTGAAGCCGAACGGCACTTTGGGGCGAAGACCCTGGAACAGTTCGGCCAAGGTCACGATCTGCACGCGCGGATATTCGCCCGCCTCGCATTTGTAGAAGCCCGCCGCCGCCGCCTCTTTCTCCATGGCGCGCGTCGGCAAAGCCGCACAAATCAGAATTCCGATTTCGGCATGGCCCTTCTCGCGCTCGAGCACGGCGATGAGGTCGCGCACGGCCCCCACGCCGAGATTGTCGCCGCCTTTGACCGACACGATGGCCGCCCGGTCGGTGCGCTTGTCGGCCTTGAAATACATGATGCCGTCGATGCCGCCGTCGGCCCCCTTCTTTTTGCCCTTGTAGGGGCGTGCGCCCACTTGGCCCACAGCCCACCATTGGAACTGGTACTTGTCGCGCGCCGCTAGTTCGCGCGCACCGGCGAGGTCCTTGGGCGTTCCGACCACTTCGTAGCGCGCCTCGATGCCCGGAAACGCATCGCGCATGCGCCGTTCGATCAGCGAGATCGAAAGATGTGTCACGTCGATGCCGATCCAGCGCCGCCCGAGCTTCTCGGCGGCATGGATCGCCGTGCCGCAGCCGCAAAACGGATCGAGCACGACGTCGCCGGGGTTCGATGAAGCCGCAACGATGCGCTCAAGCAGCGCGAGCGGCTTTTGGGTTGGATATCCGAGTCTTTCCGCTGCGAGATTGTGCATCGGCGGAATATCGACGAAAACATCCTGAAGCGGCATACCCGGCTGGTCTTCTAGGTATCGTTTTAGCCGTGGCATCCCACCGTCTTTCTTGGGCCAATGCACCTTGCCTTTTTGGTCCAGCTCGTCAAGAACGCGAGGCGGGTACGCCCAATGGCGGCCTTTTTCAGTTATCGCAATGCCACGCCAGACCTCCCCGGTCTCGCCATTTCGCGTTCCCGCACCTGTCAAATCTGCGCGCGTCCAACGTCTGCCATCGGGATCAATATGCGTAAAAAATGCATCCACATAGGTCTGATCGTAAGTCTGATAGATAGCGTTCCAGCACCATCTATTTGATTTGGAATAGTACAAAATCGTGTCATGAACTGGACCGAATCTCTTTGCGCTGCTATGCGCGGATGTCCTTTTCCACACTACTTCGTTAAGAAAATTCTCTCCGCCGAAAATCCCGTCGAGAATGAGTTTGAGGTAATGGCTCGCCGTCGGGTCGCAATGCAGATAGAGCGAGCCAGTCGGTTTCAGCACGCGGTGCAATTCGATCAGGCGCACCGCCATCATGGCGAGATAGGCCATCATGTCGTTCTCGCCCAGGGCTTGGCGCATCGCGCGCAGCATGGCGGCGGCGTTGGTATAGGACGAGCCCAGCACTTCGTCGTAGGCTTTTTCCGCACCGTCGAGCGTCCAGTGCCAGGTGTCTTTGAAGGCTTCGATCTGAGCTTCGGATTCCACGCCGGCGGGCGATTTGAACAGCACGTTGTAGTCGGCGTTCGAATTGAAGGGCGGGTCGAGATAGACGAGATCGACCGACTCGTCGGCGATGTGCGCGCGCAGCACTTCGAGATTGTCGCCGTAGAAAAGCCGGTTGGTCATGCCGCGCGCAAGGCCCGGCGTTTCGGTGCGGCGGCGGTCGCCGGGGCTGCGGCGGCGTCCACAATGCGCATCAGCCGGTCGAACGCGTCGCAGGCAACGTCCCAGTCTTCTTCGTTCCATGCCGTGCGGCCCGCCGCGCGCATGGCGCGGTTGCCCGCATCCCAACCCGCCGCATGCGCGATCGCTTGCGTCGCGCGCATCTGGCGTTGGCCGTTGGGTCTCGGAAGGGCGCCTGCGGCTTGCATGGAACGCTCGTGAATTTTCGCGATTCGAAGATGCGACTTTGCCGGGTTTCGTGCGGCAAGGCAACTTGGCGCAGGCCCTTCTGCGCCCTTGCTCCACACCCGGCAAACCTGCGTATGGTGCGGGCATGGCACATTCTTCGCTCCCTCTTTGGACCTTCGCTACCGCGCGCGTGCGCGCGGTTTTCGGCATGCTGTTGCTCGCATTGGCGGCCGCCGGGTGCACGGGCATTCCCAAAGGTGTCGCACCGGTCGAAGGGTTCGACGTGCAGCGCTACAAGGGCGAATGGTTCGAGATCATGCGGCTCGACCATAGCTTCGAGCGCGGGCTTTCGAACGTGACGGCGACCTATGCGCTGCGCGACGACGGTTCGGTCGGCGTGCTCAATCGCGGGTTCGATGCCAAGAATTGCCGCTGGAAAGAGGCCTCGGGCCGCGCCGTGTTCCAAGGCGCACCCGAGACTGCGAGCCTGTCGGTCACGTTCTTCTGGCCATTCGCGGGCGGCTACCATGTGCTTGCCCTCGACAAGGCGGATTACCGCTGGGCGCTCGTCTCGGGGCCCACACGCGGCTATCTGTGGATTCTGGCCCGGCAGCCCGATCTCGCACCCGAGATCCGCGACCGTCTCGTGGCGCAAGCACGCGGGCTCGGCTTTCCGGCCGAAGAGCTGATTCTGGTCGAACACGGGCCGTTGCCTTGCGTCCCGGTTCCCTGATCCAAGATGCCCGCGCACGCGTATCGATGAGTCGATGAACGACCGTCTTCGCCAGATCCTCAATCTCGTGCTTGCCGTGGCGCAATTTGCCGCCCCCGGTTTCCATGCCGCGACCGGCATTGGCGGGCCGATCGGGCGGCGGGCCATCGATGGCGGCTTTCTGCCGCCCGAGCAGCCGGCCGGCTGGGCGTTTTCGATCTGGTTCCCGATTTTCGCCCTCGGGCTCGCCTATGCGGCGCATCAGGCGCTGCCGAGCGAGAGGGAAAATCCGGTCTATCGGCGCATCGGGGCGGCGACGGCCGCGATGTTCGCGGCCGGAACGGCCTGGATGCTATGGACGCAGATTTTCGGTTCTTCCGTCATGCTGCTGCCGCTGATCTTCGGCATGTATGCGGCCACGATGGTTGCAAGTGCCGCACTCGCCCCGCACCCCCTCGAGGGCCGCATGCGGCACCTGCTGCCCGCTTTGTTGGGGCTGCAAGGCGGCTGGCTCACCGCCGCTATCATGCTGAACACCACGTCGGTCGTGCGCGGCAGCATGGCCGAGCCGTTCGGCGTGCCGATCGCCGTCTATGCGCTTGCAACCCTCCTGCCCGCGACCGTGCTCGCCATGGCGACGATCCTTGCTCGCCGCGCAAATGGCTGGTTCGTGTTCGCGTTCGCCTGGGCGCTGGTCGCGATCGCCTATACGAATATCGTCACCCAGCCCAATTGGCCGATCGCCGCCGCCACGCTGGCCTCCCTGGGCGCGATCATGCTGGGTTACAGCAACTTAAAACGAACATTGAAAATTAAGGAAATTTAGTCTATATAGATTATTAGCTCTTCTCGGCAGGCACCGAGGCGGGTGCGCTGTTTGATATTGTGAATATTGCGCCCTTGAAGGACCGGCTTTCGGCGACCGAAAAAAAGCCGTAACATGTCGCCTATTTCAAAATACAATCTTTTAAAATCAATGCTTTATGAGCCTATCCTCAGGCAAGTGTAACCTTGGGCAACCTATTCTGACGCCTAAGGTAACCTATTGTCGCCGGTGGCCGTCGCCTATTTCAAGCAGGCGGCGTCAAGCGATGGAGAGGCTGTGGAACGTCAAGCGCCGCCAGCCGCCGCGCATCGGATAATGGCGCTCGACCGGGCCTTGCGGGACGAAGCCGAGCTTGGCCAGCACGCGCTCCGACGCCCGGTTGCCGGGAAAGGTTTCGGCCACCATCTGGCGCACGCCGAGGCTGCGCGCCCGCGCAACGCAAGCCTCGCCCGCCTCGGTCGCGTAGCCGAGGCCGCGATAGGCGGCCCCGATCCAGTAGCCGAAGCCGGGCACGCCGTCGCGCGGGCCCCCGAAGCCGCTGGTGCCGATAAAGCTGCCGTCGGCCAGAAACAACGCGAACACGTGCCCGCCCGGCCCCGTGCGCAACGCGATCCATTCGGCCGCTTCCTTGGCCGTCAGCGGTTCGGGCATGTGCGAAAGCATGGCGATGGCCGCCGGGTCCGGCCCCAGCAAGGCCGCAAAGGCCGGCGCATGGGTCGTGCGCAGCGGCTCGAGCACGAGGCGCTGCGTGTACAGGCACGCCGCGTTGGGCGCGTAAAGATCAGCCGGGTGTCGCATCGCTTGCCGGACCGCCCTTTCCGGCCGCTAGCCGCGCGTGGCGAGCAGCCGGGCCTGGCTGCGTTTCCAGTCGCGCGTGGCGACGGCCTCGCGCTTGTCGGCCTTTTTGCGGCCCTTGGCGAGGCCCAGCTCGAGCTTGGCGATGCCCCGCGCGTTGAAATAGAGCTGCAAGGGCACCAGCGCCATGCCCTCGCGCGTCACAGCACCGATGAGCTTGTTCATCTCGACGCGGCTCACCAGCAGCTTGCGCGCCCGGCGCGGCGCGTGGTTCTGGCGGTTGCCGCCCGCGTATTCGGGGATGTGCGCGTCGATGAGCCACAGCTCGCCGTCGCGCTCGACCGCATGCGCCTCGCCGATCGCGATTCCGCCCGCCGCGCGCAGCGATTTCACTTCCGTGCCGGTCAGCACGAGGCCCGCTTCGAGCGTGCGCAGAATCGCGAAATCGTGCCGCGCCTTGCGGTTGGTCGCGGCGACCTTCCGGCCCTGATCGGGTGCCGGCATTTAGCTCAACAGGCCGGCCCCCTTGAGGGCCGCCTTCACGCGCTCTTTGGTCTGGGCCGAAATGGGCCCGAGCGGCAGGCGCACCTCGTCGCTGCACAAGCCGAGCAGCGAGGCCGCGTATTTGACGGGGCCGGGGCTTGTCTCGGCGAACAGCGCCTTGTGCAGCGGCATCAGGCGGTCCTGCAGTTTCAAGGCCGCCTTGCCGTCGCCCTCGAGGGAGGCCGCCTGCATCTTGGCCACGAGTTTGGGCGCGATGTTGCCGGTCACGGAAATGCAGCCGACCCCGCCGGTGGCGTTGAAAGCGAGCGCCGTGCCGTCGTCGCCGTCGAGCTGGCAGAAATCGGGGCCGCAGGCGAGGCGCTGGAGGCCGGGGCGCGTCAAGTCGCCGGTCGCGTCTTTGACGCCGACGATGTTCTTGATCTGCGCGAGCCGCCCCATCGTTTCGACCGACATGTCGACCGCGCAGCGGCCGGGGATGTTGTAGATGAAGATCGGGATCTTCACCGACTTGGCGATGGCGCGGTAGTGCAGGAACAGGCCTTCCTGCGTCGGCTTGTTGTAGTAGGGCGTCACGACGAGGGCGGCGTCGCAGCCCACGCGCTCGGCATGGCGCGTGAGGCTGATCGCCTCTTCGGTCGAGTTCGAGCCCGTGCCCGCCATCACCGGCACGCGGCCCTTCGCGGCCGCCACGCACATCTCGATCACGGCTTCGTGCTCTTCGTGGCTCAAGGTCGGCGATTCGCCGGTGGTGCCGCAGGGCACGAGGCCGTCGGTTCCTTCGCGCACCTGCCAGGCCACGAATTTGCGGAACGCCGGCTCGTCGACCTGGCCGTTGCGCAACGGCGTGATGAGCGCGACGAACGAACCCTTGAACATGGCGGAACTCCGGCTTGGAACGGATGGACGGCGAAGGCGGCAAAAGGTGCGCGAAATTAGACCCGGCACGGCGCTTTCGCAACAAGTGCCTTTGGCTTGCGCTGGGGCAGCCTCGCGGTCTTAACTGGCGGCCATGAACGCGCGTATTCGATTCGACCGGCGGTGCCGGTTGGCTGCCCTTTGCTTGCCTTTGGCGCTCGCCGCGTGCGCGCGCAGCGATGCGGCGGTCGTCCCGTCCGCTTCCGTCGCGGCCGAAGCGCAAACGGCCGCACCTGCGCAAGTCGCGATCGCTCCGCGCGAGGACGGCACGCCCGCGGCGCAAACGGCGGCAAGCCTCGTCGCCGGGCCGCCGACGGGGCCCATCGTCACCGCCGCGCGCACGATCCAGCCGATCGGCGCCCCCGTTCTCGGCCCGCGCCAGCGCGAGATCTATACCCAAGCCTTCGCCGCCGTCGAAGCCGGGCGCTGGGAGGCGGCACGCACGCTGCTGGCACGCGGCGACCATCCGGTCGCCAACAAGCTCTTTCGCTGGCTCGAACTGCAGCTGCCGCGCTCGGGCATCGCGTTCGAGGACATCGTCCAGTTCGTCGACCAGAATCCGGATTGGCCCGCCCTCGAAACCATTTCGCGGCGCGCCGAAGAAGCGCTGCTCGACCGACCCGGCAACAACACGCTGGTGCTGGCCTGGTTCGGCACGCGCGCGCCGCTGACGCCCGACGGCGCCATGCGCTACGCCGACGCGCTCTCGGCCGCGGGCGATCGCGAACGGGCCTTGCGCGTCGTGCGCGAGCATTGGGTCTCGGGCACCTTCAACGAAGCGCAGCACAAGCGCTGGCTCGAGCGCTATCGCGGCATGCTGGAGCCGCAGCACCACGCGGCGAAACTCGACCGCCTCGTCTGGGACGGCAAGGCCGAAGAAGCGCGGCGCGTGTTCCCGCTCGTCCCGCCCGAGCGTCGCACGCTCGCCGACGCGCGGCTGCGCATCCGCGCGGGCGGCAATGCGGAAGCCCAGGCCAAGCGCGTGCCCGAGAGCCTCGCCGGCGATCCGGGCCTGATCTACGACCGCGTGCGCGCCTTCCGCCGCGCCAATCGCGAGGCGGCCGCGCGCGCGGCGATGCGCAATCTGCCGCGCGATCTCGGCCGCCCCGAAATCTGGTGGAGCGAGCGCGCCGTTCTCGCGCGCCGCTCGATCGCGGCGGGCGACGCGGCCGACGCCTATCGCCTGGCCCGCGAGCACCGCATGTCGCCGTCGCACGGCGCCAATTTCCTCGAGGCGGAGTTTCTCGCGGGCTGGGTCGCGCTCCGCCGCCTAAACGATCCGAAAAGCGCGCAGGCGCATTTCGAGCGCGTGCACGAGGCCGCCCGCTTCCCCGTGTCGCGCGCGCGCGGCGCCTACTGGATCGGGCGGGCGCTCGAAGCGCAGAACCAGACCGCTGCGGCGAACGACTGGTACGATCGGGCTGCCGCCTTCCACACCACCTACTACGGACAGCTCGGCGCGGCCCGCAGCAAGAGCCCCGCGCGCCCCGCGTGGCCCGCCCCCATCCTCGCCACGGCCGAAGACCGCCAGGCTTTCGCGCGCAACGAAGTCGCAATCGCCGCGCGCATCCTGCTCGAAACGCGCGAAAAGCCCGAGCGCGTGCGGCCCTTCCTGGTGCGGCTCGCGAACGTGGCGCGCACGCCCGGCCAGCACGCGCTGGTGGCCGAGTTCGCGCACCAGCTGGGGCGCAACGACCTTGCGGTCGTCGTCTCGAAACGGTCGGCGCAGACCGCAGGCGTGCAACTGCACGATCTCGGCTGGCCCGTGGTGCCGATGGCGGGCGAACGGCCCGAGCGCGCTTTGACCTACGCGATCATCCGCCAGGAAAGCCAGTTCGAACCCGACGTGGTGAGCTCGGCGGGCGCGCGCGGCCTCATGCAGCTGATGCCCGCCACCGCGCGCGCAGTCGCCAAAGCCGAAAACACGCTCGCCGGCCACACCGACGCGAAACTGTTCGAGCCCGCCTACAACATCCGCCTGGGCCGTTCGTATCTCGCCTCGCTCGTCGACGATTTCGGCGGCTCCTACGTGCTGGCGATCGCATCCTACAACGCAGGCCCCGGCCGGGCGCGCGAATGGATGCGCAGTTTCGGCGATCCGCGCCAGCCCAACGTCGACGTCGTCGACTGGATCGAAATGATCCCGTTCGAGGAAACGCGCGGCTACGTGCAGCGCGTGATGGAAAATCTGCAGGTATACCGGCGCAACATCGCCCCCACCCAGACCGCTTTCGACATCGAACGCGATCTGCGCCGCCGCAGCAACAGCAACTGAGATGGACCCGCTTTCGATCCGCAGCGCCGGGCCCGCCGACGCCGACGCCGTCGCCGCCCTCCATGCGGCGAGCTGGCGCACGGCCTATCGCGATATCTTGAGCGAGGCCTATCTTGCGAACGCCCATGTCGAACGCGCGCAATACTGGCAAGCGCGCATGGCGGCTTGGGATCCCGCGCGCAGCTTTCTCGCCCTTGCCGAGCGGGACGGCGATGCGCTTGGCTTCGCCTGCGTGATGGCCGATGCCGAGCCCGCGCATGGGGCGCTTCTCGACAATCTGCATGTGCGGCCCGACATCAAGCGCGGCGGCATCGGCCGCCGGCTTTTGACGCGCGCAGGCGCCTGGGTCGCGGCCACGCGGCCCGGCACGCCCCTGCATCTCACGGTCTATCTCGCCAACGAAAACGCGGTCGGCTTCTATCGGCGCATGGGCGGGATCGCGAGCGCGCCGCACGCCTATCGCGCCGTCGACGGCAGGGATCATCAAGTGCTGCGTTTCGTGTGGGCCGCCCCGGACCGCATCGGCGCATGAGCGCGCGGCTCGTCGTTTTCGACATGGACGGCGTGCTCGTCGATTCCGAGGGCATCGCCAACCGCGTCTTCCATGCGATGCTCGTCGAACACGGCGTGCCGCTCACGCTCGCCCAAACGACGCGCCGCTATGTCGGGCGCAGCATGGCGTTCGCGGTCGCGGACATCGAAAAAAGCTTCGGCATCGTGCTGCCGCCGGATTTCTCGGATATCGAGCGCGCGCGCGTGTTGGCCGCGTACGAGGGCGAATTGCAGCCCGTAGCGGGCGTGCCCGAACTGCTGCAGGGGCTTGCCCTGCCCTTCTGCCTTGCGTCGTCGAGCGATCCACCGCGCATCGAGCGCAGCCTCGCGCTGTGCGGATTGCTGGCGCATTTCGAAGGGCGCTGCTTCAGCGCCACACAAGTCGCCAACGGCAAACCCGCACCGGATTTGTTTCTGTTCGCGGCGGCAAGGATGGGTTTTGCGCCCGCCGACTGCGTCGTCGTGGAAGACACGCTTGCCGGGCTCGCGGCCGCCAAGGCCGCCGGCATGAAGGCCTACGCCTATGCCGGGGCCGGCCACACCGATCGCGGCGAACTTGCCGCGACCGGCGCCGTGGTGATCGACCGGATGGCCGAGCTCGCTACGGTTTTGCGAGCAGATTGATCAGCGAGGACGTGTCCCAACGCCCGCCGCCACGCGCCTGCACGGCCGCGTAGAACTGGTCGATCACGGCCGTCATCGGCAAGCGGGCTTTGTTGGTTTTGGCTTCCTCGAGGCAGATCGCGAGATCCTTGCGCATCCAATCGACCGCAAAGCCGAAATCGAACTTGCCCTGAACCATCGTCTTGGCGCGGTTCTCCATCTGCCAGGAACCGGCCGCCCCCTTTGTGATGACGGACAGCACCTTGTCGGTGTCGAGCCCGGCCTGCACCGCGAAGTTCATGCCCTCGGAAAGGCCCTGCACGAGGCCCGCAATGCAGATCTGGTTCACCATCTTGGTGAGCTGGCCCGCACCGGCAGGGCCCATCAAGGTGAGCGCCTTGGCGTAGATCTTGAGCACGGGCTCGGCCTTGGCGAAGACCGCATCGGTGCCGCCGACCATGATGCCGAGCTGGCCGTTTTCGGCGCCCGCCTGGCCGCCCGACACGGGCGCGTCGAGAAAGCCGAAACCTTTTTCCGACGCCGCCTTGTCGAGCTCGCGCGCAACCTGCGCCGACGCCGTGGTGTGGTCGACGAAAATCGCCCCTTTGGCCATGCCCGCGAACGCGCCCGCATCGCCGTACACGACCGAACGCAGATCGTCGTCGTTGCCCACGCACGCGAGCACGATGTCGGCTCCCTTGGCGGCCCCGGCCGGCGTCGCGGCCGACTTGCCGCCGTGTTTGGCGACCCACGCAGCCGCTTTGGCGGCACTGCGGTTGTAGACCGTCACGCTGTGGCCGGCCTTCTGCAGATGGCCTGCCATCGGAAAACCCATCACGCCCAAACCCAGAAACGCCAGATTGGCCATACCCAGAACTCCTTCAAAGACACGCGATGAACGCAAGATCGAGAAGAATAGCAGGTCCCCGCACGACCCAAAGATACGCAGCCCCCCCAAACAGCACGACGACGCCCGCCATCAGCCCCGATTGCGCCGCCGTAAGCCGCATGTCGCGCCCTCAGCCCGCCGCCGCAAGACGCGGCTGCGGCGCGTCGCGCAGCGGCCAATGCAAGGCCGCCGCGACGAAGCCGGTGGCCACGCAAAGTCCCCATACGACGTCGTAGGATCCGTACATGTCGTAGACCTTACCACCCAGCCAAGCGCCCATAAAGCTGCCGATTTGGTGCGAGAAAAACACGATGCCGTAGAGGGTGGACATATAGGTGGTACCGAAAATCTGCGCCACCAGTCCCGAGGTCAGCGGCACGGTCGACAGCCAGAAGAGCCCGAGTGCGGAGGCGAAGATCATCACGCTCGCCTCGCTGATCGGCGTCAGCAGAAACACGATGAACACCAGCGAGCGCCCGACATAGATGCCGGCCAGCAGGTATTTCTTGCGCCGCAACTGGCCGAGCACGCCGGCCGTATAGGTGCCCACGATGTTGAAGAGCCCGACCAAAGCGAGCGACCACGCCCCCACCCAGCCCGGCAGGCCCTTGTCGGCCACGTAGGCCGGCAGATGCACGCCCACGAATACGACCTGGAATCCGCACACGAAAAACCCGATCGTGAGCAGCCAGAAGCCCGAATGGCCCATCGCCTCCTTGAGGGCGGCCCCCAACGTCTGCTGCGATTGGGCGGCCGCGGGCGCTGCGAGCCCGCGCAATCCATATGCCAGCGGCAGGATCGCCAAAGCGCTGATCGCGATCGCGAACAAAGCCCCGCGCCAATCCAGCGAGTCGAGCAGCACCTGCGCGTAAGGCATGCAGGCAAACTGCCCGAACGAACCGCCCGCCGCGACGATGCCGAGTGCGAGCGAACGTTTCTCTGGCGGAGCCGCACGGCCCACGGCGCCCAGGATGATCGAGAAGCCCGCACCCGCCATCGCGAGGCCCTGCAGCGTATTGCCGACCAGGATCAGCGTGCCGTCCTGCGCGTTCGACAGCGCCCAAAATCCGCCGGCGTAGAGCAATCCGCCGACCAATACGGCGCGCGAAGTGCCGAACTTGTCGGCGACAGCGCCCGCAAACGGCCCGGCCGCACCCCAGAGCAGGTTCGATACGGCAAGCCCGAACGCAAACACCTCGCGCCCGACGCCGAGATCGACGGTCATGGGCTTGAGGAAGAGGCCCAGCGTCTGGCGCAGCCCCATCATCACGGTAAGCACCAGCGATCCGCAGATGAGGATCGTCAAATAGCTGCTTTTGCGCTCCATCGCGGCACTCCCCCGAGGCTTCGAGCACCTAGTGTCGCAAGGGCGTGCGGGTGCTTCAAGCCCGCGATTGTCGCGATACGCTTGATGGTGCCGCCGGTGAAGGCGCCGCTGGCGGGGCTTCGGCAAGTTGGCGGCGCCGATGCGCGTTCAGGCTGATTTCGTCCATATTCTGCTGGTCTTTGCGCTCTGCCGCATCCTTGTCGGCCTTGATCCGGGCGGCGAGCGCCGTTTCGTACCGTTTCAGCGTCTGGAACGCTTCTGACACGGCTTGGCGCGCTTCCTCCAACTGCGGTTGCAGCCCGGCGATCTGCGCGGCCAGACGCTCGCGGCGCTGGATAACGCCGCGCGCGTAGCCGGCATACGCGAAGGCACCGAACTCGAGTTCGCGCGCGTGCCGCTGCTCCTGTTCCTTCTCGGCCTCGAGGGCGACGGTGCGCGCCTGCAGCGTCGCTTCCTGCTGCTCGATCTCCACGAGCACGCGGCGCTTGTCGTCGAGATCGGCCTCGGCCAGCCGAATGAGCGAGCGCAGGCCCTTGGTCTTGGCCGCCATCTAGCGGGACTCAGGTCGCAAAGGCCGGTTCTTCGGCGCTTTCGGCGGCGCTTGCCGGGTCTTGCATGCCGAGAATCTCGGCGAGGCCTGCGTAGCCTTGCGCAAGCAAAGCGCGCTCGCGCTTGCCCTGCTTCAGGAATTTCTCGATTTCGGGCTGGTAGTGTATGGCTTCGTCGACCAGCGCGTCCGAGCCGCGTCGATAGGCGCCGAGGCGGATCATTTCCGCCATGTCTTCGTACTGCGCCATGAGCTGGCGCGCGCGCGCCACCAGCGCGTTTTCGGCGGGCGTGTTGCAGCCCGGCATGGTGCGCGACACCGAACGCAGCACGTTGATGGCCGGGTAGCGGCCGCGCTCGCCGATGGCGCGTTCGAGCACGATGTGCCCGTCGACGATGCCGCGCACGGCGTCCGAGATCGGCTCGTTCGTGTCGTCGCCTTCGACGAGGACGGTGAACAGGCCCGTCACGCTGCCCTGCCCCGTGCCCGGCCCGGCGCGCTCGAGCAGCCGAGGCAATTCGGCGAACACCGAGGGCGTGTAGCCTTTCGAAGCCGGCGGCTCGCCCGCCGACAGGCCGATCTCGCGCTGCGCCATGGCAAAGCGCGTGACGGAGTCCATGAGGCACAGGACATCGCGGTCGAGATCGCGGAAATACTCGGCGATCGCGAGCGTCATGTACGCGGCCTGGCGGCGCATCAGAGGGCTTTCGTCGCCGGTGGCCACCACCACGACCGCGCGCGCAAGGCCCTCGGGCCCGAGATCGTCCTGGATGAACTCCTGCACCTCGCGGCCGCGCTCGCCGATGAGGCCGATCACGACCACGTCGGCGGCGGTGTAGCGCGTCATCATCGACATGACCGACGACTTGCCCACGCCGGACCCTGCGAATATGCCCATGCGCTGGCCGCGGCAGCAGGTGAGAAAAGTGTTGATCGCGCGGATGCCCAAATCGATCTTGCCGCGCACGCGTTGGCGCTTGTGGGCGGCGGGCGGCGAGGCTTTGATCGCGTAAGGTACGGGGCCTGCCGGCAGCGGGCCCTTGCCGTCGAGCGGTTCGCCCAGCGCGTTTACGACGCGGCCCAGCCACGCGCGATGGGGATAGATCACCGGATCGGAATCGGCGATTTCCGCGCGGCTGCCGACGCCGATGCCGTCGACCGTGCCGAACGCCATCAGCAAAGCGCGGCCCTGGCGGAAACCCACGACCTCGCACGGAACGCGGCGGCGATCGCGCGTGCCGACAAAGCAGCGCGAACCGACGGCCAGCAGGTCGTCCACGCCGCCGATTTCGAGCAGCATCCCTTGAACCGCCGAAACGCGGCCGTAATAGCGATAGGTCGGGATACGCTCGACGGCGGCAACCAATTCATGTGCGGACATAAGTGCTGTCACCCGTCCCGAAAAATTTGCGGAAAATCCGAGCGTTGCGGACGTTGAAAGACTGTAATCAAGTTTGATTAACGTTGCGTAAATTTCTGGACAAAGGTCAGATAAATAACGTTTTTTGTTCGCAATTGTTAACGACGTATCGGTCGTGTTAGCTTCTTAACCAATTTCGAGGAGGCCCTGCCGATGCGCGTGCTGCTGGTTGAAGACGATCAGGCGACGTCCCGCTCGATCGAACTGATGCTCAAGCAAGAAGGCTTCGTCTGCGACGCGAGCGCGCTCGGCGAAGACGGCCTCGAGGTCGGAAAACTCTACGACTACGACATCATCCTGCTCGACCTGATGCTGCCCGACATGGACGGCTACGAGGTGCTGCGCCGCTTCCGCGCCGGGCGCATCAAGACGCCGATCCTGATCCTGTCGGGCCTCACCGAACTCGACGCCAAGATCAAGGGACTCGGCTTCGGCGCGGACGACTATCTGACCAAGCCCTTCGACAAGCGCGAGCTGATCGCGCGCATCCATGCGATCGTGCGGCGCGCCAAAGGCCATTCGCAGTCGATCATCAAGACCGGCAAGCTCATGGTCAATCTCGAGGCGCGCACGGTCGAGGCAAGCGCGCGGCCCCTGCACCTGACGGGCAAGGAATACGCGATCCTCGAGTTGCTGAGCCTTCGCAAGGGCACCACGCTGACCAAGGAGATGTTCTTGAACCATCTCTACGGCGGCATCGACGAGCCCGAGCTCAAGATCATCGACGTGTTCGTGTGCAAGCTGCGCAAGAAACTGTCGACGGCGTGCGACGGCGAGAACTACATCGAAACGGTCTGGGGACGCGGCTACGTGCTGCGCGATCCGCCGGCCAAAGGCAAAGCGGCTTGATCAGCCGGTTTTGGCGGCCCCGCCGGGGGCGACCACCTGGTAAATGCCGCGCTGGCCCGGCATCGGCTGGAAACGCTCGGTGACGCCCAGAACCGTCTCCGCGCCGCCCAGATAGAGAACGCCGTCGGCCGGCATCAGCTTGGCCATTCGGTCGAGAATTTGGCCCTTCGTTTTCTGGTCGAAATAGATCAGCACGTTGCGGCAGAAAACCACGTCGAACGATCCGAACGACGCGAAGTCGCTGAGCAGGTTGAAGCTGCGGTACTGCACGGCCGAACGAATTTCCGGGGCAATCTCCCATTTGTCGCCCTGCTGCTTGAAATACTTTACCAGCAGCGTAATCGGCAGGCCGCGCTGCACTTCGAACTGCGTGTAGACGCCTGCCTTGGCGCGCTCGAGCGCTTCGTGGCTGATGTCGGTGCCGACGATGTCGACGCGCCAACCCGCGAGCTTGGCCGCTTCCTCCTTGAGGATCATCGCGAGCGTATAGGGCTCCTGGCCGGTCGAGGCGGCCGCGCACCAGATGCGGAAACTCTTCTTGGCCGCGCGCGCCTGCAGCAGCGCGGGCAAGATCAGCTGGCGGAACTGGTCGAACGGCTTGCCGTCGCGGAAAAAGAACGATTCGTTCGTCATCATCGCGTCGACGACGTCGCGCTGCAGAACCGGATCGCGCGACGCGCGCAACTGGCCGACAAGCAGGTCGATCGTGGCGACGTTCCATTTGCGCGCTAGCGGCGCCAAGCGGCTTTCGATCAGATACATCTTGTCCGGTCCCAGAACGAGCCCGGTCTGGTCGTAGATGTACTTCGTGAAATAGGCGAAATCGTCGGGCTTCACGCGCGCACCCCTGCGATTTTCGCGATTTCGCCCGCGATTTTGTCGACCGGCAGCACGGCGGCGCAAATGCCCGCCATTGCGGCAGCACCGGGCATACCCCAAACGACGCTCGTCGCCTCGTCCTGGGCGATCACCGTACCCCCGGCATCGACCAGCACCTTGCCGCCCTTGGCGCCGTCCGAACCCATGCCCGTCAGCACGACGCCAAGTGTGGCCGCGCCGAACGACGCGGCCACGCTGCGGAACATCGGATCGACCGCCGGGCGGCAGAAATTCTCGGGCGGCTCTTTGGTGATGCGAACGACCTTTTGCGCGCCCTGGCTTTCGACCTTCATGTGGTTGTCGCCGGGAGCAAGATAGATGCGGCCCGCTTCGAGCGTCTGGCCGTCCACGCCCTCGGCGCAGGGCCGCTTGGCGGTGCGCTGGATGTGCTCGGCCAGGATGGTCGTGAAGGTGGCCGGCATGTGCTGCGTGATCACGATCGGCAGACGCATGGCCGCCGGCAGCGCCCCCAATACCGCGAACAGCGCTTGCGGTCCGCCGGTCGAACTCCCGATGGCGACGATCTGGGGCGGCGTACGGCCGGCCGCGCGCAACTGGATCGGCGTCTGCGGCGAGAGCAGCGAACTTCGCGCCGACGCGGACGCGACGCCTGCGGCGGTGGCGGCGCGCGTCGTGTCGGTCGGCTGCGGGCGGGTTTCGGGCACGCCCGCGGCGCGGCTGCGGTCGCGCTTGTCGCGACGCGCGCGCCCGAGCGCTTTGACCTTGTCGGTAAGCTCGCGCTTGAAATCGGCGGAACCGTGGATCTCGCCCGTCGAAGACGGCTTCGGGATGTAGTCGGCCGCCCCTTTGTTCATCGCCTCGATGCTCGACTGCGCGTTGCGCTGGGTCAGCGTCGAGGCCATGATGATTTTGACGTCCGGTGCCACTTCCAGAAGCTTCGGGATCGCCGTGAGCCCGTCCATGACCGGCATTTCGATGTCGAGCACGATCACGTCGACGTCGGTGCGACCGAGCTGGCCCACCGCGAGCTGGCCGTTGCCGACCGTCGCCACCACGTGGACGCTCGGGTCGGATTCGAGCGCCCGCGTGATGAGGCCGCGAATGACGGCAGAATCGTCCACGACCATCACGCGAACCTGCGACGGTGAGCCGGGGCCCGGCTTCGGCGGTTCGGAAGGCAGCGCCATCTAGAGCAGGCCGACTTGCGCGAGCTTCGATTCGACGATTTCGCTGTCGAACGGCTTCATGATGTATTCGTTGGCGCCGGCTTCGATCGCCTGCTGGATCTTCGACATGTCGGTTTCCGTCGTGCAGAAGAGAACGATCGGCGCGTCGCCGCCCGGCGTGGCGCGCAAGGCGCGCAGGAACTCGATGCCGTTCATCACAGGCATGTTCCAGTCGAGCAGGATCCCGTCCGGCATCGCGCGCTTGCATGCCTCGAGCGCCAGCTGGCCGTCGGCTGCCTCCTCGATCTTGAATCCGAACGCTTCAAGAATGCGGCGCGCGACATTCCGAATGACCCGGGAATCGTCGACGACCAGAAACGACTTCATTCACGCCCTCCGTCCCCGCCGCGCATTGATCGGGCGGCGGTTGTTCGACCGCCCCCAGATATAGCCGAGCAGCGCGCCAGCGCCAACAACGCTTCTTGGCCGCAATCCGCGCCGCCACCCCTCAAGCATCGCCCGGCGCTCGGAACGCCGCCTCCAGCGTCAACGAGTCTTTGCGCGGAACGTAGGTCAACTCGCCGCCGAGTTCGCCGACAAGTCGCTGCAGAACGGCGGCCGGTGCGGCTTTCGGCGTCATTTCGCCGAGCGGCACTTTGCCCGCGAGCGTCGCTTCGACTTCCTCGAACAGACGCGCCCCCGCACCGGCCGCGCGCCATTCCAGCCGCGCGCGCCCGGCATCGAAAGTGCCGACGAACGCAAGATCGCCGCCGCGCGGCAAACCTTCGGACATCACGAAGCCTGCGAGCAAGGCGATGCGCGCGCCGCGCCGACCGGCCTCGGCTTCGAGCCCGGGCGCGGCATTCCAGCCTGCGAGCGCAGCCTTGTCGCCCTCGAGCAGGGCCGCGAAAAGCTTTTGCGCGGCGGCGAACGGCGCGCCTGCGGGCAACGCGCCCGGCGTGCCGTAGATCGCGCGGAAGACCTGCAGGCGGCAACTTGCCTGTCGTGCCGCCTGGCCGATCATTCCGACGACGTCGGGATCCGCCTCGCCGCCTTCGGCCAGCAATTCGACGCCATTGACCGACGCCCCCACGGGGCCCACCAGATCGTGGCTCATGCGCGCTGCAATCAGCTCGGCCAAACGCAATTCGAATTTCTGCGACATCTATCCCACGCCGGTTCGCACGAGCATTCATTGTACAGGGTTCTTCATGCCGCAGAATTGGTCTATACTTAGTTAACAATGACTCGTCTTTCGCCCGGCACCTATGTCAGCCATCCCGACCGCCCCGATTGGGGCATCGGCCAAGTCCAGTCCGCGATCGGCATGCGGGTGACCGTCAATTTCGAACATGTCGGCAAATTGCTGATCGATGCCGAGCACGTGGCGCTCGTGCGGGTGGATCCGCAGGCCGAGCTTGCCGCCAAATCGCTTTAGACCATGCGCCTCGTCATGTTGCTTGCCGCCGGCCTCCTGAGCGCCGCCGCCCTGCCCGCCCCGGCCGCTGCCGAGGCGGACCCGACGCGCGGCGAAGCGGTGTTCCGAAAATGCGCCGCGTGCCACACGCTCGAGGCAAACGGGCGCAACCGCGTGGGGCCTCGTCTGCACAGGCTGTTCGGCCGCCAAGCCGGTGCCGTCGGCGATTTTCGCTACACGGCCGCGCTCAAGAATTCCGGCCTCGTGTGGGACGAAACCACGCTCGACGCATTTCTCAAGGATTCCGAGGCTTTCGTGCCGGGCACCAAGATGTATGGCGGGCTCGCGATCGACCGGGACCGAGCCGATCTGATCGCCTATTTGCGGCGCGCGACCGCACCCTGATCCGCTTGCGCGCGCGCGCGTTTGTGGTAAATTGGCCTTCGAGAAAAAGCCTCGCTTGCGGAGTCTCCCATGAAAGCCATGTTCGCCGGATTTGCCGCCGCCATTGTAATCGCGATCGGCGCCCATTTCGCGCTCGACAGCGTGCAGACTTCGACTGCGGACCGTTACTCGGTCGCGTCGAGCGTGCGCCTCTAGGCGCGGCCGTTCCTGCGAAATTCGAACGGCCCGCCTTTGGCGGGCCGTTTTCGATTCAAGGCGGCGCTTCGATCTCGCGCCCGGTTTCGAGATCCCAGATTTTCGCGACTTCGTCGTAGCCCGCAGAAATGCCGAGTTTGCCGCCCGGCACCAACGCCACCGCCCAGACCGGCCGCTTGTGACCGATAAACTGGCGCTGCTCGCGCCCGTCGGCTGTGCGCCACAGACGCATCGTGCGGTCGCCGCCGCCGGACAGAAGCAGCAACCCGTCGGCGGACAAGGCGACGGACGTGACGAAGCCGCGATGGCCTTCGAGCACGCGGCGCTCCTGGCGCTGGGCAAGATCCCACAGCCGCACCGTGCCGTCGGTCGAGGCGGACGCCGCGAGTTTGCCGTCCCCCGACACGGCGACGCCGTTGACGCTGTTGACGTGGCCCTCGAGCATCGCCAGTTCGCGACCCGTCTCGGTGTCCCACAGGCGCAGCGTGAGATCGTAGCTGCCCGACAGAAGCGTGCGCCCGTCGGGCAGAAACGCCGCCGACATCACGTTGGCCGTGTGGCCGTTCAGACTGCGCAGCAGGCGGCCCGTGCCGATGTCCCAAATCGCGATGCTGCGGTCCCAGCTTGCCGATGCGGCCCGCTTGCCGTCGCCCGACACGGCGACGGCGGCGACATTGGCCTTGTGCCCCTCGAAGCTGCGCACGAGCTTGCCGCTGCCGAGGTCCCAGAGCTTCAGCGTCGCATCCCAGCTGCCCGACAAAGCGAGCGAAGTGCCCGGCACGAACGCGACGCCGTTGACCGACGCGACGTGCTCGTCGAACAGCCTGATCTCGCGCTGCGCGGGCAGATCCCACAGCCGCACGGAATAGTCCCACGAGCCGGTCAGAACCTGTTTGCCGTCGGCCGAAACGGCGACGGCATTGACCATGGCGCCGTGCCCGGAAAGCTCGGCCGCCGCCGGCGATGCCGCTAGCAGAAACGCCGCCAACGATGCTCGGATGCCCATGTTCGGTTCCGCCAAAGAAAAAGACCCGCGCCGATCGTCTGGCGCGGGCCGTTGGTCTACGAAATGCGAGCCCTTCAGTCGTGGCCCATCTTGTATTGCGGTGCCGCCTGGCCCTTGAGCTTGGCGAGCCACAGGCCGTGGTGCTCTTTGGCCCAGTTCTCGTCGACGAGGCCCGTACCCATCGCGTCGAAGGCCTGCTCCATGCCGAGCGAACCGATATAGATGTGCGCGATCACGATCGCGGTCAGCACGAGGCTGACGACCGCGTGGATCACCTGCATGAGCTGCATCGAGGCGACGTCGCCGAGGAAGAACGGGAACATCAGCCACACGCCCGAGACGCTGAGCGCTACGCCGCCCGCGATCACCGACCAGAAGATGATTTTCTGGCCCGCATTGAACTTTTCGGCCGGCGGATGCACGCCCTTCGTGAACAGCCCGCCGCCGACCGCGATCCACTGCAGGTCGATCTTGGACGGGATGTTGTGGCGCACCCAAAGCACGAACATCAGCACCACGCCGAGCATGAAGCCGAAGGCGAGATAGTTGTGCAGATACTTGAACGCGACCGACAGGGCCGTGAAAGCGTCCGGGCCCAGCAGCGGAAGCAGGAGATAGCGCCCGTAGGTGATGTTGAGCCCGGTCACCGCCAGCACCACGAAAGCGCCCGCCGTCATCCAGTGCACGAAACGCTCGAACGAATTGAAGCGCTCGATCGTGCGGCCCGACATGCCGCTGTCGATCATGATCTTGCCGCGCAGCAGATAGAACGCGATCAGCACGCAGCACATGCCGAGCAGCAGCCACGAGCCGACGACGCGGATCGGCCCTTTGACGGCGGCGCGCCAGTCGCGGCCCGCAGGCTGGATCAGCGTGGCGAGCTTCTGGTCTGGGATCGTGACCTGGCCGCGCGTCGGCGCCAACGCCCGCAGCAATTCGGCGTCGTTCGACATCAGCCCGGCTTCCGGGCGCATGCTCGGGCTCTGGTAGGTTCCGGGGCCTGCGGCCGGAACGTTGACGCCGTCGAGGCGGCTGACCGGCGGTGCGGCCGTCGAGACGACCGGCGGCGGGGCGGCGGCGGGTGCCGCAGGTGCTGGTGCAGGCGCCTGCGCCGATGCGGCGCCCGCGACCAGCAAGGCGGCGCCGACGACGAGCGAACGAAGAATGTTTGCGGACTTCATTGTTTTTCTCTCCCCCCTGCCGACGCTAGTAGCGCTGGCCGGAATTGGCGCGGTTTTCGAGCATGTCGCGCGCGTTGGTCGGCACGCTGGGCGCTGCGACGCTGCGCCCCAGATACGAACCTTGCGCCCCTTCGCGAATGCCGGGGTCGCGTGCGCTGAACGCGGCAGCCGCTATCAGCAACAGCGCGAAGACGACCCAAAGAATGCTGCGTTGTCCGGATGACATTTTGCTTCAAGTCCCTTTTGCGATGCGACCGGCCGCAAGGGGAACTCTCCCCTTGCGGCCGGGTTCAAGTTCACGTGCGCGACGGATCGCCGTAGGCCGTGGCCCAGCCCCAAGCGCCCGAGCCGTAGCCGCGCGTGGCCACGCGCTCGCGGTAGATGCCCGCGATGACGTCGCCGTCGCCGCCGAGCAGCGCCTTGGTCGAGCACATTTCCGCGCACAGCGGCAGCTTGCCTTCGGCAAGGCGGTTGCGGCCGTATTTGGCGAAGCTGGCGTCCGTGGTCGACGCCTCGGGGCCGCCCGCGCAGAAGGTGCACTTGTCCATCTTGCCGCGCGTGCCGAAATTGCCGGCCTGGGGATACTGGGGGGCGCCGAACGGGCAGGCGTAGAAGCAGTAGCCGCAGCCGATGCACAGATCCTTCGAGTGCAGCACCACGCCTTCGGCCGTCTTGTAGAAGCAGTCGACCGGGCACACGGCCATGCAGGGCGCGTCCGTGCAGTGCATGCACGCCATCGAGATCGAACGCTCGCCGGGTTTGCCGTCGTTGAGGGTCACGACGCGGCGGCGGTTGATGCCCCACGGCACTTCGTGTTCGTTTTTGCAGGCGGTGACGCAGGCGTTGCATTCGATGCAGCGTTCGGCGTCGAGCAGGAATTTCATGCGAGCCATGTCTGTCGCTCCCTAAGCCTTAGGCCTTCTCGATGCGGCACAAGGTGGTTTTGGTTTCTTGCATCTGGGTCACGGGATCGTAGCCGTAGGTCGTGACCGTGTTGACCGCTTCGCCGAGCACGATGGGGTCGGTCCCTTGCGGATAGGACGAACGCATGTCCTTGCCCATCCAGTGGCCCGCGAAGTGGAACGGCATCCAGGCAACGCCCTGGCCCACGCGCTCGGTAACGAGCGCCTTGACCTTGATCTTGGCGTTGTTCTCGGGCCCGAACACCCATACGTCGTCGTTGTTCTTGGCGCCGATCCGGCGCGCGTCGGCAGGATGGATTTCGACGAACATGCTTTGCTGCAGTTCGGCGAGCCATTTGTTCGAACGCGTTTCGTCGCCCCCGCCCTCGTACTCGACCAGACGGCCCGAAGTGAGGATCGTCGGGAACTGCTTGGACACGTCGCGATCCTGGATCGACTTGAACAGTGTCGGCAGACGGTGCAGAACGCGGTCGGTGTAGGTGGGATATTTGCGCACCATTTCGCGGTCCGCCGAATAGAGCGGCTCGCGGTGGGTGGGCACGGGATCGGGGAAATTCCACACGTTGGCGCGGGCGCGCGCATTGCCCTTGGGGTCGCACCCGTGGGCGATCGCGACGCGCATGAGGCCGCCCGACGTGTCGAAGTTCCAGGGCACGTTGTCGGCGTTGCCGCCGAACACCATCGTGCCGATCTCGATTATCTCCGCGCGTTCGGCTTCCGTGAGGTCGCCTTCCCAGCCCAGACGCTTCAGCATGCCGTAGCTGAAGGCCGGGTACCCGTCCTTGATCTCCGAGCCCTTCGAAAACAGGCCGTCCGCGAGCAGGCTCACGCCCTCGCGCTCGGCGCCGAAGAGCACGCGGAAATTGCCGCCGCCTTCGGCCACCGGGACCGACTGGTCGTAGAGGATGTGCGTGCCGGTGTGGCGATGCTCGGGCTTGCCCCAGCACGGCCAGGGCAGACCGTAGAACTCGCCCTTCTTGATTTCGGCCATGCCGTCCTTGGCCGGAATGTCCTTGAGGGCCTTGAGATTCACGCGGTCGAACGCGTCTTGGTTCGCCATATGCGCCTTGAGGCGTTCCGGGCTCTGGCCCGAATAGCCGGCCGTGAAGCAGGTGCGGTTGATTTCGCGCAGGATGCTTTCGGCCTCGGGCACGTTGCCGTCGACCTTGATGTTCTTGAACATCTCGGCTGCGAAGCCGAACTTCTTGGCGAGGAGATACATGATCTCGTAGTCGTTTTTCGATTCGAAGATCGGATCGACGACCTGCTCGCCCCACTGCAGCGAACGGTTGGAAGCCGTGCGGCTGCCGCGCATCTCGAGCGAGGTGCAGGCCGGCAGCAGATAGACGCCGTCCTTGCGCTCGGCCGCCATGACCGGGATCTGCACCGGATGCGGATCGATCACGACGAGCGTGTCGACCTTCTCCATCGCCTTCTTGCCGTCGGGGCCGCGCGTCTGCGTGTTGGCGCCGTGGCCCCAGAACACCATCGCCTTGATGTTGTCGGGCTGGCCGGTGAGGTTCGCCTTGGCTTCGAGCGCCAAGTCATGCCAGCGCGATTGCGGCGTGCCGGGCATCTCCATCAGCGCCTTCGACCTGAAGCGGCCGAGCATGTATTCGTACGGCACGCCCCAGCCGCGCGCGAAATGGCGCCACGCCTGTTCGGTGAGGCCGTAGTAGTTCGGCAGGTTCAGCACGTCGAGGCCGAGGTCGGTCGCACCCTGCACGTTGCAATGGCCGCGGAAAATGTTGGTGCCGCCGCCCGCCACGCCGATCGTGCCGTAGTTCATGTTGAGGATGCAGTAGGCGCGCACGTTGGCCGAACCCACCGTGTGCTGCGTGCCGCCCATGCACCAAATCACGGTGAAGGGGCGGTTGTTCCAAAGCGTCTGCGCCACGCGGCGCAGCTGGGTGCCCGGCACGCCCGTGATGCGCTCGACTTCGGCGGGATTGTACTTGGCGACTTCCTTCTTGACCTCGTCCCAGCCGTAGACGCGGCGCTTGACGAACTCTTCGTCCGTCCAGCCGTTCTCGAAGGCGTGCCAGAGAATGCCCCAGATCAGCGGAATGTCCGTGCCCGGACGCAGGCGGACATGCTCGGTCGAGTGCGCTGCCGTGCGCGTGAAGCGCGGATCGCAGACGATGAACGGCGCCTGGTTGTTTTCCTTGCCGCGCAGCACGTGCAGCAGCGACACCGGATGCGCTTCGGCCGGATTGCCGCCGATCAGGAAGATCGAGCGCGAGTTCTGGATGTCGTTGTAGGAATTGGTCTGGGCGCCGTAGCCCCACGACTGCGCCACGCCTGCGACCGTCGTCGAATGGCAGATACGCGCCTGATGGTCGATGTTGTTCGTGCCCCAGAAGGCCGCGAATTTGCGGTTGAGATAGGCGGCCTCGTTCGTGAATTTGGCGGACCCGAGCCAATAGACCGAATCCGGCCCCGCCTCTTCGCGGATCTTCAGCAGGCGGTCGCCGACTTCGTTTACGGCTTGGTCCCAGGTCATGCGCTGCCATTTGCCGGCAACGAGCTTCATCGGATATTTGAGGCGGCGGTCGCCGTGCACGAGTTCGCGGATCGCGGCACCCTTGGCGCAGTGGGCGCCCAGATTGATCGGCGAGTCGAAAGACGGCTCCTGGCCTGTCCACACGCCGTTCTGCACTTCGGCCGTCACCGTGCAGCCGACCGAGCAGTGGGTGCACATGTTCTTGACGATCTTGGTGGCGACGCCGAACTTGGGCGCGCCCGCCGCAGCACCCGCCGCTTCGACGGTCTTGAGCTGCAGCGACGCGGCGGCGGCAATGCCGCCCGCCACGAGACCCGAACGGCGCATGAAAGCGCGACGATCCATCGCGGCGCCCGCAGCCCCTGCAAGAGCGGCGGTCAATCGCGCGCCGACGGCCTTGCCCGAAGATTTCTTGGTCAGCATCGAATGGCTCTCCTTACTTCGCGAGCGCGTAATAGGTCTTCACGTGCGCGGTCTCCGAATAGCCGGCACTTGCCTGCGCCGGTTCGGCCGCTTTTGCGGCGGCAGGCGCCGCGACGGCGCCCGCACCGGCGGCACCTGCCGCAAACGCGCCAAGCCCCGCGACCTTGAAAAACTGGCGGCGATTGGCCGCCTTGGCGTCTGGGTTGTTGCTCATGGTCTGCCTCGCCCCTCTATCCGTTGTTCGGTTCGTGTCTTTGGTCGCCTTCGTCCATCGCGAAGGCCGCGTTTTCGATTTCGACGAAGATGCGGCCGATCTGGCCGACCGGCATGTAGAGCCGCGCCGACTTGGCCGCCGCCAGATCGGCAAAGAATTTTTCAGCCCAAGGGGCGATGTGCGCCGCGAAGAACGCGCGCTGCGTCGCCAGCGGCGCGGGCTTGCCGAACGCGCCGACGATAAGCCCCGCCATGGTTTCGCACAGCGAGGCGATATGGTCTTCGGGTTCCGGCCGGTTCGCAGCGCGCACGATGCCGAGTTCCGCCATCGCCCCGCGCAAAGCGGCCAGCGGCTTTTCGTGCAGGAAACCGGTGAGGTAATAGGACGCGTAAGGCAGCAGCTCGCCCTGCGCGAGACCGATGAACAGATCCTGGAATTCGTCGCGCGCTTGCTCGACAGTCGTGCGCTGGGCCGTTTTGGCGAGGGCCGCGACGTGGCTGCCAAGCTCGCTGCCGTCGCCGCCGAGGGCGGCAAGTCGGGCAAGAAACGCCTCGTCCGGCGCTTGCGCCAGCAATTCGCCGAGCAGCGCATACCACTGGGCGCGCAGCAATTCGTCTTCGTCGATTTCGATCTCGTCCGTCGAGGATGCGACCGCAGCCGCGGCCGTCGGATAGACGTCGGGACGAAGCTCGGTGCGCGACACGCCGGTTGCGGTTTCGATGGCAAGGACAGCTTCCGCGGGCGCGCGCTTGGCGACCTTCACCCAATGCCAGACATGGCCTTGCGACTTGCCGATAGCGCGCGCCAACGCCGACTGTCCCCCGGCTCGCTCGATCGCAAGCTCAAGAGCCGCAAGGCTGCGCACAATGGATAGGCTTTCGCTCATCGGGCGTGACCCACAAAGCGGTTTGTAATGCCGAACGCAAGCTCGTCTGTCGGATGCAATTGCATGAAAGGCAGGCAGTTTCTCGCGTAGGTTTTGCTTTTCGGTACCGAGTTAGCTCGCCCGCGAAACCCAGTTTTTGTTGTATAGTTTCAACGGTCAGGCTCTAAAGCTATGCGACAGCGAAGTACCGCTGTCAAGAGGCCGTAACGTTACTGGATACCGTGTGCACCGCAACATACAAATACGTTTGTAGTCTGGCCTCAGAGGGCAAATTTGCTGCGCCGCAGCAAGCAGACTCAGATCGGATCGGCGGCCTTTTTGTTTTGCGAATCCGCTTGTGCCATCGCGGATTTTTCCTCGGCGGCTTTTTCGGCCGCCTCTTTGCGTTCGATTTCTTCGACCGCTTCGACCATGCCCGAGCCCACGCGATAGATCGTGTTCAACAACCCCTCGGGGAAAGTCGGCACCGCGTTGAAATCGATCGAATGGCATTCGGAAATGTCGATCGTCGCGAAATGCGGATCCATCGTCCAGAGCTTGCGCAAAGCCTGCTTGCGCGTGTCGTCGGCGACGTCGCTGTTCATGAACAGCGAAAAATCCGAGTCCTTGGTCAGCGTTTCGAGCGGCGGCAGTTCGGTCTTCGGTGGCGCAGGCGTTTCCGCCGACTGTTCGGCCTTTTCCTGCGGCGGCGCATCCAAGCAAATCTCCGTCGGCGCAAGTATAGGCTCGGCTTCACGGACATGCGCCGACGGTTCGGCGCGCGCCTCGGCCTTAAGCCGCGACCAGCGGCCGGCAAAACCTTCGCGCGGGCTTTCGGCGTCAGCCATTGTTTTCCTTCTGCGCGAAGGACGCGCTGTAGTCGTTGCCCTCGGCTCCCTTGCCAAAGCCCTTGCTCGGATCGATGCGCGTGCGCTTGCGCTTCTTGAACGCTTCTTCAACATGGTAGGCGCGCACATAGTCGCCGAGCCAAGCCATCAGCGCTTCGGGCATCGGGACTTTCTCGACGATATGCTCGCCGTCGACCGCATAGGCTTCCGCCTCGCCGGGGCTCACCGTCACATGGCGCACGACGATGCCGGGAGGCGGCAGCGAGGGGTCGCGGCGCAGCACGACATAGACGGAAGGGATCGGTTCGGCCAAGTTCATCCGATAGGTCACGGTCTCGGCCACGAACAGCGACACCGGAAATTCGCCCGCGTACCAGATCGTCGTGTCGTCTTCGCGGCGAAGCTCGGTCCAGGGCGCGAAGGAGACGCCGCCCAGCAGGACCGAATGCGGCCGCCATTGCGGTTCGCCCCATGCGGTCCGGGCCGGCGACTGCGCGACCAGCACGCCGACCTGCACGCGCGCGTCTTTGGGCGGAACGATCTGCGGATCGGGCGTGGTCACGGGGCGGCCCGGGCGAGCAGATTTGCCGCAGCCGCCAGATCGTCGGGCCGATTGGCGTTGAAAAACGGGTCGAAAGGTTTCGCGTCGAAAGCGACCATGGCGACCTTATAGCGCGCCGTCCAGCGATCGACCTTGAAGATTTTTTCCGCCACGAGCGCGTGACGAAGCTTTTCGCGAAGATCGACGCGCCACAAGCCGAACACCGGATGGGCCTGCCCGTCGGACGCAGCACAGGCAAGATCGGCGTTTTCGTTCGCGACGGCTGCGACAAAGCGGGCGACCAGATCGCGCGGCAGGAACGGCGCATCGGCCGCAAAACTCGCGACATAGCGGGCAGCAGGCGCGTTCGCGGCCGCCCAATCGAGTCCGGCCAAGACGCCCGCGAGCGGACCCGCAAAGTCCGGCACGCTGTCGCCTGCGACCGGCAAGCCGAACGAAGCAAAACGCGCCGCGTCGCCGTTGGCATTCAGCACGAGGGCGGATACTTGCGGCGCCGCGCGCGCCAGAATATGCGCGAGGATAGGCTTGCCGCCCAGATCGCGCAGGCATTTGTCGCCTCCGCCCATGCGCGTCGACTGGCCGCCCGCCAGCACCACGCCCGCGATCGGTTCAGCCATCTTGCGCACCTTTGCGCCGCGACGCGGCGTCTTCCTCGGCGGCTTCGCGGGCGCTCGCGTCGAACACGACGCGCTCGGGTCCGGCCAGCACCACGAACCGGCTGCCGCGCGCGCGGCCGATCAAGGTGAGCCCCGCTTTGCGCGCAAGCTCGACCCCCCACGCCGTGAAGCCCGAACGCGACACGAGGATCGGAATGCCCATCTGCACGGTTTTGATTACCATCTCCGAAGTCAGACGGCCGGTCGTGTAGAAGATCTTGTCGTGCGGCGCAAGGCCGTGGCGGTACATGTAGCCCGCGATCTTGTCGACCGCGTTGTGGCGTCCGACGTCTTCCATGTAGACCAGCGCGCGGTCGGGCGCGCAGAGCACGCAGCCGTGGATGGCGCCCGCCTCGAGATAGAGCGAGGGTGCCGTGTTGATCGTGCGCAGCAGACGGTAGAGCTGCGAGGTCTTGAGCCTTGCCGCCTCGTCGAGCGCCACCTTGTCGAACTTTTCCATCAAGTCGCCGAACGCGGTCCCCTGCGCGCAGCCCGAGGTCAGCGTTTTCCTGCGCAGCTTGTCTTCGAAGTCGGTTTCGCGATCCGTGCGCACCACGACCAAATCGAGTTCGGCGTCGAACTCGACGCCCGTCACTTTCGCGTCGGCAGGCAGCATGTTCTGGTTGAGCAGGTAGCCGAGCGCGAGATATTCCGGATAGTCGCCGATCGTCATCATCGTGACGATCTCGCGCGCATTGAGATAGAGCGTGAGCGGCTTTTCGGCGACGACCGAGGTTTCGACGGCGGCACCCGTCTGGTCGATGCCGGAGACGCGCGCCACGAGCCGCGCATCCGCAGGATCGGGCATCAGCAGGAATTCGTTTGCCATGCGCGCGAGAATGGCCCCCAATGCGGGTCCGTTCAAGAGGTGCTTTGCCGAAGAAACGCCTTGATCGCGTCCCCCGGCTTTGCCACAAAACGGCCGAGAACTCGCTCCCGAAAGCGCCAATGGAAATCGACGGCAAAACGGTTCTGGTCTGCGACTGCACGGGCACCATGCCGCTCGACGGCAAGGCCCTGCGCAAAGCCTGCACGGCGGCGACCGGCAAAGACGTCGGCGAGGTCGTCCCAGACACGCTTTTGTGCCGCGCGCAGATCGGCAATTTCGAAGCGGCCCTCAAGAAGGGCCGCGAGCTCGTCGTCGCGTGCACGCAGGAAGCCCCGTTCTTCGCCGAAACGCGCGCCGAGCTCGGGCTCGACAACAATATCCGCTTCGTCAACATCCGCGAACGCGCGGGCTGGTCGGACGAAGCCGACAAGGCGCTGCCGAAGATCGCGGCGTTGCTGGCCGAAGCAGCCGTCGAGGTGCCGCCGACGGCCAGCGTGTCGATACGCTCGCAAGGCATTGCGCTGGTCTACGGGCGCGACGAGACGGCGATCGAGTCCGCCAAACGGATCGGGGCGCGCCTCGACTGCACGGTGCTGCTGACAAAGCCCGCCTCCGTGGCGCCGCCGCGCTTGACCGACGTGCCGATATTCCGCGGCACCATCGCGCGCGCCAAGGGCCACCTGGGCGCGTTCGAGATCACGGTCGACGACTACGCGCCTGCCCTTCCCGCCTCGCGCGGCCAGCTCGGTTTCGAGCGCGCGCGCGACGGGGCCGCGTCCAAGTGCGACATCATCCTCGACCTGACGGGCGGAACGCCGCTGTTCCAAGCGCACGAAAAGCGCGACGGCTATTTTCGCGCCGATCCGAAGGATCCGGCTGCGGTCGAGCGCGCGATCTATGCCGCGTCCGACATGGTCGGCGAGTTCGAGAAGCCGCGCTACATCGCCTACCAAGCCGACATCTGCACGCACAGCCGCAACACCAAAAAGGGCTGCAATCGCTGCCTCGACGTGTGCCCGACGGGGGCCATCGCCTCGGCCGGCGACCATGTCGAGATCGATCCTTACGTGTGCGCGGGTTGCGGCAGCTGCGCTTCCGTATGCCCGACCGGCGCCGCGAGCTACGCGCTGCCGGAGAAGGACACGGTGCTCGCCCGGCTGCGCACGCTGCTTGTGGCCTACATCCGAGCGGGCGGCGACCGCGCCGTGCTGCTCGTGCACGACGGCAAGCACGGCGAGGAGACGATCGACCTGATCGCGCGCCACGGCCGCGGCTTGCCCGCGCACGTGCTGCCCTTCGCCGTCAACGAAATCACGCAGGTCGGATTCGATTTTCTGGCGTGCGCTTTGGCTTTCGGGGCAGCCCAAGTGCGCCTGCTCGTCGATCCCGAAAAGCGCGACGAGCTTGCCGGGCTTGCAGGCCAGATCGGCCTTGCCGAGACGGCCATGTCGGGCCTCGGCTTCGGCGAGGGCCGCGTTGCGATCATCGACGATGCCGATCCCGAAGCGGTCGAAGCGCTGCTCTACGGCACCAAGGTCGCGGCCGCGCCCAAGCAAGGCGGCTTTCTGCCCACGGGCGGCAAGCGCGAGGTCACGTTGCTTGCCTTGCGGCATCTGCACGAAGTGGCCCCCGCCCCCGTCGATGTGTTGCCGCTTGCCGCAGGCTCGCCGTTCGGCACGCTCGCGATCGATACGGCGGGTTGCACGCTTTGCCTCTCGTGCGTGGGCACGTGCCCCACGGGGGCGCTCATCGACAATCCCGACATGCCGCAACTGCGCTTCATACAGGAAGCCTGCGTGCAATGCGGATTGTGCAAGGCGACGTGCCCCGAGAAGGTCATACAGCTGAAACCGCAGATCGATTTCACCTCGGCGGCAAAGTCGCCCGCCCTCGTCAAGGAAGAGGAGCCCGCCTGCTGCGTGCGCTGCGGCAAGCCGTTCGGTACGCTGTCGGCGATCGAGAACGTGACCGCCAAGCTTGCCGACAAGCATTGGATGTTCCAGAAGCCCGAAGTGGTCGAGCGCATCCGCATGTGCGAAGACTGCCGCCTGATCCGCCAAGCCGAAGCCGCGATCGATCCGTTTGCGGGCCCGCCGCGCCCGCTCACGCGCACGACGGAAGACGATCTGCGCGAGAACGAACGCGCCAAGCGCGCAGCGGCCGAGCGGGCCCCGCCCAAGCGCTAGACGCGACAAGGCGCCTCGCAGGCGCTATATTCGCCCGGACATAACGCAAGGATTTTGAGTTTCGATGGATACTGGCCCTGCCCCCATGGCCGCCCAAGCCGCCGAAAAACTCGTCGATCCGTTCGCGCGCGCGATCTCTTATCTGCGCGTGTCGGTTACGGATCGCTGCGATTTCCGCTGCGTCTACTGCATGTCCGAGAACATGACCTTCCTGCCCAAGGCCGAGATCCTGTCGCTCGAGGAGCTCGACCGGCTGTGCTCGGCTTTCGTGCGCCTGGGGGTGCGCAAGCTGCGCTTGACCGGCGGCGAACCGCTCGTGCGGCGAAACGTAATGAGCCTCGTTCGCAATCTCGGCCGCCATATCGAGGCGGGTGCGCTCGACGAACTCACCCTGACCACGAACGGCTCGCAGCTTGCCAAATACGCGCACGAGTTGCATAGCGCAGGCGTGCGCCGCATCAACGTGTCTCTCGACACGCTGGACACGGCTAAATTCACCGCCCTCACGCGCTGGGGCAAGCTCGACCAGGTGCTGGACGGCCTCAAGGCCGCCAAACAGGCGGGCCTTGCCGTCAAGATCAACGCGGTCGCCCTCAAAGGCGGCAACGACGACGAATTCGACCGGCTCGTCGCCTGGTCGGGCGACGAAGGGTTCGATCTCGTCTTCATCGAGGTGATGCCGATGGGCGACATCGGCGGCGAGGCGCGCCTCGACCAGTATCTGCCGCTGTCGCTCGTGCGCGCGAACCTCGCCCGGAACTGGACGCTCGACGAGACCGACTACCGAACCGGCGGACCTGCCCGCTATTTCACGGTGCGCGAAACGGGCCGACGCCTGGGCTTCATCACGCCGCTCACGCACAATTTCTGCGAAAGCTGCAACCGCGTGCGGCTCACCTGCACCGGCACGCTCTACATGTGCCTGGGCCAGGACGACGCGGCCGATCTGCGCACGCCGCTGCGCGCCTCATCCGACGACGCGGCCCTCGACGACGCGATCCGCAACGCGATCGCGCGCAAGCCCAAGGGCCACGATTTCGTAATCGACCGGCGCCGCAAAGCGCCTGCCGTCGCGCGCCACATGTCGGTCACCGGCGGCTGACGCCCGACAAGCCCCTGGAACCGCGGGGGCGGCTGGCGTAAACATCTTGGCCATGTCCGAAACGCCGTCCAAAATCGCGTTCGTCGCCGCCGACACGCCGCAGGCCGCCGACGCGCTCGCGCGCCTCAAAAAGCGCTACGCGCACGTGCCGTTCGACAAGGCCGACATCGTCGTGGCGTTGGGCGGCGACGGTTTCGTGCTGCAGACGCTGCATCGCTCGCTCGCGCGCGGCGTGCCCGTGTTCGGCATGCATCGCGGCTCGGTCGGGTTCCTCATGAACGATTTCCGGCCGCTCGGGCTCGCCGCCCGCCTCAAGGCTGCCCACCGCGTGACCCTGCATCCGCTGCGCATGACCGTGCGCTGCAAAAACGGCCGTACCGAAACCGCCGTCGCGATCAACGAAGTCAGCCTGCTGCGCCAATTGCGCCAGGCTGCCAAGATACGCGTGTCGATCGACGGCGTGGTGCGGCTCGAAGAACTCATCGCCGACGGCGTGCTCGTTTCCACGCCCGCAGGCTCGACCGCCTACAATCTTTCGGCCCACGGCCCCATCGTGCCGATGGGTGCGGAGCTGCTCGCGCTCACACCGATCACGGCGTTTCGCCCGCGACGCTGGCGCGGCGCCTTGCTGCCCGCGCGCGCCAAAGTCACGTTCGAAGTGCTCGAATCCGACAAGCGCCCGGTCAGCGCCACGGCCGACCACACCGAAATCCGCGACGTGATCCATGTCGACGTCGCCGAAGACCGGACCAAACGCCTGACGCTGCTGTTCGACCCCGAGCACTCGTTCGAAGAACGCGTGTTGAAAGAACAATTCGCGCCGTGAGCGAAACGCTCGACGTGCGCGCGGGCTACGACAGCTGGGCCGACGGATACGACCGGTTCGACAATCCAATGGTGGCCTTGGCTGCCCTGGCCTTTGCGCAGGCCGAGTTGCCGCTGAAGGGGGCGGCATTTCTCGATGTCGGCTGCGGAACCGGGCGCAATCTCGGCCTCGCGCGCGACGGCGGCGCAGCCGTGCTCGTCGGCATCGACGGCTCGCGCGGCATGCTGGCCCAAGCGCAGGCGCGGCTCGGCGACGCTGCAATGCTCGTCGAAGCCGATTTGGCCGACGCATGGCCGCCTTTGCCGGGTGCGCCGTTCGACGTCGCTTGCATCTCGCTCGTCCTCGAGCATTTTTCGGCGCTGGCGCCGATCGTCACGCAGACGGCAACGCGCCTCAAAAGCGGCGGCGTGCTGTTCGTGGCCGAAATGCACGCCGATTTGGCCGCCGCAGGCACCGGGGCGCATTTCGAAAAGGACGGAAAAACCCATCGCCTGCCGAGCTTCGGCCACGACGCGGCCGAGTTCCGAGCGGCTCTTGCCGCCGCCGGTTTCGCGCCTTGCGACATTGCCGAATGGCGCGCGGACGACCATACGGCGCTTGCGCCGAAGCTCGCCAAACATCGCGGTAAACGCGTGCTCGCGAGCTTCTCTGCGCGCAAAGCCTAGACGTTCGCTTTCAGCATCTTGCGCGCGGCGGCCAGGAACTTGGGATCGATCGGCGGCGGGCGCGTGTCGATGCCTTTGCCGAGCACGTCGAGAACGTGGGAAATGGCGTCGATGCGCGCGCGCCACTTGCTGTCGGCCTGCACGAGGCGCCAATGCCCGTGCTTCCAATCGGTGCGTTCGAACATCTCGTCGGCGGCGTCGGCATAGGCGTCGCGCTGCCGAAAGGCGTCGAGATCCGCTTGGGTCAGCTTCCAGCGTTTCGTCGGCTCCTCGAGCCTGTCGGCGAAACGCGAAAGCTGCATTTTCGGCGAGATGTGCAGGAAGATTTTGGCGATGCGCACGCCGTCGGCCGAAAGCTGACGCTCGAACTCGACGATTTCGCGGTAGGCGCGCTTCCAGTCTTTGGGCGCGCAAAGCTTCTCCACGCGTTCGACCAGCACGCGCCCGTACCACGAACGGTCGAACACGGCGAGCGATCCGGGCAGCGGCAGCTTCTGCCAGAAACGGTAGAGATAGTGGCGCGCCTGCTCGTCGGCCTGCGGGGCCGCGATCGGCCACACATACACGCCGCGCGGATCGAGCATCTGCACCATGCGCCTTATCGCGCCGCCCTTGCCGGCAGCGTCCCAGCCCTCGAGCACGACGATGCCGCGCCGCTTTTCGTGCCAATAGGTCTGCTGCAGGGCGAGCATGCGCTTTTGCAGCACGGCGAGTTCGGCCTCGTAGGCCGCACGGTCTGGAAAGCGCTTGCCGGGTTTCAGCGACGACAGACGTTGCTTCATTGCAAGCGCTTCCTTCAGCCGGAGTCGTTGAGATGGCAGGCCGAACGGCGGCCGGGGGCGATCTCGCGCAAAGCAGGCGCTTCGACGCTGCAACGCGCCATGGCGTGCGGGCAGCGCGGATGGAAATGGCAGCCGCCCGGCGGATTGAGCGGCGACGGGATTTCGCCTTTGACCGGCACGAAAACGCGTTTGCGCGTGTCGAGGCGCGGGATCTCGCCCAGCAACGCGATCGTGTAGGGGTGGTTGGGACGCGCGAACAGCTCGTCGGTCGTCCCCTCCTCCACCACGCGGCCCAGATACATGATCACGACGCGGTCCGAGAGATGGCGCACCACGCCCAGATCGTGGCTGATAAACAGGTAGGTGAGATTGAGGGCGGCGCGCAGTTCCATGAACAGATTGAGAATCTGCGCCTGGATCGACACGTCGAGGGCGGCGACGGACTCGTCGCATACGACGAATTCGGGCTTCACCGCCAACGCGCGCGCAATGCCGATGCGCTGGCGCTGGCCGCCCGAGAATTGGTGCGGGTAGCGCTGTTTGTAGGCCGGATCCAGGCCCACGCGGCGCATCGTCTCGTCGAGATACGCGGCTTCCCCCGCCTTGTCGGTAAGGCCATGGTAGAGCGGAGCCTCGCCGATAATGTCGGCTACCCGCATGCGCGGATTGAGCGAAGCGTAGGGGTCCTGGAAAATCATCTGAACGGCAAGGGCCGCCTTCACGCGCGCCCGCCCGGACAGCGCGGAAAGCTTCTGGCCGCGATAGAGCACATCGCCTTGCGTCTGCGGCAGAATGCCCGCAACGACGCGTCCAAGCGTCGATTTTCCGCAGCCGCTTTCGCCCACGAGGCCGACGACCTCGCCCTCGGCCACCGACAGGGAAACGCGGTCGACCGCATGCACGGTTTCCTCGCGCACATTGGCGCCCAGCTTGGCGGCAAGCCTGCCAGCCATGTCGAGCGATTTGACGAAGCGTTTGGAGACGTCTTTGAGCTCGACGATCGGGATCGGGGGCGACGCCGCCATCAGGCAGCACCGGTCAGCGGATGGAAGCAGCGCACCTCGCGCGCGCCGCCAGACGCTGGCGGCGCCGAGGCTTCGCAGGTCGCGTCGGCATGCGCGCAGCGCAAGCGGAACGCGCAGCCCGAGGGCAGGTTCAGCATCGACGGCATCACGCCCGGTATCTGCACGAGCTTCGTGCCCTTGACGTTGCGGCTCGGCACGGAGCCGATGAGGCCGGCCGTGTAGGGGTGGGCCGGCGCGTCGAGCACCTGGTTGACCGAGCCGCGCTCGACGATGCGGCCCGCATACATCACGCAGATTTCGTCGGCGAGCGAGGCCACGACCGACAGATCGTGCGTGATCCAGATGAGGGCCGTGCGCGTTTCGCGCGCGAGCTTCTGAACCTCGTAGAGGATCTGGCCCTGGATCGTCACGTCGAGCGCCGTGGTCGGCTCGTCGGCGACGATGAGATCGGGCTTGTTCAGGAGCGCTATCGCAATCGCGACGCGCTGGCGCATGCCGCCGGAAAACTGGTGCGGATAGGAGGCGAGTCGCTCTTCGGGGCTCGGAATGCCGACCTGGCCGAGCGCGTCGCGCGCGCGCGTCCAAGCGGTCTTGCGGTCCACCTTGCCGTGCGCCTGCACGGCTTCGATCATCTGTGTTTCCACTTTGAGGACCGGATTCAGCGTCATCATCGGGTCCTGGAAAATCATCGCAATGCGGTTGCCGCGCAGCTGGCGCAGCTCCTCCTCGCCCATCTTTGCGATGTCGCGGCCCTGGAACAGCACGCGCCCGCCCGCGATGCGCCCCGGCGGATCGACAAGCCCCATGATGGAAAAGCCGGTGACCGACTTGCCCGATCCCGATTCGCCCACGAGACCCAGAATCCGGCCCTGGCGCACCTCGAACGAAACGCCGTCCACCGCGCGCACGGTGCCGGCCTTCGTGTCGAAATGCGTCTGCAGATTCTCGACGCGCAGTGTCGCTTCGTCCGTCATTTCTGGAGCCGCGGATTGAGCACGTCGCGCAGACGGTCGCCGACGAGGTTGATCGACACGATGGTGACGAGCAAGGCGACGCCGGGGAAAAAGCTGATCCAGTAGACGCCCGACAGAATGTACTCGAAGCCGTTCGCAATGAGCAGGCCAAGCGAGGGTTCCGTGATCGGCAAGCCCACGCCGAGGAACGAAAGCGTCGCTTCGAGCGCGATCGAATTGGCGATCTGGATCGTGCCCACCACGATCAGCGGCGGCAGGCAATTGGGCAGAATGTGGCGAAACAGGATGCGGCGCTGCGGCAAGGCAAGACACTGCGCGGCCTCGACATACTCCTTGCGCCGCTCGACGAGTGCCGAGGCCCGCACCGTGCGCGCGTAGTAGGCCCACTGGATCACGACAAGGGCGACGACGATCTTGCCCGTCCCCTGGCCGAATACGGCCAGCAGCACGAGGGCGATCAAAATCGCCGGGAACGACAGCTTGATGTCCACCGTGCGCATCAAAAGAGTATCGATCCAGCCGCCGAAATAGGCCGCCGCAAGACCGACGGCAGTGCCCACCGCCGCGGCGATGAAGCCCGACGTGACGGCAACCAGAAACGAAGTGCGCAGCCCGTAGAGAATTGCCGAGACCATGTCGCGGCCCTGGCCGTCGGAGCCGAGCCAGAACACGAGCCCGTCCATCGAGCGTTTTCCGGGCGGCAGTTTGCCGTCCATGATGTCGAGCTGGCGCAGGTCGTACGGGTTCTGCGGGCTTATGTAGCCGCACGCCATAGCTCCCGCGAAGATCGCGACGAACAGCACGGCCGCCCCTACGGCGACGTTGCTCTCGCGGAAATCGGCGACGAAGCGCCGGAAAGGCGTGTCGCGATCGGCCATGCTACTTGCCCGTGTCCGACAGCCGCACGCGCGGATCGAGCACCGAATAGAGCACGTCCACGACGAGATTGATCGCGATGAACATCAGCACGATGATCAGCAGATAGGCCACGATCACCGGCCGGTCGAGATTGTTGATGCTGTCGATGATGAGCTTGCCCATGCCCGGCCACGCGAAAATCGTCTCGGTCACGACCGCGAAGGCGATGACCTGGCCGATTTCGAGCCCGATCACGGTCACGACCGGAATCATGATGTTCTTCATCACGTGCACGAGCACGACGCGGCGCTGCGTGAGGCCCTTGGCGCGCGCGAATTTGACGTAGTCCATCGGCATGTTCTCGCGCATGCCCGCGCGCGTCAGGCGAATGACGAGCGAGATGTTGAACAAGGCGAGATTGAGGGCGGGCAAGGCCAAATGGGAGAGCCCGTCGAGCGTGAACAGGCTCGACTGGATGCCGAGGAACGTGCCGAGCTCGCCGCGCCCGCTCGCCGGCAGCCAGCCGAGCTCGACCGCGAAGACGAGGATCATCATGAGCCCGACCCAGAAGGTTGGCAGGCTGAAACCCGCGATCGACGTCGCCATGATGGTCTTGGCCGCGCGCGAGTCCGGTTTGTAGCCCGCGTACATGCCGAGCGGGATGCCGAACGCGACCGACAGGAACACCGCGCAGAAGGCAAGTTCGAGCGTTGCCGGCAGGCGCAACAGGATGAGGTCGATCGCCGGGATGTTGAACACGAAAGAACGGCCGAGATCGCCGCCGAGCGCGTTCCACAGGAAATAGAAATACTGGAGCCAGATCGGCTTGTCGAGGCCGAGGGCCGCGATGGCGCGCTCGCGTTCGGCCTGGTCCGCGTCGGCGGCGATGAAGATTTCGATCGGGTCGCCGATCGCGAACACGCCGAAGAAAACCAGCAGCGACATGATCAGAAGAACAAGCGCGCTCTGCGACAGTCGGCGGATGATGAAGACGCTCATGGTTCAAACCCGGATTGCGGCACGGACACCCCATCCGAAGGGATGCCCGTGCCGCAACGGACCGATCAACGCGGCTTGACGAGGTGGGCCAGCGTATACTCGTCGGTGCGCGCCTGGTACGAAAGATTGGCGCGCAGGCCCCACAGATTGACCTGGTAGTAGAGCGGGATGATGCCGACATCGCCGATGGCGAGTTCGGACGCCTCGAAGAGCAGCTTCTCGCGCGCCGCCGGATCGACGGTCTGCAGCGCCCGGTTCAGGAGTTCGTCCATCTTCGGGTTGGAATAGCGGCCGCGGTTGGAGGCGCCGAATCCCGGCGAACGCGTGGCGAGCAAGGCGCGCAGCGGCGACGAGGTTTCGCCCGTGTCGGACCCCCAGCCCACCAGCATCACCGAGAAGGCGAAGGTCGGCGCACTCGACTGCGAAGCGTAGGTCGCCCACGGAATCGGCACGACAGCCGTTTCAATGCCCGCGCGCGTGAACATGGGCCCGAGCGCCTGCAGCACCTTGTCGTCTTCCGGGTAGCGGTCGTTGGGCCCATGCAGAGTCATCTTGAGGCCGTTCGGGAATCCCGCTTCGCGCAAGAGACGCTGCGCGCCGGCCAGATCCTGCGCTTCGGGCTTCAGATTGGGCGACGCGCCGTAGAAGCCATCGGGCAGAAGCCCGCCGGCCGGGATGGCCTCGCCGTCGAAGATGCGCTCGGCGATCGCCTGCCGGTTGATCGATTTCGACAGCGCCTGGCGCACGCGCAGATCCTTGAGCGGGTTGGCCGCCAGCGGCTGGCCGCTCGCCTTGTCGAACAGGAACGGCGTCTGGTCGCGGTTGTGGTCGACATGCAGATAGATGAGGCGGTTGCCGATCACGCGCTCGAGCCGCAGATTGGCGTTCTGCTTCAGGCGGGGCAGATCGGCGGTCTGGACTTGGTCGATGATCTGCACGTCGCCCGCCAAAAGGGCCGCCGTACGCGCCGAGGCGTTCGTGATGATCCGCGTCGTGACGCTCGCCCACGGCGACTTCTCGCCCCAATAGGCGTCGTTGCGCGTCATCGAAACGCGGTCGCCCGGTGCGTACTGGCCGAAGCGGAACGGGCCGGTGCCGTTCATGGCGACGCCCGAATTGAAGTCGGCGGTCGGCGCTTCGACGTTCTTGCGGTTGACGATGTTGACGACCGCAAAATCGATCGGCATCAGCGGACGCGGCGCGGGCGTGCGGAAGCGCAGCGTATGCGAGTCCACGACCGTCGTCTCGAGGCCGAGCACGAAGGCCACGAACGAGGACGGCGAATTGGGCACCCACGGCACGCGCTTGAAGCTCGCGACCACGTCTTGCGCGTCGAAATCGCTGCCGTCGTGGAACTTCACGCCGCGCCGCAGCTTGAACTCCCACGTATTGTCGTCGATCGAGCGCCAGCTTTCGGCGAGGCCCGGAATCGGCTTCTGCTGCGCGTCGAAATGCACCAGGCGGTCGAAGAAATACTGGGCGATGTTGTTGTTGGGCCCGAGATTGTGGAAATGCGGGTCCATCGAGGTGATGTTGCCGCCGACGCCGACGGTCAGCGTCTGCGCCGCCGCAGGCAGGCCCGCGACGGGCGCTGCGATCGCCAGTGCGGCGGCAAAAGCGAAGGCCTTCAATGTGGCTTTTTGCATTCGAAGTCTCCCGGTCCAGACTGGAAAAACGAGGCGCCGCCTTGTTTTGGGCGTTCGGCGCATTCGCATACATTTAGACGACTGCCGAAGCTTTGTCGCATCGAATTTGTCGATGGAAAGCCCGCGACGGCATCGGCGCATCAATTGGCGGGACGCACGAACTGCGCCAACGTGTATTCGTCGGCGCGCGGCTCGTAGACGAGCCCCTTGCGCATGCCCCAGAGATTGATCTGGTAGTAGAGCGGGATAAGCCCTTGGTCGGCCAATGCCGCCTCGGAGGCTTCGGCGAGCAGCTTGGCGCGCGCGGGATCGGCCACCGTCGCCAAGGCGCGGGCGAGCAGCTCGTCCACCTGCGGGTTCGAATAGCGGCCGCGATTGGAGGCTCCCGTGCCGAGATCGCGATTGGGCGTTGCTAGCAGCGAACGCAGAGGCGAAGAGACCTCGCCCGTCGCGGCCCCCCAACCGAACAGCATGACGCTGTAGGCATAGCTGGGCGCGCTCGACACGCCGGCATAGGTCGCCCAAGGCTGGGTCACGACGCGCGTATCGATGCCCACGCGCGCGAACATCGGGCCGATCGCCTGCAGCACCTTTTCGTCGTCGGGATAGCGGTCGTTGGGACCGTGTATCGTCATTGCGAAGCCGTTGGGATAGCCCGCCTCGGCCAGCAGGCGGCGCGCGGCTTCCGGATCGAACGCGTCGGGCTTGAGCTTCTCCGAAACGCCGAAGAAGCCGTCCGGCAGCAAGCCGCCCGCAGGGATCGCCTCGCCGTCGAACACGCGCTGCACGATCGCCGCCCGGTTGATCGCGCGCGACAGAGCCTGGCGCACGCGCCGGTTCTTCAAAGGATTGTTGGGCAGCAAAGCGCCCTGCTTGTCGGTGATAAACGGCGACTGGTCGCGGTGCTGGTCGAGTGCGAGGAAGATCAGCCGGTTCGACGTCACGCGCGCGAACGCGACCTGGGCATTGCCGCGCAGCCGCGGCAAATCGGCGGTCTGCACCTGGTCGATCAACTGCACGTCGCCCGCGAGCAAAGCCGCCGTGCGTGCCGACGGATTGGCGACGATGCGCAAGGTCACGCGCGCCCAGTGCGGTTTCGGGCCCCAGTAGTTCTCGTTGCGCGCGAGCACCACGCGGTCGCCGGGGGCGAAATCGACGAAGCGGAATGGTCCCGTGCCGATCGCTGCCCGGCCTTGGTTGAAATCGCCCGCCGGACTTTCGGCATGGCGTCGGCCGACGATGTTGATGGTCGACAGATCCACCGGCAGCAACGGTGCCGGCCGCGCCGTGCGGAAGCGGATCGTATGGCTGTCGACGACGACGGCTTCGGCGATCGCGCGCGTCGATATCAGAAACGACGACGGGGAATTGGGAACCCAGGCAACGCGCTTCAGCGAGGCGACGACGTCTTCGGCCTCGAACGGCGCGCCGTCGTGGAAGCGCACGTTCCGGCGCAGCTTGAACTCCCAGGTCGTGTCGTCGAGCGCGGTCCACCCGGTCGCAAGGCCGGGCACCAGGCGCTGCTGCGCATCCTGGTGCACGAGACGGTCGAAGATGTGCGCGGCAACGCCGTTGTTGGGCGACAGATTGTGGAAATGCGGATCGATCGAGGTGACGGTACCGCCGAGGCCAACGGCCAGGTCCTGAGCTTGCGCCGCCGCCGGCAGGAAGGCCGTCGCGACTGCCGCGAAAGCGGCAACGGCGATTCCGATCATCGGGCGGCACTGGACAACGCGCATCTCGCTCCCTTTCGGCGCTTTGTTTCGCGCACAGGACAGGTTTGCAGATCGCCCGAGGGCTTGCAAGTCTCGGGCAAGTCGCCGTCGCCGACTTTCGTCCCGCGCGCGGCGGCCATCGAATTTTTCGGCTGGTCGCGGGGCGGCGGCTGTGTCAGTTGAAGAAACGAAACTGCCCCCGGAGCCCGATCCAATCCCATGTCGGACAACAACGCCGCCCTCCTGCCCTCTCCCGCCACCCTCGAAATCGTAAAGCGGCTTGTCGCCTTCGACACAACCAGCCGCGACAGCAATCTCGCTTTGATCGACTGGGTGCGCGACTATCTGGCCAAGCTCGGCATCGAGAGCCATCTCGTGTTCGACGCGACCGGCAAGAAAGCCAACCTGTGGGCGACGATCGGCCCGGCGGACCGGCCGGGCTTGGTCCTGTCGGGGCATACGGACGTCGTTCCCGTCGACGGCCAGGAATGGACGTTCGAACCCTACGCCCCCTCGGTCGAGAACGGCAGACTCTACGGGCGCGGCACGACCGACATGAAGAGTTTCCTGGGCGTGTGCCTGGCGCTTGCCCCGCATTTCCGGCAGGCCAAACTCAAGACGCCGATCCATTTCGCGTTTTCCTACGACGAAGAGGTCGGATGTCTGGGCGTGCGTCGCCTGCTCGACGATCTCGATGCGCGCGGCATCAAGCCGATGGGCTGCGTCGTGGGCGAACCCACAAGCATGAAGGTGATCCGCGCGCACAAGGGCAAGATCTCGATGCGTGCGCATGTGCGCGGCTTCGAATGCCATTCCTCCCTTGCCCCGCGCGGCGTGAACGCGATCCAGTACGCGGCCCGCGCTATCGCCGAACTCGTGCGCATGGGCGGCAGGCTCGCCGCCGACGGCCCGTTCGACCGCGAATTCGACATTCCTTTCACGACCGTGCATGTCGGCACGATCCGGGGCGGGACCGCCCTCAACATCGTGCCCAAAGACTGCCAGTTCGATTTCGAGTTCCGCCATCTGCCGGTCCACGATCCGCGCCGGCTTTTCGCCGAATTCGAATCCTTCGTGCGCCGCGAACTCGAACCGCAGATGCGCGCCGTGCATGCCGACACCGGCTTTTCGTTCGAAGAAGTCTCGAGCTTCCCGGGCCTGGGGGGCGACGAAGACAGCGAGGTCGTGCAGGCGGCCAAAGCGGCCTCAGGCGGCAACGCCACGGCCAAAGTCGCTTTCGGCACCGAGGCGGGGCTGTTCGAGGCGCGCGGCATCCCGACCGTGATCTGCGGCCCCGGCGACATCGACCAGGCGCACAAGCCCGACGAGTTCGTCGCGCTCGAGCAGATCGCTTTGTGCGAACAATTCCTGCGCCGCTTGGTCGAGCGCCTGGAAAGCCGGCCATGAAGCCGGACACCGTCGTCTTCGATCTTGGCAATGTGCTGATCGGCTGGGACCCGCGAAATCTCTACCGCAAGCTTTTCCTCGACGAAGCGGCAATGGAAACGTTCCTTGCCGAGATATGCACGCCCGATTGGAACGTCCAACAGGATGCTGGTCGGCCGATCCGCGAGGCCGAAGCCGACCTCGTCGCCCGCTTCCCCGAGCACGCCGATCTCATCCGCGCCTATTACGGCCGCTTCATGGAGATGCTGTCGGGACCGATCGCAGGCACGGTCACGCTGCTCGAAGCGCTGCATGCCAAGGACACCCCTCTTTTCGCGCTCACCAACTGGTCGGCCGAAACTTTCGCGATTGCGCGCCCGAATTTCCCGTTTCTCGAGCTGTTCCGCCACATTGTGGTGTCGGGCGAACTGGGTATCGCGAAGCCCGATCCGGCGATCTTCCGCCATCTGCTGCAGGTGGCGGGCAAGCCTGCGCAAGCCTGTTTTTTCATCGACGACAACGCGGCCAACGTGGCAAGCGCGCGCAGTCTCGGGTTCGCCGCGCACCATTTTTCGGCCCCCGCCGCGTTGCATCGCGACCTCGAGAAGCTGGGTCTTCTCTAGAAGCGCTCCGTACCCACAGATGGGACACGTCATGGACAACGAAGTCGATCCGGTCGAACTGCAGGCACCCGACATCTCGCCCTACGCCAAAGGCAATGTCGGGATCGACTACGCCACGACGTTCGACAGCGGGCGCGGCGGCCCGCACGTGCTGGTCTCGGCCGTCGTGCATGGCAACGAAATCTGCGGCGCCATCGCGCTCGACTGGCTCTTCAAGCAGAATTTCCGCCCTTTTCAGGGCAAGCTTACATTGCTCTTCTGCAACGTCGCGGCCTACCGAAGCTTCGATCCGAAAACGCCCTACGCGAGCCGTTTCGTCGACGAAGACTTCAACCGCGTATGGAACGAGACCACGCTCGACGGCCCGCGCCAGTCGCAGGAGCTCGCGCGCGCGCGCGAAATCCGTCCACTGGTTGCCTCGGCCGATCTGCTGCTCGACATCCATTCGATGCAGCACGCGACGCCCGCCTTGATGCTGTGCGGCCCGCACGAGAAAGGCCGTCGCTTCGCGCGCCAAGTCGGCGTGCCCGCGATCGTCGTCGGCGACGAAGGCCATTCGGCGGGCAAGCGTATGCGCGACTACGGCGATTTCGGCGATCCGGCCGGCACCAAAAACGCGCTGCTCGTCGAATGTGGCCAGCATTGGGAAAGCGGCTCGGCCGACATGGCGCGCCAATGCCTCGTGCGTTTCCTCGTCGCGACCGGTGCCGCGAGCGCCGAATGGGCATCGGCCCACCTGCCCGTCGCCGCCCCGCCGCCGCAGCGTGTGATCGAAGTGACCGAGGCGGTGACGATAAAATCCGACGCTTTCCGCTTCGCGGCCCCTTTCAAGGGCCTCGAGACGATCGCGCGGAAGGGCGATCCGATCGCCGACGACGGCGGCACGCCGGTGCTCGCGCCTTACGACGATTGCGTTCTGATCATGCCCACGCGTCGCTTGGGTCGCGGCCAGACGGCGGTGCGGCTCGGCCGCGAAATCGCATGACGCCGCAATTCGATTGGCGCGCCCTTGCGACGGCGGTCGGCCTTGGCACTGCGGGCGGCGCTTTGTTCAAGGAACTCGGCATTCCGCTGCCGTGGATGCTGGGCGCCATGTGCTTCACGACCGTTGCGGCCGTGTCCGGCGCCAAGGTCGCGATGCCGCGACACGTGCGGGACTGGTTTTTGACCGTGCTGGGCGTGCTGCTGGGGGCAGGCTTTACGCCCGCAATCCTCGCGCGCCTGCCCGAATGGATCGTCACGCTCGCTGCCCTTGCCGTTTGGGCCGTGGTCGCGGGCGGCGTCGCTTACATCTACATGCGGCGCGTTGCGCGCTACGATCCCGCCACGGCGTTCTTCGCGGCAACCCCCGGCGGGCTCGCGGAAATGACGATGGTGGGATCGCAGTATGGCGGCCATCTGCAGACGCTGGCGCTGAGCCACACCGCGCGCATCATGCTGGTGGTGCTGGTACTGCCGATCTGGTTTCGGCTCGACGGGGCGCTCGGAAGCGCGCCCGCCCAGGCGCTGGTCGGGCTGTTCGACATATCGGCGCGCGACTATCTGATCCTCGGGGCCTGTGCCCTCGGCGGCGCGGTCGCAGCCAAGCGCCTGCGCCTGCCGGCCGCGACCATGCTGGGGCCGATGCTCTGCTCGGCCGCCGCGCATCTTGCCGGCATCACGGACACCCAGCCGCCCTATGTCGTGACCGCCGCCGCGCAGATCGTATTGGGCGCCGCGATCGGCCAGCGCTTTGCGGGCATGAAGCTGCACGCGATCGGCGTCACGGTCGTTCATGCGATGGCGGCGGGCGCCTTGATGCTGGCGCTGACGATCGCGTTTTCGGCCGTGCTCGCGCACGTCACGGGCCAGACTCTGCCGGGCCTTGTGCTCGCATTCGCCCCCGGTGGCTTCGCCGAGATGAGCCTCGTGGCGCTGGCGCTCGGCATCGATCCGGCCGTCGTCGCAGGCCACCATCTCTACCGCATCGTCGTCGTCGTCACGTTCGCGCCGATGCTCTACCGGCGCTTTTTCGCGTCCGAAATCAAGACACCTTGAGCGTGATGCCGCCGTCCACCGGCAGGGCCACGCCGGTCACGTATTTCGCTTCGTCCGACGCGAGGAACAGCGCCGCATAGGCAACGTCCCACGCGTCGCCCATTTTGCCGCTGGGGCATTGCGCGTCGCGCGCCGCGATCATGTGCGCCACGTCCCCGCCGTAGGCCGCGCGCAGCGGCTCGACGATCATCGGCGTGTTCATGAGGCCGGGCAGGATGCAGTTGGCGCGAATGCCTTTGGCCGCGTACTGCACGGCGAGGCTCTGCGTGAACGGCACGACGGCGCCCTTGGCGGTGCTGTAGGCGATGTAGGGAATGCCGAGATAGCGAATGCCCGCGATCGACGCGATGTTGACGATCGCGCCGCCCTTGCCGGTCGCCGCGAACTGTTCGAGAAACACCGGCAGCACGTGCTTGGCCGTCAGATACATGGATTTGAGATTGACGCGCAGAACGCGGTCCCAATCTTCCTCGGCGAGTTCGACCGGCCCGCCATGCGCGAGAATGCCGACATTGTTGTGCAGAATGTCGATCGCGCCGAAGGAGGTCCGGCAAAGCGCCACTGCAGCGGCCACGTCCGTGCTCTTGGCCACGTCGCACGCGACCGAAATTGCCTGCCCGCCTTCGTCCCGGATCAAGGCCGCGGTGGCCGCTCCTGCTGCCGCGTCGACGTCGATGCAGCATACTCTGGCCCCCTCGCGCGCGAACAGAACGGCGGCAGCCTTGCCGTTGCCCCAGCCGGGCCCGGACGTCCCCGCCCCCGTTACGATGGCGGTCTTGCCTTCAAGTCGGTTCGGCATGGGCCTGCTCCAGCGCGCGAAGTTCGGATTTCAGAACCTTTCCGTAGGCGTTTTTCGGCAAGGCCGCCACGAAACGATAGCGCTTGGGCCGCTTGAAACGCGCGATCTGGGACAGGCACAGCGCGTCGAGCTCGTCGTGCGCGGCGCTCGCGCCCTCGCGCAACACCACGTAGGCCACGACCCGCTCGCCCCATTCGGCGTCGGGCGCGCCCACCACCGACACTTCGGCAACGGCCGGATGCGTCTGGAGCACCTCTTCGACCTCGCGCGGATAGATGTTGGCGCCGCCCGAGATGATGAGGTCTTTGGCGCGGTCTTTGAGCGTGAGCACGCCGCGCGCGTCGATCTCGCCGACGTCGCCGGTGTGGAGCCAACCGTCGCGCAGCGCACGCGCGGTCGCCGCCGGATCGCGCCAATAGCCCTTCATCACGCTCTGGCCCCGCACGCAAATCTCGCCGTCGTCGGCGATGCGAATCTCGACGACCGATTGCGCGCTCCCTGCCGACGCCAGCAGCGCCGTGTCGCCCGCCTTGTGCGCCGCCGCGATCGCCGCGCGCGTGAGGCCCGAAATGCACATCGGGGATTCGCCCTGGCCGTAGAGCTGCGCGAAGCGATAGCCGTAGCGCTCGATCGCAAGTTCGAGATCGGCGACGTACATGGGAGCCCCGCCCCACACGATCGTGCGCAGATTGCCGGGATCGCGCGCGTCCTCTTGGGTCACGAGCCGTTTGACCATCGTGGGAGCCGCGAACATCGTCACGTCGGGCCAGTGCGCGAACAATGTCGCGATCTCGGCGGGATCGAAATGGCCGCTTGCGGGCACGACCTGCGTGTTTCCGATCAGGACCATCGGCAGCATGTAGAGACCGGAGCCGTGCGACATCGGTGCTGCATGCAAGATCGCGCCGCCCGGGCTCGGCGGATCGATGTCCACGAAATAGCTGAGCGCCATCGCCAGCAGATTGCCGTGCGTGAGCATTGCCCCCTTGGGCCTGCCGGTGGTTCCGCTCGTGTAGAAGAGCCAAGCCAGATCGTCGGGGGCGGTCTCGGCTATGGGAATAGGCGGCATCGCGGCAAAGGCTTGCCAAGCCGCGCCGCCCATCTGCATCGTTTTCGTGCGTGGTTGCGCGTCGGCAACAGTCGCTGCCATCGCTCGAGAATGCAGCACCAACGCGGCTTCGGAATGGTCGAAACAGTAGGCAAGCTCCTTTGCGTGGAGCTTGCTGTTGAGCGGCACGGCGGCAAGGCCCGCATGCCAAATTGCGTAGAGAGCCAGCGCGTAATCGGGCGTATTCTCCGCCGCGATAGCGACGCGCGCGCCGGTTTCGAGCCCGAGCCCGCGCAACCCGGCGGCAAGCGCCGCAACGCGCGCCGCCATTTGCGCCCAGGTCGCAACGGTCTGCGTACCCAGCGCCAACGCAGGCTGTTCGGGAATCCTTGCTGCATTTCGCAAGAGATTGGCAGCGAGATTCATGGCAACGCCGCTACGACGCCAACCATGCGAGCAATCCGGTCTCGCGGCTGACATGGACGAGCCCCCGCACGACCGCATAGGCGCAGAGCCCGAAAAGCGTCGCGACGGCGAAAACCTGAAGATGGCGCATATCGGAGTTTCCGTCGCTTGCGGGCTTGTTCGGTCGCGTCTTTTGCGCGCATTATTGCGCCTTCCGCCGAAAGCGAGCAAGCCAGCGATGCCGCCGAGCACCAGAATAAGCCAACAGGACATCAATACGGCCATCGCCCTCCACGAAAAGATGGCAAAGGGCAAGACCGGCGGCACGCGCCTGACGCTGTCGTTCAAGGTCGCCGAACGCATGGATTTCCGCAACCGCGACTTGAGCGAGGCCGAGCTCGTCGGCGCGTTCCTGTGCGAATCGACATTCGCGCACGCAAAGATGACGCGCGCCAATCTGTTCGGCGCCGACCTGACGGGCTGCGACATGTCGGATACTGACCTGTCGAAAGCCGATATGCGCGGCGCGCAGCTCAAACGCGCCAATCTCGAGCGGGCGAACTTGACTTCCGCCGACATCCGCGACGGTTTCATCATCGTCCGCGACAAAGAGGGCAATTTCAGCTACCACAACAATCAGCCGCAAGGCGCCGTCCTCACCGACGCCAAATTCGCGCATGCCGATTTGACGCAGGCGCGGATGAGCCGCGTGTTCGGGCCGCGCACCGACCTTACGGGCTGCATCATGCGGGGCACCATTCTGCGACAGGCGGACCTTTCGAACTCGGACTTGAGCGGCGTGGTGCTGACGGGCGCCGACCTCACCAACGCAAATCTGTCGAACTGCATTCTGCACGGCGCCACGCTCGCGGGCGCACTGCTCGACAACACCAATCTCGACGGAGCCGACCTCACGGCGTCCAATTTCGGCACGCACGATCTGGCACGCGCCGACACCTCCAAGGCCGTGCTGCCGGTGTCGATCGACAAGCTCGAAAAATCGGTGCAGCAGATTTTCATCGACCATCTCGAATGGCTCAAGACCGAGGGGCGCTCGGGCCTCCAGGCGGATTTCGAGCGCGTCAATCTGGCCGATCTCGACGCGCCCGGCGTAAATCTTTCGGCCGGACGGCTGGCGCTCAGCATCCTGCGCAACGCCAAACTCGCCGGCGGGTATTTCCAGGTCGCCGATTTCTCGTCCGCTTTCATGGCTGGCTGCGATCTTTCGAGCGCCCAGCTGCAAGGCGCCAAGCTCGACAAGGCGACCTTGACGGGCGCCCAGCTGCGCGACGCCGATTTCGCACCGATGCCGGTCGATACCCTCAACCAGCGCGTTTGGAACACGAAGATGAAAGAAGCGAACCTGAGCGGAGCCGATCTGCGCGGCGCCAATCTCGCCAAGGCGGATCTCACGGGCTCGATCCTTCGCCGCGCGGATCTGCGCGACGCAAACCTCGCCGACGCTGTCCTGCTCGACTGCGATTTCTCGGGCGCGGATCTGCGCGGAGCCGTGCTGACGGGCGCGGACACGCGCGGCACGGCCGGGCTCGACGACGCGATCTAGGCAAAGCGAGCATCCAATCGTGGCCGAAAACGGCAATATTCGGTTCGAACGCAAGAAAACCCTCGCCCTCAAAGGCGCGGACGGGCAATTGCGCGAAACCTCGGTCTCCGCCGGACGGCAGTTTCAGAGATGTCGTTTCGCGCCCGGCGCGCGAATATTCTCGCAGGGCGATCCGGGCGATTTGGCCTACGTGGTCGAAGAAGGGCGCGTCGCGATTCGCCAGCGGCGCGCGGGCGCCGTCGACGGCGCGGAAGTCGAAATCGCGCAGATCGGTGCTGGCGCCATGTTCGGCGAACTTGCCCTCATCGACGGCTTGCAGCGCACGGCCTCGGCCGTCGCGCTCACGGCGACGAAATGCGTGGCGATCTCGCCCGCCCAGCTCGACGTGCACCTCGCCGAGGCGAGCCCCCAACTCTCCGAAAATCTTCGCCTGCTGCTTACCTTCGTTCGCGCCGTACCTGCGCGCGCGACCTGGGTCGACGGCATCCCGTCGTCGGTCTCGGTGGCCGAACTCCTGGCCGTGCACGATGCTGCGACTGTCGGCAAAGCGCTTGCCGAAACCGAAGGTACGACGGCATTCGCGCGCGCGCTCTACGACACGCTGTGCGCGTACGTGCGGGCGCGTTTTCCCTAAGCAACCGCTGTTTCTTCGCGGTCACACCCGCCGAACAGGGATCGTTTTGCGGCGCGCGATCACGTTGCGGGCATCCGTCAACGCCGCCATCGTATTGTTCTCGATGTCGATCTTCGCGAAATCGAAGCGTGGCGAGGCGGAACTGCGGATCGCGCGCATCGCGGTTTCGAGGGGCTTGCCGACGCTGTCGACGGCCGCGCGGCCAACCGACACCGGCGCACTCAAAGGCTTTTCTCGAGCCGTTTGGAGAGGAACCACGCGAGCGCGAGAAATGCCAGAAGCAGGCCAAGCGCGGCCTGCGTGGCGGCTTCGCCCAACGCCTTGTCGGAGAGATGGCCGAACGCGTAGCCGGTTCCGACCACGAGATTCGCCCACACGCCCGCCGAAAGGAAATTGAGCGCGGAAAAGCGCAGCCGCGCCATCTTGGAAAGCCCGAACGCGAACGCCGCCAGCCCGCGAATCCCATGCGGGTAGCGGTAGACGAAGACGAGCCAGTCGCCGTGCCGGTCGATCACGCGCGCCGCCCGCTCGACGCCGCCGCGAATGCGCGGCATCTGCTCGAACAGAGCGCTGCCGTAGCGGCGTGCAAGCCAAAAGCGCAGCTCGTCGCCGAGGAAGCCGCCTGCCCACACGGCCGCCACGACGGGCGCGTAGGCTAGGGCGTCGAGCTTCGCGGCATAGCCCGCGAACAGCGGCAGCAGCAGCGAGTTCCATGCCGAGCCCGAGACGATGAGCGCGTAGACCGCGTCGCCCTGGCTGCGGATGAGGTCGAGGATTTGCGCGAGATCCACGGGCGCTCGACTTCGCCTCAGCCGCGCGCGACCGGCAGGCCCAACGCCTGCCAGGCATTGAGGCCGCCCGCCATCGAGCGCACGTTCGCGGCGCCGAGCAGCGGCGCCAGCGCTTGGGCCGCGCGCAGCGAGCGACCGCCCATCTGGCAATGCACGATCACCTGTTTCCCCTTGAGTGCCGCGTGCGCATTGGGATCGAGAGCCGACAAAGGCACGAGCGTCGCGCCTTCGATGCGGGCGGCGGCGTATTCCTCCGCCTCGCGAACGTCGATCAGCAGGGCCGCCCCGGCATCGATCTGTTTCTTGGCTTCAAGCGGGTCGATTTCGCGGACGACGTCTTCGAGCATCGGAAACTCCAGGGGGCTGAACGGAACGCCTCATCTTGGCGCAGCCGGCACCGGCATGTCGAGCAGACGCTGGGCGAAGGCGCGGCCCTCAGGATCGGCCGACAGATCGTGGCCGCGCCCGGCGCCCGCGGCGGCCTCGAAAACGAAATGGAACGCGGCAAGTCCGGGCAGCTCCAGGCGCCGCACATTGGCCGCCCGCAAGGCGCCGAGCCACGCGCGCGCGCGCGCAGCACTCGCCGCTTCGCGCACATGGCGCCAATCCTGCGGATCGCGCAGCGCCAGCACGACCACCAACGCGCTGCCCGCGACTTGCGCGCGCGCGTGGCAGAACTCGCGCAACGCGACCGGATGCAGGATCGGCGCGCTCACAAATCCCCCGTAATCTGCGTGGCGCGCGCAGACACAAGAACCTTGTCGACGCGCGTGGCCGAAACGCGGCGCTCGCGCGCGGCCGTCGCATGGAGCAAGGCGCCGCCCGACGGCCCAAAGCGCACGAGTGCGCGCGCCTCGGCGAGAGCCGCCTCGACCTGAAGACCGGTTTCGCCTCGCACGGCAACGCGCACGCGCACGTCCCGGCCCGGAGCCACGGCCAAATCGCGCACCTGTTCGCCCGCCGCTTTTGCCGCCGCGTCGAATCCCACGACCTCGACGCGGCAACGCGCGTCGCCCGGCAAGGCTGCCAGACGCATCTCGATATCGCGCGCCGCCGCAAGGCCGCGCGCCGCCGCACCGCCGCCGCCATAGGCGATCTCGGCCGCTCCGATATGGCCACCCTCGAAAACGAAGCGCCCCGCAATCCATTCGGCGGCGGGTCCGCCCGCGATGTCCTGCAGCTGAGACCCGTGCAGCGCCGCATTGCCGAGATCGACCGTCACGTCGGGCTCCACCCATTGCGTGGGGGCGGCAAGCCCGTCGAGCAGCGCAAGTGCGAGCCCTGCCACGCGCACCGGCCCGCCATGCGTGGCGTGGAACCGGGCGGTACCGTCGGCCGAAATGTCGGCGAACGGCAAGCCCGATGCAGGGACCACCTCGTCGAGATCGCCGCCGACGCTGGCCGCACCGGCACGCAAAATGCGCCCGACGCACGCGGCAGCCGCTAGCCGGTCGAAATCGTCCGCTTGCCAGCGATGCGCATGGCGCGCAAATGCGATCGGCACGGCCGAGGGCGCGACAATGCCCGTCACCAGAATCTCGGCCCCTTTGGCGATCAATCCAAGCAGAGGCTCGCTGCCAAGCTCGACCTCGGCCGCAGCGAGCGCAAAGCCGGGCGGCGGCGGCGGATCGCAGCGCAAGGCAGCTAGGACCGCAGGTAATTGCGTTGCCAAGAGATTGTGTCCTTCGAGCACGCCGACGCGCGGTCGCCTTCTGCCGAGCCGGGCCGCAATCCCCGTCAATGCGCTCAAGACGGCCAAAGGATCGCCGTCGAGCACTTCGAGCGCGAGCCGCACGCGCTTGGCAAGACACGGGACAAGCAGATCGCCGAGGATACGCTCGACATCGTCCGATCCAAGCTGAAGCGCCAGCACGCCTGTGCCCTGGCACTCGGCCACGCGGTCGAGCAAGGCGGCGGTTTCGAGCGGCCGCTCGCCATACCCGGCATGTCCGATGCGCAGCATCGAAGCCTACAGCGACGGAACGTCGTCGAGACCGACGAGGCGCCCGAGATCTGCATAGAGGCCGGGCCCGGCCGCGAGCACAGGGGCCCCGGCGGCAAGCCCGCCCATGCCAAGAAAATCGTTCGTACGCCCGCCCGCTTCGCGCACCATCAACAGGCCCGCAAGGCAATCCCACGCATTGATGTGCAGCTCGGCATATCCGTCGCTGCGCCCGTCCGCCACATAAGCGAGCCCCAAAGCACCCGACCCCGCGCGGCGAAACGAGGCGCCGGCCGCGACGAGCTTTTCGAGGGCTGCCGTGTAGGCCGCCATCGGCCGCCGCGACGACCAGCCGAGTTCGACTTGGGCGCGCGCAGGATCGCCGATCGTCGTCGTCTTCATCGGCCGACCGTTGCAAGTGGCTCCGCCGCCGGTCCGCGCCAAAAACATGTCGCCGCGGACCGGGTCGTAGATCGCCCCCATTTCCTCGCGCCCCGCCGCCACAAACGCGATCGAGATGCAGAAATGACCGATCCCGTTGGCGAAATTCGCCGTACCGTCGATGGGATCGACGACCCACAAGGCCGCCGGATCATGGCTGCCGCCGCTTTCCTCGCCGAGCACGCCGTCGCCCGGAAACGCCGCTTTGAGGGACGCCACGACCTGCCGCTCGACGGCGCCGTCGGCCGCTGTCAGATAGTCCTGCGGGCCTTTGAAGCTGGTGGCGAGCGTGGAACGGTCGGCGAAGTAGCGGCGCTGCAGGTCGCCTGCGGCCAGCGCTATGCCGACCATCGCGTGGTAACGGGCGGCGAGGCCTGCTGCGTCGATTTCATGCGTCATGGCACGCGACGTTACGCGTCCGATCTGCTAGAGGGAAGCCCCATGATCGCGATCGAAAACCTTACGCTGCGCATCGGCGGCCTCACCCTTCTCGAAGACGCCGGCGCCCTGGTGCCCGAGGGCCGTCGCGTGGGCCTCATCGGCCGCAACGGAGCCGGCAAGTCCACCCTGCTCGACGCCATACTGGGGCGCCTTGCCCCCGATCGCGGCAGCATCCAGATGCCCAAGCGCGCGCGCGTGGGCTTCGTGGCGCAGGAAGCGCCCGGCGGCGCCACCACGCCGCTCGAAGCCGTGCTCGCCGCCGACGAAGAGCGCGCGTCCCTGCTCGCGGAGGAAGAAGCCACCGAAGACGGCGAGCGCATCGCCGACATCCACATGCGCTTGGCCGAGATCGACGCCTATACGGCCGTGCCGCGCGCCGCATCCATCCTCGCGGGCCTCGGCTTCGATGCCGCCATGCAGGACCGCGCTTTGTCCGAGTTTTCGGGCGGCTGGCGCATGCGCGTGGCGCTTGCCGCCGTGCTGTTCGCGCGGCCCGACATCCTGCTGCTCGACGAGCCCACGAACCATCTCGACCTCGAGAGCGCTTTGTGGCTCGAAGACTATCTGCAGCGCTGGCCCGGCACGCTGATGGTGGTCAGCCACGACCGCCGCCTGCTCAACGCCGTGTGCACGCACATCCTGCATCTCGACAGCCGCAAGATGACGCTCTACACCGGCGACTACGACCGCTTCGAAGTGCTGCGCCAGGAGCGCCTGGCCCTCCAGGCCGCGATGGCCTCGAAGGTCGATGCCCAGCGCAAGCACATGCAAGCCTTCGTCGACCGCTTCCGCGCCAAGGCGTCGAAAGCGCGCCAGGCCCAATCGCGCATCAAAGCGCTCGCAAAGTTGACACCCGTCTTCGTCGAGAAAGACGAAGACGCCGTGCGCTTCGAGTTCCCCGAGGTCGAACTGCCGAAGCCACCCTTGGTCACGTTCGACCGCGCGTCGGTCGGCTACACGCCCGGCAAACCCGTGCTTTCGAACGTCGATCTGCGGCTCGACCCCGAAGACCGCATCGGCCTGTTGGGTGCGAACGGCAACGGCAAATCGACGCTCGCCAAACTGTTCGCGGGCCGCCTGCAGCCGATGACCGGCGGCACCACGCGCGCAAGCAAACTCCAGACCGGGTTTTTCGCCCAGCACCAGATCGAAGACATCGACCCCAACCGCTCGCCCTTCCACCTGCTGGGCGACGAAATGCCGACCGCCAAGCCCGAACAGATCCGCGCACGCCTCGGCCGGTTCGGCTTTTCGGGCAACAAGGCCGACGTAAAGGCCGACGTGCTGTCGGGGGGCGAAAAAGCGCGTCTGGCCTTCGCGCTTGCGACCGCGCACGCGCCGCAATTGCTGATCCTCGACGAGCCCACGAACCATCTCGACATGGCGAGCCGCGAACGGCTCGTGACGGCGATCAACGAATTCGCGGGCACGGTCATTCTCGTCACGCACGACTGGAGCCTGCTCGAACTCACCTGCGACCGGCTGTGGCTCGTCGCCAACGGCAAGGTGACCCCGTTCGAGGGCGATCTCGACGAATACCGATCGCTCGCGTTGGCCGAGCGACGTGCCCAACGCCAGTCAGCCGAAAAGCCGAAAGCCGCGAACGTCGCCAAAGCGCCGCCCGAAAATCTTGCCGCCCTCAAAAAAGAGCTGAAAGCGGCCGAAGAGGCGCTGGCGCGCGCGACCGAGGAAAGCAAAAAACTCGAGCGCGAAGCGGCCCTCCCCGCAACCTACAACGACCCGCGCAAAGCCGCCGAGCTGGCCAAACGCCAGAAGGCGCATGCGGCATTGCTCGAAGCCGCCGAAGCGCGCTGGATGCATGCTGCCGAAGCGCTGGAACAGGCGGATGCGGCGTAGCTTGCGCAATGCCGCGTTTCTGGCCGCCCTGTTTTTGTCGGCGCCGCTTGCCGCCAAAGAATGGCACGCACCCAAACTGCCGACGCAAGGTCCCGCCGAAATTTTCGGCGGCCCCGCCAATGGCTGCATTGCAGGGGCCCAAGCCCTGCCGCCGGACGGGCCGGGCTATCAGGCCGTGCGCCTGTCGCGCAACCGCAATTGGAGCCACCCGCAGACGATTTCCTACATTCGCGATTTGGGCGAGCGCGCGCGCGCGGCGGGATTAACCCCGCTTTACATCGGCGACCTGTCGCAGCCGCGCGGCGGTCCGATGCGCGACGGCCACGCCTCGCACCAGAACGGCACGGACGTCGATGTCTGGTTCAACCTGAACCCGAAGCCGTCGCTGCCCGCCAGCCAGCGCGAAATCATCGACATCGTGCGCCTCGTCACGGCGGACGAAAAACGCGTCGACCCCGCCCAATTCCGTCCCGAGCACGCACGCCTGCTGCAAATGGCCGCCGCCCCCGCCAATGTGGATCGCGTGCTCGTGCATTACGCGATCAAAAAACATCTGTGCGAGAGCCTGCCGCCGGGCGAACGCGGTTGGCTGCGCAAACTGCGCCCGTGGGTGGGCCATAACGAACATTTCCACGTGCGCCTCGCCTGCCCGCCCGGCAACGCGAGCTGCCAAACCCAAGCCGTCATCCCCCCCGGCGACGGCTGCGACGCCACGCTCGACTGGTGGTTTGCGGATGCCGAAGAACGCCGAAGGACGGCTGCGGAGGCGCCCGCCGCCCCTCGCGCCCGGCAGTCCGCCCCGCCGCGTCCGAAACTACCCGCACGATGTGCGACGGTGCTGGCAGCACCGTGACGCGTCATCCAAGGACCGCGTCGCAGAAATTCGACGCAGCACGTATCGGAGTCTCCGCGCGACAGGCATAAGCATGCCGCGTTCAGCCCCAGCTGCGCACGGGGCCTGTGTCGATATGCACGAAATCGCTGCGCGGATATTGCCCCACCCCGCCCGCCTGCAGGCCGATAGCGGCTTGGCGGATCGCGCGGACCGAGCGGTCGACGAGGTCGACGTCCAGAGCCTTGGCTTGGATATGGAACGAGTTGCGCGCGACACCGCCTTGCGCGCGGCGCACGGCCGCATTGGTCTGCGGCGAACGATAAGCCGAAACCACGCGCCACGGTTCGCTAGAGCCAAGCCGCGCGTGCAACTCCCACAATTGATCGTAGAGTTTTGGATCTATTTGGGCGACCTTGCCCGCACGATGGTCGCGCAGCAGCGCGTCAAGGCGGCGGGTCGCTTCGGGCACGTAGGCGCCGTCGCGCCAATACACGCCCGCCCAGCGTTCGCCGGTATTGACCACCTGGAGGCGCAGGCTGCGCGTGCCAGCGGGGCGCGGCGGTAGCGGTGGCGGCGTTGTTTGCACGGCGGCCCAGGTTGGCGCAGTCGGCACAAACGTGCTGGCAGCGGCAAAGCCTGCGAGAAGCATAAAGCCTCGGCGCGTCGTTAAGGTCTTCGAACCGTCCATCGGCGCGTTTGGATCCCTGAAATCTGACTTCGTCACATGGCTGTTATGCGCAGAATGCACAGCCGCGCCGCCGAAGGCAAGCCCGAAGAAACAATTTGAAACAAACCCTTAAAGGGCTGACAAAAAGCCCGTTTTAGGGAGCGAGGCTGGCGGGAGGAGCGCTTCCTTCGCGCGGCAAACGCAGGTCGGCGACCGGACGCCGCTCGATCCCGGCCACGAAGCGCGCATCGACGCCGTAAATGTCGTCGCGCAGATGCAAGTCGCCGTCCTGCACGAAGGCCGTGAAATACACGAAGTGCAGCGGGATCGGGCGACGCACCGGCACGTTTTTCGTGGCGGCACCGGCGTCGGCGGCTTCGATGGCCTCGCGCGTCCAGCCGGGCGTGGCGCGCAAGACCCATTCGGCAAGCTCGAGCGGCCGCTCGAGCCGCACGCAACCCGACGACAAAGCGCGCTCGGCACGTTCGAAGTAATGGCGGTCGGGCGTGTCGTGCAGGAAAACGTCGTAGATGTTGGGCAGGGTCAGGCGCACCTGGCCCAGCGCGTTTTTGGGTCCCGGATCCTGGCGCACCCAGTAGGGCACGGCGTGCGGCGCGACTTTGCGCCAATCGACTTTGCGCGGATCGACCTCGACGCGCTCCTCGCCCGAACCGCGATAGAAGCGAAATCCGAGATCGACCAGCGCCTGCGGATTGGCGCGCAGGCGCGGCAGCAAGTCTTCGCGCACGAGCTTGGCGGGCACAGTCCAAGTCGGGTTGAAAATCACTTCGGTGACGCGGCTCGAGAAGATCGGCGTCGCCCGCGTCTCGCGGCCGACGACGACGGGCATCTCGAGGCGGGTCTCGCCCGCTTCGACGGCGCGCAAAGCGAAGCCCGGCACGTTGACTTCGATGAAGGTCGCCTCGGTAGCGGGCCGCGCGCGCAGCCGATCGAGATTGACGACGATCTGCACGATGCGCGAATCGACCGATCGGTTAAGCGCCGCGAGCGTGCGGCGCCCCAGGCGTCCGTCGACCGCAAGCCCGTGGCGGGCCTGGAAACGCAGAAGCGCCGCGACCAGATCGATGTCGAAGATTTCCGCAGCGTCGGCATCGACGGGTTTTGCGGGCGCGCCGTCGGTGACGGCAAGCCTGCGGCGCAAAGCCGGAACGCGGGGGTCGCGCGCGCCGGGGTCGAGCGTCGGCCCGCTCGCGACGTTGCGCCACCCGCCGCGCGCCTTGATGGCGCGGTATTCGGCAAGCCAGTCGCGCAATTGGGCGTAGGCGGGATCGGCGGGTGCGAGCGCTTCAAGCGGACCTGCCGGATCTTCGCTGCGGGCAAGCTCGCGAAGGACGCGTTCCACGTCGAGCGGGCGCGGCGCGATCTTGACGTCGGCCGGCAATTCGATCGCCGCCACGCGCGCGCCCAACAGATCGGCCGCGTAGCGCAAGGCCGCGCGGCTCAGCGCGAATTCGAGCCGCGCCAGGGATTGAACGTCGGCCGCATGCAGCAGCCGCTCGATCTCCGCGACGTTGTAGTCGACCGCCGACAGGCCGTGGCGGTCGGCGGTTTTGAGGAGATCGAGCAACCGGCCGACGCGCGCGGCGGGCGCATTGTCGGCAAGCCAGATCGGCGCGAAGCCGCGCGCATCGTAGAAGCCCAGCAGCGTCTGGCGCTGGCGCTCGGACGCCGATGCGACGTTGCCGGTGGGAGCGTAAGCGGCAAGAGTCGCCCGCAAGGCTGGCCGCAGATCGCCCTGGACGGCTGCCGAAACCGGCAGCGCCAACAAAACAGCGGCCGCAAAGACGACCGATCGCGCGAAAAAGAGTCCCATGCCGTCAATCTAGCATGGCCGGAACGAAGAAACAGAGACGCCGAGGTCCGATACTTGGAGCAGCGCGCCCGTGTCGCGGCAGTCGGCGCCGCCGGCGACCGATGGCGCTAGCGCCCTTGCAGCAGGTCCGCCGCGCCGATGGCCGCCGCCGGCCGCATCTGGCGGTCGAGGAACGCGATCGATTTCTCGATGGCCATGCGGCTTGCCGAGCCTCGGAAGAAATGCGGCTGGTCGGCAAACAGCGCCATTTCGTGCGGCACGGACAGGCGCTTCAGCATGTCGCGCGTCTGGATCGCGCGGGCAACCGGTACGGTGCGGTCGTTCTGGCCGTGGATCACCAGGGTCGGGGCCAAGCGCGTGGTGCTGCCTGCGACGTTGCCGGGCATGCCGCCGCCCATATTGACGACCGCCGCCACGCGCGAATCGCGGCTCGACAAGCCCAAGGCCTGGAACCCGCCCAGCGAGAAGCCGAACGCGGCCAAGCGCGAATCGTCGACGCGCGGATCGTCGGCCATCGCATCGAGCGTTGCGCGCACCGTGTCGTGCTGCTGTTCGAATTCGGCGATCAGCGCGCGGCCGCGCGGCCGGTTGCGGTTGCCGTCGCCCAGATAGTGCGGCAGGTAGACCACGTAGCCCGCCTCGGCGAAAGCTTCGGCAGCACCGCGATAGAACGCGCCGTTGCCCATGCCCGAGGCCCCGTGCAGCAACAGTACCGCCGGACGGGGACCGGCGGTGTCGGGGCGGTAGATTTCGACGACGACCTGGCGCTGGCCGATCTTAAGTTTAGTGTTGGCGCGCCCAATGTTTACGGCAACGCCGCGCAAATTGGCCCCTGCCCCGAAGGTCGCGGCGGCGGTCGACCGGCTCTGCCATTCCGGGGCTTGGTTTGCTCGATTGGCCTCGCGCGCGGCCAGAAGCTCGAGATCGTCTTCAGGGCCCGTCGGCAGAGCTGCGCCGACAGTCGGCGCCGGTACAGGCGTGCCGGGAAGGAAAACGAACGGCAGCGAGGGATCGAGCAGGAAATTGCTGTCGAGAACGACGGTCGTTTCGGCAACAATCTCGCCAGACACCGCAAACGAGGTCGTTTGCGAGTCCGCTCGCCGACCCATCTCGGGGCTTTGCGAGGCCACTGCCACGGCAACAAGAAGTTCGATCATTCTTTGCCAACCCGCCGAGATTATTGTTTCGGTTTATTGCAACCGGTTCGGGGATAACATAAGGCGTCGCCCCAAGGGAGTCGTTTCTGCCTTGATCGCGCGAAAAATTTTCGAAGTTTTAACTATTATTTTGAATCAACGACTTACGACTATAATCGATCCTAATACTTTGCCCTATTTTGTATCGTTTTCGGCTACTGCCCGAAAAATCAGCGTTTCTCGACGAATCGTGGCGCGGGTGCATCATTTGCTCGGACAGACTTATTCAAGGCGCCAACGCCGCCAAAGCATCGGCATCGCCTTTGACAAGAACGGGCACGGCAGCCGCGATCTTGGCCTGCGGCCAGTCCCACCAAGCAAGTGCCAGCAGTTTTTCGACCGTGGCGGCGTCGAAACGCATTTTGACGACCCGGGCTGGATTGCCGGCCACCATCGCGTAAGCCGGCACGTCGCGGCTGACCACCGCATTGGCGGCCACGATGGCGCCGCTGCCGACGGTCACCCCCGGCATGATGGTGCTCTTGTAGCCGCACCAGACGTCGTGGCCGATGCGGGTATTGCCTTTGTTGGCCCACGGCGTTTCGTCCGGCGAAAGGGCCTTCGCCCACGCCCCGCCGAAAATCGGAAACGGGAAAGTCGACGGCCCCACGATCGCGTGATTGGCGTCGGACAAGATGAAAGTCGTGTCGTGCGCAAAGGCGCAGAACTTGCCGATGTCCAGGCGCGCTTTGCTGCGCGAAAAATCGTAGCGCACGTTGCGCAGGAAAAACCGCGTCGCGTCGTCGAAATCCGAATAGTAGCTGTAGTCGCCCACCGAAATGTTGGCCCGCGGCGGATCGATTTCGTCCAGCAACGGCCTCAGGAACACCGTGTGGCGCTGGGAATGGCCGAACGGGAACAGCTGGCTGGGATCGACGGTCGCGGGATGGTCCATGGCCTAGATCTCCACTTGCGTGCCCAACTCGACGACGCGGTTGGACGGAATGCGGAAAAACGCCGTCGCGCTGTAGGCATTCTTCGACAGCGCGATGAACAGCTTTTCGCGCCAGCGCGGCATCAGCGGCTTGTTTTTGGACACGAGGTTCTCTCGCCCGAAGAAGAACGAGGTGTCCATCATCTCGATCTTGAGACCGGTTGTGCCCGCCTGGCGCAGCACGCGCGGAATGTTGGGCACCTCCATGAAGCCGTAGCGCAGCACGAGGCGCCAGAAATTCTTCTCTAGGGGCTCGAGCTTCATGCGGTCCTTGTCGGCGACGCGCGGGATTGGCTCGGTCACCACGGTCAGCAGCACCACGCGGTCGTGCAGCACCTTGTTGTGCTTGAGATTGTGCAAAAGCGCATAGGGCACGCCGTCGCGCGTGCCGGTCATGAACACGGCCGTCCCCGCGACGCGCGGCGGATTGCCGTCCTTGAGGCGGGCGATGAACGGCTCGAGCGGCACAGTGCTTTCGTGCAGACGTTCGACCAAAATCTGGCGACCGCGCTTCCAGGTGGTGAAGATCGCATAGAGGCACACCCCGACAACCAGCGGCAACCAGCCGCCGTCGGCGATCTTGACGACATTGGCGAGGAAGAACGACAGGTCGATCGTCAGCAGGATCACCGTCACCGCCCCTGCCCGCAGGCGCGACCAGCCCCACACATGGCGCGCCACGACATAGGCGATCAGCGTCGCTACGCACATCTCGCCCGACACCGACACGCCGTAGGCGGCCGCAAGATTGCTCGACGACTGGAATGTCACCACGAGCGCCAGCACGCAGATACACAGGATCCAGTTGATCTGCGGAATGTAGATCTGGCCGATCTCGGTTTCGGACGTGTGGCGGATCTCCATGCGCGGCAGGTAGCCGAGCTGCACCGCCTGCCGCGCGAGCGAAAACGCGCCGGTGATCACGGCCTGCGAGGCGATGACGGTGGCCGCCGTCGCCAGCAGCACGGTCGGCAGCAGCATCCATTCCGGCACCATCAGATAGAACGGATTTTCGGCCGCTTCGGGATTGCGCATCAGCAATGCGCCCTGCCCGAAATAGTTCAGCACCAAGGCCGGCTGCACGAAGCCAAGCCACGCAAGCCGGATCGGCCGTTTGCCGAAATGGCCTATATCCGCATAGAGCGCCTCGGCCCCCGTCAGCGCCAGGAAGACGGCGCCAAGCACCAGAAATCCGCGCCAGCCGTCGCTCCACAGAAAGGCGAGCCCGTAATAGGGATTGAGCGCGGCCAGAACGGCGGGCGTTTGCACCAGCGATACGATTCCAAGCACGGCGAGCAGCGCAAACCATACGATCGTGATGGGGCCGAAAAACGCGCCGATGCGCGCGGTTCCGCTGCGCTGGGCCACAAACAGCACCAGCAGAATGACGCACGCGATCGGCACCACGTATTTGCCGAACTCGGGCGCCGCGATCTTGAGGCCCTCGACAGCCGACAGGACCGAGATCGCCGGGGTGATGATGGCATCGCCGAAAAACAGCGCCGCCCCGAACAGCCCGGCCGCCACGATCGGCACGCCGCGATGCACGCCGCGCGGGGCCGCCTTCGTGGCGAGCGCCATCAATGCGAACATGCCGCCTTCGCCGCGATTGTCGGCCCGCAGAATGTAGAGCACGTATTTGATCGTGACGACGATGACCTGAGCCCAGAAAATCAGCGAGAGCACGCCCAGAACGTGCGGCAACGTCGGCGACATCGGATGCGGGCCGGTGAACGCCTCGCGCATCGTGTAGAGGGGCGAGGTGCCGATATCGCCGAACACCACCCCGATGGCGCCGACGGCCAAAGCCAGAATGCGCTTGTCGGGAGTGTCGGCGCCGTTTGGAGTGCTGCTCATGACCGGATGCTGGGCCCCCTTGCCCGGCGCGACATTGCCCTATTTTGCCGTCTGCGCGCTAGGCCCCGTCGCACGACGCGCAAGACCGGACACGCGGAACCCTCTATACAACGTGGCTTGCGTTTCCCGATTCCCGACGGCGTCGAATGCCCACAAGTCCGCGCGAACCAGCCATTAATCTGCCGCCCCTCACGCTTGCATTGATCGCGGTCAATGTCGGCGTTTTTGCTGGCTTGCGCCTGTTCGAATCGCGCGTCGTGTGGCTCGCGAACGACGCTTTTGGCTTCACGCCCGCGCGGTTCTCGGGCGAGACGGCACTTGGCCTCTCGGGCCTCGTGTCGCCGTTCAGCTACATGTTCCTGCACGGCGACTGGGTGCATCTTGCGGTAAATATGGTCATGCTGGCGGCTTTTGGTGCCGGCGTGGAGCGGCGCTTCGACAAGGGCTCGATGCTGTCGCTCTATCTGCTGAGCGGTGCGATCGCCGCAGGGGCGCACTACGCGGTCTACGCCGACAGCATCGAGCCGATGATCGGCGCTTCGGGCGGCATTTCCGGGCTTGTGGGGTGCGTGCTCTTGGCGATGCGTCGCGCCAATGGCGGTGGACCCGGATGGCTTTTGGGCGCCGCCGTCCTTTGGGCGATCCCGACCGTGCTGTTCGGCATTCTCGGCTTTCCCGGCACGGACGGCAGCGCCATTGCCTGGGTCGCGCATCTGGGCGGCTTTTTCGGCGGCGTCGCCCTTGCCGCCATACTCCTTGCAGGAGCGTCCCGCCCGTGATGAATGCCAAAACGCTCGCCGTGCTGCGCCGCGCGATGCTGCCGCTCGACGGCACCATTGCCGACTGGGTGCCCGAAATCGTCGATGCCTATGCCCGCATCCTGCCGCCCGAGCGCTGGAGCGCGCTCGCCATGGTCGATTTCACCGCCGGCTCGTGCCTGATGCCGGCTGTCTTCGCCGCGCGCGGCGTGCGTCGGCTGGCAGTCAACGATTTTGCGGCGCGTTCGCATCTGACGGCCCGATTTCTGTTCGGCGGGCGCAAGATCGATCCCGCACGTGTGCGAACCTTGCTCGCGACGGCCCGGCCGTCGCTCTTCGCGCACGTCCCGACCTTCCACTTCGCTTGCGACTATCTGATCGAGCCGGTCTGCGCGGTCTTCGACCGCCTCTACCATGCGCGCGTGCCTGCGGCCGAACGCGCCGGACTGCAATATCTGGCCGTGCGCTGGGCGCTCGGTTTTGCGCGCTCGGTCGAGGACGGGTTCGAGATTCTCTACAGCCACGATCCGGCCAAACTCAAGCGGCTGCGCGAGCCCGATTGGCGCCCCTATCTTGCGCGCGCCCGGCGCCCGGCCACCATTGTCGACCGCCTTGTGCGCGATCTCAATGCCGCCATCGACGCGATCGGCCCCGTTCGGGCCAAGCTGTCCTGCGCCGACATGAAAGACGTGGCACCAAAGATCGACTACAAAGCCCCGCTTTTTGCCGCGGTCAATCCGCCGACGCGCGGTCTCGACGAATACACGATCGACGACCAGCTCGTGCATTCGCTGATGGCCAATCGTTGGCTGCCGCTGTCGCAGACTCCGGAGACGCCGCTCGCCTTCTGGACGCGGCGGGTCGATGCCGCATTGCGCAATTTGCCGTCGGGCAGCCACTACATGGTTTGGGGCGGCGACGGGTCGATGAGTTTCGACGCGTGTCGGGCCGTCTGGGACCTATATGGCGTTGCCCGGCACCTCAAACGTCTTTCGGCCGACCAAGCAGCACCCGGCTGGGCCATCTATGAATCACACTAAGTATATGTATATTTTCAGAATTTCTTGGAAAATTTGTTGTGTTCCCCTCTTGTGATTTCGGAACCCACCCCCATCTGGTAGAGCATGGTTGAGCACCCCCCGCTCGCCATTGTTATCCGCCCTCCCCCCAGGTCGGATAGCCTTTGGCCCCGGCGCATCCCCCCCTGCGCCGGGGCCTTTTAATTCCAACGGATGCAAGCACTGCAGAACGCTTGGCGGCCGGCGGCGGCTGCGACTATTGTGCGGCGCATGACACTTCCCACGCATGGGCGCTACGATTACCGGCCGATCATCGGCCGTCCGGTCTACGATTGGCCCAACGGCACGCGCTTGGCCGTCTATCTCGGACTCAACCTCGAGCATTTTGCCTTCGGCGAGGGCCTTGGCGCCGAGCTTGCCCCCGGCGGACCGCAGCCGGACATTCTGAACTTCGCTTGGCGCGACTACGGCAACCGGGTCGGCGCGTGGCGCATGCTCGAACTCTTCGACGAACTTTCCCTGCCCTGTTCGGTGCTCGCGAACAGCGCCATGTACGATTATGCGCCCCAGCTTATGGGTGCCTTTGCCGCGCGGGGCGACGAAATTGTCGGACACGGACGCAGCAATTCCGAACGCCAAGGCACGCTGCCCCGCGAGGCGGAGGCCGCGCTGATCGCCGAGGCGACTGCCACCCTCGCGCGCCACGCAGGCAAAGCACCCGCCGGCTGGCTGGGGCCTTGGATAAGCGAGAGCCCGCACACGCCCGACCTGTTGCAAGAAGCGGGCTACCGCTATCTGCTCGATTGGTGCATGGACGACCAACCAGTGTGGATGCGCACGCGCACGGGCCGCATCTTGGCCCTGCCCTATCCGCAGGAACTCAACGACATCCCGATGATCGTAGGGCGCAAAATCGGCGGCGACGCCTTCGCCGACATGATCGTCGACAATTTCGACGAGATGCTGGCCCAATCGAAAGCCATGCCGCTCGTGATGGGGATCGCGCTGCACCCGTATCTCGTAGGCCAGCCCTACCGCCTGCGCCATCTCCGCCGGGCGTTGGCGCATATCTGCAAGCATCGCGCCGACATCTGGATTACAACCGCAGGTGCGATCGCCGACCACGCCTCCAGCTTGCCGCCTGGAATCATGCCCGGAGGAAATCCCTGAGAAAGCGACAGGCGCGACGTGCTTGATCGATTCCCGACCGCGAAATTCTAAGCAAATTTGACGAAAACGAATCAAAAATCTTACCTGCGGCGGAATTTTTGTCATACTTGCGTGTGATAGCGCGCTCCTTTGCAAGGTCGGCTTGACGCCGCGAGGAAGAACGCCATGACAACCGCCAACGTCGATCTGACCAGAGCGATCCATTTCAAGTGACCGACGATTCTCCCAATTCGCCAGACGGGACACTCAACAAGCTGCTGCCGTTCGGCAGCGACTACCAGATTTTGCTCGACCAGCCGCTGCTTGACTATTCGCGCGCGTGGGCGCCGTGTTTTGCCGCCCGCCATGTCGATTATCCGGACATGCCGCTGATGGCCTACATTTGCGCGCCAACGCCGGGCGTGCGCATCGAAACCGCGCGCCGGTCGCAGACCATCGACCGGGCCGGGCTGCTCAAACTGTTCCATCACGATGCCTTGCCGATTCCGGGCAAGTCGGACCATTACGGGTTCGTCTACGAAAAGCCGGTCGCGCCGTCGCCGCCACGCCGTCTGTGGGGCGCCTACAGCGCCAGACTCCTGACCGCCAACCTGATCAGACCGATGATCGCCGCGTTGGGCGCCTTGTTCGAAGCAGGCCAAGCGCACGGCAGCATTCGCCCCGACAACATCTTCTCAATGGACACCAAGCAGACGCTGTTCACGCTCGGGCCAGCGACATTGTGCCCGCCGGGCTACGACCAGCCCGCCGTCTTCGAAACGATCGAACGCGCGATGGCCAAGCGCGAATCCAAGGGCGTGCCCGGTCCTGCCGACGACCTTTTTGCGCTGGGGCTTACCATCTACGCGTTGGCGTCGGGCAAGATGCCGGGCAAGGGCGCCGAGGACCGCGAAATCGTCCAGCGGCGACTGCGCTACAGCTCGCAATCGGCCCTCCTCGATACAGCCTCGATCCCGCGCGACATGATCGACGTCATCGTCGGTCTCACCGAAGACGATGTGCGCCTGCGCTGGGACATGCAGAAGCTGAGCCTCTGGGCGAGCGGACGGCGCCCCGATCCGCCCCAGCGCCCCAATCTCGGGCGTCGGCGGATGCCTTTGTTGGTCGCAGGCGCAGAATGCGACACGGCGCGCGAGATAGCGCAGGTTCTGTTCGGCAATCAGACCGAGGGCATGCGGCTCGTGCGCGACGGCGTGATCGACAAGTGGATTGCCGAGAACTCGGCGGGTGGGACTGCGACTGCCGCGCCGACCCGTGCGATAGCCATGCGCGCGTCGAGCGGCGACGACGCGCCTATCGCCCCTGTCGAACTTGCGCGCACCATCATCCAGCTCGATCCGTCGGGTCCGATCCGCTACAAATCGCTCTCCTTTTTTCCGGCGGGGGCCGGCGATCTGCTGCAGCAGATCATCAACGACCAGCCGCGGCGCCAGGAATTCTGCGAACTGCTCGGCGCCAAGCTCGTATCGTTTTGGATGCGCACGGCCGCCGCCTTCGGCCTCGTCGACATGAGTTCCAAGCGTCTGCAAGACGTCGAAAAGAGCTACGAGCGTTTCGGCGATACGCTCGAAGAAGCTCTCTACAAGCTCAACCCCGACGCGCCTTGCCTCTCGCCGGCCGTGGCCGGAAAATGGGCCCGCAGCCACGTCGATCTGGCCGAGCAGATCGAGGCCGCCTGCAACGATCCCCAAGCGCCGAAGCTCGACCGCCATTTGGTCGGCTTTTTCGGCGCGCGCGGCGCAATCTCGGACCGCGCCATCCAGCACTGGCACAAGCTCCACCAACCGAGCAAGATTGGGGCGCCCTCGGTGCTGCGCGTCGCGAGCCGCTACCAGCAGGATTGCGACGGCAAAGCATTCCCCAATCTCGCGCAAGTGTGCCTGCGCATGGCCGACATGGTCATCGAGGACATCCACCATCCCGAGACGCGCGAGAAGCTGCGCGCACAGATCGCCCTGAAGGCCAAGAGCGGCAGCCTCTCGCAGATGTTCGACCTCGTGATGGACGAAGGCGTGCGCGCGGCCGATGCGCGGGCTTTCGCAGAAGCCAAACAGGAGTTCGACTCGCTCGACGCGGCTCTCTCCGACAGGGAGGGGCTTTTGATGCGCGCCAAACGCATGGGACGCGACCGCGGCCTCGAAGTGGCCTACGCGCTGCTGTCGGTCGCCTGCATGGGCGGGCTCATCGTCATGATGTTCGTCGAGTTGAGCGGGCGATGAGCAAGCCAAGAATGTCGCCGGTGCGCAGGCTGCTGAGGTGGACGCTGGTCGCCGCAGTGGTCGGCTTCATCTGCACGATCCTGCTGTCGATCGTTCTGGTGCAACCGGCGCTGCTGATCTTCATCGGCGGCGCGTTGCTGCCTGCCGCAATTCCGTTTGCGATCCGGCATCCCGACCGGCTGTTCTTGAGCTGGGCGGCAACGACCGTCACGATCGCGGTGATAGCCCCCATTGTGACGGCGGGTTTGTTCGACCCGCAGCGCCCTGTGCATTGGGAATTGAAATCCTGGAGCATCGCCCTTGGGGCGAACCTCGTCGGCTACGCGATCGCGGTGGTCTGCCCATGGCTCGGCGAAAGCTTCGCGTTGGCGCGCCAAAACCTCGCTGCGGTGCAGTTCGACCGGCGGCGCGCCGAACTTGTCGAAATCTGGACCGAAACGCGCCTGCGCAACGCGCCGGGCGAGCGCGCCAACGTCGGCAAGGATTTCATGTCGGAAGAGGACGGTCCCCCGTCGCTGCTGCCGACCGACGAGGAAGCCAACCAACCGCCCGCCAGCACCGAAACAGGCCCGCAAAACGCCGCTTGAGTGCGGCACTGGCGCAAGCGGGCGTAACCCCTTATAACGACGGCGCAATGGTTTCCGCTTCCGCCCCTGGCCGCCGCGACAAAAAGGCACCTGCCGCATCGAACGCGGCGCCACGCATTGGCATCGTCAGCCTTGGCTGCCCGAAGGCCTTGGTCGATTCCGAGCGGATTTTGACCAAACTGCGCGCCGAGGGCTACGAAATCGCCCCGACCTACGAGGGTGCCGACGCGGTCATCGTCAATACCTGCGGCTTCCTCGATTCCGCGCGCCAGGAATCGCTCGACGCGATCGGCGAAGCGCTCGCCGAAAACGGCCGCGTGATCGTGACCGGGTGCCTCGGCGCGGAAAGCGATCTTATCCGCAAGACGCACCCGAAGGTGCTGTCGGTCAGCGGCCCGCACCAGTACGAAGCGGTCGTCAACGCCGTGCACGAGGCCGTGCCGCAGCACCCCAACCCTTACGTCGACTTGGTGCCTGCGCACGGCATCAAGCTCACGCCGCGCCATTTCGCCTATCTCAAGATTTCCGAAGGCTGCAACCACAGCTGCAGTTTCTGCATCATCCCGTCGATGCGCGGCAAGCTCGCAAGTCGGCCGGCGGGCGACGTGATGGTCGAGGCCGAACGCCTGGCGCTGGCCGGCGTGCGCGAACTCTTGGTCATCAGCCAGGACACATCGGCCTACGGCGTGGACATCCGGCATGCGCAAAGCCCGTGGCGCAAGCGCCCGGTGCGCGCGCACATGACAGATCTTTGCGAAGCCTTGGGCGAGCTCGGCGTGTGGGTGCGCCTGCACTACGTCTACCCCTATCCGCATGTGGACGATGTGATCCCGCTGATGGCTGAGGGAAAAATCCTGCCCTATCTCGACATTCCGTTCCAGCATGCGGCGCCGAACGTGCTCAAAGCCATGCGCCGGCCCGCGAACCAGGAACGCGTGCTCGAACGCATCCAGGATTGGCGCCGCCAGGTGCCCGACATGACCGTGCGCTCGACCTTCATCGTCGGTTTCCCCGGCGAGACCGAGGCGGATTTCGAATTCCTGCTCGGCTGGCTCGAAGAAGCCGAGCTCGACCGCGTGGGCTGTTTCAAATACGAGCCTGTCGGCGGCGCCGCCGCCAACGCGCTTGCGAACCCGGTGCCCGAGGCCGTCAAGGAAGAGCGCTGGCATCGCCTGATGGCGGCCCAGCAGAAGATCAGCGCCAAGCGTCTCAAGCGCTATGTCGGGCGAACGATCGACGTTCTGGTGGACAGTCTCGACGGCAAGAACGCGATCGGACGCTCGAAAGCCGACGCGCCCGAAATCGACGGCAAAGTCACGATCCGCGGCGCCAAGGACATTCGCGTCGGCGAGATCGTCAAAGTCGCGATCGCCGCGTCCGACGCCTACGACCTGACCGGCAAACGCGCCGTCTAGCGCCCGACAATTTTGGCGAGCAATTGCTGCAGCTGGCCCAGATCCATCGTCGCCTCGCCGGCAGCACGCTGCTCGAGATAGCGCGCGGCCACGGTCGCGGCGAACAAAGCCGCCTGCTCGGGATGCAGGGTCGACCAATGGTAGGCGTCGTCGAGTGCCGGGCGGAACGGCGCTCGCGCGGCACCGTCCTGGGTGTGGAATACTTCGACCGCGTAGATGCCGCTGTCGGTCACCGTCACCTCGACTTCGAGACGGCCCCAGGGCGTGTCGGCGCCGTAGACGAAACAGCCCGCGTCGGGCGGGCGATAGTCGTAGGCGACTTCGCTCAGCATCGGTACGTACGCCATGTTGAAGCCCTGGTAGCCCATCGTATCTGCCCAAATCCGTTTTCCGAGCCGCAGCGCCGACGGCGCATTCCGGCGAATCCATTGCGAAAGGCTATCACAAGCGCCAGAGTCGCAAAGAACCGCTGCGCGCAACGAAAAGCTGGTCCCGGCTACCGGACTTGAACCGGTACGATCGAAAGATCCACGGATTTTAAGTCCGTTGCGTCTACCAATTCCGCCAAGCCGGGATGAAGCGACAAAGGGTCACGGCGGCGGCTCGTCGCTGGCCGTGCCGCCGAGATGTTGAATGAGGGCGGCAACCTCGCGCGCGACCGCCGCCAGCCGGGCGCGGTCGGGTCCGCGCAGCACGACGGCATTGCGAAAGCCGCCGTCCGGCCGCACGTTGGGATAGGAGCCGATATCGAGATCGGGGTGGCGCGCTTGCAGGGCGGCCAGCCCGTCGGCAATGCGCCCTTCGGCAATGTTGCCGACGACGCTGTGCGCGAGCAGCACCTGCCCGCCGACGAGTTCGCCGGCGATACCGTCGAACATCGCCTGCAGCACGCGCGGCACGCCCGCCATCGTGTAGACGTTTTCCATGCGGAAGCCCGGCGCCTTGCTGACCGGGTTGGCGATCAACGCTGCCCCGCGCGGCAAAGTCGCCATGCGCAAACGGGCTGGCGTGAGGTCGTCGTCCGACGCGTAGTTGCTGCGCAGGATCGCGCGCGCCTCGAGGTTCAGCTCCCACGGCACGCCGAAAGCTTTCGCGATGCATTCGGCCGTGATGTCGTCGTGCGTCGGACCGATGCCCCCGCTCGTGAACACGTA
>JBILXZ010000014.1:0-71281 GCA_044378015.1 Tagaea sp.
GTTTCCGTTTCGACGCCGATTTTCTTGCCCGCGGCGGCGAGCGCTGCCATGCGATGCTGCGTCGTAATCAGTTCAGGCCATCGCACTACGAACGTCAGACGCTTTCGCCCAGCTGCAACGAGCGCCGCAACCGCATCCGCCATAGCAGCTTTGTTATCCATCGAAACATAGTCGAAGCGCGGATCGTTACTGACGCGGTCAATAACGACTGCGGGCACGCCGGCCGCCGCGATCTGCTCGAAGGTCGAACCCGGTGCGGCCGTCGGTACCAGAAGGATCCCATCCACCTGGCGTTCAAGCAATGCACGCGCGCGTCTTACTTCCGTCTCGGGATCGCCGCGACTTAAAACCTGCATGACCTCGTAGCCTTGCTGCGCGCCGATGCTTTCGAAATTGTCCAGGAGGGCTGCGAAGTATGCGCTGGCCGTGTCGTGGGCAATAAGCCCGACGACCCGCGAATGGCGTCGACGCAGACTTTGGGCGACACGGTTCGGCAGAAAGCCAAGCGCGTCGATCGCGGCGACGACGGCCGCGCGCCTTGCGTCGCTGACCGGAATTCTCGGATTGAGAACGTTCGAGACGGTGCCGATCGACACGCCGGCAAGGCGCGCCACGTCGCTGATTGTGGCTTTGGGTCTGTCGTTCAAGCGGCTTGCCTTTGGCATGATTCCATTTTATGCTGATTTTAACGTTTCAATCGAGAGCAAAAACTGCTCCGATAAATGAGGAACACGCAGGCATCCAATGAAAATCACAAAAATTGAAACGTTCAAATTCTGGGTGGATTGGTGCAATTGGATGTTCGTTCGCATCGAGACAGACAGCGGTCTTGTGGGGTGGGGCGAGGCGTCTTTGCACGGTGCGCTCGACTCGGTCGCGACTGCGATCGCGGAATTTGCGCCGCACCTAATTGGCGAAGATCCGGCCGGCCCCGAGCGTCACTGGCATCGACTCTACAACGCATGGCGTTGGCGCGGCGGTGCCGTCTTCATGTCGGCTGTTGCCGGCATCGATCTCGCCCTTTGGGACCTTGAGGGCAAGCGCCTCGGCGTGCCTGTCCATCGTCTGCTCGGCGGTGCCCATCGCACGCGATTGCGGGTCTATGCCAGCCATTGGCTGCGCGGCGCCACGCGTCCCGAAGAAGGCTATGCGCGGGCAAAAGAGGCGGTGGCGCTGGGTTTTACGGCGTTCAAATACTCGCCGCTGACCCGCGAAGCCCTCAAAGCCGACGAAAGCGGCGCCATTCGCCGTGCAGCGGAAATGATGGCCGCAGCCCGCGAGGGGGCTGGGCCCGACGTCGACATCTTCATTGAGTGCAGCGAGCTGCTGACGCCGCGAACGGCCGTGATGCTCGACCGCGCCTTTGCACCTTATCGACCGGGATGGTTCGAAGAACCGCTGCCGTTCGAAAACGCCGCCGTGATGGTGCGCCTGCAAAAGGAAATCTCGACCCCGATCGCGACGGGCGAACGGCTCTTGTCGCGGTACGAGTTCCGCGAACTCCTCGAGGGCGGCGGCTGCAAGATCGTGCAGCCCGACCTCATGCATGCCGGCGGGCTCACCGAAGTGCGGCGGATCGCGAGTTTTGCCGACACCTACTACGTGCCCGTCGCACCCCACAATCCGGGCGGGCCGATCTGCACGATGGCGTCGATGCACCTCGCGGCCGCAATCCCGAATTTCTACGTGCTCGAACAGATGGAGCCGCAGCGCGCGTTCCGCGACCGCGCATCGCGGCCCGCAGTCCAGTTCGATACTGGGCATTTCGTTCTGCCCGATGCGCCCGGTTTCGGAATCGAGCCTGATCTTGCACTTCTCGCAACGATGCCCTTCCGGCCCCAGCCTCGCAGCGAACGGGGCGGGGCATTGTGGACATGAAAAAAACAAAGGGAGAGAAACCATGACGAAGTTCGCGACATCTACTGCCGTGGCCGCTTTGCTGATCGGTGCGATGGGACCGGCAGCGGCGCAGCAGCGCGTTGTCCTGCAATGGCAGACGCCCAACCTCACCGAGGCGCAATACGAGCCGATCTGGAAACAGACGATCGCCGCGTTCGAGGCCGCGAACCCGAACATCAAAATCGAGCCGATTCTCGTGGCGCGTCGCGACCATTGGACAAAGTTCGTGGCTGCCGCACAGGCCCGCCAAGCGCCGTGTATCGTGGCCGTCGACCTTACGACGGCCGCCGCCGAAGGCTATCTGCGGCCGATCGACGACCTTTGGGACAAAGAGCCGGCCGCGTTCCGCAACGCGTGGAGCGACGACATGCTCAAATCGGCGCGCTGGAAGGGCAAGCTCTACGGCCTGCCGAACTGGGGCGGCGTCTACGCCGAAATCTACAATCGCGAGCTCGTCGCGAAGGCAGGGCTCGATCCGAAGAATCCGCCCAAGAACTGGGCCGAGTATTTGCAATGGGCGAAGGCGCTGACCGGCACCGACCATTGGGCGACCTCCGTCCTCGGCGGTAAGACCGACACCACGACGCGCGTGCTGCTGACCTGGATCTACGGGAATGGCGGCGAACCCTTCAATGCCGACATGACCGAATCGCGGTTCGCCAAGGACCCCAAATCCCTCGAAGCGATCAAGTTCTACCTCGGTCTTTTCTCGGACCAGAAGGTCGCTTCACCCGCACCGACGACGACCAACTATCTCGAGCAGACTGTCCTGTTCTCGCAAGGCAAGATCGCCACGATGCGAAACGCCTACTGGTCGGTCGCAAAGGTGATCGGCGACAATCCGCAAATCGAAGGCAAGATGTTCGCAGCCCCCTTGCCCGCACAGATCCCAAATGCGCCCACCCTGGCGACTGTGACGGCGCATTCGATTTCGCAGAGCTGCCGCCATCCCGAAGAAGCGTGGCGCTTCATCAAATTCGACATGGACAAGAAATGGGCCGTCGAGCGCGCCGTGAAGGCGAACTGGATGCCCCTGCGCCGCGATCTTGCCGACGAACCTGAAATCAAGGCCGATCCGATGCTTTCCGAGTTCGTGCGAATCGGAACCAATGCCAAGAGCTATCCGCTGCCGCATCCCGCATGGGCCGACATTGCCACCAACGACATCGTCGATGCGGTCCAACGCGCACTGCTCGAGCCGGCGCGCACGGAACAGATCTTCCAGGACCTCGATGTGCGGCTTAGCCGGAAGCTGAAAGACCAATGACGGCAACGATACGGAAGCGAGCGCGCGCGTGGACCGGCTACGGTCTCGCGCGCGAGCGCTGGCATGGCTACCTGTTCCTCTTGCCGGTCCTGCTGTTTCTGGCCGCGGTTATCGTCCTTCCTTTGGCGCACGCGTTCTGGACGAGCCTCCATCGGATACGCGGTCTCCGTTCGACGTTTATCGGGCTCGCGAACTACGTTCGTGTCCTCGAAGACGATGCATTCTGGCACGCCTTGAAGATTTCGTTGGGTTTCGTCTCGGTATCCGTGACGCTGCATATGCTCCTGGGCCTAGCGCTTGCCTTGGCCTTGAACGAAATTCGGTTTGCCCGGACGGCGTTGCGCGTCGTCTTCCTGACGCCGTGGATGGTTTCGGCGGCCGTCGGTGCGACGATTTGGCTCTGGTTGCTGGAGCCGCAATTCGGCGTCGTGAACTATCTTCTTCGAGCGGCGGACATCATCGAGCGACCCGTTGCTTGGCTTGGGGAACCCGGCCCTGCCTTCGCGGCGGTGACGGCCGTTGAAGCGTGGCGCGGCGTGCCGTTCGTGATGCTCCTGATGTTGGCCGGCCTGCAGACCATTCCAGTCGAGCAGTACGAGGCGGCAGACATCGACGGCGCTTCCACGTGGCAGCGCTTCAGATGGATCACGTTGCCCAATCTCAAATATCTCCTCGTCGTTGCGTCGACTCTCGACATCATCAATGTCGTCCGCCACTACGACATTGTCGGCATCATGACGGCCGGCGGACCAGCCGGTGCGACCGAGGTCCTGCCCGCCCTGCTTTACAACACGGCATTCCGCGCCAATCGTTTCGGCGAGGCGGCGGCGATCGGCGTTTTGCTGCTTGCCATGGTCCTCGTGTTCTCGATCTTCTATCTGCGCGCCACGCGAGTCGGCCGTTCGGACGGCGACGCATGAACCGCCTTTCGTTTCCGGCCGCCTCGGCGCTCTATGCGACGATCCTCGTCGCCGCCGTTGTTACGATCTTCCCCTTCTATTGGATGCTAAACACGGCGCTGAAGCCGCACAGCGAAGTTTTTCTTTCCCCGCCGACCTTCGTTTCAGCGAACTGGTCGCTTGCGGCTTTCACGACCCTTTTGGTCGAGCGGCCTTTCGCGCGCTATTTCCTGAACAGTTTGGTGGTGTCGGCAGGTTCGACGCTGCTTTCTGTGACGCTTGCGGCTCTTGCGGCCTATGGGTTCACGCGATTCCACATCCGCGGTGCTTCGGCGCTTATCGTCTTCCTGCTTTTCACGAAGATGCTTCCCGAGACTTTGCTGATCATTCCGTATTTCCGCTTGATGTCGGAACTCGGGCTCATCAATTCCTACTTTGCCCTGATCCTGGCCTACTCGTCGTTCGCCCTGCCTTTCAGCGTCTGGATGCTGATCGGGTTCTTTCGATCGATCCCGCGCGAGATCGACGAAGCCGCGATCATGGATGGTGCGACGCGGCTCGTGGTTTTCTGGCGCGTGATCTTGCCGCTCGCGCGCCCGGGGCTCGTTGCGGTCGCGCTTTTCACCTTCCTGATCTCCTGGAACGCTTATGTGTGGGCTCTGGTCCTGACGACGGATCCGTCGATGTTCGTGCTGTCGGTCGGAATCGCCAACATGGTCGGCGAATATCGGGTCCAATGGAACGAGTTGATGGCTGCGGCCGTGATCGCGGCGCTGCCGGTGATCGTGCTCTTCGCATTCCTCGAACGACATTTGGTAAGCGCTATCACTGCGGGCGCCGTCAAAGGCTAGCCCTTTCGCCTGCGATGACTTGACCGGACTAAGCCAACCGAGAGATCGGAGCCACTCCTACTCGACGACAGACGATCAAATTTCAAACATTCTTTTGCGTATAATGGCCGAACGCGGTGTTTTTTGGACTTCCCGCCAAAGGTTATCACCTACGTGCCACTTCGGCACGCCGTAGGGGAATCGAACGTTGGGCTACAGGAAACCAGCTCGTTTGATCGGTGCCGCTAAACCATCGCCAATATTTCGAAATGAAAGGCAAGGGTCGGCGTTGCTTTCGACCGGCCTTATATGCCCTTGGTTTCCACTCAATTCCTTTTGTTGCCGGAGAACACGGAAACTGACATTGAGATAAATGAATTTTTTGAAAACTGGGGGACTGGGGGTCGTGGGTTCGAATCCCGCCGCTCCGACCAACAAAGAAGCCCGCAGATCAATGATCTAGCGGGCTTCGACGTTTTTGCGCTTACCTCTGATTTCCGCATGGTTTCCACTCAGGTTCCAGGGATTGATGGGCGGAGGTACGCGCAGATGGCGAATCTCTTTGATGGGACGACGATTCCGGGACTGAAGCCGGTTCGCAAGCGCCTCGCCGACGGAGCGATCAAGACTGGGCTGCCCTGGGTTTCGTGGACACCGAGATAGGTGTCACACTGGAACCGGAGGACGACCATGGGACAGAGAAGGACCTTCAGCCGCGAGTTCAAGCTCGAGGCGGTGAAGCTGGTACGAGATCGCAACGTGTCGGTGGCACAGGCGGCACGCGATCTGGATATTCACGAGAACTTGCTGCGTAAATGGACGCGGCAGCAGGCTGCCGATCCGAAGAGTGCATTCCCCGGTCACGGGCAGATGAAGCCCGAGCAGCAAGAGATCGAGCGGCTGCGCCGCGAGGTCGTGAAGCTGAAGGCGGAGCGCGACATCCTAAAAAAAACCGCAGCCTACTTCGCGAAGGAGTCGATGTGAAGTTCGGCTTCGTGGCGAAGCACCGAGGGGTCTGGCCGGTGCGGTGGATATGTGGGGCGCTCGGTGTCTCGCATGGCGGGTTCTACGCTTGGCCGGGCCGCCCGCCGAGCGACAGGGCCGTCTACGACGCCATGCTCGAACGCGAGATCCGATCGAGCTTCTTGACCAGCGACCGGACCTACGGCGCCCGGCGGGTCTGGCGAGACGTGCTGGCTGCCGGTCTCGACTGCGGGCGGCAACGGATCGAACGATTGATGCGAAGCCTTGCATTGCGGGCACGTCCGCGCCGTCGATTTCTGCCTTCGGATACGGGGATACGTTCGCTGGGAACGATTCCGGCGAACACCCTCGACAGGAACTTCCACGCGCCGCGCCCGAACGCCAAATGGGTCGCAGACTTCACCTATATCTGGACGCTGGAGGGTTGGCTGTACGTCGCCGTGGTCCTCGACCTGTTCTCGCGCCGGGTCGTCGGTTGGTCGATGAACGCGCGAATGACCAGCGAGCTGGTCGCGGATGCGCTGATGATTGCGATCTGGCGAAGGGGACGGCCGAAGGCGGTTCTGCATCACTCAGATCGTGGCAGCTAGTACGGCAGCGAGGCATTCCAGCGGGTGCTTGCCGACCAGGGCATCGTCTGTTCGATGAGCCGCGCCGGCAACGTCTGGGACAATGCTGCCGTCGAGAGCTTCTTCTCGTCGATGAAGACCGAGCGCGTCAGCCGAAAGATCTATCGCACGCGCGACGATGCACGCGCGGACGTGTTCGACTATATCGAGCGCTTCTACAACCCGCATCGCAGGCACTCGACGCTCGGCTACGAGAGCCCGATAGCATTCGAGGCGAAGATGCGGGTAGCTTAACTAAGTGTCCGCAGAACCCGGGGCAGCCCAGGCGGACGCATCGGCGGCACAGGAAAAATCCGGGCAATGTCTGCCGGTTGACTCGCGATCGCCCGGGATGTCAGAATTTTACCGCCCAGCGGGTTCATCTGGGAAAAGTAATAAGAAAAAAGCGGGAGGATCGGCCATCGTTGCCCCCAACGCCCTAGCTGCGCGCGCCGTCGCGCGCGTGATCGCGCATCCGCTCAAATGTACGCTGCCCAAGACGCAGACCACGGGTGCGCGCGCCTTCCCCGAAATCGAGCTTGTGATCGTCGAAATCGTAACCGCTGACGGGCTCGTCGGTTGGGGCGAGTGTCTCGGCCGCACCGGTGCTGTCGCCTACGCCGCCATCGTCGAAAAGCTTCTCGCTCCGCTATTGATCGGCCGCGACAGTGCGGACATCGCCGCCCTGCACGGCGAAATGCGCCGCGTTTTGTCGGGCCGCTCTGGCGGCATGCTGCTCGAGGCGATCGCGGGTATCGACATCGCCTTGTGGGACATTGCGGGCAAGCGTATGGACCTACCGGTGCATCGGCTGCTGGGCGGCCTTTCGCGCCCGCGCGTTGCGGCCTACGCCTCCTCGATCAACTGGACCGACGATGAAGAGGCCGCAAAAGAAACCTTGGCGGCCCTTGCGCTTGGGTTTCAAACGATCAAGGTCAAAATCGGCAAATCCGTGGCGCGCGCTAAAGCCCGTATCGCGCAGCTCGCAGCTGTGGTCGGCGACAAGGCGCAGCTCTTCGTCGATGCCAACTGGGCCTATACGCCCGAAGAAGCAGCCGAGGTGGCACTGTGCCTGCACGAGCACGGCTATGCCTGGTTCGAAGAGCCGATCGTGCCCGAAGACATCGACGGCTATCGGCGCCTGCGCGCGCTGGGTGTGTGCCCGCTCGCGGCCGGCGAGAGCGACTTTACGGTCTGGCAGGCGCGCGAGCTGATCGCAGAACGCCTTGTCGATCTGATCCAGCCCGACGTTGCGCGCTCAGGCGGCATCACCGAAACGCGGCGCATCGCCGAACTCGCCTTCGCCCACCATGTCGGCTACGCGCCGCATGTCGGCTGGTCGGGCGCAATCTGCGTTGCGGCGAGCCTGCATCTGGCGAGTGCGATGCCCGCCTTCCGCATTTTCGAATGCATGGTGTTCGACAATCCCTTGCGCGACGAACTCACCACGGCGCCGGTCGGCGACCGCCGGTCGCTGGTTGACGGCACGCTCGAAGTGCCGCAAGGCCCCGGCCTCGGCGTCGAGGTGGATCGCAAGGCGTTGGCCAAGTTCCGCACCCATTGAACCGCCACACAAGGAGTTTGCCCATGGCACTCGCTCCCACGACCTTCGGCCGCCGTGCGTTTCTGGCAGGCAGTGCGGCGACTTTTGCGGCTTTGCCGCACGCGGCACGCGCCCAGGCGCGCACGCTGAATGCGTTCGGCCATCGTGTCCATCAAACGGTTGCCACCACGGGCCCCGGCGGCGATGCCACCGCCGCATGGCGCGCGCAGGCGGGCTTCGACATTTCCTGGGTGACCCTGGGCGACGTCAACGCGATCCAGGAACGTCTGCTGCGCGAGGCGAGTCTGGGGGAAACCACGCTCGACCTCGTCTATCTTCTGAACGGCCGCGCAGTGCCGCGCAATCTGCGGCTTTTCGAGCCGCTCGGCGCATTCCAAAGCGAAGCGCCGATCGAGGATTTCGACGACATTTCCGCAGGCCTCGTCGCGCCGATGCGCGTCGATGGCGCCCTCCACGCAATACCGATGCGCCACGCCACCAACGGCTTGGTGTGGAACGAAGCCATCTTCGAAGAACGCGGCATCAAAGCTCCGCCCGCAACGTTCGAAGAATTCGTCGATGTCGCCAAGCGTCTGACCTTCACGCGCGCCGACGGGACACCCGTCGTGGGTTTGGCTTTCACCGCCGTGTTTGCGTCCAACTTCCTGTCGATCGCGCGCGCCTTCGACGGCGATTTCATGACCGGCGACATGCGCGTGGTCGCCGACCAGCCGTCGATGGTCAAGCCGCTCGAGGCGTTGGCCGATCTCTTCAAGGCCGGCGCCTTGCCGCGCAATTTCGCGGCCGTGAACAACGAAGAGGTCACGACCTGGATGCAGCAGGGCCGGGCGGCCATGACGATCAATCCCTATGCGCGTCTGGTCAGCTACAACGATCCGGCGCAATCGCGCTATCCCGGCAAGATCAAGGGCGGCGCCATGCCGATGACGGCAGCCCTTGTCGGCCGCACGCCATACGCTTCGACGACCGAATACTGGGCCTTCGCCATCCCGCGCAATTCCAGGAACAAACGTGCGGCTTGGGACCTGGCGCGCGCTTTGTCGAGCCGTGCGGGAACGCTGGCAATGGCGCGCAACGGCAACGGCCCGGTGCGCGTTTCGACTTATTCCGAGCCGAGTTTCGCGGGCACCCTGCCGCATGCCGCGGCCGAAGCCTTGGCGCTCAAGACCGCGCGCATCCATCTGCCCGCGTTCGACAATCAAGCGCGCGCACACGACGTGTTCGTCGAAGAATGCCAAGCGGCAGTACTCGGCATGAAGCCCGCCGAGCGCGCCATGGCGGACGCCACACGGCGCGTGCGCGCGATGCTGTGACGGAACCCCCGGCGATGCGCGGACGCAACGCACTGGTTACGGGCTCGACGCGCGGCATTGGCCGGGCGATCGCCGTTGCGTTTGCGCAAGCCGGAGCAAACGTGTTTTTGCACGGGCTGGAGCGCGACAGCGCTCTCGAGGCGCGTTTGGGCGCGCAATGCACGGGCTTCGACGGGACCGACTTGGCGCTGCCCGACGGTGCGGATCGCCTCTTCGCAGCGGCGGCAGCCGCGATGGGCTCGATCGATATTCTGGTGCTGTGCGCGTCGGCCGAGATCCGCGAGATGTGGGATCGCGTGACGCCGGCTGCGGAAGCAACGCAGATCGCCGTCAATTTTTCGGCAAGCGTGCGTTTGCTGGGTCGCGCGGTTCCAACCATGTCGGCGCGCGGCTGGGGGCGCGTGCTGGCGATCGGCTCGATCCAAGAAACGCTGCCCAACGCCGATTGTCTCGCCTATGTCGCAACCAAGGCAGCCCAAACGGCGATGATGCGCACGCTGGCGCGGCATGCGAGTGCCGACGGCGTCACCTTCAATACGATCAAACCAGGGGCGATCGAAACCGACCGAAATGCCGTACGGCTCGCCGACCCGGCCTTTCGCGCAAGCGTCGTCGCGCGCATCCCGGCGGGCCGCTTGGGCCAGGCCGACGATTGCGCCGGCATCGCCGTTGCCCTGTGCTCGGACGGTTGCGGCTACGTGAACGGCGCCGAGATCGCCGTTGCAGGCGGGCTCGCGCTGTGAGGGGATCGTTCGCAGGGCCCGCGCGCGTGGCGCCGATCCATCTGGCGATGGTCGCACCCGTTCAGGCCTTGCTCATCGGCGTCGTGTTCCTGCCGTCGCTCTACGTATTCTGGCTGTCGTTCAACGAATCGAGCTTCGGCAAAGCGCCCAGCTATGTCGGCCTCAAGAACTACGTTGAGGTTCTCGGCGATCCCTATTTCTGGCGCGCCTTCGGCAACACCGCGATCGTCATCAACATCGTCGTCTATCTGGAATTGGCGCTGGGCTTGGCGATCGCCTTGCTGTTTGCGGGTGGGGTGCCGATGCGCAAAGTTCTGATCTCGATTGTGCTCGCACCCTATGCGATCTCCGAAGTCGCTGCCGTCGTAATGTGGCGCTTCATGCTCGACCCGTCTGTCGGCATGGTGAGCCAGACCCTTGCTACCCTCGGCCTGCCAACGATCGAGTGGGCCGTGATCCCATCCCACGGTTTGGTGGCCGTGTGCGCGCTTTCGGTGTGGCTGCATCTGCCGTTTACGTTTCTGATCCTCTACGCCGCCCGCTTGGCGATACCGGCCGATCTCTACGAAGCCGCGCGCATCGATGGGGCCACGCGTTGGCAGCAATTCCGCTACGTCACCTTGCCCACGCTTGTACCTGCGATTCTTGTAGCGGTGCTGTTCCGCTACATCTTCGCTTTTCGCATGTTCTCGGAAGTGTGGCTCATCACCGGCGGCGGGCCGGCGCGCTCGACCGAAGTTCTGGCCGTCTATCTCTATCAGGAGGCCTTCCGCTACAACGAGTTCGGCTTGGCGGCCGCGACCGGCTGGCTGATGGTCGTGGCGTCGGTTGTGTTGGCGACACCCTATCTCTACGTCGTCTACAAACGCACGTTGGCCAACGATGCGTAGATCCTGGCCCTTGCCCATCCTGCGCGGCATCGCCGTTGCCGCCGTGGTTTTCTGGTCGGCCTTCCCGATCGCGCTGGTGACGCTGTCGTCGCTGAAACCGTCGCGCGAAATCTTCGTTTTTCCGCCGATCTGGCTGTTTTCGCCGACCTTCGAAAACTACACGGCCCTGTGGCGGCGCTGGCCCGATTTTTTCGCCAACCTCACCAACAGCTTCATGGTCACGATCGGCGCCACGTTGGTGGCCGTGCTGGCAAGTGCGATGGCCGCCTACGTCCATTCGCGCAAACGCACGCGCTGGCTCGCCGGTGCCGCGTTTTTCATGATCTTCGTGCGCCTGATCCCGCCCATCGTGATCACGCTGCCGCTGTTCCCGCTCGTGAACGTCCTGCGCCTCAACGACACGCATTTCGTGCTGATCCTGCTCTACGCGACGTTTTTCGTGTCGATGGGCACAATGATCCTGAAATCCTTCGTCGACCAGATCCCGCGTGAATTGGATGAAGCGGCCATGATCGACGGGGCCGGCGTGTGGGCGGTTTTCCGGCGCGTCATCTTGCCCCTGTCGACACAAGGCATGGTCGCCGTCGCCGTGTTCGTCATCGTCTTTGCGTGGAACGAGTTTCTGTTCGCTTTCATATTCACGACCACGTCCGCCAAGACCGCACCGCTCGTGCTGTCGGAAATGACCGGGGCGGTGGACGGCGTGGAATGGGGCGTTTTGTTCGCTGCAACCACCGTGCAACTCCTCCCGATACTCGTCTTCGTCGTGCTGGCTCAGAAATACCTCATCGCCGGCCTTACCGCCGGTGCCACGAAAGGATAGAAAATGGACATCGCGCGCGCGTTGCGGCAATCGAATCCGAAGCTATCGCGCTTCGATCCGATGTCGCGCATCATCGCCTTCGACGATTTCGACGACGGTTTCTGCGGCTGGACGCAGCTCGTGGGCAACTACGAGCACACGCTTGATTCGATGCTGCCGGGTTATGCCCAGCACACGCAGCCGCAGCTTTCCAATCTCGCGAACTGGGATTCCGGCACGCACGGATCATTCGACGGCAACTACGCGCTGAAGCTCCAGACGCGGCCCAAAAAGGGAGCGCAGAACGTGGCGCTGAAGCGCCTCACCTTCCGCGAGCCCGGCCCTATTCGCCTCGAGTTCTATTTCACCTTCAAGCCCGAGGCGACCGAGTTGCGCCTGTCGGAGACCGACGTGCGCTCGGTGGGCTTTCTCTACGATTTGCAGACGGGCTTCGAAAAAGGCGGTACCCGCGTGATGCCGCATGTGCGCTTCCTCAATGCGAGCGATGGCGTGCATCTGCAGAAATGGCAGACGAAGTCTCGCACGACCGCGATCAAGCCGCTCGGCACGGAAGGCAAAACCGTAACGCACTACCATCTGGCACCGACCGACTGGGAAGACCTGCCGAGCGGCGAGCAGAAGCTCTGCTACAACGAGATCCCGACTAAGGTAAACTGGCACTACGTGCGCTACGATTTCGACCTGCGCACGATGCGCGCACTGTCGCTGCGCTGCAACGACCGCGAATGGGACATGTCGGGTGTGGATCCCATCGTGATGCCGGCCATGCGTAATCTCTGGTGCATGCTCAATATTTGCTTCTTCGCCGAAACCGATACCGACAAACGAACGCTGTTCTACCTCGACTCCGTCTGCCTTTCGGGAGAATTCGCATGATGCGCCAATGCGTTACCGCAGTCGTCTCGCGCAATGAAACCTGGATGGGGTCTGCTGCAAGCGAACCCTACGAATGCGGCTGGGCGGGCGAAGCCATCGTGTGGCTGCGCTGCTTGGGTGCCAAAGGCAAACTCGCTGTCGCGCGCGCGCGCGTGCAGATTTCGCCCGACGGCATGCGCTGGGTCGACGAGGGTACGAAGCTCAAATTTCCGGCCAAGGAAGGTGCACTTACCCATGCGCGGATCGCGCATTTCGGAAACTTCCTACGCGTCGTGGCCGATCTGCCAAAGGGCGCATCGGCCAAGGTTCTCTTCACTTTGACCTTGAAGGAGTGATTGCCATGAAACGCGACACGAAAATCGGGCGCCGCGCGGTTCTCGCCGGTGCCACCCTCGCACTTGCAGCTCCCGCTTTGCGGGCGCAGACGCAAGCGCGCGTCAACATCTTCGCCCACCGCGTGCACCGCACCGTCGCCACCGGTGCGCAAGGCGGCGACATCACCGAAGCCTGGGCACGCGAGAACAACGCCACCGTCGAATGGGTCACCTTCGACACCGGGCCGCTGCAGGAGCGGTTGCTGCGCGAAGCGTCGCTTGCCGAAAGCACGGTCGATATCGGCTTCATCCTGAACACGCAGGCAACGCCGCGCATTGCGACCTTGTTCGAGCCGCTCGACGATCTGATGCGCCAAGCGCCCATCGAAGATCTCGGCGACGTGTTCCCCGGCATGCTCGATGGGCTCAAGGTCGGCGGGCGTCTCTACGGCCTACCGTTCCGGCACGCGTCGTCCGGCATGCACTACAACGAAACCTTCTTCGAGGAGCGCGGGATCTCCGGCCCGCCACGCACGATCGAGGACCTTGCGGAGTTCGCGCGCCGCACCACATGGTCGCGCAACGGCCAGCCTGTGGTTGGTCTCGTGCTGCCGGGCGTGACCTATCCCAACGTCATCGACATTGCGCGCGCATGGGACGGCGAGTTCATCACGCCCGACATGCGCGTCGTGGCCAACGAAAAGCCGATGGTCAACGCGGTCACGCTGCTGCGCGAGCTGTTCGTGGCGGGCGCGTTCCCGCGCAGTTTCGCCGCGATCAACACCGAAGACGTGAATGTTTGGATGCAGACCGGGCGTGCGGCGATGGTCGTGAACTCGATGGGCCGCAACGCGATCTACAACGATCCGGCGCGCTCGCAGTTTCCGGGCAAGATCAAGACGACGACGATTCCGATCTCGCGCGAATTCGCGAACAAGTTCGAGGTCGCACCGGCCAAGGTCGAGTTCTGGGGTATGGCGATCCCCAAGAACGCCAAAAACAAGGAACGCGCCTGGAGCCTGATGCGCGCGATGCTGTCGAAGGATTCGACGCTGCGCGCGGCCTTGAACGGAAACGGCCCCGTGCGCAACTCGACCTACGACGACGTGCGCGTGCGCGCCCAGCTGCCGTTCGCGGAAGACGAACGCAAAGTGCTGCGCGTGGCGCGCGTTCCTATGCCCGCCTTCGACAATGCGCAACGTGCGGCCGACTTCTTCAAAGAAGAAGCGGAAGCGGCCGTGCTCGGCATGAAGACGCCGCAGGCGGCGATGGACGATCTCACGCGGCGCGTGCGCCCGCTGCTACAGAGCTAAAGCAGCTCGGCAGGTTCGACCGGCTGGCCGAGATGGGCGAGCACGTCGCCCAGTTCGGCCGGTGCGGGGGCGCGGCGGCACAGCAGAATGCCGTCAGCCGCAAAGCGCACGATTTCGGGTACTCGCTCCGGCCGCTCGAGATAGTGCAGACGGCCCGCAATGTCGCCCGCGCGCACCGCGTCGCCCAAGGTCGTGGCCGGCTCGAACAGTCCGCGACCGGGTGCGCGCACGAAATGCTTGGATTCGACCGACAGAAACCGCACCGGTGCCGGTGCAGGTACAGACCCCACAAGGCCGGCATAGCCCAAGAAACGCGAGATCCCGGTACGCGCGATCGCCAGCGTCTTGGGGGTGAGTGCGCCCGCCCCGCCAAGCTCCGAGGAAATCGCGATCTTGCCTGCATTGTGCGCAGCCGCCAGGAACGTGCCCTGGCTTTGCGGCTTCAGCACCACGCCCGCGTCCGGAGCTCCGAACGCCGCCAATGCCTCGAGCGTTTGCTTGCGCTCTACTGCTTCGCCCGGCAAGCGCGACCATGCGCAGGGCAGGTACTCGAGCGTGCGCCCGCCCGAATGCAAATCGAGCACGTAGTCGGCATGCGGCAGCAGCAGCCGCATCAATCCTTCGGCGATCTGCGACGTCGGCGGGCCATCGCCGCGGCCGGGAAATACGCGTGCAAGATTGCCGCCGTCGATGGGCGATGTGCGTCGGCCGACCAGGGCTGCAGGCAGATTGGCCGACGGCACGAGAATGAGGCGCCCGGCGAGCGACGCCGGTTCGAGATCGCGCGCAAGATCGCCGAGTACGACCTGGCCCTCGTATTCGTCGCCATGTACGCCCGCGACCGCAAGCACGGTTGGGCCGGGGCGACCGTTCAACACGATCACCGGGACGACGATCTGCCCGTAGGCCGATTCGTCGTGCGACCAGGGCAGCCGCATGGCGCCGAATGTGCGCCCCGGCCGATCGAGAGGAATGTCGAGTTCGGCAGGTCCGCTCACGATGCATCTCCAAACGCAGCCGCATTGGCAAATAGGCCAGGGGCGCCGCCCGAATGCAAAAACAACGGAGCGGCATCGCGCGGTATTTGTCCGGTTTCGCACGCGGCGATCAGCCCCGCCAGCGCCTTGCCCGTATAGACGGGGTCGAGCACCCAGCCTTGGAAGCGGCCGGCCAGGCGCACGGCGGCGATCGCTTCGGGCGAAGGCTGGCCGTAGCCGGGCCCGACTGCTTCGACCAAATCGAAATCGGTTTCGGCAAGGGTACTGTCGATCTTCAGCCGTGCGGCGCCCTGCGCTGCCGCCGCAACAATCCAACGGCGCAACCGCGAAGCCGGCTGCTGCACCGAAACGCCAAATAGGCGCGGGCCGCGTCCGCGCCGTTTGAAGCCGAGGGCAAGCCCCGCCAAAGTCAGCGCCGAACCGCAAGCCACGACCAAGTGCGTGGGCGCGATCGCAAGCGCGTCGACTTGTGCCAGTACTTCGTCGGCGCCGCCGACCCAACCGGCAACCCCCAACGAAGCCGAGTCGCCGGTTAGTTGGACGATCGCGGGCCGCTTGCCGACCGCCCGCGCGCGCGCCGCCATCGCCTCGAGCTCGGCGCGGATGGCCGGATCCCACGGATCGGTTGCGGCCGTGAACGAAACATTGGCGCCGAAGACATGATCGAGCAGCAGATTGCCCTCGCGTTTTGCCGCAGCCGATCCGCGCAGCAGCAATTCGCAACGAAGGCCAAGGCTTGCGGCTGAGCCTGCAAGGGCGCGGCAGAAATTCGACTGCACGCCTGCCGTTGCGATCACCGTATCGGCGCCGTTGGCGCAGGCGGCACCCAGGATCAGCGACAATTGGCGCAGCTTGTTGCCGCCGAAAGCAGTTCCGCTCAGATCTTCGCGCTTGACCCACAAATTCGCCAAGCCGAGGGACGCCGCCAAACGCGGTGCGGTCTCGACGGGCGTGGGTAACCGCGCCAGTTCCAGGCGCGGCAAGGCTGCGAAGTCGTCTTGCATGCGGTAAGGAGTCTAGCGCACGCCGCCCCTCAGCTCAAAGCCCGGCGCGCTTCGGTGGCGGCCGTCCGCGTGCCGTCGTCAAGATAGTCGCTTGATCCGCGTGAATCTTGCGTCAAGCATGTCCATGGCTTCAGCAATCTGCGCCCCAGACTGGTGCGTATCGCTCGACCATGCGCATGGCACTATAGCCGCTCACCCGCTTTGCGGTCGGGAGTATCCGTCGTCAATACAATCGGGACGGTTTGAGGCTGCTGTTAACGGAGGGTCTTGTGCGTTTGTGGCGGCACACTGCGTCGCGAAACTGGCGCCAGATTAAGCGAAAGCTTACGCTGCCAATAGTGCCCACTTTCAGCCGTTACTGCACGCCAGTGCCGGACAAACGTAAGAACCGATTCGGCCTGCGCGCTTTGAAGTCGCTCAGATGTGGGCACGGAAGCCAGTCACAATACCGCGCTTTTTCGCTTGCTACCGAGTATCGGCGGAGACGAAGGCAAAAACCCGTCCATTTTGAGGCAGATCGAAGTGCGTATCGAACGGGGCCGCAGCACGCCGAGGCAATAGGGTTCTACTGAAGCGCCGAATAGGCCGTCGGCGACAGGATCGCGTTTTCGACGCGCGCCACGATCGGTCCGTCCTTCTCCGATTCCGTGCGCGCCGCAATCCAGACCGGATCTGCCGCAAACGCATTCCAGACGCGCTCGCGTTCGGCCAGGCTCTCCCAAGCCAGCAGATAGGTGAGCTTGGCGTTGCAATTGTCGCCGATATAGTCGGTGAAGAAGCCGGTCTGGCGAATGCCGTGCTTCTCCCAAAGCTTGAGCGTGACATTGGCAAAGCGTGCGTGCAGCGCCGCAAGGCGGCCGGGCACGCAATGGTAGATGCGCAATTCGTAGACCATCTCTTTTCTCTCCCTTCGCCCGCGTTTCGGCCGGGCTTCACGAGGCCCAAGTCAAGCCGAGAGCGGTGCCAAAAGCGAGCCAATTCCGTTTGCGCGCGATTGGCCTTATGGTTCGCTTGATGGACGCTGAAACCGATGCCACCGGCCAGATGCCGCTCTATCAGCGGCTGCTCATGTCGTTGCGCGAAAAGATCCGCCGCGCCGAATGGCCGGTGGGTACCAACCTGCCGACCGAAGCCGAACTCTCCGAACAGTACGGCGTGAGTCGCATCACCGTGCGCCACGCGCTGCAGCTCCTCGAGCAGGACGGGCTGATCCGCAAAGCGCGCGCTCGGCGCACCGAAGTGGTGTCCGCAGGCCCCGCTTTGCGTCTGGGTTTCGCGGTCGAGTCGCTGGGCGACATCGTGGCGATGGTTGCCAACGCCGTGCTGTCGATTGAAAGCTACGCGCGCGAGCGCCAGCCCGATGCAGCCGCAATCCTCGGCGAAACGCCGCAGACGCGGCTCTATTGCCTGCGCAGCGTTCTCAAACGCCATGGACACGCCTATGCGCGCTCGACCATCTATTTTCCGCCCGCGATCGGCAAGCGCCTGCGCAAAGCCGACTTCGACGATCCGGTCGTCTTTCGCGTGCTGCAGCGGCGCTTGGCGATCGAGATCGGCGATGTCACGCATTCGATCTGGGCGGACGGCGCCACCGAGTCCGACGTGCTGCGCTTGGGCTGCAGCCTCGGCACGCCGCTGCTCGCGACATTGCTGCGCTACTGCGACACAAGCGGCACGCCGCTCGAAGCCGCCTATACGCGCGCTCTTGCAGTCGACGCGCGCGTTGCCTACCGCTTCGGCCAAAACATGCACCGCCAAGCCGGGTCTTGACAAAAACCGGTCGGTCGAGTTGTCATAACAATGGGAGACCCGATCGGTTCGCCGACGGGACACACGAGCGCTTCGGAGAAAGCGCATGAAATGCGATCTGAGCGGACGCACGGCCCTCGTGACCGGTGCGGCGCAAGGTATCGGTCGGGCCATTGCGCACGCGTTTGCGGCCAATGGGGCGCGGGTCGTGTTCAGCGACCGCGACGAATACGGCGGACGCCACGCAGCCGCAACCGCACAAGCCCACACGGCAGGCCATCTTGCCTACGCACTCGACGTTGCCGACCGTGCGATGATCGCACGCGTGGCGGCGCAAGCGCTTGAGGCCACAGGGGGCATCGACATTCTCGTCAACAATGCTGGTATCGGCGTGAAGGCCGCCGACCGCAGGACGGTCGAAGATTTCCCGATCGCGACCTGGGACGAGATGCTGGCGATCGACCTTACCGGCGTCTTCCTGATGTCGCAGGCGATCGTGCCGTCGATGCGCGCTGCCAAGTTCGGCCGCATCGTCAATATCGCCTCGGTGTTGGGCCTCGTGCCGATGCGCCTGCAGAGTTCCTACGTTGCGGCCAAAGCGGGCGTGGTCAATCTCACGCGTTCGATGGCGCTCGAGCTTGCAGGCGACGGTATTCTCGTCAACGCGATCGCCCCCGGCTCGACCGCGACGACCGGGTGGCGCAACTGGATCCACAATGCCAGCAGTGCGGAGCTCGACCTGCATGCACGCCTGCTCTCGCATATTCCGCTCGGTCGCCCGGCCGAACCCGAGGAGATTGCGCGTGGCGCGCTCTTCCTCGGCGCACCCGACAACACTTACGTGACCGGCCATGTTCTGGCGATCGACGGCGGTTGGACCGCCGGCTTTGCAAGGGATTTTTGAGCCATGCCGCAAGCCCTGCCAGCGTCTCCGCGCCCCGAACTCGCCGCGAAAGCTTCGAACCGTCTGCCGCTGCCCGAAGGGCTCGACGCCAATGCGATGGTCGAGCTCTATCGGCAGATGGTGCTGCTGCGCAAATTCGAACTCGCGGCCCAGGTCGCTTGCCGTGCCGGCGAAACGCCGGGCTTCCTACATCTCTATATCGGCGAGGAAGCGACGGCCGTAGGTATTTGCGCGCATCTCGAGCCGACCGACTGGATCACCTCCACCCATCGTGGTCACGGCCATGCGCTCGCCAAAGGCATGGACCCGAAGATCCTTATGGCCGAACTCTACGGCAAGCGCGACGGCTGTTGCGGCGGGCGCGGCGGCACAATGCATCTCTACGACCCGTCGGTCGGGCTATTCGGCACCAACGGCTTGGTCGGCGGCGGTCTGCCCTCGGCGGTCGGGGCCGCCTTCAGTGCGCGGCATCGGCGCACGCGCGGCGTTGCGGTCGCCTTCTTCGGCGACGGTGCGACCAACCATGCGGCGTTCCACGAAGCGATCAATCTTGCCGGTGCTTTCGACGCCCCGGCCGTGTTCGTGTGCGAGAACAATCTCTACGCAACGGCGACGGCGCTCAGCAACGTCACCAAAAACCCCGAAATCGCGACGCGCGCGGCTGCCTACGGCATTCCGGGCATTGCGGTCGACGGCAACGACGTGGTTGCCGTGTGGCAGGCCGCCAACCGGGCGATCGAACGCGCACGGGCGGGCGGGGGGCCGACGCTGATCGAGGCCAAGACCTATCGCACCGTAGGCCACCACGAGGGCGACCCGCTAACCGGCAATTACCGCACACAGCGCGAGGTCGATGAATGGACCGAGCGGTGCCCGGTCAAAAACTTCCGCCGCCGCATCGTCGAGGACTACGCCATCGTCACCGGCCGCACGCTCGACCAGATCGACGAGAAGATCGACCGCGACGTCGAAGCCGCCATCGAGTTCGCGCGCCGCTCGGCCGAGCCCGATCCCGCGACCGTGTTTCTCCACACCTTCGCGGACCCGATCAATCCCGCCGTGGCAAGCGTTGCGCGCGCACCCGGGGAGACGGTCGAGACCGGCTGGCTCGATGCCGTGCGCGACGGCATTGCCGAAGAGATGCGCCGCAACCGCAACATCGTCTATTTCGGCGAGGGTACCGGCGAGCGCGGCGGCACCTTCGCGCACACCAAGAATCTGTGGCAGGAGTTCGGTGCCGGCCGCATGGTCGATACGCCGATTTCCGAACTCGGCTTCACAGGGGCTGCGTTGGGTGCCTCGGCCACAGGCGTGCGCACCATCGCCGATCTGATGTTCGCCGATTTTCTGTTCGAAGCGGCGGGCCAGATCGCCCTTCAAGCCGCCAAGCTGCGCTACATGTCGAACGGCTTGGTCCACGCACCGATGGTTGTGCGCGTGGGCTCCGGCGCCGTGCGATCTGCAGGTCCGCACCACAGTGGCACCTACCATCCGGCCTGGGCGCACATACCGGGCTTGATCGTGTGCCTGCCTTCGACGCCCGCCGATGCCAAAGGGCTGATGAAGACGGCGCTCAATGCCGGCGACCCCGTGCTGATGCTCGAAACCAAAGCGCTGTTCGCAAGCAAAGGCCCGGTGCCGAAGGCCGAACACTACGTGCCGTTCGGGTTGGCGCGCATTGCGCGCGAAGGCGGCGACATTACGCTTGCGAGTGCGGGCCAACTCGTCCATCGCGCGCTCGAAGCCGCAGAGATTCTGGCGGCTGAAGGCATTTCGGTCGAAATCGTCGATCTGCGCACGATACAGCCGCTCGACGTCGATACGGTCGCCGCGAGCGTGCGCAAGACGCATCGGCTGCTGGTCGTGGACGAAGCCTATGCGATGTTCGGCGTCGGCGCGGAGCTTGCGCAGTCGATCAATGAACTTGCTTTCGACTCTCTCGACGGGCCGGTCGCGCGCCTGCATACCGAGCCCGTCCCGCATCCGTTCGCACCCGCCCTCGAACGCGCGATGCTGGTCGGCACCGATGCGATCGTCGCCGCGATCCGCCGCACGATCGCGGGCCACGCCGATCCCATTCGCCGCCATGGCCGCATCGCCTCCGGCCTTGTCGCGCCCGTCGAACGGCCGGTCGCGCCCCCGAAGCCGCCTGCGGCCGCTTCCGCGCCCGAAACCAAGATCGACGGTACGCCGGTCAAGATGCCGTTCGGCGACCTCACCGTCAGCGAAGGGCGCTTGGTGCGCTGGCTGGTCCAGCCGGGCGAGCCCGTCGCTGCCAACGCGGTGATCGCGGAGGTCGAGACCGACAAAGCTGTGGTCGAGATCGAAGCGCCCGCCGCCGGCACGATGGGGCCGCATCTCGCGCGCGCCGGCGACGTCGTCAAAATGGGCCAAACCATCGCGGCGATCGGATAGAGGCAGCCATGCTCGTCGTGCTCAGCCAATTCACGCATCCCGACGACCGGCTCGAACAGCGGCTGGCACGCGGTCGCTGCGAACTCTATGTGCAGCCCGTCGGCGCAGCCGCAAATTCGCCGATCCCGGCGGCTATCCGCAGCCGTGCGGAAGCCGTGATCCACTATCCGGCCGGAACCGGGGTCGAAGGGCGCCCGGCGGATTGGCCCAAAGTGCGCGCGGTGCTGCGCTCGGGCGTCGGGTTCGATTGCATCGACATTGCGGCGTGGGGCAGGCGCGGCGTTGCGGTCTACAATGTGCCCGACTACGGCACCTCCGAAGTCGCCGACCACGCGATCGCGTTGATGCTCGCCCTCACGCGGGGTACTGCGAGCTACCACGATCTCCTGCGCACCGACCCCACCGCCAACTGGCATCACGCCAAAGCACCCATGGTGCGCCGCCTGCGCGGCGCCACGTTCGGCGTCGTCGGGCTTGGCCGCATCGGGCTCGCAGCCGCCTTGCGCGCGCGCAGCTTCGGGATGGACATCGCATTCTACGATCCGTTTGCGTCTGCCGGCATCGAGATCTCGGTAGGAGCGCGACGCGCCAAGACGCTCGGCGATTTGATGGCTACAAGCGACGTCGTCAGCGTACACGCACCTGCCTCGCCCGAGACGGTTGGGTTGATCGGCAAAGTCGCATTCGCGCGCGCCAAGAAAGGCCTCGTTCTTGTGAACACGGCGCGCGGCGCCATCGTCGATCTCGATGCGCTCTACGACGCCCTGCGCAGCGGCCGCGTCGCCGCCGCAGGGCTCGACGTGCTGCCCGTCGAACCTGCCGACCCGGCCAATCGCTTGGTCCGCGCGTGGACCCAGCGCGAAGCCTGGCTCGACGGCCGCCTCACGCTCAGTCCGCACGCCGCGTTCTACAGTCCCGCCTCGCTCGTCGATATGCGTTCGTTCTCGCTCGAGACGGTCCTTGCCCATCTCGAGACGGGATCGAGCGCCAACTGCGTCAACGCCCAGTATCTCAAGAAGCCGAAAATCCAAGAAACGGCTGCCAAAGCCGGAACCCGCAGAGGAGAAACGCCATGAAAACGACAATGCTTGCGCTCGCTGCACTCTTTGCCGTCAGCCTCGCCGGTACCGCCGACGCCCAGCAGAAAACCACGCTGCGCTTTGCCATCGGCGCCCCGGAAAGTCAGGGCGGCGAAATCCTCGGCATGAAGGCGCTCAAGGAATACGTGGAGTTCAAGAGCAAGGGGCAGCTCGAAATCCGCCTGTTCTTCAACACGCTCGGCGGCAGCCTGCAGGTAACCGAGCAGGTCAAGAACGGCACGCTCGAAATGGCGCTGACCGACGACTCCGTCCTCGGCTCGTTCCACAAGCCGATGCAGGTCTTCCAAATACCGTATCTTTTCCCGTCCTCGCCGGTCGCTTGGGAGTTCATGCAAGGCCCGTTCATGCGCGAAATGACGGAAGACATGCGCAAAACGACTGGCATTCGTACCCTGACGCTTTCCGAAAACGGCTTTCGCAACCTCACCAACAACGTGCGCGAGATCAAGAACCCGGACGATTTGAGGGGACTTAAGATGCGAACGATGCAAAGCCAAGTCTACGTGAACTTCATGCGCGCTTTCGGCGCTTCGGCCACGCCGATCTCGTTCCCCGAACTGATCCCGGCACTGAAGCAGAATGTCGTCGACGGGCAGGAGAACGCCGCCTCGACCGTGTGGGACGGCAAGCTCTACGAAGTGCAGAAGTTTATGAGCGTCAACGAGCATATCTTCGGCATGCATCTGGTCGTCATCAACGACCGCGTCTTCAACAGCCTTTCCGAAGACAACAAGCAGATCCTGATCGACGGGGCACGCATGCACACGGAAGTCGCCAACTCGCGCAAGGCGATGGACAATCTGCAGGGAATCGAAAAAATCCGCCAGGCGGGCGTGCGCGTCTACGTGAACTCGCCGTCGGAAAAAGAAGCCTTCCGCAAGACGAGCCAGCCGGCGGTCATCGAGTTCATCGCGTCCCAGACCAACAAGGAACTGATAGACCGCCTGCTCGTCGCGGTCGAAGACACGAAGAAGCGCGTCTACAATTTCTGAACCGAACGCTGCGGCGGCCGGGCTCCCAAAGGGCTCGGCCGCACGGCGAAAGGCAACCCGCATGGATACGCTCCGCAACGCGATCGGAAAGCTCGCTGCACTTTGCGACCACGCTGCGGGCTGGCTGCTGCTTGCGCTCGTGGTCGTCAACGGCGCAAGCGTGTTCATGCGCTACGTCATGAACGACTCGATTTCGTGGAGCGAAGAATCGATCCGGTATCTGGCGATCTGGATCGCATTTCTCGGCTCCACGGCCGCCAGCTGGCACGACGAACATCTCGATATGAATCTGTTCGGCGAGTTCGGCGGCGCTGGGTTCCAATCCGTGCACCGCTTTTTTCTGCATTTGCTCAACACGGTATTCGCGGTCGTGCTCGCCTGGCAGGGCTGGATCTACTGCACGCTGAACGGCGCCCAAACGGCACCCACGAGCGGCTTGCCGATGCTCTATGTGTACGGCGCCATCGCGATCGGCGGCATCCTGCTGACGGTCGTGCACCTGACGAAAGCCGCCGATTGCCTGCTGTCGAGGCGCCGCGCATGACGCCCATTCTTGTGACGTTGACCGTTCTGCTGTTTGCGGGCATGCCGGTCGCGTTTGCTTTCGGCCTTGCGTCCGTCGTTGCGCTGCTCCTCGACGATTCGTCGCTTCTCAACATCGCTTCGAGAATGTTCGCAGGCCTCGACAGCTTCGTGCTGCTGGCCGCCCCCTTCTACATTCTAGCCGGCGAGATCATGAATCGCGGCGGCATTTCAGCGCGCCTCATCGATCTGTCGCGCGCCCTTGTCGGGCGCGTGCGCGGCGGGACGGCCTATGCAGCGATTTTTGCGGCCGTGCTGTTCTCAGGGATCTCCGGCACGGCCGTCGCCGACATCGCGGCTTTGGGCCAGATTTTCATCAACTCGATGCCGCGCGAGGGCTACAGCAAAGCCTTCGCCGCCGCCGTCGTGACGGCCGCCTCGGTGATCGGGCCGATCATTCCGCCGTCGGTCATCATGGTGCTGTACGCGGCCGTCGCCGACATCTCGGTGCTCAATCTGTTTCTGGCCGGCATCGTGCCGGGCCTGCTGCTGGGTGTTGCGTGCGGACTCGTGGTGTTCGTGCGCGGCCTCAAGGGAGGCCTGCCGATCTCGAATGTCGAGATCAAGCGTTCGGACTTGCCGCGTCTCGCGCGCGACGGCTCGTTGGTGATGAGCCTGCCCGCCTTCATCGTCGTCGGCACGCTGTCGGGCGCTTTCACGCCGACCGAGGCGGGCGGCATCGCCGTCCTCTACGCGATGTTTCTCGGCGTGTTCGTGTTCCGCAGCCTCGATTTCGCTTCGATGATGCAAGCGATGCGCAACGCGTCCCGGCTCACCGCGTCGCTGTTCCTGCTGATCGCGACCGTCGAAATCGTCAACTATGTGATGATCATGGCTGGGATCGGCGAATGGACCGCCGGGCTCGCCAAGGCCTTTGCTGGCCAGCCGCAGCTGTTCTTGGTTGCCTGCGTCGTTTCGTTCCTGCTGATCGGGTTGGCTCTCGACGCAGGGCCGGCATTGCTGCTGCTCGCACCCTTCCTGCTGCCCGTGTCGCGCGAGATGGGCATCGACGACATCCATTTTTCGATCGTCATGATCGTCAGCTGCACGCTCGGCCTGATTTCGCCGCCCGTCGGCATCTGTCTGTTCGTGGCCTGCAAAATCGGCAACATCACGCTGCGCCAGCTGTGGCACGAGCTGCGCTGGTTCTTCTACGCCCAGATCGGCCTCATCATGGTGCTCGTGTTTTTTCCGATCCTGTCGACGGGAGTGCCGCGATGGCTGCGGGGATGAAGCTCGAAACGTCCGCGACGCGCCGCGCGTGCCGCATCGTGCGCGTGACCAGCTACGTCGTGGGCATGCGCTGGCGCAATTGCGTGTTCGCCCATGTCGAGACCGACGACGGCATTTGCGGTGTTGGCGAAGGTTCGCTCGAATACCAGCCGCAGGCGGTCGCGGCCGCGATCGACCAGCTTGCGCACCGCTACGCGATCGGCGCGTCGGCGTTCTCCATCGAGCGTATGTGCACCGACATTCAGCGCAACGAATTCATGCACGGTCCCATCCTCAACAGCGCCGTCGCCGCCATTGAAACGGCGATGTGGGATATCGTCGGCAAGGCGCTCGATCGGCCGATTTACGATCTTCTCGGCGGGCGCATGCACGAACGCCTGCCGGCCTACGCCAATGCCTGGTATGGACAGGCAAGTACGCCGGCGGAGATGGAGAAAGCCGCAGCTGCCGTCGCGGCCAAGGGCTATCGTGGCCTCAAATTCGATCCGTTCGGCGACGGCGGGCGCGATCCTGCGGCTGTGGACATCCGCAAGGCGCTCGATCTCGTCGCGGCCGTGCGCCAGGGTGTGGGCACCGACGTCGACATGCTGATCGACGCGCACGGGCGTTTCAGCGTGGGGGCTGCGATCGACGTCTGCCGCAAGCTCGAACCGTTCGGGCTCTATTGGATGGAAGAGCCGGTCGATGCCGACAATCACGGCGCCTTGGCCGCCGTCGGGCGCGCCATTCCGCAGCGCCTGGCCACCGGCGAGCGCTGTACCAGCCGCTATCTGCTGCAGTCGCTGCTCGCCAGCAACGAGATCGACGTGCTGCAGCCCGATCTCATCCATGTCGGCGGCATTCTCGAAGGTAAGAAGATCGCCGCGATCGCCGATGCGGCCTATATCCCGGTCTCGTTCCACAACCCGTTCGGGCCCGTCGCCACGGCCGCCGCGATCCAGCTGGATGCGTGCACGTCGAACTTCGTGATGCAGGAGAGTTTCTGCGAATACGACGTGCCGATGCGCTACGACCTGCTCGACCACGCACCCCGGCCGGTCGGCGGGCATTATGACATCCCCGAACGGCCGGGCCTCGGTGTGGGCGAGTTCCGACCCGAAGTGGCACGCGCCCATCCATTCGACCGCGATGCATTCCTGCCGCTGTTCCGCAGCGGCTGGGCGACCCGGTTCTGAGGCGATTGTGCGCCGCCCTCTGCGCATCGTGGCGAGCGGCGACTATCTGCACACGATCGGCCGCGATAAACCGGCCGATCTCGGTTTCGGCGTGTTCGATCCCGACCGCTTCAACCTCGCCCTGCTGCCCGCAGCCCCGCAAACCGAGGCCGTGCCTGCCGCCGCTCTTGCAAACGCCGACGTGCTGCTGATGCTGGGCCAATATCTGCCCGATGCATCGATCGCACCGGCGGCATCGACACTGACAGTGGTCGCACGCGCTGGCGTTGGCATCGACAAAATCGACGTCGATGCGCTCACGCACCACGGCATTCTGCTGTTCAACGTGCCGGACGCACTGACGCAAGGGACCGCCGCAGGCGCGTTGGCGCTGATGCTGGCAGCGTCGCGCCACATCGTCGCCATGGACCGGCTGACACGCGAGGGCCGGTGGGACGAGCGCCAGTACCATCGCGGCCACGAAATCTACGGCAAGACCCTGGGCGTGATCGGGCCTGGCCGTATCGGTACCGAGCTTCTACGGCTCGTGGCCCCTTTCGGCATGCGCTGCCTCGCCCATTCGCCGCGCCTCACGCAAGCGCGCGCGCAGCGCATGGGCGCTGAGGCCGCATCCCTCGACCGTCTGCTGCAGGAAAGTCATTTCGTCGTAATCTGCGCGCCGCTGACGGCCGAAACGCATGGCATGGTTGGTACGCGCGAACTCGGCTTGATGCGGCGCGACGGTGTTCTGGTCAATGTCGGCCGCGGACCGATCGTTAACCAAGTTGCTCTGGCGCAAGCGCTCGCCGAGCGCCGCATCGCCGCAGCGGGGCTCGACGTTTTCGACCCGCAGCCCTTTGCGGCCGACGATACACTCGCCCTTCTTGACAATGTTGTACTGTCGCCGCACGCGATCTGCGACACGTACGAACTGCGCGCCGACGTTCTTGCCGCGATCGCGCGTGAACTTACCGCATTTGCCGAAGGCGAACTGCCCGCCAATTGCGTGAACCCGGTTGTGATTGATTCTAGATTTTTTCAAGCCAAACATGTGCGACTAATGCGAAGTTAGCCAAAGACGTCAAACGGTCGTCTAGCCTTTCCAAGGTTTAGACGACGCTCAGCGGGGGAGATGTAAACTTCTCGACTGTTCTGACGACGGTCAGTCCTATCGAGCGCCGACTGTGCGCTGGCCGCAATTCGACGCCGTGGCGAGGCTGATCTCAGATAGGGAGCCTTACATGCAGGTGCTGATTTTTGGCGGTACGCGCTTTATGGGACGCTACGCCATCCAGGCAATGCTCGCGGCCGGATACGAGGTGACGGTGGCGAACCGCGGCAGCCGTCCCTCTGAGCCCGGCGCGACAAAGCTGGTCTGCGACCGCAGTCTGCCCGACGCCCTAGATGTGCTGGCCGACCGTTATTTCGATGTTGTGATCGATTTTTCAGCGTACGCGTCGCAATGGGTGGCCCAGGCTGGCGCGCGCTTCTCAAAGCGCGTCGGGCGTTACATCTTCATCTCCAGCTGTTCGGTCTATTCGGAGAGCCAGAACTTTCCGATCACCGAGGACATGCCTGTCGGGCCGCCGCACCTGCATGAGGCCTATGCCGCGGAGAAGATTCGCTCCGAGAAGCTGCTGTTCGAATTCAGCCAAAGCGGCGCGTTCCAGACCGTGGCCTGCCGTCTGCCCTTCGTGCTCGGACCGGCGAACTACGAAGATCGCGAATCCTTCGTCTTCAGCCGCCTGCATGCCGGTAGATCCATCCTGCTGACCAATGGCGGCAATGCGCTGTACTCGTTCGTGTACGCCGGTGACGTGGCGCAGGCGTTGCTCGCACTCGTGGGTGCGGATGCCCGGGTTGACCGTCAGGCCTTCAATATCGTTCTACCAGAGGCCACGACGGCACGCGGCTTTGTAGAGGCCTGCGCCGCAGTAGCCGGCCTGCCGGCCGACCTGCGCACGGTGCCGCTGGCAGAGCTCGGCTATGCGATGCAGGATTTCGATCTGCGGAACCTGAGCTTCCCGTTTCCCCACTTTCACTTCTACGCCAGCGCCGACAAGCTACGCCGACTCACTGGTTTCGAAGCCCGCACCAGCCTGCCGGACATCCTGCATCGCTATCACCGCTGGTGGCTGGCACAGGGCACACTGGAGCCGCGGCCGTACGCCCGCGAGCAAGAGCTGCTGCGGCGCCTGGCCCCGACCGGCTGACAGCAGAGTACGCCGGTAGCGGGTCTTTGGCGCGTCGTAGACTATGCCGAACTGGTTGGCGCGATTCTTGATAAACTGGGGACGCCAATACTATCCATGGTTCATGGCGTTATCTGGAAATCGGAATTTGAACGGGTAAACAATAGGAGAGCTGCCGCAGCGAGTTTGGCGGGCTTGCCCCTGACGGGCATTTTTGGCGAGCGTCACCGGGAGAATGGCCTTTTGTCGACCAAAGGAGCCGTGTATACCTAAGAAACGCAAGCCGTTGTTCAAGCCGGTGGTGGTATTTGAAGGCGACGAAGCCGCTGGCCCAGGCATCCGCGACTATCTGCTCGGTTTCGAGCCGTGGCGTGGCGCTGCCGATATCGCCGACGAGGAAGTCCGCGTCGTGCGCAAGATCCTAGAAACTGAGACCAAAAACTTGATTGACCAAACCCCAGCTTATATTCGATGCGCGAAGTTCTCGGGGTTTGAGGGGTGCCCATGCTGACGGTCTGGGGCCGCGCCTCGTCGTCCAACGTGCAGGCGCTGATGTGGTGTATAGCCGAGCTTGACCTTCCGCACATGCGCCGCGATGCTGGCTTCAAGTACGGCGTAGTCGACACCCCGCAATTCCGTGCGATGAATCCGAACGGCACTGTCCCCGTTCTCGTCGATGGCGATGATCAGCCCTTGTGGGAAACCGGCGCGATCCTTCGCCACTTGGCCGGCCGCCATGCAAGGGAACCCTTCTGGCCTGCCGAAGGGATCGCACGTGCCCATGTCGACATGTGGGCCGAGTGGGCGAAGATCAACATAACACTCGGTTTCACGGCTCCGGTTTTCTGGCGCGTCGTGCGCACGTCGCCCTCAAAGCGCGATCCGGCTGCAATCTCACTGGCGGTCGAGGCGCTTGTGAAGAAGCTTGCGATCGCCGAGGCGCGTCTGCAACGGGAAGTATTCCTCGCCGGATCTGATTTTACGCTGGCCGACATTCAGTTCGGCCACGTGCTCTACCGCTATTTCGACATCGACATCGTGCGTCCGGATTTTCCGGCCCTACGTCGCTACTACGACCGGTTGGCCGAGCGTCCGGCCTTCCGTGAACACGTAATGATCTCCTACGAGGAACTGCGCGTTCCCTGACGTCACCGAAATGTCGTTAGGCATTGGCGCACTCCTTCCAATCCGACGCAGCACTATTTGGAATTCCCCCGGGGTCCGCGGACACGCAGTAGGGATCGGCGGCACCGAAGAGGGCTATAGTGCTTGGTGCCAATAGTGGCCACTTTCACCCGCTACGGCAGCACGCCAGCGGCGACGAAAGTGAGAATTTATCCGGCCTGCGCGACTTGAAGTGAAACGCATCTGCGGCGCAGGGCCGCGCGCCGGCGCTTCAGAAGGTCAGTTGCACTTTCATTGCGCGGTTCCGGTCTGTCGCAAGTTCGAAGGCTGTAATCGCATCTGTGAAGGGGATCTGCGCCGAAATGACGGGGTGCACGTCGATCACTTTGCGCGCCATCATTTGCACGGCAAGTTCGAACTCGGAATCGAAGCGGAAGGTGCCTTTGAGATTGAGCTCTTTGGCGACGATCAGATTCATCGGCAGCGTGACGTCGCCGCCGAGCCCAAGCTGCACGACTGTGCCGCCCGGGCGGACAAGCTCGAGCGCGCCGCGGATGGCAGCCTCGCTTCCAGTCGCTTCGATCAAAACGTCGAATCGTCCTTTGTCGGCGGCGTAGGGCTTCAAGGCTTCGGGTTCTTCCGCGGCATTGACGACAAGCGTAGCGCCCAAGCGTTTGGCCATCTCCAAGGGTTGCGTCGCGATGTCGGTCACGACGAGTTCCGCAGCACCCGCATTCTTGGCGACGAGTACCGCCAAGGCGCCGATCGGCCCACAGCCAGTTATGAGAACGCGCTTGCCGAACAGCGAGCCTGCTTGGCAGGCCGCGTGCAGGCTCACGGCCAAAGGTTCGGCCATCGCTGCCTCGGCAAGCGATAGATCGTCGGGAATCGGAACCGCCTGGCGCGCGTCGATTGCGAGGCTTTCGGCGAAGCCGCCCTGCATGTGCGGAAAGCGCATGGCGCTGCCCATGAAGCGCATGTCGAGGCATTGGTTGTGAACGCCGGCGTGGCAGTATTCGCATCGCCCGCAGGCGCGACTGGGGTTCACGGCAACCCGCTGGCCGATGCGCAGATGGCCGACCTCGCTTCCGAGCGCGGCGATCGTGCCGGAAATCTCGTGCCCGAGCGTCATCGGCTGTTTCACGCGCACCGTGCCGAAACCCCCATGGTGATAGTAGTGGAGGTCCGAGCCGCAAATGCCGCCAGCGCTGATCCGCACGCGCACCTCGTTCGGCGCAAGCGCTGTCTCCGGAACGGTGTCGATCCGAAGGTCTTTGGGCGCGTGAATCACGACTGCGCGCATTGGTCTTCTCCCTTTAGAGGACGGACAGCATCCCGCCGTCCACATAGATGATCTGGCCGTTTACGTAGTTCGACGCCGCGGACGACAGAAACACCGCCGCGCCGACCAGTTCCTCGGGCTTGCCCCAGCGTCTTGCGGGCGTGCGGCCTTTCACCCACGCGTCAAAATCGGGATTGTCGATCAGCGCCTTGTTCATTTCCGTAACCATGTAGCCTGGCCCAATCGCGTTGGCTTGGATGCCGCTTGAAGCCCATTCGGCCGCCATTGCGCGTGTCAGCATTTTGATCCCGCCCTTCGAAACCGTATAGGGGGCGACTGTCGCGCGCGCGCATTCGCTCATCAGCGATCCGATATTGACGATCTTGCCGGAGCCTCGTGCTACCATGCGTTTGGCTGCCTCGCGGCCAATCACAAAAGCGCCGGTGAGATTCGTCTCGACCACGCGGCGCCAGTCGGCTGTCGCGAGTTCAAGCATCGGCTTGCGGAACTGGATGCCGGCATTGTTCACGAGAATGTCGATCGCAGTGCCCGCTTTGTCGAAACCTTCGAAAGCCGCGACGACGGCGGCCTCGTCGGTTACGTCGAAAGAAACGCCGTCCGCATCGAATCCAGCGGCGCGCAATTCTGCAACTGCAGCCGCCACACCTGCGGCATTCGTGCCGTTGACGACGACGGCGGCGCCTGCACGCGCAAGACCCTCGATCATTGCGCGGCCCAGGCCGCGGGTGGATCCCGTCACCAGCGCGGTTCTGCCGGAGAGATCAAAAAGCGGATTTTTTGCCATGGTCTGCATTCCTTAGCCCGTTCACGCGCCCAAAATGTACGGCTTTGCGCGTCGGTCGTAATCGTCGTAGCCGAGCACTTCGCGCAACGCCTTGGGCGCCAATGCGCTCGTCGCTTGTGCTTCGCCGGCAAGCAATGCAGCAAGTCCGGCTTGTATGCCGGCGATCGCGGGCGACAGCATGCCGGTCGGGTGGGTTCCGATTTTCAGCCCCAAGGCCGCAGCTTCCCTCTGGGATGGCGTCGCGCGCGGCGCGCCGGGTGACAATACGGCGAAGGAGGGGCGTCCTTTTGCTGCAGCGACGGCGCGGCGAACTTCGTTGTCGTCGGCAGGCGAGTCGAGAAAAAGGATGTCGGCGCCCTCATCGACATACATTTCGATGCGCGCCAAAGCTTCGTCGATGCCTTGGGTCGGACGACAGTCGGTTCGCGCCATCACGAGGATACCCGACTCTTTCGCCGCAGCCACGGCCGCGCGAATTTTCATGCGCGCCTCCTCGAAGGGCAGGCACGGTTTGCCCGCCGCTGTCAGGGCGCGCGGCGTGATTTTGTCTTCGATCAGAACGGCTGCCGCACCTGCGCGGCCATAGGTCGCAACAGTACGCTGCACGTTCATGGCATTGCCGTAGCCGTGGTCGCCGTCCGCGAGCACGAACGTCTCGGGTGCAGCATTGCGAACCATCGCGAGCGAGTCCGTCATCTCGCCGAACGAGACGAGATCGAGGTCGGGCCCGCCCAATCGGCTCGCCGCTACGCAAGAGCCGGATAGAAAGGCCGTTTTGAAGCTGGCATTGGCTGCAAGCTTGGCGCTGAGTCCGTCCCACACCGCGGGCATCACCACGAAACCTGGTTGAGCAAGATAAGCGCGCATCATTTCGCCTGGCGACATCGACGTCTTTCCTTCTTGAAATATGCATTCTGATTATGACAAGGGTAGACCAACGTCAAGGCGGCGTCACGTGCTTTGCATGGATCATATCTCTTTCAGGCGTCGGGGATGCGGGCGATGCCTTGAAGATCGCTGAAGATCGGCGAGGTTTCGAGCAGTTCGAACAACAGATCCCGAACCGCAAGAGCGGGATCGGATACCGTCAATTGATCCGGCGTGCAGAGAGAGACTCTGACTTCGATCCCGGGGCGGACGATCCGGCGCAATAGCACGCCCTCGGATGCGGCCACTTGGCGTGCCGACGACCAGGGAAGAATGGTGGCGCCGATGCCGGCATCGATGGCACTGGCGAGTGTCGCGACCGATTCGATTTCCGCGACGAGCCTGTTGCCTATTCGCGCGCGCGCGAAAGCGGCATCCACTGCCTGGCGGATCGTATGGATGCGGCTGGGCAGCATTAGCGGAATCTCGGCGAGGGCGGAGAGGGGGACTGTGTCGCTATTGCCGCGGTTTATCTCGGTTGATTGTGGCGCCACCAAGAAGAGCGATTCAACGAACATTGGTTTGAACTTCACGCCGCGAATGACGCCGGGGTCGTAGATCAACGCCAAATCCATTCGGCCCGTCATCACCATTTCGCTGATCACGCCCCCGAAATTCTCGTTTATGTGCAAGACGATGTTGGGATAGCGCACGCGCACGAGGCGCAGCAACGGGACGGCAAGCATAGCTCCGGTGCTGTAGGGCGCAAGACCGACCGAAACCGAGCCCGACAGCTGGCTGCCGGATTGCGCCACGTCGGACTGTGCTTGGGCGATTTGGCGCAGGATCAGCTGCGCGTGCCGATAGAGCGCGCGCCCGGCCTCGGTTGGGGTTACGCCGCGCTTGCTGCGAATCAAAAGGCGTTGGCCGAATTGCTGCTCGAGGGCAGCAACCTGTTGGCTCAAAGCCGGCTGGGCGATGTGCAGGACGTCCGCTGCCCGCGTGAGGCTGCCCGTATCGACGATCTTAACGAAAGACTGCAGGCGGCGTGTGTCGACCACAAGCGGGACCCTCTATCTATGCAAATCTCTTATGATGTTATGCCGAACCGGTCTTTGTGTCGAACACGATCATAAAGGATCATCGCACTGTCACAATCTTCAACAATTGCAGACGGGTGTTCTTCACGTGCTTTCGGATTACAAAACAGCACTTGTGACGGGCGCATCCGGCGGCATCGGCGCTGGCATCGTTGCGTGGCTCGCTGCCAAGGGAATCCAAGTTCATGCGGTGTCGCGCAACAGCGCGCGACTGGAAGAACTCTCGACCAAGACGGGGTGCATCCCCCATGTGCTCGACATCCGCAATACGGATGCGCTTGAACAACTCGTTGCACTTCGCGATATCGACATTCTGATAAACAACGCCGGCGTATCGCGTGCGGGCGACATCCTATCGATGGACCGTCTCGGCGTCGAAGAACAGGTCGAAGTCAATATCGAAGCCGTTCTGCAGTTGGTTCGGCTCTCAATGCCTGGAATGGTGACGCGGGATCGTGGCCATATTGTAAACGTGAGTTCGATCGCAGGCGTTTACAACTTCGCCGGCAACACCGTTTACCACGCGACGAAGGCAGCACTCCACATGATGTCCCGCCAATTGCGGGTTGCTGCCTACGGCAAACGCGTCCGCGTGACGGAGATCTGCCCGGGCCGCGTCGAAACCGAGATATTCGGGAAGGTGATCGGCGACATGGCGCGCGCCCAGCGCGAATTCTACGACGGCTACGAATCGTTGAAGGTTGAAGACATCGTCGGCGCCGTCGCCTATGCCCTCGAAGCGCCGCGCCACGTCAATATAGGGCATATCGAGATACTTCCGACATTCCAGGTTCCCGGCGGTCTCAATTTCGAACGCCGGTCCGACTGACGCCAAAGAAAAACAGAACAGCAAACCGAACAGGAGGCTCCCAATGAAAATCGCTCGTCGTACGCTCCTCAAAGCTGCTGGTGCCGCTCTCGCGGTCGGCGCTCCCGGTATCCGCATTGCACGTGCCGCAACAACGTTGAACCTGTCGAGCATTCTGCCGGATTCGAATTTCCAGGTCCGCAACGCCAAGAAGTTCTCCGAGACCGTTGAGAAGGCCACGAACGGCGACGTCGTCATCAATGTCCGGGCCGGCGGTTCGCTGGGTTTCAAGGGGCCGGAGCAGCTTCGCGCTGTGCGCGACGGTTTGGTGCCCATGGCCGACATCCTGACCGCGCAACAGGTCGGCGACGAGCCGCTGTTCGGCACGGAGGGCGTGCCGTTTCTGGTCAAATCGCAGGCCGAATTGCGGACTTTGCACGGGTTCCTGCGGCCGGAATTTGAGAAGGCGGCAGCCCGCTTTAATCAGAAGATCCTCTATATGGTCCCGTCGCCTTTCCAATACATGTTCCTGAAGGTTAAGGTCGACGACGTGAGCGGCTTGCGCGGAATCAAGATCCGCGGCGCCGACAAGAACACGGTCGATACCTGCATCGCGTTGGGCATGGCCGGGGTGCAGATCCCGTTCGGCGAACTGATCCCCGCACTCGCCTCGGGGCGCGTCGATGCGGTCGCTACATCGGCGGCAACGGGCGTCGATGCGAAGTTTTGGGAGTTCATGAAATACGCCTACCCGACCAACCACACATGGTCGTGCAATATGGTCAACGTCAACCTCGATACCTGGAAGCGAGTTTCGCTGGCCAGCCAAAAGGTGGTCGAAGACGCGGCCAAGGCGCTTGAGGCCGAGTTCTGGGCCGTTTCGGCGGCCGATGACGCGCAAAGCGTCTCGGTTCTCAAGGCGAACGGCATGGAAGTGCTGCCGGTATCCGACAAGATGGTAGCGGATATGTGGAGAATGGCGGCACCGCTCACCGATCAGTATCTCGAGCGTGTACCGGCTGCTCGCCAGGTAATCCGCGACTATCTCAAAGCGACCGGGCGGGCCTGAGATGGCCGAACGCGACAGCGAAATGGAGGGCGGCGTCTTTGCCGCCCTCCAATCCGCCGCCGACGGCCTCTCGATCTCCGCGACATGGGCGGCGGCCGCGTGCCTTGCAGCATTGCTGTTCATCGTTCTCGGCGAGGTTCTGCTTGGGGTTCTGTCGCGCCTGTCGCCTGCGTTCCCGAGCAGCATCGGTTTTGCCTGGGAGTACAGCTCTTATCTTATGGGGGCTGCCTTCATGTTGGGGGCAGGGCTCGCTTTGCGCGCCGGCATGCATGTCCGCGTCGAACTCCTGATCGCGATGCGCGGTCATCGTTATGCCCGGTTCTTCGAGACTCTTTCGGCGGCGTTGGGATTGGCATTCACCGCCGTTCTCGCCGGGTCACTCGTACGGTTTACCTATCAGGCGTACAGCTTCAACCAGCTTTCGCCCGAAAGCTTCACGCCGCTTTGGATCCCGCAATCCGTTTTGGCGCTCGGCGCAACAATCCTCGCCATCCAAATGTTCGTTCGTCTGGTTGCTTGTCTGCTCGGCAAGCGGCTTGAAGACAAGACTCTTGGCGTCGCGACGTTGCCCGAATGAGCGCGATTTTCACCGCTTTGTTTGGGCTGCTTTTCGGCATTCTCGCCATCGGCGCCTGGATCGGCATCGCGCTTGGGGCAACGGCGATGGGGCTCGCCTGGATGTTCACGGACATCCCCGTGACGCGTCTTCTGCCGCAGCATGTCTACAATATCATGACGGCGTCGGAACTTGTGGCGCTGCCGCTGTTCGTCATGATGGGCGAGTTCCTGTTTCGCACGAGTCTCTCGCGCAGCCTGTTCAATGGACTGGCCCCCTGGGCCGGCTTGCTGCCCGGCCGCTTGCTCCACGTGAACATCATCGCTTGCTCGATCTTCGCCTCGATCTCGGGCTCGTCGGCGGCAACCACGCAAGTCGTCGGGCGCATGACGCTGACCGAATTGCTGCGTCGCGGCTACTCGCCCGATATCGCGACCGGCAGCCTCGCGGGTGCGGGCACGTTGGGATTCCTCATTCCGCCTTCGACGATAATGATCATCTACGGCGTTCTTGCCGAGGAGTCGGTTTTGCGGCTCTTTACGGCAGGCGTGATTCCTGGCTTTTTGCTTGCCGCATGTTTCAGCGGTTGGATCATGATCCACACGACCATTCGCCGCGATCTCGTGCCGGAGTCCGAGCGCAACATGCGCAATGTTGGCTTTGGCGCTCGCATCCGCGCGCTCAAGGAACTGGGGCCCGCGCTTTTTCTGATCCTGTGCGTGCTGGGTTCGATGTATGCGGGGCTCGCAACGCCGACGGAAGCGGCCGCACTCGGTGTCGTCGGTGCGGCGGGGCTCGCGGCATCCCAAGGTGCCCTCACGCGGCAGGCTTTGCGCGACGTTGCCGTCGGGTCGATCCAGGCATGTTCGATGATGGGCTTGATCATCATGGGCGCTGCGATTCTGGGCAATATCACGGCGTTCCTCGGCATCCCCGATGCCGTTGCCGGCGTGGTGACCGCTTGGGACCTTTCGCCGCTGCAATTGATCATTGCGCTCATGCTGCTCTATCTGGTGCTCGGGACGGCGCTTGAGGGTTTCTCGATGATCGCGACGACCTTGCCCGTCGTCTTGCCGCTAATCACGGCAGCCGGGTTCGACAAGGTGTGGTTCGGCATTTTCATGGTTCTGGTCGTGGAGATGGCGCAGATCACGCCGCCGGTCGCGTTCAATCTGTCGGTCATTCAAAGCATCAGCGGTCAGAGCATGTCGTATCTCACCCGCGTGACGATGCCCTATCTGCTGATCATGATGCTGTTCGTGATCCTGATCGCGGTGTTTCCCCAGATCGTGCTCTGGCTTCCCGACTACCTATTGAGCAACTAGAGGGGGGGGCGAATGGCTGGGAGCTTTGCATTCGAACCGTCGGCGCGCGTTCGGCGGATCAAGCCGTCGCCAAGCGTGGCGGCAGCGGCGCGCGCGCGCGAACTCAAGGCGGCGGGACGCGACATCGTCGATCTAACCGTCGGTGAACCCGATTTCGACACGCCGCAGCACGTGAAAGACGCCGCCGTCGCAGCGATCGCAGTCGGTGCCACGAAATACACGGCCGTCAACGGAACGCCAGCCTTGCGCGGCGCTATCTCGGGCTGGTACCGGCGTTTGGTCGGGCACGCGTGCGAAGATGCGCGCATCACGATCGGCGGCGGCGCAAAACAAGTGATTTTCCTCGCGCTGATGGCCTCGATTGGCGAAGGCGACGAGGTCATCGTGCCGGCACCGTTCTGGGTCTCCTATCCCGACATGGTCCTCGCCAACGAGGGCACGCCCGTGCTTTTGCCGTGCGGACAAGAGTCGGGCTTCAAGATCGATCCGGTCGCACTCGAAGCGGCGATCACGCCGAAAACGCGGTGGTTGGTTTTCAACGCGCCGGGCAATCCGGCCGGTGCGGGATACAGCCGCGACGAGCTTGCCGCAATCCTCGAAGTCGTCGCGCGCCATCCGCAAGTGATGGTTCTTGCCGACGAAATCTACGATTCGGTTTGGTTTAGCGAAGCGCCATTTGTCAGCATCGCGGCCGTCGATCCCGCGATGGAGGACCGGATTCTGCTGGTCAACGGTGTGTCGAAGTCCCATGCGATGACGGGTTGGCGCATGGGGTGGGGAATAGGTGCGCCCGATCTCGTGAAGGCGATCAATACGCTTCAGTCGCAGATGTCGTCTTGCCCTTCCTCGATTAGCCAGGCGGCAACCGTGGCCGCGCTGAACGGTCCGGACGATTTCATCAGAACTTGCGCCGCAGAGTATCGGCGGCGTCGCGACGTCGTCGTCGATCGGTTGCGCGCCGTGCCGGGTCTCGAATGTGTCTCGCCGTCCGGCGCTTTCTATCTTTTTCCACGTTGCGCGGGCCTCATCAGCAAGCGGACGCCTTCGGGTGCCGTGATCGCCGACGATCTCGATTTTGTGCGCTATCTTCTGGACGCCGAAGGGGTGGCGACGGTGCACGGCGGGGCTTACGGGCTCTCGCCGCATTTTCGCATGTCGTTTGCGACCAGCCAGGCCGTGCTCGACGAAGCATGCATACGCATCGCGCGCGCTTGTCGCGCGTTGGTCTGATCGGGAGGCCGCCGATGGATGTCGCGCGGCTGCAGCAGGCGATACAGCAGGCAATCGCGGCGGGCAGCGTCGTCGAATATGCCGATGCTGGGCGCGAAATTCGCGTCGATGCGTCGGCAGCGACGGCGCCTGCCCCGCGCGAGGACAGGTCAGCCGCCATCGCGGAGGCGACCGACGATCCAAACGCAGTCGTTTCACCATGTTTTGGCATTGTGCATCTGGCGCCGGCGCCGGGCGCAGCGCCCTTCGTGCGCGCGGGCGACAAAGTTCAGTCTGGACAGAAGATCTGTCTGGTCGAAGCGATGAAGGTTTTCAGCACGGTCGCGGCTGTGGCCGATGGGCGAGTCGTCGAGATTTGCGTCGCGACGGGCGCCGAGGTTGTGCAAGGCCGGATCCTATTTCGGCTAGAGCCGAGGAGCGGGGGCCACGATGTTTGACTCCGTTCTCATCGCCAATCGCGGCGAGATTGCGCTCCGCATCCTACGTGCTTGCCGCAAGCTTGATTTGCGCGTGGTCGTCGCCTATTCGGAAGCCGACCGCGACGCGGCCTATGTATCGCTTGCGGACGAAGCGATTTGTATCGGGCCGGCGCCTGCTGCGGCAAGCTATCGAAACGCGCGGGCCATTCTCTCGGCGGCACTTGCCACGGGGGCGGGTGCCGTCCATCCGGGCTATGGGTTTCTCGCCGAGAATGCGGACTTTGCCGAACAGGTGACTGAAGCGGGGCTGGTCTTCGTCGGACCGTTGGCAGATGCCATTCGCACGATGGGCGACAAGATTGCCGCCAAAGCGGCGATGATCGCGGCCGGCGTACCGTGTGTCCCTGGGGCCGCCGGCCATTTGCCCGAGGATCTCGTTGAGGTGGCGCGACTTGCCGACGAAATCGGTTACCCGGTCATCGTCAAAGCGACCGGCGGGGGCGGCGGGCGCGGCATGCGCATCGTTCGGCAGCGAGCCGAACTTGCCGATGCCGTCGGGCTCACGCGCCAAGAAGCAGCGCAGGCCTTCGGCAATCCGGATCTGTATTTGGAGCGGTTTCTCGAGAAGCCGCGCCATGTTGAGATTCAAGTGTTGTGCGACAATTACGGGGCCGCCTTGTGGCTCGGCGCGCGCGACTGTTCGCTGCAGCGACGCCACCAGAAAGTGGTCGAGGAAGCGCCGCCGCCCGGGATTTCGCCAGCTTCGATCGCCGACATCGGCGCCAAATGCGCGCAAGCCTGCAAGCGTATCGGCTATCGCGGTGCTGGAACATTCGAGTTTCTCTACGAGGACGGTCTGTTCGCCTTCATCGAGATGAACACGCGGCTGCAGGTCGAGCACCCCGTCACGGAAATGACGACGGGCATCGACATTGTGGCGGAACAGCTTCGCATCGCGCAGGGGTACGCGTTGGCTTTCGGGCAAGCCGACGTCATGGCGACAGGCCACGCGATCGAAGTGCGGGTGAACGCGGAAGACCCTGAAACCTTTGCCGCATCGCCGGGCAGGGTCACGCAGTGGCTGCCGCCCGGCGGCCCCGGTATTCGCGTGGACAGCCACCTGCACGCCGGTGCGCGCGTGCCGCCATATTACGACTCGCTCGTCGCCAAGATCGTTGCGCACGGGGGAACGCGGGGAGAGGCACTTCGCCGCCTTCGGCAAGCGCTCGCGGAAACGAAGCTGGAGGGGATTTCGAGCAATTTGCCTTTGCTGCGGTGGGTTCTCGAGAATTCGATCGTGTCGGCGGGCGGCTTCGACATCCACCACCTCGAACGGCTTCTGGCGGAGCGCCGAGATGGATGATTCCAAGACAATGCCGCAGATTAGCCTCCTCGGCACGTCGGGTTTGCTGTTCGAAGCACCGGGCACATTCGATTTGGCGATCCAGCGTCGCATCTGGGCGCTGGCTCGATCGGCTGCGACGCTCGACTGGGTGGCCGAAGCCGTCCCCGGCATGACCAATCTGCTCCTCGCCTTTCGTTCGCCGCCGGCGGACATTGTCGCAGTCGAAGGTGCCTTGCGCGATCTGTGGGACAAGGCGGCGGGCGAGGCGGGGCGCGGCGAACGGTTTGAATTCGACGTCGACTATGGCGGCGAAGGCGGGCCCGATCTCGATTTTACGGCCGAGCAAACCGGCCTGCCGCGAAACGAGGTCGTGGAAATCCATGCCGGTCGCGACTATACGGTTTTTGCGCTCGGCAGCCATCCTGGCTACGCCTATCTCGGCACGGTCGATCCGCGCCTCTTCATTCCGCGCCGCAAAGTGCCGCGCATTTCGATACCTGCGGGTGCAGTATCGATCGGCGGTTGGCAGACCGGCGCTTCGGCGTCCGACGGTCCAAGCGGTTGGCATACGATCGGCCATACGGAGGCTCGGTTTTTCGATCCGCAAGCGGCTGCTCCCGCCTTGTTGGCGCCCGGCGACACGATCCGTTTTCGTATCGCGAGTATCCGGGAATGATCGAAATTCTCGACGACGACAGCCAAGCGTCGATCCAAGATCGCGGTCGCTTCGGGTGGCGGGCGATCGGCGTGGGCGCGTCCGGCGCCATGGATGCGTTGGCGCTTGAGCGTGCGAATCTGTTGGTTGGAAATTCCGCCGACGCTGCGGCGATCGAGATCCCAGGCACACCGCTTCGCCTCCGATTTCGGTCGGCCGTCCGCTTTGCTCTCGTCGGCGCGGGGGCGGTTGCAAAGCTCGATGGACTCGAACTACTGCCCGATTCCACGGCGCCTGCGCGGGCAGGTTCGGAATTGCAGGTGGAACGCCCGTCGGTCGGCACCTATAGCTATTTGGCTGTTCGAGGCGGGTTTGATGTTCCGGCCGTGCTTGGTTCGCGCAGCACCCATTTGCGCGGCGTCTTCGGCGGCCACGAGGGCCGCGTTCTGGCACGCGGCGATGTGCTATCGCTTGGTGCGGCGACCACGGACGCAGAGGGCGTTTTTGGCCTGACGCCGCCGCGGACGACTTTGGCGCTGCCAGGCGACGCACCCGGCCTTACGCATGTTCGGGTTCTGCCCGCAGCCGAGTACGACCGTTTTGCTCAAGCCTCGCGTTCGGCCTTCTGGGCGACGGCGTGGAAGATCTCCGCGCAAAGCAACCGGTCAGGCTATCGCTTGATTGGCCCGAATCTCGATCTTGAGACCGCTCTCGAAATGCGTTCACACGGCCTTCTGCCCGGCGTGATCCAAGCGCCAAACGGCGGTACGCCGATCATCCAACTCGCCGATGCGTTCACAGCGGGTGGATATCCGAAGATCGGCACCGTGATTGCCGCCGATCTGTGGCGCGTGGCGCAAGCGCCGTTGGGGAGTGCTCTTCGTTTCGTGCAGGTGGACTATGCAGCCGCATGCGCCGCACAAGCCGAACTCGACGCGGACCGCACAAAAGTCCGAATGTGGATCGAACTTTGCCGGAGCAGCGGCGCATGAAATTCGAAGGTGCTACGCTTGCGATCGACGGGAAGCGCATAGGGACATCGATTCTGGCGCCGGGGCCGGGTCGCTTTCTGCGCGCGCACCCGTTGCGCGCAAAGACTTTCGCTGCACCGGGACAGCTTTTGGCAGTCGGCGCAACGATCGGACTGATCGAGATGGGACCGATCCTCATTCCCGTTTGTGCGCCGGAAGCTTGCGTCGTGCTGTCCCTCGTATCGGCGGACGTCGTCGGCTACGGAACGGTATTGGCCGAAATTGCGACGCTTGCCGATCTTCGGATAGCAGGAGCCTCAGCATGATGATCGATCTCAACTCGGATCTTGGCGAAGGCTTCGGCCCTTGGACGATGGGCGACGACGAAGCGTTGCTTGGGATCGTCACGTCCGCGAATGTCGCCTGCGGCTATCATGCGGGCGATCCGCTGATCATGGACAAAACCGTGCGCGCAGCACTCGCCAAAGGGGTCGATCTCGGCGCGCATGTGAGCTTTCCCGATCTCGCCGGTTTCGGGCGTCGGCCGATGCGCCTTGAGCCACGCGAGCTTGAGATGCATATCCTCTACCAGCTTGGTGCACTTGAGGCGATTGCGCGCGCCAGCGGCCACAAGATCACCCACGTCAATGCACACGGCGCGTTGGGCAATATCGTCTGTGCGGAACGCGAAGTCGCCGAAATTCTCGTTCGGGCCGTTCGGAGCTTCGATCCAAAGGTCGCGCTGTTGGTTCTGTCGAACACCGAACTCGAACGGGCGGCGGCAAAAAGCGGTGTGCCGACTTACAACCTCTTTCTGGCTGATCGTGCTTACGATCGGACAGGACAATTGGTGCCGCGCCGACTTCCTGGCGCCGTCGTCAAAAACGAGGCGGATGTCCTTGCTCGAGTCGCGCGGATACTGACTGACGGCACGATCGTTTCGGCTGAGGGAGCGATCTTGAAGGTCGAAGTGAATTCGGTTCTGGTGCACAGCGATACGGCTGGTGCCGTCGAGCTTGCGCGGTCGATCCGAAGATTGATCTTGGAATCCGGTATTAAACTGGCGCCGTTGTCGACGCAGTGACACTTTTGTAGCCAATCTGTCTAGGGATTCTAGACTGATTTCCGTAGATCTGTGCCGTTCCAATCTGAAAACACACGACGCCAATAGTGCCCACTTTCACCCGCTTCGGCACGCCAGCGGCGACGAAGCTGGGCACTGTTCAAGACGTAAACGTTCTGCGGCATGGCGGAAGAGCGTCGTCGCTTGCTCACCTCAAGGCGTGCTCGCCCTCTATCCAGCAGTTCGTTCTCTGAGATTCTGGAAATGACAGATGATTGTGAGCCGCGTGCACCCTTGGCGCTGGCACTTGTGCTTGCGCCGCTCCTCGATGGGTCGTTGCGCCAATCGCTGCTGGTCATGGTCATCGTTTTTCTCGCAATGCCCTTCGTGCTGCGGCGCTTTTCCAAAGCGGGCGCTTAGCAGCGAAAGCCAGTTCAGCGCAGCCGCTCGGCGTCGCGCTTGGTTGGCTATTGTTTGGGGCTCTGTGCGGCACTTCGGCGGGCGACCGTGCGGGCACGGCGCACTTGCGTCGTTAAGCCGCTGGAACTCGGCGCGGCAACGGTGTATCCCCGTGCCGTTCCAGATCACAGACGTGCCCCAGGGGGAGCTCCGTTCCAATGCAGAAGATCAAGGTCGCGAATCCGATTGTCGAACTCGACGGCGACGAAATGACCCGCATCATCTGGAAGATGATCCGCGAGCGTCTGATCCTTCCGTATCTCGATGTCGATCTCAAATACTACGACCTCGGCATCGAGCATCGCGACGCCACCGACGACAAGGTCACGGTCGACGCCGCCAACGCGATCAAGCAGTACCGGGTCGGCGTCAAGTGCGCGACGATCACGGCCGACGAAGCGCGCGTGAAGGAGTTCGGCCTCAAGCAGATGTGGCGCTCGCCCAACGGCACGATCCGCAACATCCTCGACGGCACGATCTTCCGCGAACCGATCATCTGCAAGAACGTGCCGCGCCTGATCCCGGGCTGGACCAAGCCCATCGTGATCGGCCGCCATTCCTTCGGCGACCAGTACCGCGCGACCGACTTCACGATCCCCTCGGCGGGCAAGCTGTCGATCACCTTCACCTCGAAGGACGGCGAAACCAACATCCGCCACCAGGTGTTCGACTTCCCCGGGCCGGGCGTGGCCATGGCGATGTTCAACGTCGACGAATCGATCCGCGGCTTTGCCCGCGCGTCGTTCAATTACGGGTTGAACCGCGGCTATCCGGTCTATCTCTCGACCAAGAACACGATCCTCAAGGCCTACGACGGCCGCTTCAAGGATCTGTTCCAGGAAGTGTTCGAGGCCGAGTTCGCGGCCAAGTTCAAGGAAAAGGGCCTCACCTACGAGCACCGCCTGATCGACGACATGGTGGCCTCTGCCCTCAAATGGCCCGGCGGCTTCCTGTGGGCGACCAAGAACTACGACGGCGACGTGCAGTCGGACACGGTGGCGCAAGGCTACGGTTCGCTCGGCCTCATGACCTCGGTGCTGACCACGCCCGACGGCCAGTGCGTGGAATCGGAAGCGGCCCACGGCACCGTCACGCGCCACTATCGCGAGCACCAGAAGGGCAAGGAAACCTCGACCAACCCGATCGCGTCGATCTTCGCCTGGTCGCGCGGCATCTGGTATCGCGGCCAGTTCGACAAGACGCCCGAGGTCTGCCTGTTCGCCAAGACGCTCGAGCGCGTGTGCGTCGAAACGGTCGAGCAGGGCTTCATGACCAAGGACCTCGCCGTGCTGATCGCACCCGATGCGCCGTACCTGTCGACCAACGCGTTCCTCGCCAAAATCGACGAGAACCTCGTCAAGGCGATGAACTGACCGCAATGCGCAGCGCAGCGCCCCTCGCCTGAGACGGCGCGCCGATGTCGGACCCCATGTCCAGATACCGGCGTGCCGTGCGCGCCGCCGACGACGGCACTGGGCACGGCGGCGGCGGCGTCGCGCTCGGCGAGCATGTCGAGATCGACCTTTCCAAGCCGCTGACGGCCTTCAACCGCCCCGGCGCCGAGGCGTTCGCCGCAGTCGACAAACGCTTCGCGGACGCGGAGCACCTGGCCTTCGTGTGCGAGCCGGACCGTTCGGTGCGCATCCGCGCGGCCCATCGCCTGCGCGGCATGACCCGGTCGGGCATCCTCACGCTGCTCGATTCGGGCGTCTTGCGGCGGCCGAACGGGCGCGACGCCTACGGGTTCGTGTACGAAAAGCCGGTCGGCCTGCCGCCCGCGCGGCGCGCTTGGGGCAATTGGGCGCCCAAACTGCTCATCAACAATTTCCTGAAGCCCGCCTGCGCCGCACTCGCCGACCTCGGCGAACGCGACGCGATCCACGGCTCGATCCGGCCCGGCAACGTCTTCCACCAGGACACCAAGGGCCAGATGTTCGCGCTCGGCCCTTGCTTGCTGGGTCCGCCCGGCTACGACCAGCCGGCCGTCTTCGAGACGATCGAGCGGGCTCTGGCCACGCCCGACGGCAAAGGCGCGGGCGGCAGCATCGACGACATGTTCAGCCTCGGCATGACCCTCTATTGTTTCGCCACCGGCAAGTATCCGGGCGAAGGCCAGGACCCCGACGCGCTGATGGCACGGCGCCTCGCATACGGCTCGATCAGCGCAATGGTCGACACCTCGCAAGTGCCGAGCGAACTGCTCGATGCGGTCGTCTCGCTGCTCGACGACGACGTCAAGGAGCGCTGGTCGCTCGCCGATCTTACCGACTGGACGAACGGCCGTCGGCCCGCAATGTCCAACCGTCGGCCGTCCACCCGGCGCGGGACCACCATACAGATCGGTCCCGTCGCGTGCCTCGATCCGCGCGAACTCTCCTATGCGATTACACGCTATCCCGGCCCCGCCGCGGCGGCCTTGCATCGCGGCGACATCGCGACATGGCTCAAGGTCAACGACGTGCAGCGCGTGCTGGCCCTCGCGATCGACGAAACCGGCAAGAAGGAAGCCCAGGAACTGCTCGCAAGCGACGCTGTCCAGCTCGGCCGCGAAGCGGTCCGCTGCGATCCGATGGGTCCGGTGCGCTATCGCGATTTGTCGTTTTTTCCCAACGGCGCCGGCGCCGTGATGTACGCGGCCCTGCTCGAGCCCGAAAAACGGGAGCAGATGCAGGAGCTGTTCGGGGCGCGCCTCGTGCATCTGTGGGCGAAGGCCGCAACGCCGCTGGGCCTCGTCGACGAGCAGGCCAAGATGCTGCTCGACGTCGAGGACCGTGTTTCGCACAGGGTCGAGCAGATCGAGAGCGCTCTCTACATCCTCAATCCCGACGCGCCCTGCCTGTCGCCGACGGTCGCGGGAAGCTGGGTCGACACTGTGGGCGATCTCATGCCCGTCATCGAGCGCCAACTGCAGGGCGGGAACTTCGACCCCGATCCGCACATCGTCGCGTTCCTGAGCGCGCGCGGCGGCATCAGACAGTCGGATCTCGCGGCGCTCAAGACCTTCGACGGCAAAGACCAGCGCGTGGCCGCAACGGTTTTGAAACTCGGCGTCAAACTCCAGGCTGCAGCGGTCGGGCGCGACCTGCCTAATCTATGCCGAATCTGCCTCAAGGCCGCGCAGGCCCTGATCGAACGGCTGCGCCAACCGCAGTTGCGCGAAGCGCATCTGAGCAAGGCCGAGGAGGCCGCACGCGCCAACGACATCGACGCGCTCGCCGACGTCGCAACCGACCCCGTCGTTTTCGGCGGCGACGGCGCGGAGTTCCTGCGCGCCAAACACGCCTGGGACGCCAACCAGCGCATTCTGGACATGCGCGAGTCGATCGAAGAGGCCAACCGGCGCATGGCACGGGACAAAGGCCAGGAGATCGCGCTGCTGATCCTTTCGGCGGCAGCCGTGGCGACCGTGCTCGTCCAGCTGTATTTCCAACTCGTTCGCGGCGGGTGATCGATGCGGATCAGCACAGCTTTCGGCGCCTTCGCCATCCTCGCCCTGACGGTACTGCTCGTCGGCGTTTTCGTGCTTCGGCCAACGATGCTGATCTACGCCGTCGGCATCTTCGCGCCCGCGGGCGCGGTGCGGGCGCTGGAGCCGCGCGGCAGCCGTTTCGTATCGTTGGGCTGCGCGACCATGACGTTCGCCGCGGCCGGGCCGGTGATACTCGCAGGACTTCTCGACCACACCCGCAACCCGATCGCCGAGACGACGGCATGGATCGTGCCGATGATGGCCGGCGCGTTCGGCCTTTCGGTCGCGTTCGCGAGCCCGCTGATCGCCCAGATCCTGCAAGCCCCCACCCAAGTCGACAATTTCGCGCAGCTCCAAGCGCGCCAGGACGAATTGCGCGCCGCCTGGGGCGACGCGTTCGATTCGCCCGAACCGAAGGCTTGAAACGATGCGTGTTTTTTCGGCAGTCCGGGCGATAGCGCTGGCCACGACCCTCGCGGCTTGCGGTTCGGCCCCCTCCTTCGACGGCCCGATCCGACTTGCGGAGATGGGTTCGTTCCATGTCGGCGGCCGCGATGCCACGATCTCGGGACAGCCGGTGCGCGAAACGCCGATCGCTCCCGGCGGACCGGTCGCACGCATCGACCCCAACGGCGTGTTCGCGGTCGAGCATGCGTACGTGCAGTATTTCGTGCCGGTCGCCGTGCGCGGCGCCGTGCCCTTGCTGCTGATGCACGGCGGCGGCATGACAGGCGTCGCGTTCGAAACGACGCCAGACGGGCGCGAGGGATGGCTCAATTTCTTCCTGCGACGGGGCTGGGCGGTCTACAACGCCGACGCGGTCGAGCGCGGGCGGGCCGGCTTCGCGCAGTCGCCGCAGGTGTTCGCGGGCGACCCGGTCTTCCTCGCCAAGCCCGAACCGTTCGAGCGCTTCCGCATCGGCGGCGGTCCCGGCACCTATGCGCGGCGCGAAGCGCTCGAAGGCACGCAATTTCCGGTCGAATCCTACGACGCGTTCGCCAAGCAGTTCGTGCCGCGCTGGACCACCACCGACGCCGCCGCGCTCGCGGCCTACCTGGCCCTTGCCGAGCGCATCTGCCCGTGCGTGCTGCTGGCGCACGCGCAAGGCGCCCAGTTCGCCTTCCGCGTCGCCGAAACGCTGCCCGCCAAAGTGCGCGCGATCGTCGCGATCGAGCCCGCGGGCTTCGGCGATCCCGCAAGAGCGGCGAGCCTCGCCTCCGTTCCCGTCGCCGCCGTCTACGGCGATTTCATCGACCAGGACGCGCGCTGGCCCGCGATCAAGGGCAACGGTCTGCGCTATCTCGAAGCGCTCCGCAGCGCCGGAGGCACGGCCGAGGCGATCGACCTGCCGCAGCTCGGCATCGTCGGCAACAGCCATCTGCCGATGATGGACAAGAACAGCGTCGCCGTCGCCGAAATCGTCAATCGCTGGCTTGCGGCGCGCGGTCTCTGGCGCTGAGCGCGCGCACGCGCTCGCGGTGCAGCGCGTAGAGCCCCGACGCCAGGATCAGCGCGATGCCGCACCATGCGGCCGTATCCGGCAGTTCGCCCCACACCCACCAGCCCAAAGCGACGGCGAACACCATCGCCGTGTAGCGGAAGCTACCGGTCATGGCAATGTCGCCGATGCGCATCGCACTCACCATCAACATGTAGCCCGTGCCGACGAGTACGGCCGCGGCTGCCACGCCCGCCAATTCGTTTGGCCCCATGGGCTGCCATCCGGCCGAAAAGGCCAGCACGCTTGTCGCCGCCGTCACGCTCAAGGACATCACCAATGCGATCAGCAGTGCCGGCAGTTCCGGCGGCAAGCGGCGCGTGGCCACGTCGCGCAGCGCGAAAAACAGCACCGAAGACGCCGCGAGCAGCAGCCACAGATCGACGCCTTCCGCGCTCGGCCGCACGATCAGCAGCACGCCCGCAAAGCCGACGACAATGGCGCCCGCGCGCCGAACGCCAATCTTCTGGCCGAGAAAAATCCACGCCAAAGGCATGAGCAGCAGCGGCGTCGCCATGGCGAGCGCGGTCGCGATCGCCAGCGGCACATGCGGCAACGCCGACATGAAGCCGAGCGAACCGATCGTCTCGCTCGCGGCACGGACCCAGACGAGCGGGCGTGCCAGCATGCCCGCCCGCCGGAAGGCGCCGGTTGCGACTGCGAGCACGGCCAGCACGAAGGACACCGCGACGCCGCGAACCGACATCGCCTGCATCATCGGCACGGTTTCGGCCACGTGCTTCATCACGGCGTCGTTGAACACGAACACCGCCGACGCCAGCGTCATCGCGCCTGCAGCGCGGACATTCTCGGATCGCCAGACGCTCACGGTTCGTCCAACGCCGCAGCCCGGCGCGCCGCTTCCGCTTCGACCCGCTTTTTAAGATGCGAATACGCGTCGCAGACGCGTCTGAACTCCGCCGCACCCAGTTCGAGCTGCGCGCAATCGACCTTGGCAACGATCGTCGCCGAACGGCTCATCTTGCAGGCCTCGGTGGCTTGGGTGCCGCATCCAACCGCCAAGGGCGATGGGCAAAGCGGCGCATCACGAAGTCGACGAAAGCGGCAATCTTCGGAGCACGATGGCGTCCGGGCGGATAGAGCACCGAGATCGGCACGCTTTCGACGATGTTGTGCGACTCGAGCACCGGCACCAGGCGTCCGTCGCGAACGAAATTCGCCACGGCGAAATCGGCAAGCCGCACGAGTCCCAGTCCGCGCACGCCAAGTTCGAGCACACCCGAAGCGCTGTCGGACGTGGCAGGCCCCGAAACGACGATGCTGCCGCCGCGAAACGGCCAGCGCGCCAAGGACGGCATGCCGGCCATCACGATGCAGTCGTGCGCGAGCAAGTCGGTCGGCTGCTGCGGCCTGCCGCGCTCGGCAAGATAGGACGGGGCCGCGCAGACGATGCGATGGGCGTCGCATATCCTGCGCGCGATCATGCGCTCGTCGCCGACGGGCCCGACCCGCACGGCAAGATCGGCGCCGACGGCCACCAGATCGACATGCGCGTCGATCAGCGCGATCTCGACCTTCAATTCGGGATGGCGGGCCAGAAATTCCGGCAAGGCCGGCGCCAATTGCTGAATCCCGAAAGAGTTCCCGACATTGATGCGCAGCAGACCGCGCGGGCGCTGGCGGAAAGCGGCCGCCTCGTTTTCCGCCTCGCGGATATCGGCGACGATGTGCTGGGCGCGGCGGAAAAAAACCTCGCCCTCGGGCGTCAAGGTCACGCGTCGCGTTGTGCGCTGCATGAGGCGCACGCCCAACCGCGCCTCGAGCCGCGCCACGAGTTTCGACAGCGCGGAGGGGGTAAGCTTGAGTGCGCGCGCCGCCGCGGAGAAACTCGCACGCTCGGCCGTTTCGACGAAAGCCGCCATCTCGCCTGCCGAATCCACCGCCCCTCCCCGACTGCAGCTTGCGCCCATTCATGATGGAATTTCACAAACGATAGTCCGAAACGCCCGATTATCGCCAGCGAAGATCGCGCCGACACTGGGGGTCTCGCAACCCCCGCCTCCGGAGATCGCCATGCCCGCACCGACCCGCGCCCCAATCGACTACGCGCCCTACATCCGCGAGGCCCGCAAACTGCGCGCCCAAGCGCTCGCAGCCGCCTTGGCCGATTTTCGCCGCTGGCTGCTGGCGACGTTGCGCGCGGGCGGCTCGATGCGCGCGGCAAGCGCCCGCTAGCGCTTTCAAAACGCGCGTCGATGCGGCACGATGCCATCCCAACCGACGAGGGACTGCAATGGCAAACGAGCCCTACGATTTTGCGACGCGCGCGATCCATGCCGGCGCCGCACCCGATCCAACGACGGGCGCGCGCAGCACGCCGATCTACCAGACCACCGCCTACGTGTTCGACGACGTGGACCATGCGGCCTCTTTGTTCAACCTGCAGAACTTCGGCTACATCTACTCGCGCCTCACCAACCCGACGGTTTCCGTTCTCGAGGAGCGGCTCGCGAGCCTCGAAGGCGGACGGGCGGCCGTGTGCGCGGCTTCGGGCCATGCGGCCCAGCTGCTCGCGTTCTTTTCGCTGATGGAACCGGGCGACGAGTTCATCGCGAGCCGCAGCCTCTACGGCGGTTCGATCACGCAGTTCGCGCACGCTTTCAAGAAATTCGGCTGGATCTGCCGTTTCGTCGATCCGGCCGATCCGCAGAATTTCGCTGCTGCCCTCGCGCCGAAGACCAAAGCGATTTTCTGCGAAGCGCTCGCCAATCCCGGCGGCTCGGTCGTCGATATCGAACCCATCGCGGCGATCGCCAAGGCCGCCCGCATTCCGCTGATGGTGGACAACACGCTCGCCACGCCGTTTTTGTGCCGGCCCTTCGATTGGGGCGCCGACATCGTGCTGCACTCGACCACCAAGTTCCTCGCAGGGCACGGCAACGCGATGGGCGGTGCCGTGATCGAAAGCGGCCGCTTCGACTGGCTCGGCGCGGGCGGCAAATTCCCGTCCATGACCGAACCGGACCCCGCCTATCACGGCCTCAAATTCGCCGAAACGTTCGGCGATTTCGGATATTCGATGAAGACGCGCGCCGTGGGCTTGCGCGACCTCGGACCGACGATGGCGCCGCTCAACGCGTTTTTGACGATCACCGGCATCGAAACGCTGCATCTGCGCATGGCTCGACACGTCGCCAACGCGCAAGCCGTCGCCGAATATCTGGCGGCGCACCCGGCCGTCGCGTGGGTCTCCTACGCGGGGCTGAAAACAAGCCCTTACCATGCGCTCGCCAAGAAATATCTGCCGCAAGGCCCCGGCGCCGTGTTCACTTTTGGCGTCAAAGGCGGTTTCGATGCGGGCGTGCGGATCGTCGAAGGCGTCGAGCTTTTCAGCCATCTTGCGAATGTCGGCGACACGCGCTCGCTGATCATCCACCCGGCCTCGACCACGCATCGCCAGCTGACGCAAGCCCAGCAGATCGCGGCCGGGGCCGGCCCCGACACGATCCGGCTTTCCGTCGGTCTGGAGGGCAGCGACGACCTGATCCGCGATCTCGATCGCGCGTTGGCGCGCGCAGGCGGCTGAGCGCTATTCGGCCGCGACGGCGCCGGGTGCTGCGCGCGCGGCTACGCGCGGCGCCGTTGCGGCGCGGTCGCTCGGCAAAAAAGCGCCGATCGCCGCAACCAGCGCGGCAGCGGCCGACAGGACCATGAACAGCCAGAAAAATCCGCCAGTGCGGTCGTAGACCTGGCCGATCAGCGGCACACATGCGGCTGCCACGCCGAGAGCGAGCACGAATTTGGCGCCGTAGGCCGTGCCGCGCCATTTGCCCGGCGTGAAATGCGCAAGCATGCCGTTTTCTGCCGGCAATGCGCCGACATTGACGAACACCATCGCGACCGCGACCGCCAGAAGCGGCCAGGAATCGAGAAACGCCGCGAGGAACAGCACGGGCGCCTGGATCGCAAAAGCAGCGACGTAGACCCGCTTCATCGCGTAACGGTCGGCGAGCCGACCGCCGAAATACTGCGCCGAGGCGGCGATCAGATAGACCGCCGTGACAAGCGCGCCGGTTCCGAACACGCCGCCCGCAGTGACGTCGCGCAGGCGATCGTCGAACAATTTGGGCAACATCACCATGAAGGTCGAGCCGATGAGGCCGACGAACGTCATCGTGAACGACAGAAGCACGAAAGCGCGCACGGCATCGCCGCGCGTGGGCTCGGGCGTCGGCTTCACGTCGCGCGACGTATCGACGACCCGCCCTTGCGCCGCGCAAACCCACAAGGCGAGGCCAAGCGCGAAAGCCGTCACGCCGGGCACGACGAAAGCCGCGCGCCACGATATCCACTCCGTCAGCAAGCCCGCCGCCAGCGGCGCCAAAGCGATTCCGACGGCGCCGTACACGCCGTTGACGCCCAACGCCTTGCCGCGGTCGGTCGCCGTGCGGACCAGCCATGCCATGCCGACCGGATGATAGATCGCCGCGAACACGCCGATCGCGGCGAGCCCGACGCCGATCTGCAGGGGCGAGCCCGCAAATCCCGTCGCAATCGCGGCAAGACCGACGCCGAGGAAGTAAACGACCATCATGCCCACGGCCGACCAACGATCGCCGATCCAACCGGCCGGCAACGCCGCAGCACCGAACAGAATCTGCCCGGCCAACATCAGTGCGATCAATTCGCCGTAACTCATCGACCACTCGCCTTCGAGGGCCAGCACGACAGTTGGAAACAGCATCGTCAAAAGATGCGAATAGCTATGCCCGACATTGGAGAATGCCTGAGCAAGCCCGTGGGAAGGCGTTCTTTGAATCATGACAACAGAATGATCCTCCGATGTCGCCGGAACAAGCTTGGAAATTCCGGGAGGATTTCGGTCGGCGCATACCTTCAATCCGACCGCGTAAGACGCGAATCGACGGAATTCGCATTTTGCAATTCAGATTGGAAGCGCCCAGGGTTCCTAACGAACGCCAGAATCCCAGATTATCGTGACTACGGACGTATTCGAAAAAACACAATCTATAGGCAACTTACGACATCAATGTACCATCTAAATACTATACTCTGCGAACGCCTCGCACTGCGACCGGGCCGAAACGTTCCTCAGGGGCGGAAATAGTTCAGAATCGCGACGCGAACTTTCGAAGCGAATCGGCTCCGACCGTGGATTCGCTCGATTTCAAGGAGCACGCCGGGCGGATCGGTCGCTTCGCGTTTGGCGATGTGGGAGAGCGCCTCCCAAAACTCCGGCTCGAGCCGGATCGAGGTGCGCCGTCCACCGATCCAAACCGACCGCGGTGCGACTTCGATACATTCGTATGCGGATTTGCGCCCTCGGCCCCGCGCGAGGAGTTTGCCTTGCTGCCCGCGCCCGGCCAGCCCATCAAGGGAGCGCACGCTCGGCCCGGTTCTCGAAGTCGATCGCGCATAATCCATGCCGGAGTCGGTATTCCCATGGCCGTTTTTCGTCCGAGGTGCACGCAGCGACTGCGAATAGGACATGAGGGCCATTCCTTGCTGAAGAATTTCAGGTACTCTGCATACAAACGCGGTAAGCCCCCGCACTTCCACCGCTTCGAGGGTGCAGAAATGCCTGGAGTAGATCTGGTCTCAAATCTTCGCGCTGCTTTGGAGCGGCGCCGCATCACCTTCAAGGCGGCCGCGCGCATGTGCGGGCGCAGTCCCGACACGATCCAGCGCATCTTCCAAGGCCGAACGTCGAAACTGGACGCGCGAGACATCGTCGCGATCGCAGCAGCCGTCGCCGAAGAGCGCAGCGATCCCGCTGAGCGCGACCGCTTTCTTTTCGAGGTCTTCGAAATCGGAAGCAAGGCATCCGCGCAACACGAAGATTTCGACCGCCGCATCGTGCGCCTCGAACGGATCTCGCTGCCGCAGCCGATCTGCCTTTGGTTCGACGAAGGCGGCATCGCGACGCGCCATCCGCGCACGGATCTTGCCGCCCTCGCCTACGAGATCCTCGACATGAAACCGGGACGCGAAGACGTCGTCGCCTTCGCCTGCCGGAATCTCGGGTTCGTCGGCGCGAGCCTCGATGCCGTCGGCACGCTGCGCCTGCACTACGAACCCAACGCCGCCACGCGCCAGGCTCTGACGGCGGCGCGCGACTGGCTGTGCGAGAACAGCGACGGCGTCAAGCGCGTGCTGCGCAACCGGCCCGCGAACGGCGAGGCGGGCCAAATGCCGGAAAGCGAAACGCCGTCCGACGCGATCGCCGCCCTGGGCCGCCGCATTCTGGCGGCGACGCCGCTGCCGCCTGGCGAATGGCTCGTCGAACGTCGGCGCATCGACGAGACGCCGGACGCTCTGCGCGACACGCTGCGCCTCGCCCATGCGGGCAGTTCGCCGATGACGGCACTCGCCGCCGCCAACAAGCTAAAGGCCGCGCATGTCTACGCCGTCATCGAGGGCGAAGCGGTGTCGCTGCAGATGAGTTCGACGCACGACCTGCCGACATCGCGCTATGTCGGCCGCCGGGTGCTCGACCGGCCGACAGACCGCGACTACGCCGCACTGGTCGACCGCCATCTGACCGAGTCTCTGCGCGAGAATTCCGCGACGCTCTACAAGCTTTCATTGCGAATCGGCGGGCATCGGCGCAACTATTGGCGGCTCGCCCTGCCCGACAGCGATTCGGGCATCGTCGTTTCCGCCCCCTGGGAACCGCCGGAGAACCAGAAATGAAAACCGTCCCCTTCCTCGATGCATTCTCCGCCGACGCGTTGCCCGCGCAGCTGCGGCGGGCGGCATCGATGAAGGCGGTGCGGCTCGTGGCCGCCCTGCGGAAGGCGGGTTTGGAGCCGGAGGTTGGTTATTCGCTGGCAGAATATTCGATCTACGCCAGGGAAAACTCGCAGAGAATGTCGCTTTCGCCTGTTTTCGACGGCACGTACCATTCCGGCAATGCGAACGACACGATGATGCTGTACGCCCTGCGCGGCGACCGGGCGGTCGCAAGCTGCGGTGCCCGGCTGATCTGGCTCGGCACTAGCCTTGCCGACGCAATGGAAAGCCAGCGCTTCTGGTTCGGCGAGAACGGCGCGCCGCACGGCGACGAAGGCTGCGTCGTGACGGCGCCGACGGCGCGCGCGATCGAGCACATGCATATCGCGTGGATCGGGGCTGGCAGCAATTTCAGCGGCGAAAAAGGCGCGATCCTGCCGATGATCCGTCTGGTTAATCTCTACGCGCTCGCGAATTGGCGCTGGACGACCTGCGTCGGCATCGCCGAACCCGAAATCGCCTACGTCGAAAACCGCGAGAAGCCGTTCTCGCGCGCCCACGACGTCTACGGCTTCGCAAGCGCGGAGGCCGACATACGTCGCGGGGACCGCCGCTTCATGCTGATGACGTCGCCGCGACGCTATCTCGAAGCATGCGCGATGTCGCCCGGCTACGCCGACATCGAGCTTGTCGCGCCCGAGCCTTCAGCCCGCCCAGACGAAGCGCTGAAACGTCCGGCCTGACCGTGCGTTTTGCCCCCCAGGCGGCGATCGGCAGAGCGCCAAGCGACATTTGCCGCGCGGGCGCTCCGCCGTCCCTCGATCCGTCGGCTGCGCCTACTTCGCCGCGAGAGCGGCAAGCATGGTCTTCAGGCGACGCTTCAGCTTTTCGTCCTGGATCGAGGCGATCTTGCGCGCGATCTTTGCGGTGTCGTCGTCGATCTTGCGCTCGAGCTTGCTCGGATTTGTGCCCTTCACTTCGGCTTTCGGCGTCCCGAGACCGTCGAAGAAATAGACGACCGGCACGCCCAGCACCGCGGCAAACTGCCAAAGGCGAGACGCCGACACGCGGTTGGCGCCGTTTTCGTATTTCTGGATCTGCTGGAAGGTGATCCCGCACGCCTGCGCAAGCGAGGTCTGCGACATGCCGAGTTCGATGCGGCGGCGGCGCACGTTGCGGCCGACTTGGACATCGACCGGCGTCGTGCGGCGGGCCTCGGCGCGCGACTTGCGGCGCTTGACCTTGCCGCGCGATGCGTTTTCGGATGTGGCCATCGGTTTTACTCCTGTTGCACGACTCGAAATAGGTAAAGCTTTTCTAACGCCGTTTGTACGGCAAACACAACATTTTTAGACCACGATTGTAGTACCCGCTGCAGCGGTTGCACTGCAACAACCCTCACTTTCAGTTTTACATCCGCAGAGCGCGCGTCAAGACCATCGAGCTGTCCCGCCAGAAAACACGCGTCGCCAAAACGCAACATGCAGCGGCAGGTTCGCACGTCGTCCGCCGAACGACTTCAAAATTGCGCAAACCGGCATTCTCGGTCTACAATCAACGCATACGTAATCGATGCGGACATGAACACAAGCAAAAGAAAAACAAGAATGCCGTCCGTTCCAATACCCTTTCCGGCACGTCGCGTTTCCGGTTTCCAGGAACCGCCCGCCCCCAAGCGCGACGGCGACGGTCGTCCGAAGGGGTTGCCGCCGGCGCCTGGCCTGCCGACGGCGCTGCAGCGCGCATGGCTGGAACGCGGCCTGGGCGAACCTGGCGGCAAACTGCCGCTTTTCGTTGGGGACGGTCGCAAGATCGATCCGCGCACCGTCAAAGCCTGCGTCGAGAAGGGTTGGTGCGAGCCGTGGTACGCCAACCCTCTGAAGCCCGACTGGCTCGTCTGCAAACTGACGCCGGACGGTCGGCGTTTGTTCGAAGCGGACTGACGAAATGGCGGTTCCCAGCGGCTTTGGCGCGCGCGTGGCGCGCTGCTTTCTGCCTTTTGCCGCCGGCTATTTCCTGTCCTATGCGTTCCGCACCGTCAACGCGGCGATCGGTCCAGATCTGTCGGCGGAGTTGGGGCTTCAGTCGGCTGCGTTCGGCACGATTACATCGGCCTATTTTGCAGCTTTTGCGCTTGCCCAAGTGCCGCTCGGCATTGCCCTCGACCGGTGGGGACCGCGGCGCACGCACGCGTTCCTTCTCCTTTTTGCCGTCGCCGGTGCGTGCGTCTTCGCGTCCGCCGAGACGATCCTGGGTCTCGCGGTCGGCCGCGCGTTGATCGGGCTCGGCGTGTCTGCCAGCCTCATGGCGGCGTTCAAGGCCAACACGCTTTATTGGCCGATCGAGCGCCTGCCGCTCGCCAACGGATTGCTGCTCGGGTTCGGCGGGCTCGGTGCCGCCAGCGCGACATTGCCGGTGGATTGGCTTTTGGGCATCGTCGATTGGCGCGACGTCATCTTCGGCATGGGCGCATTGACGGCGGCAACCGCCGCCGCGATTTGGATTGCGAGCCCCGATTCGCCGCGTCGCGGCGGCGGCGAATCGGCCGCGAGCGAATTGGCCGATGTCGGCCGCATTCTGGCGAGTGCGGCCTTCTGGCGGTTCGCGCCGCTGACGGTGGCCACGCATTCCGTTTTCTTGGCTTACCAGACATTGTGGGCAGGGCCGCATATGCGCGACACCGCCGACATGACCCGCAGCGAGGTCGGCATCGGCATGGCGCTCGTCACGGGGGCGATGGCCTTCGGCTATCCGATGCTGGGGGCTCTCGCCGACTGGCTGCGCCAGCGCGGAGTGCCGACGGTGCGGATGTTCGGCGTCTATTCGGCGCTGTTTGTCGCCGTCCAGATTCTGCTGCTGCTCCACCTGGCCGGGTCGGCCCACGCGCTGTGGGCGCTTTTCGGATTCCTCGGCTGCGGCACGATCCTCGGCTATGCGGTTTTGACCCAGAGTTTCGCTGCGACCCTCGCTGGCCGGGTCAACGCGACGCTGAACCTCTTCGTGTTCGGCATGGCGTTCGCGGCACAGGCGGGTATTGGCGGCGTGCTGTCGGCCTTCGACGAGGCCCCGCAACTCGGCCATCGAGCCGCCTTGGCGATCGCCATCGCTTTGCAAATTGCTTCGCTCCTCTGGTTTATGCTATCCAGAAACAAGCCCGTATTGGCGACTGCGGGCGCCTCGGCCGGAGACCATACAAGCCATGTTCAAAAGACAGAAATTCGAGATCGAAGTCTATAACGAACATGTACGCGCCGCCGTGGCGCGCGGCGAACAGCACAAACACTACAAAGACGAGTGGCAGAACCAGCATTTCATCGAAATCATCGCCGCCAGCGAGAAGGAAGCGATGATGAAGATCCGCATGCGCTATCCGCAAGACCAGGGGTTCGTGATCCTCGCCTGCCGCGAAATCACGAGCGAATGAGTTCGACGCTGCGAATGCGCGCCCGAGCAATGCAGGTTGGATTTGCCGCAGCCGCGGCCGTTCTGTCGCTGTTCGGCCCTGTCGGCAACGTGCGGACCGCGAGCGCCCAAGATGTGCGCGCAATTCTCGACGATCCGACCGGCTTTTGGCTCGTGGCCGAAACCGGCCCGCCGGTCAGTTCGGGGATTGCGGCCATCCCTGTTTTCGGCGCCGCCGCACGCGCGCAGATCGGCAATCCCCGCGCCGTCTGGGAAATCCGGCGCGAGGCCGACAACTCGCTCTCGGTCCAAATCCGCCCGCGCGATCTGCTGTTCCGCAACGTCGCGCTCGCGGGCGAGACGCTGACGGCTGAGATGCCCGCGCCCGACAACCCGAATGCGCGCGTGCGCCTCGACGTGCGCGTCGCCGACGGTCGGCTTTCCGGCACGCTTGCCTTCGAAAGTTTTTCGCTTTCGCTCGAAGGACGCCCGCCGCCGTCGGTCGCGGCTTTGCGCGAGGCGCTGGTCGCCGCGCGCACGCGCCTCGACGAAATCGACGGGCCTTACGCCATACCCGAAATCGAGAAGCTGCGCCTCGAAAACATCGTGCTGATCGAGCGCATCCGCCGCGTCGAGGGCGAGCTTTCCGCGCGCGGCCAAAACCGCGCCGCATCTGCCGCAAGCGCCGCGCCGACCGCTTCCCTGGGCGGGCAGATCGCCATGCGCGGCCTCGGCCTCGACCTGCAGGCGCGCGGGGTCGCCCGCCTGCGCAATGCGCCGGATGCCGCCGCTCCGCTGGTCGCGACCCTGCAAGCGGGCCAGCCGCTCGCCAAGCTCGGCGACGCCGCGCGCGGCGGCTGGAGTCTCGTCGCAACCGCGCAAGGGACTGTCGGCTATGTCGCGGCGGGCGAGGTTGGACCGCTTGTGCAAACTCCGTCCACGGCCAGCGCGGCGCGTGCCGCGCGCGAGATTTCCGTAACCTTCCCGAACTGGGATCAGGGCCGCATCGGCCGACGCATGACCGTTCCCGAGCCCGGCTTCATTAGCCTCGTCGGGCGCGTGCGCGGCGAAGGCACGCTGCGCGAAGTGCGCATTGCCGACGCGCAGACCGTTTTCAATCGCGACGGCAGCTTCACCGCCGTGGTCCCGGTCGAACGCGACGGGCGGCGCGTGCGCATCGAAGCCGTCTTCGCTGCGGGTCCGCCGACAGTATTGGAATTCGAAATCGCGGTCGGAAGATAGATATTTCAATAAGTTGTAAGATGTTTCGGATGTTTTATACGAACTGAGTTATTCTACGTGCATGCCGATTGTCCCCGTGCTGCCGCTCTTGCCGGCGTCTGTGGCCGGCCATCACACGCAACCGCCGCCTGCGCCAGGCGCGTTCGCGGCGGCAATCCAGAGCGCGCAAACCGCAAAGGCGGTCAAGCCGAGTGCTGCGGCCGCAAACCCGCGCGTTGCGCGTCGGTCGACCGAAACCGACGACAGCCTCGACGAAGAGACCAACACGCTCGACGCCAAAGCACGCTTTCGCGCCGCCCCCCATATCGTCGACGTCGAGGCCTGAATCCACACCGAAGGCGCGATCAACGCGCCATCGCCCGCTCGACGCGCAGCGCCAGCACGTCGGGCGTGACAGGTTTGACGATGTAGCCGTTGGCGCGCAGAGCGCGTGCCTGCTCGGCAAGCTCCCCGCTCGCCGCCGCAGTCAGCAATATGACGGGTATGCGCGCAATCTGGATTTCGGGCCGTGCGCGCAACGCGGCGAGGAACGACATGCCGTCCATCGGCTTCATGCCGATGTCGCAAAGCACGACGCTGGGCAGCCGCTCGGCCGCTTCGACAAGCGCCATCGCTTGCGCCCCGTCGCGCGCTTCGGCGACGAAGCCGAAGCCAAGCTGCGTCAGCATGCGCCCCATCATCGCGCGCACGACCGCCTGGTCGTCGATCACCATGGCCCCGAGCTTGGCGTAGCGTTCGCTGCTCATGCGCGTTGCGGCTCCGCGCCGAGAAGGGTTGCCGCAGCCAAAGCCGCGCGCAGCTCATCGCAAGCATTCTCGAAACCGGGCTCGAGGCGTTCGAGTTCGGCCGCCACGCTCGCCATGTCCGCGCGCAACGCCGCCTCTTCGATCCGCCGGGCGATGGCGCCGACGCCGATCGTGCCGATCGAGCGGGCCGCACCGGTCAGCGCGTGGGCCGCCTGCGCCGCCTCGTTCGGATCGCCCCGATCGACGGCTTCGCGCAGGGCGGCGATCATTTGGCGCCCCCCCTCGGCGAACAACGCGACGACCTGGTCGCGGTCGGCGGCGGCGTCTTCGTAGAGCAAAGCCAGCGCCGTCGCGTCGACGGCACCGCCGACGGCCGGCGGGGGCGTATCTTCGTCGTTCGGCTGGATTTCGGTGCGTCCCAGCGCGCGGGCAAGCGCGCCGTCGAGCGCGGACAGCGTCACGGGCTTGGAAATGAAATCGTCCATGCCGGCCGCAAGCGAGCGCGCCGCCTCGCCTGCCAGCGCATTTGCCGTCAGCGCCAGAATCGGGGTGCGCGCCATACCGTTGCGCTGCTCGTGCGCGCGCACCATGCGCGCAAGCTCGAACCCGTCGCAAACCGGCATATGGCAGTCGGTGACGATCGCGTCGATGCCGCCTTGCTGCCAGCGCGCGAACGCAAGGCTGCCGTCGACCGCGCTCTGGCACGCGTAGCCGAGTTTGGCCAGCTGCCGGGCCAACACGGCGCGATTGGTGGGGTTGTCCTCGGCGACCAGGATGCAGTAGCGGTTGGCCGGGCGCGCCGCCGCACCGGCGACGCGTTTCGTCGGGGCCAATGCCTCGCCCGAAACCGCGCGCACGAGACTGTCGCGACGCACGGGATCGAGCAGATACGCGTCGAAACCGCGATCGAGCGCTTTCTTGCGCAGACCCGCGATGTCGGCGTCGCTCGCCAGCACGAGCCGCGTGGCGTAGAGCACCGGCGTGCCGCGAATGGTCTCGCCGAGCACGAGACCGTCGATCCCGGGCAGCGAATAGGCCACGAGGGCCGCGTCGAACGGCCGCCCGGCTTCGGCCGCCTGCTCGAGCAGATCGAGGGCGGCGTGCGCCCCCTCTGCGACAACGACCTCCGCGTCGGCCGCGCGAAGATACCGCTCTGCGAAATCGCGCGCGACAGATGGGCGCGCGACGAGCACCACGCGCAAACCGGCAAGCATCGGGGCCGCCGTCGTCGGGCTCGCGTCGCCGGGTTCGAGATCGAGCTCGAACGCAAATTCCGATCCCTGGGCGGGGGTGCTTGCGACCGAGATGCGCCCGCCCATCAGATCGACGAGATGCTTGCAGATCGACAGGCCCAGCCCCGTGCCGCCGTAGCGCCGATTGGTCGAGCTGTCGGCTTGGCTGAACGGCTTGAACAGGCGCTGCAACGCCGTCTCGTCCATGCCGATGCCGGTATCGCGCACCGCAATGCGCAGCCGCGGCCCCGCTCCGGCGTCGGCCGCCGCGACCGGCGCCGCTTCGACCAGCACCTGGCCGCGCTCGGTGAATTTGATCGCGTTGCCGATCAGATTGAAAAGGATCTGCCGCAGCCGAACCGGATCGCCTTTGATGATCGCAGGAAGGCTCGGATCGACGAAGCAGGCGAAGTTAAGCGCCTTCCGCCGCGCCTGCGGCGCCAGCGTTTCGACGACGCTTTCCACGATCGCGCGCAGCGACAAATCGATGCGCTCGAGATCGAGGCGCCCGGCCTCGATCTTGGAAAAGTCGAGAATGTCGTCGATGATCGTCAGCAGCGACGAGGCGCTGTCGCGCACGACGTCGAGCATCGAGTTCTGCTCGGCGTCGAGCCCGGTATCCGACATCAATTCGAGCATCGCGATCACGCCGTTCATCGGCGTGCGGATCTCGTGGCTCATCGCTGCCAGAAAGCGCGACTTCGCCTCGTTGGCAGCCTCGGCCACGTGGCGCATCGACACAAGCTCGGCCTGGACGCGCTTGCGGTCCGTGACGTCCACGTAGGTCGACACGAAGCCGCCTTCGGGCAGCGGGTTCGAGTGCACTTCGAGAACGCGGCCGTCGGGGCGGGTCACCTCGAAGCTGGAGCTCTGCAGCCCAGAGCGCCACGTGCGGAACGCGGCCTGCACGTCGAGCGCCCCTCGCGCCACCAGGAAGCGCGTCATCTCGCCCTGCGGATCGGCGGCCTCGGTGACCGATTTCGGAACCGCGTAGAATTCGACGAAACGCTGGTTGTAGGCGATGACGCGAAAGCCCGCGTCCGACACCACGACGCCTTCGTCCATGTTGTCGAGCACGGCGCGCAGCAGGGCGCGTTCGCGCGCCAACTCGCGGGTAAGCCGCGCGACGGCGGTCTCGGGCTTTTCGTTCGGCGTGGGGTCGTCCATAGCGGCTTTCGTGTCGGTTCGGCTAGCGAGACGGCGGTCTGCCGGAAAGAATCGGCGCGGGATTCTTGCACTCGCCGATCGAGGGCGTCTGGCAGCGTTTTCCGTCCGGCATGACCGCTCCCGACATGTCAGTGTCGCTGCGCAGGTCGGCCATGCGCAAGCCCGCACCCGTGAGATCAGCATTCACCATTTTTGTGGCGAACAAAGCGGCACCGCCCAAATTCGCAAAGCGCAGGTCCGAATCGGAGAGATCGGCGCCACCCAGATCCGCGCCGGCAAGGTTGGCGCTGCTCAGCCGCGCGCCCCTGAGATCTGCCCCGCGCAAATTGACCCCGCGAAGATCGCGCCCCTCGAGGTTTGCGCCGGCGCACTTTGCTTCGCGCTGCAGACGGCAGGAAGTCTGCGCCGTGGCCGCCGTCGATACGGCAAGAAGGACTGCCAGCGCCGACATACCCAAGAACGAGCGAAGAATGTATTTCACAGAAAACGACTCTCTTTGCGTTTCAAACAACGGCGCAAGTCTCAAGGTTCAACGGAACAGCGTCATTTGCATTATTTGTATTATTTGCATTTTGCAACAGCGAAACCAAAAAATCTACGTCCCCGGTTGACGGCATCCAACAGCGCAGGGCATAAAATGTTGGGTTCTGGAAGTTTGGTCGACATGCAAAACGAAATCGTCTTACGCGCGATGGCATCGGTTCTCGGTCCGGACAATGTCGTTGTCCGCGATGTCGAAAAAGCCATGCGCACGGACGACGGTCTCGATTGGCTGATCGCCAAGGCGGCCTTCCAAGCACTCACACGCGCGGAACGCCAGGAAATAGCCGAATTGGCGCGTTGGCTAGCCGAAGACCAGCTGCGCTCGAAACAGAACATCGCGTCGGTGGCCAGGGGCCGCTAGCGCCTATTCTGCCGCAGCCGATCCGTCCCGCAGCAACGCCCCCAAACTTCGCGGCGACAACCCGTTGTCGTTTGCCGTCGGCGTCGCCTGGTCGGCAAGGTTTGCGACGGACTGCGCGCGCGCTAGCAATTCCAGCCGATCCTCGATCGCCGCACGCTGGTCCTGCGGAATCTGGCGGAAATGCGCGGCTGCGGCCCCGACGAGACGTTCGATGTCGGCACGGCGCGCCTGGCGCAGCTGGTCGTAGACGATCGGCGTTGCTTCGACCAGCACGTCGCGCACCGCACGCGCCAACATCGCAAACGGCTGTTCGCTCGGCAGGAGATGCAGGATTTCAAAACGCTGCGGCATTTCGGCCTCTCGTTCATGCGTCGTCAGACATGATCGATTTTGACGGCCGCTGGTTATCGATACGTTAAGAAATCTGTGGATAATCCGAGATCATTGGCGCGGGCATTTCGGCTGCGTCGCAGCACCGTGAAATCCCGAAGTTTTTTGAGGAAAATCGAACCTTTCGCATCGCCCGGCAATAGTCCTGTCGGAACGGACGCACTCGCGCTAGGTTTCGGGATACTCGATCTTCAAAACCTCGAGCGCGTCGGCGCCTTGCGGGGTGCGCAGCTCGACCGTGTCGCCCACGCGTGCGCGCAGCAGTGCGCGCGCGACCGGCGAAATCCACGCGATCTCGGCCGCTTCGCTGCGTGCCTCGTCGATCCCCACGATGCGCACGCAAAGCGTCTCGTCGCGCGCGTTCACGTAGGTCACGCGCGCGCCGAAAAATACCTGGCTGCGGTTCTTCTGCGCCTGCGGATCGACGATCTCGGCGATCTCGAGGCGCTTCATCAAGAAGCGGATGCGTCTGTCGATTTCACGCAAGCGGCGCTTGCCGTAGATGTAGTCGCCGTTTTCCGAGCGGTCGCCGTTGCCCGCCGCCCACGAGACGGTCTCGACGACCTTGGGCCGTTCCACGCGTCCCAAACGGCGCAGCTCGTCCTGCAGTCGCTGCCAGCCGGCAGGCGTGATGTAGTTGCGGGTACCCGGCGGCAGCGGCGGCAAAGCCGCATCCTCGTCGGATTCGGCTGCAGGGCCGTCTTCGCGGGTAAATGCCTTGCTCATACGCGCGTGCTTGCAACCGCGCCCTTGACGCGCGCTAGCGCATCCTGGCCTGCAGTCCCCAAACGCAGGGCAAGCCCGGTCGCGAGCACGTCGATCAAACCCAAATGCACGATCCGCGAAGCCATCGGCGTGAACATCGCCGCATCCTCGGTCGGTTCCGCCAGAATGGCAATGTCGGCGCGGGCGGCAAGCGGCGACCCCGGTGCCGTCAACGCGACGCACGCGAGCTTGCGCGCGCGCGCCTGGTCGGCCAGCTCGAGCATCGCGAGCGTTCTGCCGCTGTTGGACAGCAAAAACAGCACGTCGTCGCCGTGCGCGGCCGCGACGGCCATCGACGCCAAAATGGGGTCGCCGAGAGCGCGGCACGGGATCGGGAAACGGCCGAGTTTATGCACCGCGTCGGCAGCGGCCGCACTCGAGCCGCCGAACCCCACCGCCAGAATCTGGCGGCTCGAGGCAAAGCGTGCGACGGCGGCGGCGACCGCATTGACGTCGACGCGGTCGCGCGACCGTCGCAGCGCCGCGATCGCGGCATCGAGGACCTTGGGCGCGTAAGCCGCCGCATCGTCGCCGGGCGCCACGTGGGCGCTCGCAAAAGCAAAACCGTTCGGAACGAGGCTTTGCGCAAGTGCCACCTTGAACTCGGGAAATCCCGAATAGCCGAGCGCGCGGCACAGGCGCAGAACGGTGGGCTGGCTGACATTGGCGGCGCGCGCCAGCGCCGCGATCGCGATATGCAGGCTCGCACCGGGATCGGCCAGGATGGCGCGCGCGACTGCCGCCTCCTGGCGCGGCAAGGCGCGCAACCGCGCGCGCAGCGCGTCGACGACGCTCACCTGCATGGCGCGACGATGCTCGCCCCTTCGTCGGCAGATCCGACGAGCTGGCGAAAGCCGCCGAACAATTCGCGCCCGTAGCCGGAATCGCTGCCGGGCTCCGGCACTGCCGGCACGCGCGCCGCCAACACGGCGTGCGGCACGTCGACGTCGAGCGTGCCGGCCTGGGTGTCGATTCTGATCCTGTCGCCGTCGCAGATGCGCGCGATCAAGCCGCCTGCCACCCCCTCGGGCGACAGATGGATCGCCGCCAGCACCTTGCCCGACGCGCCCGACATCCGCCCGTCGGTGAGCAAAGCCACGCGCTGGCCGCGATCCTGCAGAATGCCCAAGACCGGCGTGAGCTTGTGCAGTTCCGGCATGCCGTTCGCGCGGGGCCCCTGGAAGCGCACGACGGCCACAAAGTCGCCGACAAGTTCGCCCGCGTCGAACGCCCTTTGCAGCGCCTTCTGGCTTGCGAACACGCGCGCGGGCGCGTCGATGCGCTGGTGCTCGGCCGCAACAGCCGAAACCTTGACGACGGCGCGCCCGAGATTGCCCGACAGTGTTTTGAGGCCGCCATACGCATCGAACGGCCGGGCGACGGGGCGCAGAACGTTTTCGTCGGCGCTTTCGGCCGCGCACGGCGCCCAAGCGAGCGCTCCCGCCTCGAGCCGCGCTTCGGTTGCGTAGGCGCCCAAGCCTTGCCCGGCGACCGTTGCGACGTCCTCATGCAGCAAGCCCGCCGCAAGCAGTTCGCGGATCAGGAAACCGATGCCGCCGGCCGCCTGGAAATGGTTCACGTCGGCAGCGCCGTTGGGGTAGATGCGGGTCAAAAGCGGCACGATCTGCGAGGCGGCGTCGAAATCGTCCCAATTGAGCTGGATGCCGGCCACGCGCGCCATCGCGATCAGATGGATCGTGTGGTTCGTCGATCCGCCGGTCGCGAGCAGCGCCACGATGGCGTTGGCGAACGAACGCGCATCGATCATGCGGCCCATCGGCAGCGTCTTGGCTTTTGCGAGTTCGACGGCGCGCGCGGCTGCGGCCTGTGTGAAGGCGTCGCGCATCGCCGTGCCGGGATTGTGGAAGGTGGCGCCCGGCAGATGCAGCCCCATCGCCTCCATCAGCAATTGGTTCGAATTCGCCGTGCCGTAGAAGGTGCAGGTCCCCGGCCCGTGGTACGCGGCCGATTCCGCCTCGAGCAGGGCCGCGCGGTCGACCTTGCCCTCGGCAAAAAGCTGGCGAATGCGCGACTTCTCGGAATTACCGAGGCCGGACTCCATCGGACCGGCGGGCACGAAGATGCACGGCAGATGGCCGTAGCTCAGCGCCCCCATCACAAGCCCCGGAACGATCTTGTCGCAAACGCCGAGGCAAAGCACGGCATCGAACATGTCGTGCGAAAGAGCGATCGCGGTCGAAAGCGCGATCGTGTCGCGGCTGAACAGCGACAATTCCATGCCGGGCGCGCCTTGCGTGACCCCGTCGCACATTGCAGGCACGCCGCCCGCAAACTGCGCCACCGCCCCCGCCGCACGCACGGCCTTCTTGATCGCGGAAGGATAGGTTTCGAACGGCTGGTGCGCCGAAAGCATGTCGTTGTAGGCAGACACGATCGCGATGTTCGGCACCGGCTCGCCCTTCAGCGCGGCCTTGTCGTCGCTGGGGCATGCGGCAAAGCCGTGCGCGAGATTGGCGCAGCCGAGGCCGAAGCGACGCGGACCTTGCTGCGCGTGCCTGTCGAGCTGCGCCAAATAGGCCAACCTGCTTTCGGCGCTGCGCGCGACGATCTTGGCGGTGATGTCGGCGAGAACCGGATGGACCATCAGGCAAGCTCCTCGTGCCAGGTGCGGCCGTCGCGCTCGATCAGGGCCGTGGCCGCAGCCGGACCCCAACCGCCTGCGACGTAGCTTTTCGGCGCCTCGCTGCCGCGCTCCCAGGCGAGGATCGCCGGGCCGATCCACGACCACGCCGCCTCGACCTCGTCGCGCCGCATGAACAGCGTCGGGTTGCCGCGCACCACGTCCATCAGCAGCCGCTCGTACGCCTCGGGAAAGCGCGTCGAAAAGGTGTCGGCGAAGCTCAGATCGAGCGGAACGGAGCGCAGGCGCAAACCGCCGGGGCCGGGCTCCTTGGTCATCAGACGCAGCGTGATGCCTTCGTCGGGCTGCAGCCGCACGACCAGCCGGTTGGCGAGCAAGCCCGCGCCGTCGCCGAAAATCGAATGCGGGACGGGCTTGAACTGCACGACGATCTCCGACGCCTTGCGCGCCATGCGTTTGCCGGTGCGCAAATAGAACGGCACGCCCGCCCATCGCCAATTGGCGATGCCAAGGCGCATCGCGACGAAAGTCTCCGTGCGGCTCGGCGCATCCGTGGCCAGATCCTGCGCGTAGCCGGGCACGGCCGCGCCGGCGATGGCGCCCGCCCCGTATTGGCCGCGCACGACGGCACCGTCGCCGAGCGGATCGAGGGCGCGCAATATCTTGAGCTTCTCGTCGCGCACGGCATCCGCACTCAGCGTTTGCGGCGGCTCCATCGCGACGAGGCAGGTCAGCTGCAGCAGATGGTTCTGCACCATGTCGCGCACGGCGCCGGCCGTGTCGTAGTAGCCCGCGCGCCCTTCGAGCCCGACCGTTTCGGCGACCGTGATCTGCACATGGTCGATCCACAGCGAATTCCACAAGGGCTCGAACAGCGAGTTCGCGAAGCGCATCGCGATCAGATTCTGCACCGCCTCTTTGCCGAGATAATGGTCGATGCGGTAGATCTGGCTCTCGGCGAATACCGCCCCGATTTCGTCGTTGATGCGGCGCGCACTGGCAAGATCGCTGCCGATCGGCTTCTCGACGACGAGGCGCGCATCGCCGCCCGCGAGCCCCGCCTGCCCCAAACGGCGCGCGATCGGGCCGTAGAATTTCGGCGACGTCGCCATGTAGAAGACGCGCACGTGGCCGTTCGGCGGGCCCAACGCAGCCGCCAAACGCTCCCAACCGACATCGCTCTGCGCGTCGAGGCTCACATGGTGCAGGCGCTTGGAGAATCGCTGCCAAACGGCCGCCGCGTCCGCGCCGACCAGCGAAGCCCCGAGCGCTTCCTTCACGAAAGCGGCGTAGCCCGGCGCATCGAAATCCCTGCGAGAGATCGCAAAGATGCGCGCATCTGCCGGAATCTGACCGTCGAAATCGCGATGGAACAGGGCCGGAAGCAATTTGCGGGTCGCAAGATCGCCCGTGCCGCCGAACACAACGTAATCGAACGGAGCAACCGGAATGATCTGTGCCATCGATGCGCCCTGCTTGTGCCAAAAAGTAATTTTACTAGGTTTTTATAACGATACCCCCCATCGAAACAACAAATCTAGTAAAATTACATCTATGAAATCGAGCGCGCGTTCGCAACGGCGTAATAAGCATAGCCCCGATAGAGGCTGTGGGACGCGACCGCGAACCCATCGAGATTGGCCATCGCATCACCGAGGGACGCGCGCGGTACCACAGAAAACTTGGCAAGCCACGCGCGCATCCCCGCCTTGAACCAACGCGGCAAGCTTTCCATGCGCCCGAAATCGACGACCGACAAGGTGCCGCCCGGAGCGACCACGCGTGCCGCCTGCCCCAATGCCGCCTGCCAAGGCGGGATCATCGACAGCGTGTAGGAACAGAACACGCGCTCGAACCGGGCCTCGCCGAACAGCGCCGACGCGTCGAACGACGAAGCATCGCCTTGCGCCAAAACGATCCGCGACTGCAGTCCCGCACGGCGCACCGACGCATTGGCCGTCGCCAACATCGCGCGGCTGATATCGATGCCGTAGAAGCGCGCATGCGGATAGCGCCGTGCCGCAAGGACGAGATTGCGCCCCGTGCCGCAGCCGATCTCGAGCACGCTTGCGCCCGGCGGCGGATCGAGATCGGCGATCAGCCGGTCGCGCCCCAACAGATAGTGCTTGCGCGTCACGTCGTAGATCGCGCGCTGCCAGCGATAGATGCGGTCCATCGCCGCCGCGTGGCTGGACAGCGCGTGCGACATCAGGCGTCGCCGCGCAGACGGTAGAGATGGAAGCCGCCGTAGATCGCAGACCGGTCGCGCTGCGTCCATTCCCTGCAGCGCGCCGCGTCGTAGTCGAAGCGGCTCAGAACTTCGCTGTCGAGCCGCCCCGGCAGCAGCGACTCTTCGGCCGCCGTGCGGAAAATCACGCGGGCACCGGGCTTGGCGCTGCGCAAAATCGCCCGCCACAGGCGGTCGAGCACGGCATCGGTCATCCAATCCTGCGCATCGAGCAAAACATAGGCGTCGTAGCTGCCGGGCTCGGCCTGCTCGAGCACGTCGATCAGATTGGCGTGCCGAACGTCGACGCGTGCCGCGCGCGCGGCGACCTTGGCGAAGTTTTCGGCCGCAAGATAGGGCGGCGACGCGTTGTCGGCGCCGCCCGCATAGCGCCGCCCGAAAGCCTGCCAGGCGAAATAGTTTTCGCGGATCGGAAAATCGCAGGCGAGTCTTTCGAGCCGCTGCTCGAGAACGGCCGCCATGCCTTTCCCGGCGGGCGCCGAGGACAGAAGCGATTTGTACTGTGCCGGCGGAATGCCGAGGCCATAGAGCGACGAGGGATTGTCGGCAATGAACGAGACAAGCCGCGAGCGGAAAATCGGCCGCATCTCGGCGTCGAAAATCGCCCGCTGCTCGGCAAGCGTGGTCGCAGCCAAGATCTTGCGCGGGTCCTTGCGGAACAGGCGCGCGATCAGGTGGCCCGCGCCGATGAAGCGGCCGAGCAGGCCTTTTTTGTAGATGTTGCCCGCGAAATGCGCGATGCGCCGACGCCCGCGCCAATCGGTCTGGTCCCAATAGCGGCGCGTGGCTTCGTCGAGATGCGGGCGCAGATGCGCATCGTAGGCGGCCAGATTCTCGCGGCTGTCGGCAGCGCCGAAGAACCTGAAAAACGCCGCATGGTCCGGCAGGTGCCGAGCCCCGGCAATCTTCAGGCGATTGAGGGCCACGTGATGGCCGTTGAGATCGACGGCCGTCACCGAGGCCGGATCGGCGGTCAAATAGCTCAGCACATTGCAGCCGCCGGACGCGATGGCGATTACATCGTCGCCGGGCGCCAGGTCCAGCGCCTCCAGATCGATGCCGGGATCCTCCCAAATCTGCGCATAGACGAGGCCCGAAAACAGCCGCGCGAACATGCGCTCCTGCAGACCTTCTTTCGAGAGCAACCGGCTGCGCTTCACCGCGCGATCGATATTGC
>JBILXZ010000101.1:0-5075 GCA_044378015.1 Tagaea sp.
GACCGGTCAATATGTTGCCTATCGACATGTGCGGCTGCGGAAGAGTGAGCAAAGGACGTATTGTAGGCGCGGTAGGCCAAGCGCAAGAGCTTTTCAGGCGTGTTGCTTTTGAGTGCATTTCAGCGAGTTGCCGGATAGACGGTCGACACGACTGTGCCGTTGTTTTCGATCGTCATTGCAGGCAGATCGAGTTCGCCCAGAATCCAATTCGCGAAAGCGCGCAACAGGCCGCGTCGAACGTGCGTCGCAGGCATCGCGATCGTATGGCCGACATAACGGATGTCGCGTGATTTTCCGGCGAGCGGCGCGACGAGCTTTCCCTGGGATATCTCCCGTTCAGCTAGGCGCGTTGACTCCAGTGCGACGCCGAGTCCGTCTGCGGCCATCGCGATGGCGAGAAACGATCTGTCGAAGCGCATACCGTGCGTTGCGGGCGACGCGATTTTGTTTGCGGCGAACCAATCGTTCCAGCGTACGAGTTTGTTGTCGGAAGTGATCAGCGTATGCGCTGCAAGATCGGCGGGGGTGGAAATTCTGCTTGCAAGAGCGGGCGCGCAGAGCGGCGTCACGACTTCTTCGCCGAGCGGAATGGTCACGACGCTTTCAGCGCGTGGCTTTCCGTAGACGATGTCGACGTCGAAGTCGTCATTGATGAAGCGTGCATAGTCGGTGTTCGCCGCCAAGCGGACGTCGATTCCGGGATTCGCCGTCAAGAAGCGCGAAAGACGCGGCGCAAGCCATTGCGACGCGAAGCTGGGCGCGGAATGTACGCGCAGCAGATGCGGGCCGCGCCGAGCCACGCTTTGCAGGCCTTGGCGAAGCTCGTCGAAGGCGGTGCATGCATGCCGCATAAGACTTTCCCCTGCCGGCGTTAGGTGCACGCGGCGGACACCGCGTTCGAAAAGCGCCGTTCCCAACGCGGTCTCCAGTTTGCGGATCGCGTGGCTGACCGCAGAGGGAGACAGGTGAAGCTCGTTCGCTGCGCCGCGAAACGAACCCGTCCGCGCGGCTGATTCGAATGCACGAATTGACGATATTGGTATGGTTCCCAGCATCAGATAGTTGAACCAGATTCATCCATTCTTGACAACTGCGCGTTTGTCAGTGGGGCGGCTTCCAGCAAGTTTTTGTCCAAGGATAAAAAAGCGAAGGGACGAAACGATGCTGCTCAAAGGAAAGACAGCGGCGATTTCCGGTGCCGCGAGCAAGCGGGGTATCGGGTTGGCGACGGCCCGCCGCTTTGCGGCCGAAGGCGCCAAGGTGGCAATCCTCGATATCGATGGCGCGGCAGCACAAGCGGCAGCGGCAGAAGTGGGTGCCGGGCATATCGGCTTGACGTGCGACGTTACCAACAAGGCGTCCTGCGAAAAAGCCGCGTCCGATGTCCTCGCGGCATTCGGACATCTTGACGTGCTCGTCAACAATGCCGGCATCACGCAACCCGTGAAACTGATGGGCATCGATCCCGCTTCGTGGGAGCGGATCCAGGCGGTGAACCTAACTGGCGTTCTCTATCTCTCTCAGGCTTTCGTGCCCCATATGCGTGCGCGCAGATCGGGTTCGATCGCCTGCATGTCGTCCGTTTCCGCGCAGCGCGGCGGCGGAATATTCGGCGGGCCGCACTATTCTGCTGCGAAGGCAGGCGTGCTGGGCTTGGCCAAGGCGATGGCGCGCGAACTGGGCCCTGACGGAATCCGCGTTAACAGCGTGACGCCTGGCCTGATCGCGACCGACATCACCGGCGGCATGCTGACCGACGAGATGAAAGCCAGAGTTCTCGAAGGCATTCCGCTCGGCCGCTTGGGGACGGCGGAGGATGTCGCGGGCATCTACACCTTCCTTGCGTCCGATCTGTCGGCCTATGTGACCGGCGCTGTGATCGACGTCAATGGCGGCATGCTCATTCACTAGGCCGTCCAAGGCAGGAAGGAACGATGCCGTGACCGGTTCCGGACATAATCAGGACCTCGCATATCGCGCGTACCGCGTGCGGCGAAATGCCGTTCGGATGGGCCAGGTCCAAGGTCAAGGCTACGTCGCGCAAGCACTCGACATTGCCGACGTTTTCGCCGTGGCCTATTTCCATGCGATGCGGTACCGACCGGAGGATCCCGATTGGGAAGGTCGCGACCGATTTCTGCTTTCCAACGGCCACTACGCGATCGCGCACTACGCGGCGCTTATCGAAGCAGGGATCATTCCGGAAGACGAACTCGAGACTTATGGCTGCGACGACAGCCGTTTGCCAATGTCGGGCATGGCTTCTTATACGCCGGGAATGGAAATGTCCGGCGGTTCGCTGGGGCTCGGTCTCGGTATCGCGGTCGGCAAGGCAATGGGGCTGAAGCGCAAGAAATCCGACGCGCGCGTCTATGTGCTGTTCTCCGATGGCGAGCTCGACGAAGGTTCGGTCTGGGAGGCGATCATGTCCGCCGCCCACCATCGGCTCGACAATTTGATTGCCGTTGTCGACGTCAACAACCAGCAGGCCGACGGTCCTTCAGGCCAAATGCTGGGCTTCGAGCCGCTGACCGACAAGCTGGCGGCGTTCGGCTGGTTCGTGCAGCGCGTCGACGGCAACAATATCGACGCGGTTCGCGCGGCATTCGATGCTGCCAAAGCGGAGCCCTCGCCGCGCCCGCGCATGATCGTCGCCGATACCTTGATGGGCAAGGGCGTGCCATTTCTGGAAGCGCGGGAGAAGAACCACTTCATCCGCGTCGAGGCGCATGAATGGCAATTGGCGCTCGACGCGCTCGATGCCGGGTGGTCCGCATGAAGCCTGCGCCGCCGCCCGCCGGGCTGGGGAAGTCGCGTCTGACGACGTCGGCGATGATCGCATCGATCGCCGCGGAAGGGCAGCGCACGAAACCCGCGCCCTTCGGCCATGCGCTTGTCGAACTCGCCCGCAGCAATCCCCAGATTGTCGGCATGACTGCAGATCTGGGGAAGTACACAGACCTTCACATTTTCGCGAAGGAATTTCCCGACCGCTACTACCAGATGGGCATGGCGGAGCAGGTTCTTTTCGCGGCCGCATCGGGGCTCGCGGCGGAAGGCTTCATGCCGTTTGCGACGACCTATGCCGTTTTCGCGTCGCGCCGCGCCTACGATTTCCTCCATCAGACGATCGCCGAAGAAGACCGCAACGTGAAGATCGTCTGCGCGCTGCCTGGGCTTACTTCTGGCTATGGCCCCAGCCATCAGGCGACAGAGGATCTGGCGCTGATGCGCGCGATTCCGAACATGACGGTCGTCGATCCGTGCGACGCGCACGAGATCGAGCAAGCCGTGCCCGCGATCGCGGCGCATCATGGGCCCGTCTATATGCGCCTGCTGCGCGGCCAAGTGCCGCTGGTCCTGGACGAGTACGGCTATCGCTTCGAACTCGGAAAGGCCAAGCGCTTGCGCGATGGTGCGGACATTCTGGCGATCTCGTCGGGTATCATGACGATGCGGATGCTTGAAGTCGCGGAACGCCTGAAATCCGACCGCATCGGTGTCGCGGTGCTCCATGTGCCGACGATCAAGCCGTTGGATACAGCGGCGATTTGCGAGGAGGCGCGCCGCAGCGGACGGATGGTCGTCGTGGCGGAGAACCATACGCAAGTCGGCGGGCTTGGAGAGGCGATCGCCGGACTGCTGCTGCGCGAGGGCATCCATCCGCCTTTCCGCCAGATCGCGCTGCCGGACGCCTTTCTCGACGCGGGCGCATTGCCGACCCTGCACGATCGCTACGGCGTTTCAACCGACGCCGTCTGCGCGCGGATAAGAACCTGGTTGTCGAAATGACGACGAAGCCTTCAACAAAAGAAAACAAGGAGGAAACCATGAACTCGACTCTTGCTCGCTCGGTCAACCGCAGGGCGATTCTGTCGGCAGCACTCGCGATGCCGGCGGTTGTCTCGTTTTCGCGCGGAGCGGCCGCGCAGCAGATCACGCTCACTTGCGGCCACAATGCCGCGCCAAGCAATCCGCGCCATGTCGCGGCAGAGCGTTTCGCCGAGATTGTGAAGGAAAAGACCAGCGGCCGGATCTCGGTGCGCGTCGCACCTTCCGAGCAACTTGGCAACGAACCCTCGATGCTGACCAGCCTACGAACCGGCGCGCTGGACATTACGATCAACAGCCAGGGCTCGACATCCGCGCTTGTCCCGGAAGTCGCTGCTCTGGGGCTGCCGTTCCTCTTCGCGACCGCAAACGACGCGTTTAGGCTTATGGACGGCACGTTCGGCGGAGCCATCGAACAGCGTTTCACGCGGGTCGGCATCATGCCGCTGAGCTGGTGGGACAACGGCATTCGCCACATCACCAATTCCAAACGCGCGATCAACCAGCCCGAAGACCTCAAGGGTTTGAAGATCCGCACGCCTCCCGATCCGATGACGATCGACATATTTCAGGCATTGGGTGCGGCGACGCAGCAAATCAGCTTCGGCGAGCTCTATGTCGCGCTTCAGCAAGGCGTTGTCGACGGACAGGAGAACCCGCTTGCCAATATCGCATCGTCGAAGATCTTCGAGGTGAACAGTTTCGTCTCGCTCACCGGCCACAAATGGGAGTCGACGCCGTTTCTGATGTCGCAGATCACCTGGGGCCGGCTTTCGGCCGCCGATCGGGACATCGTGAAGGCGGCTGTGGCCGAGGCCGGAAAGGTCCAGCGCGGGTTGATGGCCGAGGCGGACACGAAGTTCCTGGCGGAGTTCAAGGCCAATCCCAAAATCAGCGTCAACGAGGCCGATAAGGCAGCGTTCCGCCGCGCTTCGGCGTCTGTCGTCGACATCTGGAAGAAGAAGCCGTTCGGCGATTTCGTCGAACAACTCGTCAAAGCCGCGGGCTGAGGCGGCGGGGCGTCCCCTTCGCCGGGCCGGCGGAGGGGACGACTCCAAGAGGGAGGTCGCGATGCGCGGAACGCTCGCTTTGGTTGATTTTGTCGATGCAGCGATTGGTTGGATCTGCCGGGCGACGATCCTCGTCACGATGGTCGGGCTGCTGGCGGTCATCGGCGCCAATGTCGTCATGCGCTATGCGTTTCAGTCGGGCGGCATCAACGAGGTCGGCGAAATTCCGGAACT
>JBILXZ010000102.1:0-4952 GCA_044378015.1 Tagaea sp.
ACGACGCGACGAGGCGCCGCACGAACGCGTCTTCCGCGAGATAGACTTTTATGGCCTTTTGGTTGGCGAAAATCTCCATGGCGATGCGCGTGGTTTCGACGAGGGCGTTCCGGAAGACGGCCGTCTGGCGAATTGTCGCCGGATTCATCAGGAAGAAGACAGATGCGGCAAGCGCGCCGATTCCGACGAGGATCAAAACCGCCTGCGGCGAAGCGCTCGACAAAATCGCGACAAGCCCGAGGACCAGGATAAAGTAGCCGTAGAGCAGCTCGAGAAATCCCGGATAGATCGTCTGCCCGACCGTCGTCGCATCGATCATGATTCGCTGGGACAGCACCGATGCGCTCTGCGCCTTGAGCCAGCCGTAGGGACCGCAGATCGTGCGCGCGAGAACCGTCGCGACCAGCCCGTTCGTGAAACGCAAGGATACGACCTCGATCGCCCAAGCTGCCGCCAGGCGTATCGCCATGGCGGCCACCAAAAGTGCGGCAACCGCATATCCGAGCCGCTGGACGCCGATCGTGGCGAGATCGACGCCGAACGCGGCGGCGACGGACGCGAAATACGGAAGCGATTCGATGCCCGCCGGATTCGTCAGCAGCGTCACGAACGGCAGCAGCGTGGAAAGAGCAGCGATTTCGAAAACGCTCGCGCCGACCGACAGGACCGCGACCAGAACCGCCGCAAGCTGCTGCCGGCGCGACATGAGCGCCCACGTGCTCGCCAGCACCGCAGGTATCGATGCGAGCCCCTGCAGTTTCATGCCGCGCGCGGATCCGACGGCGGCTTCTCGAACCCGATAAAGTGGCTCGTCTGCATCCTGTGCCTGCTGTTCATCCGCTGGTGGCTGTGGTGGAAATAGAGTCGGAATCCGAGGGCGCTGCAGGCGTCCATTATGGCTTGGCCGGTCGTCAGATCGCCCTCGAAAAGCGGATTTTCCGGCGCGTAGGCGTGGGTGAAACAAAAGCGGCCGCCGGGCTTCAGAATGCGGAAAACGTGCGCAAGCACCTGCGGTATGTCGCTGGCGTAGCCGAGCGTGTTCACCATCGTCACGACATCGTAGCTCGCGTCGGGAAACGCGATGCGATGCATGTCCATGACCTGGATCTTCGGGTGCGTCGAATAGAGGTCGATCGCGTCGATGTTCGGCCACGAGAATCCGTGGATCCAGGCAATGAGAAACTCTTGGACATTGCGCGGGCCGACGATCAGCAGCTTGTCGTCCGCAAGCATGCGCATCGGCATCCCAGCGATCGCATAGACCGGCTCGGCGCGGCGCGTTGAGGTGAAAATCTTGTTGGTCGTGACGCCCGCATTGTAGGCGTGGACGGCCGCAAGATGCTTGTCTTCCTCGCGCGACTGCGTTTCGACCGCGCGAACGCCGCCGAGCCACCGCACCTGAATCGCAAGGGACACGAGGTCGAAAACGCGCGGCTGGGCGACCAGGGCGCGCAGGAAGCCGCGCGCCGGCCGCGGGGCGACCGCCGGGCGGAAGACCGCGTTGAACGCGTGGACCAGAAACGCCGTCGCAACTTTGCGCAAGATCAGAACTCCGCCGCAGGGTCTTTTGGATACGACTCGACCTTCGCAATGCCGCGCTCGTCGTAACGGGACCAGTTTGTCGGCTTGTGCGAAGGGTAGCAGTGGAAGATCACCACGCGTCGTCGGTGTCCCGGCTCCGGAAATCCGCCGCGGTGAATGGTGTTGTTCGCGAAGGCAGCGGTCAGCCCGGCACGGCCGGTCGGCTGCGCGATGCGGTCCGCATAGTCCGCCGCGATCCGTTCCGCGTACCAGGCGCAAAGCATGTTCCGCCGTCCCAGCGCCTCGACGGCTTGCGCGCCCAGAATTTCGCGCTTGCGGCGCATCGCCGGTCGCTCGTCATTGAAAATCTCGACCGCGTCGCCCCAGCGCAGAACCTGGATTGCGCCGTCGGCGGGCACAGTGTCGTCAATGTAAAGCATGCTGTTAACGCAGCTTCCCGGTCCGCTGTCGCTGTGCCAGAGCGCGGAGTTCTTCGGCCCGTCGGACACATAGAAAGACTTGTACATTGTCGCGTAGAAAATCTTGTAGGCACAGCCGAAATATCCCTCGAGAAACGGCCCCAGAGACTCGGAAAGATACGTCTTAAGTTCCGGGAAATCCTTCCAAAGATTTCCCGCGTAATTGACGTTGCTGTTCGTCGCCGTCGGCTTGTCCCACAGATCGTCGCCGGACGCTTCGCGCGCATCAAGGCGCTGGGCGATCTGGCGCGCGAGCGCTTCGGCCTGCGGCGTATGGAACGACGCCACGCGGTCGCGCGCGAAATCCTCGACCGCGCGACGAAGCACGGGATCGCCCGGCATCAGGCGCGGACACAGTTTGCGCGCCCGCGTCCAGTAGGCGGTGTATTGTCCGGCGATACGCCAGCCGACGCGCGAACCGTGTTTGCGGATAGCGCGCATCTGAAGCCAGTCGCCGATCTGGCTCTTGACCTGCGAGATCATCGGCTACGTTCCTCTTGCCTAGTTCAAACGCTCGAAAAGCACCATCGTATGGACGAACGAATCGTCGATCTCGTCGCGCCGCATGCCCGCAACGCGCGTGAATCCGGCCGCTTCGAACATGTCGAAAATGCCGCGCTTGTCGGCGATGAATTTGTTGAGCGCGCGCGAAAAACCATGGAACTCGAGCCAAACGAAGCGGGTATTGCGCAGGCAGGCGATGCCGTCGCGGAAAATGATGTATTCGGCGCCCTCGCAATTGAGCATCAGGAGCTCGACATGGTCGAGTTTCTGCTCGGCGAACAGGGTTGCGAGCGTGCGCGACGGAACCTCGATGCGCCGCATGGTCGCCGCGAATTTCGTCTCCATCACGCCTTCGACGATCGTGTTGGACTTCGACGAGCCTTCCCAGCGCGAATCGTCGGCCACGTAGAACGGCACGGTGCCGTCGCGGTCGGCGATCGCGATGTTGAGAAGACGCGCCGACGGGCACCGCTTCGCCAGATGTCCGAAATTCTCGGGGCACGCTTCGATCAGCACGCAGTTCTCGGGCGCGAGACCGACTTCAAGCATAAAGCTCTCCGGCCCCGTCCCCGTTCCAGCCCCGATATCCACCATGACGCCGTCTTGGCGCAACTTCGCGCATATGTAGCGTTTGATGAACTCGCGGTCGGGCGCGCGCGTCGTCACGATCACTTTGGGAAGCAACGCTCGAACTGCGCGGCGCAGGGGAGTCAGCATTTCGGTCAAAGCCTTTGTGGTTATTAGGTTGTTTCAACGGAATGTCGACCGCATCGCCCCACTGGCGTGCGCCATTAGCACGGCAGCCAGATTGCGTAAAGTCCGGTCGGGCGCAGCGCTTGACCTGAACGGCGCCAGGCCCCTATCTAGCGGGCGCTGCAGTGCGGACCCGCCGCACCATTGCCGGAGCCCCCATCTTGCCGAACATGCCGTCCGACTGGCCCGCCAACAGATTGGCGTTGCTCCGCTGTCCCGCGACGGGCGCTGTCCTTGGTGTCGTTGACGGCGCGCTTGCAACGCCGGACGGAAGGCACCGCTATCCGATCCGCCCCGACGGCATCGCGCTGCTCGCGCACGAAACGCTATCGACCGACGCTGACCGGCAGAAGGCGCATTACGACCAGCTCGTGACGCTCTACCTCGAAAATCTCGCCTATCCGCACAGCCAAGTCTACGCGGCCTATCTCGACGCCGCACTCGAAGAAGCGCTCGCGGGCTGCGGCACGCAAGCCGTTGCCGAAATCTGCTGCGGCCAAGCCGATGGGCTTGCCCTTCTGGGCACGCGCACCGGCGACGGTGTGGGCATCGATATCTCCACCAATATGCTCGCGGCAGCTGCGGCGCGCGAAGGAATGCAGCGCCATCTTTTCATCCAGGGCGACGCGACGCGCCTGCCGCTCGCAGATGCCGCTTTCGACACCGTACTGATGCTGGGCGGCATCCACCATGTGAACGACCGCCAGGCGCTGTTCGCCGAAATCTTCCGCATCCTCAAACCCGGCGGCCGCTTCGTGTTTCGCGAGCCGGTCAGCGATTTCTGGCTGTGGCGGCTGCTGCGCGCGATCATCTATCGCCTGTCGCCGCATCTGGACCACGAAACCGAGCGCCCGCTGCTGTGGGCAGAAACCGTGCCGCCGCTCGCCGCTGCCGGGTTCCGCCTCGAACGCTGGAAAACCTACGGTTTTCTCGGCGGCTGCATCTTCATGAACAGCGACGTTCTGGTCTTCAACCGCTATTTCCGCTTCATCCCCGGCATCCGCGCCATCACGCGTCTGGCGACACGCATCGACGATCTCACGACCCGCTTGCCGGGCCTCCGGCGCGCAGGGCTGCTCGTCGTCGGCCGCGCGGTCAAACCGTGATGCGTGCACCCGCCGCCCCGCTTGCGCTCGGGCTGCTGCTGGCGGCGGCGGCAATCCTGCTGCGGCTCGTTGCCGCCACGAACGGCTTGCCGTTGCCGTTGGCGTCGGACGAAGAAGTGATGCTCGGCGGTGCGCTGCGCATCCTCGAGACGCGCAATCCGATCCCCACCCTGTCGCCGATCCTCGCCGAAACGCTCTACTACCCGCCGCTGCTGGCGTGGCTCTATGCGGCGACGACCGTGCCGGTTGCCGCTTATCTGTGGTGGACGACCGGATTCGGATCGGTCGCCGATCTGGGCCTCGCTCTGTCGTTCGCACCCGAAACCTACTGGTATGCCGCGCGGGCCACGAGTGTCGCCTTCGGCGTCGGCGCCGTATTCGTGGTCTATCGCCTGGCGCGCGAGCTTGGCCTCGGTACTTCGGCCGCCCTCGTCGCGGCTGCCCTGGTCGCCTTCGACCCGACGCATCTGATGATGGGCGCGACCGCGCGCCATTGGGCGGCGACGTTCTTCTTCCTGTGGGCGACGCACTGGATGGCATTGCGCGTTTTCGATCGCGGGCGCCTTGCCGACTATCGCTGGGCCGCCCT
>JBILXZ010000002.1:0-7500 GCA_044378015.1 Tagaea sp.
TCGAGAATCGGAACCCCCCACGCCCTTCTGCGGAGAAGATATCCCGAATCGCCGCCTCGCTTGGCCTGACGGCGGAATTCCTGCTCGATGAAAAGCGCGAGTCGCCGGAAGCCAGCGACGTCGACCTAGCCTTCTTCCGCAAATACCAAGATATGTCGATCGACACGAAGAAGCGCCTTCGCCAGATCTTGGAGGCTTGGGAAAAACCCGAATGAGCCAGCTCGCCTCCGGGAAAGCGTGGGCAATCCGGCTCACACAGATATTGAACAAGGTGCCGGGCATCGAGCGCTTCCCCGTCGATGTTAAGGCGTTGGCCCAGGACTATTCCCGGCAGTGCTTTTCAGACCCGATCACTATGGTGAAAGGCGAAAGGCTGGACGGCTTCGAGGGCGCTCTCTATCGCAGCAAGGGCGCAAAGCCAATGTGGAGCATCGTCTACAACGACTCCCTCTCCGTCCCAGGGCGGGTCAACTTCGTCCTAGCCCACGAATTTGGGCACTACCTGCGACACCGTCAGGAACTCGACGAATTTTTCTGCAGCCAGCGCGACGTGACGCAATGGGATCGCCAGGATGCGGCGCGAGAAAACGATGCGAACCAGTTTGCGTCGTACCTTCTGATGCCGATCGATGATTTCCGAAAACAAGTCTCCGGGCAGAAGATTGATCTTGATCTCCTCGGCCATTGTGCCGATCGCTATGGCGTCTCCCTCACCGCCGCGACATTGAAGTGGCTCGAATTCGCCGAGCAGCGCGCGCTCCTCGTTGCGGCACGGGAAGGCTTCATACTCTGGGCCAAGCCCAGTGAGCGTGCCCTAAAATCTGGCGCATACATCCGATCGAAGGGACTCGTAGTCCCGGTACCGAGCGGTTCCGTTGCCGGCGGTGCATTCGGCGATTCTGAACTGCGCGCCCCAGTAGAGCTGCCGGCCGGGGTGTGGTTTCCGAACGAGCCGGTAACCGAAATGACGATCGTCTCCGATCGCTTCGACATGACCCTGAGCCTGCTACTGCTCCAGGATCAACAATCAGTAGCTCATATGGATGAAGAGCCAGAAAAGGACGTGCTGGAGAAGATGGCCGAAAGTCATCCCAGCCAACATGCCGGGTGGAGGTCATCTTGAAATATTCGAGAACCATCCTTTGCCTTGCAAACTTCCGGATGACCCCTGGGCGCTGCATCGATGGCAACGAGCTAGGTCGATGAACAGACAGCAGCCAGGAGGATAACCAGCCATGGCCCGACTCTCGGATCAGAATTCAAAACGTATTTTTGCCGCCGCCGATGAATGGCGCAGCCGGTGCCTGATCGCAAGCCAATCGATTCTCTGGCGTGAGCCCGATATCTGGAGCGCCGCCAATCTGCAGAAATTCAAGGCATGCTTCATTGATCGCCCCGACACATCCAAAGACAAGAATTTCGAGCAGAAGTTCAAAGAGCAACTCGCAAGCGAGGCGGAAAACGTAACGCGCCTCGCCTGTGAACTCCTCTTCATCTATTTTCTCTTTCCTTCCAGCATCACCTATGGACGAAAAGTCGGATTGATTCGCGAGGTCGCGAGCTGGAAAAACCTCGAAGTTGCCGAGAACGCATCGGCATTCTCATGCTTCGATGACGGAATCGGAGATCCCGGCCTTGCTTTCAATACGAACAGACCTAACGAACTGACTTATCTGGCTCGTTTTGCTCTTGCCATCTCGGAGCTTTCCGAGATGGAGCGCACATCATTGCTTCAAGACCATGTTGGCACGCGAGGACTACTCGATAGATTGGCTGATGAACACCGCGAAGAATTCGGCCGCCCCCCGCAACTGCGCCACATCCTTCTGTATATCCTTTTTCCGGACGAATACGAACGCATTGCCAGCGAAGGGCACAAGGCCCGCATTTGCGAGGCCTTTGGCGAAGTCCTCGATGAAGCTGCGCCAGATGATACGGACGATTTCCTCAAGGCCATTCGCGGCAAACTTCAGGATTTTCTCCCCGATGAGAACCTCGACTTCTACGGGGAACCGCTGCGTGCTTGCTGGTACACGGACAGTGACGCCGAGACCATCAGTCCCTTGCAGGCGTTGCACATCAAGAAGCAGATCGTTCTCTATGGCCCGCCTGGAACCGGCAAGACCTATCAGGCGCGGCAGCTTGCCTACAGCTTGATCCGACAGGACTTGCTCAAGCTTTGGGGACCGCGCCGCTACTTCTCAGCCAGCGACGAGATCGATGCGCTTATCATTAAACGCACCCAAAGGGTTCAATTCCATCCCGGTTACGGATACGAGGATTTTGTTCGCGGCCTGCAAATTGGCAGCAGCGGGCAAACCGAATACCGCGACGGCGTATTGCTAAGGTTGGTCGAGGCACTCAAGACGGAGCCAGAGGATGATCGGCGTATACCCACTGTCCTCATCCTTGACGAAATGAACCGTGCTGACCTTAGCAAAGTACTGGGCGAATGCTTCTCGCTGCTCGAAGATCGCGACAGTGACGTGACTTTAGGAGGACACGATACGGAACCACGAAAAATCCGACTGCCGCAAAATCTCTATCTAATCGGCACTATGAACCTTATCGACCAATCGCTTGAGCATGTAGATTTCGCGCTACGCCGCCGATTTCTTTGGTTCTTCCGAGGCTATTCCCGCGAGGATTTCGTCGCCGTGTCGAAGTACCGTTGGGACGCACTCGTCGCATCCGGCAAAATCAGAAAGGATTGGGGGAAGGTCGAGGCGGAATTCGAGGTTCTAGCCGACCGGGCGGAACGCCTGAATGCCGTCATTGACGGAAACAGCTATCTCGGCCCGCAATACCAGATCGGCCATACCTATTTCTGCGACGTAGTATCCTTCGCCCATCGCTACCTCATAGCGTCTGAGAGGCGGCGAAACCGCGTGCTCTTCAACGGCAAAGGCGGCGCTCTCGATCCGGTCTTGGCGCTTTGGCGTTACTCGGTCAACCCGCTCATGAACCAATATCTCTCCGGTATCGATGCAGGCGAACGCGATGCGCTGATGAAACGTGCCGAGGCCGTCCTTCTTACAGGCACGAGCCCGTGATTCGGCTGGCCGACAATGGCAGCCAGATCGTCGCTCGGGACTGTTCGCCAATCCCGATAAGCGGCCGCGAGGATGAAGAATGGTTACGGCGGCTTGTCATCTCCGCCAAGCCCGCCGATCTGCTGTTGCAGATCGGCGGGCGCGGAGACATACCCGACGATGAACCGATCGCCACTTTCGACGGCATCTCTGGGAAATGGTGGGCGGGCCGTTATGTCGGCGAAATTCAGTTCGAAGGCCGAACGCTCCGGCTCGAACCCCGCTTCGGCATGCCCGCTTTGCTGCGGTGGCTCACCGCTATCTGGGGTGTCCGCTTGGTGGACTCGAAGGGCAAGTTCGAGCAGCAGCGGATATGGCTGTGGCTGGTGATCGCGCACCTATGGTCCGGCCGCCTCATCGTCGCGGCAAAGCATGGCGTGCCGTACCGCCGCGTCGAAACCATCCACGAGGGGCGCGCCTTGCGGGGCAAGCTTTTGGCCCGCGAAACCGCGCTAGCCCGTGCAGTCGGCGACGACCGCCTTATCAGCTTGACCCGCACTCGTATTGTCGATCCCGTCATCGGCCGCATCCTACTCGCCGCCTTCGAGCGTCTGAGCACCGCCCTTGGTTCACGCGGTGAACGGAATTTCTGGTTGCCTGATCGTGGAAAGACTGTGATCGAAGATTTGCGTTCGGCTCTTGGCAGCCAAGCGGCACGGGATGCGCCGCGCGTGAGCGCACAAAGTATCCGTTATTCGCCGATCACCGAGGCCTATCGCCCCATTGTCGATCTATCTATCTCGATCCTCGCTCAGCGGCCGCGTACGGCGGCCTCAGGCGGCGAGAGCAAAGCCTTCGGCGTGTTGCTCGACATGGCCGAGATATGGGAACTCTATGTCGCCAAGCTCCTGCAGATAGGCCTGCCCGGTTTGCGCGTCAGCCACACCGGTCGTTCCACCGACCATTTCCGCTACCTTCTTACCAGCGTCGGTGGCGCGACCCTCGGCTCACTCCGGCCAGATATTCTCATTTTGGATTCCCATGACCGCTGTCTTGGTATCGCCGACGCCAAGTACAAAACAAACAGGATCAACAGCTACAACCGTACCGGCGTTGTCACCGAGGACCTCTATCAACTCGCGGCGTATCTTTCCGGCTTTGGCGATCCTGGATCCCGGCTCGACGGGTTTCTCATCTATCCCGCCGATGAGGAAGGCCAGGTATTCCGGCGACTTTCCCCGAAAAATCCGTGGACTCTGACATCGGCGCCACAACGAAATCTCTGGTTCCTTGCAACGGACGGCGGCGCTGACGCTCGAACTGATACCGCGACGTTGACTGAAACCGAGCGCGAACTGACCAGCCTGATACAGACTGCGCTTGAAGCCCCGCGCCCCAGCGAAGCCAATCAAGGCGGGGGACATCACAAGTGGACGGAATGATCGTGTCCCAATGCGTGGATTTTCGCGCCCTCTTGCTTCCACAGTGCTTCCACGGGCGGAATCGGAGTTTAAGCGCAAAACCAAAACGCCCGCTAACTTTTTGAGTTAGCGGGCTGATTTGGTTGCGGGGACAGGATTTGAACCTGTGACCTTCAGGTTATGAGCCTGACGAGCTACCGGGCTGCTCCACCCCGCGCCAAGACATTCGATGTCTGCCCAAAAAGCAACGCCCGCACGAAGCGGGCGTGTCGGACATGGATGGAAGAGAGATCGAAGCAACGTTCCGGTCGGAAGGCCCGGCGGCGACTTACTCTCCCGCGTCTTGAGACGCAGTACCATCAGCGCTGAGAGTTTTCACGGCCGAGTTCGGAATGGGATCGGGTGGAGCACCTCTCGCTAAGACCACCGGGCCGTCCGACCGGAACGTTGCTTCGAGATATGTTGACCGTCTTTTTCGATCGAGGTTTACGTGCCATCGAGAATTCAAGCGAGCAACGAGTTCCCGAAGGGAAGCTCGACGCTGCGCGCGATATAACGACGACTAAGGAGATCAAGCCATTCGGATGATTAGGACCGGTAAGCTCAACGCATTACTGCGCTTACACACCCGGCCTATCAACGTGATGGTCTATCACGATCCTCAGGGAAGCCTTGTTTCGAGGTAAGTTTCCCGCTTAGATGCATTCAGCGGTTATCTTTTCCGTACATAGCTACCCGGCTATGCCGCTGGCGCGACAACCGGTACACCAGAGGTACGTCCATCCCGGTCCTCTCGTACTAGGGACAGATCCTCTCAAGCTTCCTACACCCACGGCAGATAGGGACCGAACTGTCTCACGACGTTCTAAACCCAACTCACGTACCACTTTAATCGGCGAACAGCCGAACCCTTGGGACCTGCTCCGGCCCCAGGATGTGATGAGTCGACATCGAGGTGCCAAACGATGACGTCGATATGGACTCTTGGTCATCATCAGCCTGTTATCCCTAGAGTACCTTTTATCCGTTGAGCGATGGCCCTTCCACGTGGAACCACCGGATCACTATGGCCGACTTTCGTCTCTGCTCGACCTGTCGGTCTCGCAGTCAGGCGGGCTTATGCCATTGCACTCGAGGGCTGATTTCCGACCAGCCTGAGCCCACCATCGCGCGCCTCCGTTACTCTTTGGGAGGCGACCGCCCCAGTCAAACTGTCCACCACGCAGGGTCCTTATCCCGGATAACGGGACGAAGTTAGATATCAGAAAACGTAAGGGCGGTATTTCACCGTTGCCTCCACCAGAGCTGACGCCCCCGCTTCATAGGCTCCCGCCTATCCTACACATCCATTTCCTAATACCACTGCGAAGTTACAGTAAAGGTTCATAGGGTCTTTCCGTCTAACCGCGGGTACTCCGCATCTTCACGGAGAATTCAATTTCACTGAGCCGGTGCCGGAGACAGTGGGGAGATCGTTACGCCATTCGTGCAGGTCGGAACTTACCCGACAAGGAATTTCGCTACCTTAGGACCGTTATAGTTACGGCCGCCGTTTACTGGGGCTTCAATTCAAGCCTTTCAGCTCTCCTTTTAACCTTCCAGCACCGGGCAGGCGTCAGACCCTATACGTCCACTTACGTGTTCGCAGAGCCCTGTGTTTTAAGTAAACAGTCGCCACCCCCAATTCTGTGCCACCCGCCAATGCTTGCGCATAGACGGGTCCCTCTTTTCCCGAAGTTACGAGGGTAATTTGCCTAGTTCCTTCGACACCGTTCTCTCAAGCGCCTTGGTATACTCTACCAGTCCACCAGTGTCGGTTTCGGGTACGGTCTATACGCTGGGGCTATTTCCTGGAAAGCATCATCCGCCCGCGGAATCCAATAACCGCAAACAAACTTACGCTTCCGTCAACACCCAGCAGGCCCTGGAATATTAACCAGGTTCCCATCGACTACGCCTTTCGGCCTCGCCTTAGGGGCCGGCTTACCCTGCGCGGATTAACCTTGCGCAGGAACCCTTGGACTTACGGCGACAGGGTTTCTCACCCTGTTTGTCGTTACTCATGTCAGCATTCTCACTTCCGATACCTCCAGCAGACCTGACGGTCCACCTTCACAGGCTTACGGAACGCTCCGCTACCGCGTGCTTGCGCACACTCGCATCTTCGGTGCCTGGCTTGAGACCCGTTACATTTTCGGCGCAGGACAGCTTGACCAGTGAGCTATTACGCTTTCTTTAAAGGATGGCTGCTTCTAAGCCAACCTCCTGGTTGTCAAAGCCGTCCCACATCCTTTCCCACTTAGCCAGGACTTGGGGACCTTAGATGGCGATCTGGGCTCTTTCCCTCTCGGCAATGGACCTTAGCACCCACTGCCTGCCTGCCGAGCTGTACTCCTCGGTATTCGGAGTTTGGTTAGGTTTGGTAAGGCTCGCGCCCCCCTAGCCCATCCAGTGCTCTACCCCCGAGGGTAATCACTCGACGCTCTACCTCAATAGATTTCGCGGAGAACCAGCTATTACCGGCCTTGATTGGCCTTTCACCCCTAGCCACAGGTCATCCCCTGCTTTTGCAACAGAAGTGGGTTCGGTCCTCCAGTGCGTGTTACCGCACCTTCAACCTGCCCATGGCTAGATCGACCGGTTTCGGGTCTAATCCCAGTGACTATTCGCCCTATTCAGACTCGCTTTCGCTGCGCCTACACCTAACGGCTTAAGCTCGCCACTGAAACTAACTCGCTGACCCATTATACAAAAGGTACGCAGTCACGGATCCACACGGCGAACCGCGTGTCCCGCTCCCACTGCTTGTAGGCATCCGGTTTCAGGTCTATTTCACTCCCCTTATCGGGGTGCTTTTCACCTTTCCCTCACGGTACTTGTTCGCTATCGGTCGGTAAGGAGTACTTAGGCTTGGAGGGTGGTCCCCCCATGTTCAGACAGGATTGCACGTGTCCCGCCTTACTCGAGGATCCCAGCATTTTCTACCCGTACGGGGCTATCACCCACTGAGGCCGCCCTTTCCAGAGCGTTCTGGTTCTTATGCTGTG
>JBILXZ010000002.1:12500-177456 GCA_044378015.1 Tagaea sp.
CTTCGAATTCGCCGCGATATTTCGCGCCCGCGATCATGGCGCCGAGATCGAGCGACAGGAGGCGCTTGTCCTTGAGTGACTCGGGAACGTCGCCGTTGACGATGCGCTGGGCAAGCCCCTCGACGATCGCGGTTTTGCCGACACCCGGCTCCCCGATCAGCACCGGGTTGTTCTTGGTGCGGCGTGCCAGAACCTGGATCGTGCGCCGTATTTCTTCGTCGCGGCCGATCACGGGGTCGAGTTTGCCGTCCCGCGCGGCCTGGGTGAGGTCGCGCGCGTATTTCTTCAGCGCCTCGTACTGGTCTTCGGCACCGGCCGTGTCGGCTTTGCGGCCCTTGCGCAGATCTTCGATCGCGCGATTTATCGATTCCGGCGTCGCTTTGGCTTTGGCGAGCGCTTCGGCGGCCGGCGTGCCCTTTTGCAGCGCGACTGCGAGCAGCAGCCGCTCGACCGTCACGAACTGGTCGCCGGATTTTTTGGCGATGGCTTCGGCCTGCTCGAAAACCTTGGCCAATTCGGGCGCCAAATAGACTTGCCCCGCTCCGCTGCCTTCGATCGTCGGCAGTTTGGCGAGAGCGCCATCGTTTTCGGCCGTCGCGACGGCGACGTTGCCGCCGGCGGCGGCAACCAGGCCGGCCGCGAGCCCCTCGGGGTCGTCCAGCAGAACCTTCAGAAGATGTTCGGGCGTAACGCGTTGATGCGCGCTGCGCTGGGCCAGGGTTTGCATGTTCTGCAGGAAACCCTTGGCGCGCTCGGTGTATTTGTTCAAATCCATGGTCGCGGCGTCCTTCTGAAAAATCCCCCATTGCGGGCGGACAGGCGTGCCGGGCACCTCAAGCGAGCGTCCCCAAAAACCATATGGCGAGTAAAAACCGCGCTGCAAGTGTGGCTGTGCGCCGCATTTGGCCGAATCGGTTGACGTTGGAAAACCCGCATGTAGGCTGTCGCCATGGGTTATGTCGTCGATCAGATTTACCGCTACCCGGTCAAGGGGCTGACCCCCGAAAAGCTTGCGCGAACCGCGCTTGTCGCAGGCCAAGGCATTGCCGGCGACAGGCGTTTTGCGATCGCGCACGGCTCGACCGCGTTCGATGCGCAAGCGCCTGCCTGGATGCCCAAGCACAATTTCCTCATGCTCGCCAAGAACGAGCGACTGGCGCTGTTGCGAACCGTTTTTGACGACGCGACCGGAATCCTGACCATCGAGCGCAATGGCCGCCAGGTCGTGCGCGCGGACATCTCGACGCAGACCGGCCGCACGCTGGTCGAACAGTTTTTTGCTGCCTTCATGGGATCGGAGTCGCGCGGCAGCCCGAAACTGGTCGAAGCCCCGGGCCACATGTTTTCCGACACCGCGCGCAAGGTCGTGTCGCTGATCGGGCTCGCCAGCATTTCGGACATCGAACGCGTGGCGCGCGCGCGCGTCGATCCGCTTCGCTTCCGCGCCAATCTCTATCTATCGGGAACGCGCGCCTGGGAGGAATTCGAGTGGCTCGGGCGCGAGATAGCAGTCGGCCAGGCGCGTTTGCGCGTGCTCGACCGCATCGACCGCTGTCCTGCAACGAGCGTCGATCCTGCGACCGCGCAGCGCGACATGAACGTGCCGCGTCTGCTGCAGGACGGTTTCCGCCACATCGATTGCGGCGTGTTCGCCGAAGTCGTCGCTGGCGGCGAAATCGCCCCCGGCGATGCGGTCGCGTTTGCCTGACTAGCCGCGGCCTTCGTCGGGCGGATTGCCCATGAAGTTCGGCAGCGGACCGGCCGCCTGCATGTCGCCTTGCGGCGGCAACGGCTGGTTCGTGTGCACCACAACCGGCGCCGGCATTGTGGGCTGCGGCCCAACGCCCGGCAGATCGCCCGTTTGCGCATTGGGATTGCCGTTGCCCGCGTTCGGATCGCCGGTGTAGGCCGCCTGCTGCTGCAGCCCGCCTTGCGGACGCTGCGGCGGATAGGGCTCCTGGTTGGCATTGATCAGGCGGAAATAATGTTCGGCGTGCTGGTAGAAGTTTTCGGCCGCAATACGGTCGCCGCTGGCCGAGGCATCGCGCGCCAACGCGAGATATTTCTCGAGCACCTGATAGGCATTGCCGCGAATGCGCACGTCCGGCCCGTTCGAATCGAAGGTCTGGGCGCGAAACGGCACGTTCGAGCGATTGCCGCCGCCGCCGCCGCCGCCGCCGCCGCCGCCGTTACCGCGATAATTGTTGCTGTGCCCGCCGCGATTGCGCTGCCGTTTCATCGTTGTTCCTCGTGCTGTGGCGAAAGCTCGACATGCAAAACGGAATTGTCCGCATGCGCGACCTGATCTTGGGATGGGACGACTTGGAGGGGCGCTGAAGGCCGCGGTCCCGGTCGCACGGCGCCCGTCGAAATCGCGGATCGCCGCTGGTTCGATAACGAACCTTGTTCCATGAAGCTAAACCCGTAGACGTTTCAATCCAAGCGGTTTTTTTCGGCCGCCACGCAGCGCTCGATGCCGGCAAGATCGCGATAAAACCGGATCGGCGCCAACCCCGCCTTCGCGCACAAGGCCGCCACGTCGGCCGCCTGCCCCTGCCCGACCTCGAAAAACGCGCGTGCGCCCGGCGCCATTACGCGCGGTAGATCGGCGAGGATTGCGCGGTAGCACATCAAACCGTCCGGGCCGCCGTCGAGCGCTTCGATCGGCTCGAAATCGCGCACTTCGAGGTTTAGCCCGTCGATGTCGCCCGCGCGGATGTAGGGTGGGTTGGCGAACACGAGGTTGAAGCTGCCGCGCAAGGCGCTGCTCCAATTGGCGCAAGCGAACGCCGCGCGAGGGGCGATCCGAAGCGATGCCGCGTTGGCGGCCGCAATTTCGAGCGCTTCGGCGCTCGCATCGACGCCGATGCCGTGCGCCATGCGCCGCTCCGACAAAAACGCCAGCAACAAGCATCCCGAGCCCGTGCCCAGATCGAGCACGCGGCCTGTCCAATCGCGACCTTCGGCGAATTCGAGGGCGGCCGACACCAGCGTTTCGCTGTCGGGGCGCGGCACCAGCGTGGCGCTCGAAACCTTGAAATCGAGGCTCCAGAACTCTTTGTGCCCGACGAGATAGGCCGACGGCGCGCCCGACGCGCGCGCCTCGGCGAGCGCATAGGCGTAGGCGCACGCGTCCGAATCGACCGGCGTGTCGGGGTAGGCAATCATCGCTTCGAGCCCCAAGCCGGTCGCCGTCATGGCGATGAGGCGCGCTTCGAGCCGTGGATTTTCGATTTCGGCGGCCGCGATCGCCTGCGCGAGATCGCGCATCAGCGCGTCGAGCCGCATGGACGCCATCGGCCCTTACCCAAGCTCGGCGAGCTTGGCGGCGCGATCCTCGGCGATCAACGCGTCTACGAAGCGGTCGAGTTCGCCTTCCATGACCTTGTCGATCTCGTAGATCGTGAGATTGATCCGATGGTCGCTCACGCGGCCTTGCGGGAAATTGTAGGTGCGGATTCGTTCCGACCGGTCGCCCGACCCGACCTGGCCTTTGCGGTCGGCGGCGCGAAGGGCATCGGTGCGCGCGCGCTCGGCCTCGTAGATGCGCGCGCGCAGGATTTTCATCGCCTTGGCTTTGTTCTTGTGCTGCGATTTTTCGTCCTGCTGCTGCACCACGATGCCGGTCGGCATGTGCGTGATGCGCACCGCACTGTCGGTCGTGTTGACCGACTGGCCGCCTGGGCCGCTCGAGCGGAAAATGTCGATGCGAAGGTCCTTTTCTTCGATCTGGACGTCGACTTCTTCGGCCTCGGGCAGCACGGCGACGGTTGCGGTCGAGGTGTGGATGCGTCCGCTGGCCTCGGTCTGCGGCACGCGCTGGACCCGGTGAACGCCCGATTCGAATTTGAGGCGCGCGAAGACGCCGGCACCCGAGATGTTGGCCGTCGCGTCGCGATAGCCGCCCAAGCCCGTCTCCCCGATTTCCATGGTCTCGAAGCGCCAGCCGCGCAGCTGGGCGTAGCGCTGGTACATGCGGAAGAGCTGGGCCGCGAACAAAGCGGCCTCGTCGCCGCCCGTGCCTGCGCGCACCTCGAGAATGGCGTTTTTCTCGTCGGCGGCGTCCTTGGGCAGCAGCATCGCCTGGAGATCGCGCTCCATCTCGGGCAGGCGCGCCTTCAGCACGAAATACTCCTGCTCGGCCATCGCGCGCATTTCGGCGTCGTCGCCGCTGCGCAGGGCCTCGAGCTCGAGCATTTCGGATTTGGCCTTGGCCAGCGTTTCGATCGACGCGACCACGGGGCCGAGATCGGAATACTCCTTGGACAGCTTGGCGAGGCTTTTGGAATCGGCCGTCCCGCTGGACAGGATGTCGCCCAGTTCGCGATAGCGGAAAACGACTTTGTCGAGGCTGGCGTCGAAACTCACTTCTTGTTCTCCGGTTGGTCGAGTCCGAACGCGCGCGCGATGAGCGCTTCGGCATCGAGGCTGGCGGGCGTGCCGTCGGCCGCAAGTTCGCGCAGCAGGGCCGTCGGCGCGTGCAGCAGGCGATGGACGAGAAGCTCGGTGGCGCGCGCCGGATCGTCGGGCTTTTCGGCGAGCGCCCGCAAGCGTTCGCTTTCGAAGTGCCGGCGCAACGCCACGATCGTGCCCGACGCCTCGCGCACGGCGAGGGCGCGCTGGAACGCCGCGAGCTCGGCTTCGACGATAGCCGCGGCCTCGCCGAACGCCGCTTCGCGCGCGTCGCGGCCCTTGAGGGCGAGACCTTCGAGATCGTCGATGCCGTAGCGGTAGGCGCCGTCGATCTTTTCGACCTCGCGCGCCACGTCTTCCGGCACGCCGAGATCGAGAAACAGAATCGGCCGACGCCGACGCTTGCGCAAGGCCGCAAGCGCGGCGACGCCGTCGATCGCGACGCGCCCGGTGCCGAGGGCGGTGACGACGAGATCCGCGTCCGCAAGCGCTTCGCCGATCCGGTCGAACGGCACGTGATGGGCTTCGAGACGGCGCGCAAGCTCGCCCGCGCGCGCCGCCGCAGGGGCCGCGACCGCCAGGCGCTTGAGGCCGCCGCGGCGGAAATGCTCGACCAGCAGCTCGCCCATCTCGCCGAGACCCAGCAGAAGTCCCGCGCATTGCTTGAGGTCGCCGTGCACGTCGCGCGCCACGGCGGCGGCGGCGGCGGCAAGCGACACCGGCCGTTCGCCGATCGCGGTTTCGCTGCGCACGCGCTTGGCGGCGGAATAGGCATGCGCAAGCGCCGCCTCGAGTTCCGCGCCGACGAGCCCCATGTCGCGCGACAGCGCGTGGGCGGCTTTGAGTTGGCCAAGCACCTGCGGCTCGCCGATCACCTGGCTGTCGAGCGAACAGGCAACGGCAAAAACATGGTGCAACGCTTGCGCATCGGCGTGCGCGTAGAGCTCGCGGCCCGGTTCGCGGCCGAGGCGACGGGCGAAGGCGCGGCGCACGATGTCGAACGCGGCATCGGGATCGTCGTGCGCGAACTGCACCTCCACGCGGTCGCAGGTCGAAATCAGCACGGCCTGGCCGAGGCCCATCCGCCGCAATTCGGCCAGCACGCCGCGCGTTTCCCCGTCCGGCACGAACAGCGCGTCGCGCGTGGCCGCCGAACTCGAACGGTGATTGGCGCCCACGACGCCCAGCCGGGCGCGTGCCGCACGCGTCTCCATCGCTGGGGCCTCGCTACGAAAAAACCGGCGGCGGCGCGGGGTCCGTCATTCGGCGGCTTTCTCGCCCGCCGCAGTCTCGGCCGCTTGGGCGAGAAGTTCGGCCGCGCGCGTCTCGACCATCTGCGCCAAATGCTCGACGATGTCGCCGTCTTTGAGGCGATGGTCCTGCTGGCCCGCCACATACACCATGTGCGTGCCGTTGCCCCCGCCGGTGAAGCCGATGTCGGTCTCGCGCGCTTCGCCGGGACCGTTGACCACGCAGCCGATCACCGACAGCGTCATCGGCACGGTGATGGCGCTCAAGCGCTCTTCGAGACGCTCCACGGTCTTGATCACGTCGAATTGCTGGCGCGCGCAAGACGGGCACGCAATGACGGTGACGCCGCGACGGCGCAGACCCAGCGCCTTCAGCATGTCGTACCCGACCTTCACTTCCTCTACGGGATCGGCCGACAGCGACACGCGGATCGTGTCGCCGATGCCGGCCCACAGCAGCGAGCCGAGGCCGATCGCCGATTTGACCGTGCCCATGCGCAAAGCGCCCGCTTCCGTGATGCCGAGATGCAAAGGATAGTCGCAAGCCTCGGCAAGCTGCTGGTAGGCGGCGACGGCCAGGAACACGTCCGAGGCTTTGCAGCTGATCTTGAATTCGCGGAAATCTTCGTCTTCGAGATATTTGGCGTGGTTGAGGGCGCTTTCGACCATCGCCTCCGGGCAAGGCTCGCCGTATTTGTCCAGCAGTTCGCGTTCGAGCGAGCCCGCATTGACGCCGATGCGGATCGAACAGCCGTAGTCCTTGGCCGCCTTCACGACTTCGCGCACGCGTTCCTTAGAGCCGATATTGCCGGGATTGATGCGCAAACAAGCGGCACCCGCCTTGGCAGATTCGATGGCGCGTTTGTAGTGGAAATGGATGTCCGCCACGATCGGCACGCCGACCTGCGGCACGATCTTGGCAAGGCCTGCCGTCGACTCCTCGTCGGGGCACGAGACGCGCACGATGTCCGCACCCGCCTTTTCGGCAGCGCGGATCTGCGCGACCGTCGCGGCCACGTCCGACGTCAGCGTATTCGTCATCGTCTGCACGGTGATCGGCGCGTCGCCGCCGACCGGCACCTTGCCGACCATGATCTGGCGGCATTTGCGGCGAAGAATCTGGCGATAAGGGCGGATGCTCATGGCTGGGTTGCTCGCAGTGGCGGCGGCGGAGGCGCGTTCAGGCCTCTCTTATAACCCAACCAAGGTCACCCAGGCGAGCCGTCCGAATCGGATGCGGGTGCCGGTTCCAAGGCAGGGGCCGAAGCCGGCGACGGCGGCGCGGCGGGGCGCGGCGGCTCGGGCGGAGCCGCAGTACCGGCGACCAACCGCGCGGGGTCGAGCGGCACGCTGCGCTGGACGAACCCGACGCGACCGAGCGAGGGCACCAAACGACCGTCGACGCGAATGTCGAGGCCGCCGGCATTTCCGGTCCAAAGATTGAGGCCGTCGCGGTCGGGTGGGCTGTAGCTCTCGCCCGCGCGCAGGATGCGCGAAAAAACGATATTGCCGGCAGCGTCACGCACTTGGGTCCAGCTGTCGGACGTCGCGCGAATCACGATGCGGCCCTCCAGGGCCTCGCCGAAGTTGCGCGGCCCTTCGGCGGCCGACGGGACCGACGCGGGTGCGGCCGACGGCGGCAAAGCCGCGAGCTGCGCCGCAGGTGCGGCCGGTGTCGGCACGAAAGCGGCCGGCGGCAGCGGTGCGGGGGCTTCAAGCACCGGCGAAGGAACGGGCTGCAGCAATGCGCCTGCGCGCGCCTCGCTCGAAGAGTTCCCGTTGCCGCGCGGCGGCAAAGGCTCGGGTGCGGGCACGCGCGCTGCGAGCGTTTCGGGCACGGCCGTCACGCGTTGCGCCGGGGTGCGATTGTCGAGCGTGTAATAGTACCAGCCGCCGTAGGAAAGGACGGCGGCGAGCAACGCGCTCGCGACGACGAGCGAACCCGGCAGCCGCGTTTCGTTGATGGGCGTCGGGAACGAAAGCTCGGCGCGCTCTTCAAGGCCGCTTGTCTCGGCCCGAAAGCGGCGGACGAGTTCGGTGCTGTCGAGTTCGAGAAAATCGGCGTAGGCGCGCACGAAGCCGGCCGCATAGGCGCCGCGCGGCAGTTCCGCATGGTTGCCGGTTTCGATCGCGTCGAGCATCAAGCGGCGGATTTTGAGCTGGCGCGCGATATCCACGATCTGCCAGCCGCGCCGTTCGCGCTCGGCGCGCAACAAATCGCCCACGCTCGCATCGCCACGCGGCGCGCGCGCAGCGGTGCTGCGAATTTGGGCAGTCGGATCGTTGCTATCGCTCGACAAACGCTTCATCCCGAAACAAAGCCGACCAAAGCGAAGACGGCCAAACTTGATCTACAAAGTTAAGTTCCGTCGTGTTTGTAGCAAAATGCCAGAAAACGGGCAACTCCTTGCCGCAGCGCGAGAAAGCGAATTTACCCCGTTCAAATAGGAATATCATGATCGCGCGCAAAATCCTGCAGTTTCTTGCGCACCGAGTGGTCCGCAAGACGGCATAATTCGTCGAGATACTTCGCCAAAGGCGGCAAATCGAGGCTGCGAACCATCGCTTTGACCGCTCCGATCGCGGGAAACGGCATCGACAAGCGGCGGAAACCGACGCCGATCAACGCCATGGCTTCGAGCGGCCGTCCGCCCATGTCGCCGCACAAGGACAGCGGCACGTTCGCCGCTTCGCACTCGGCCGCGATCGCGCGAAAAAAACGCAAGACCGACGGCGACAGCGCGTCGTAGCGCCCGGCCATTTCCGGATTGCCGCGATCGCACGCGAAAAAGAACTGCAGCAGATCGTTCGAACCGATCGACAGAAAATCGACGCGCGTCAGAAGCTGCGGCAACTGCCAGTAGAGCGAAGGCACCTCCATCATCGTGCCGATATGGATGGGATCGGGAAGGCCGCGACCGCGTTTGCGCTCGCGCGCGATTTCGATCTGGACGAGCTCCTTTGCCGCGTCGAACTCGGCAACGTCCGCGACCATCGGAAACATGAGGTCGAGCCTGCGCCCGGCCGCCGCGCGAAGAAGCCCGCGCACCTGCTCGCGCAGAATCGCCGGCCGCTCCAGCGTCAGGCGCACGGCGCGCAGGCCCATCGCGGGATTTTCCTGGGGGGCGTTCTCCATGTAGGGCAGCAGCTTGTCGCCGCCGATGTCGAGCGTGCGGAACACGACGGGGCGGCTTTGCGCGCGGTCGAGAATGCGCCGGTAGAGATCGGTCTGCTCGACCACGTCGGGCATCGACGTGCGGATCATGAACGGGATCTCGGTGCGGTAGAGCCCCACGCCGTCGGCGCCGCTCTCGGCGAGGTTGTCGATGTCGATGACGAGGCCCGCGTTCATGTTGAGCGAAATCGGCGTGCCGTCTTTGGTGACCGCAGGAAGCTTGCGGATCGCGGCGTAGCCCTGGCGCAGCGCCTCGCGCTGGCGGATCGCGGCGGCAAAGGTCTCGCGCACGTCGTCGCTGGGACGCAAAATCGCTTGGCCGAACCCGCCGTCGACGACGATCGTGTCGCCCGCCTCGACGCGCGCGACGAGATCGGGCAAGCGCCCGACCATCGGCAGGTCGAGCGCATGCGCGATGATCGCCACGTGCGCCGTGGGCGACCCTTCTTCGAGCACCACGCCCTTGAGTTTGCGCCGGTCGTATTCGAGCAGTTCAGCGGGGCCCAGCGAACGCGCGACAAGCACGGTGTCGTCGGGCAGGTCGGCGGCGTCCGCGGCCGTACGGTCGCCGGTCAGATGCCGCAGCAGCCGGTTCGCCAGATCGTCGAAATCGGCGATGCGTTCGCGCAAGTACGGGTCGGGGATCTGCACCATGCGGGCGCGGTTGTCTTCCTGAACCTTCTGCACGGCCGCTTCGGCGGTCAGACCCGTCTCGATCGCTTCGCTTATTCGCTGAAGCCAACCCCTGTCTTCGGCGAACATGCGGTAGGTTTCGAGGATTTCCCATCGCTCGTCGCCCTCGGACAGGCCCGAGGTCTGGAAAATGCGGTCGATGTCGACGCGCATGCCGCTCATGGCTTCGCGCAGACGCCGCGCCTCGGCCTGCGGATCGTCTGCCACCATCTGGCGCACCGACACGCGCGGCTGGTGCAGGACGGCCGTGCCGATGGCGATGCCTTCGTTGAGCGGCAGGCCTTCGATGCGATCGCTTGTTCCCGCCCCCGCGTCGTCGGCGCGCAGCATCTCGGCCGTGCCGATCAGCTCGCCGCCGGCCACGAGTTCGGCCAGCACCATCGCCACCGTCTGCAGCGCTTCGGCTTCTTCGTCGGTGTATTCGCGGTAGGTGCGGTTCTGCAGCACGAGCACGCCCAAAGAGCGGCCCGCGCGCAGGATCGGCACGCCCATCAGCGAATGGTAGATTTCTTCGCCGGTTTCGGGCCGATACGCGAAATTCGGATGCGACTGGGCGTCGGCAAGCGCCAGCGTGCGCGCGGTCTGCGCGATTTCGCCGACAAGCCCTTCGCCCACGCGAAGACGCGTTTTGTGGACGGCGTCCGGATTGAGGCCTTCGGTCGCGAACAGTTCGAGCACTTGGCCCGCGCGCATCACGTAAACCGAACAGACTTCGGCGATGAGATCGGCGGCGATGATCTTGACGATGCGGTCGAGGCGCTGCTGGGCCGTTCCCGCCGCCGCCATCATGTCGCGCAGACGCTTGAGCAGGCGGCGCGTCGCACCGGGCCCGAGCGTCGTTTGCATCACGCGGCTCCGGCTTCGGCTTCGGCGGCGGCGCGCGCGGCAAGGGCCGCCAATGCCTGGCCGACAAGCTCGGCCATAATCGCCGCCGTCGGCTGGGCTTGGGTTACAAGGCCGACGGACTGCCCCGCCATCAGCGAGCCGTTCTCGACGTCGCCGTCCACCGCGGCCCGGCGCAAGGCGCCCGCCCAGAAATGCTCGATCTCGAGCTGGGCCGCTTTCATGTCGAGCTCGCCGCGGTCGACCTTGTCGATCACGCTGCGCTGGGTCGCCATGAAGGCGGCGGTCGCTTTGTTGGCAAGGGCGCGCACCGGAATCACGGGAAAGCGCGGATCGAGCTGCACGGAGGGGACCGCATCGCGGGCCGACGCGCGGATGAACGCCTTCTTGAAATCGGGATGCGCCACGCACTCGTCGGCGCACACGAAGCGCGTGCCGAGCTGCACGCCGGCCGCGCCCATTTCGAGGAAAGAGAGGATCGCTTCGCCGCGACCGATGCCGCCCGCGACGAACACCGGCACGTCGCGGATGGCGGGAAGTATCTCCTGGGCAAGCACGGCCGTCGAGACCGCACCGATATGCCCGCCCGCTTCCATACCCTCGATCACCAGCGCGTCGATGCCCGAGCGCACGAGCTTCTTGCCGATCACCAAAGCGGGCGCGAAGCCGACGATCCTGGCGCCGCCGTCCTTGAGGATCTTGATGGTTTCGGCCGGCGGCATGCCGCCCGCGAGTACCACATGCCCGACTTTGGCGGCGACGCACACGCGGGCAAGCTCGGCCAGCTGCGGATGCATAACGATCAGATTCACGCCGAAAGGCCGGGCGGTCAGCGCTTTGGTCGCCGCGATTTCCGCCGCGAGCAAGGCCGGCGGCATGGAGCCGCAGGCCAGCACGCCGAAGCCGCCGGCATTCGAAATGGCCGCGACGAGGTTGCGCTCCGAGACCCACGTCATGGCGCCGCCCATGATGGCCACGTCCGTGCCCAAGAACGCGTTGCCGCGCGCCCACAGCCGGTCGAGCTGGCGGCGGGCCGCGATCTCGGCGGCGGCCGACCCGGCCGCGCGGGGCGGCGCTTGGGTCATGCGGCGTCGAGTCCGTAGGCGGTGTGGAGGGCGCGCAAGGCAAGCTCGAAATATTCCGCGCCGATCAGCACGGAGATCTTGATCTCCGAGGTCGAGATGACCTGGATGTTGATGCCCTTCTCGGCGAGCGTGCGGAACATCGCCAGCGCCACGCCCGCATGGCTGCGCATGCCGACGCCGATCACCGACACTTTGACGACGTTCGGATCGGGCTTGAGTTCGGCGTAGCCGAGGCTCGCCTTCTGCTCGCCCAGCAGCTTCACGCAGCGGTCGAGATCGGCCTTGCCGACCGTGAAGGTGAGGTCGGTCGCCTTGCGGTCGTCGGAAATGTTCTGCACGATCATGTCGACGTTGATGGCCGCATCGGCGAGCGGTCCGAAAATGGCGGCGGCGACGCCCGGCCGGTCGGCGACTTTGGTCAAAGTGACTTTCGCCTCGTCCCGGCTGTAGGCGATCCCGCTCACGACTTGCTTTTCCACGATCTCTTCCTCATCGACGACCAGCGTGCCGGGCTTGTCCTCGAAGCTCGAGAGGACCTGCACGCGCACGCGGTGGTTCATGGCCAGCTCGACCGACCGCGTCTGCAGCACCTTGGCGCCGAGCGAAGCCATTTCGAGCATTTCTTCGTAGGTGATTTTGCCGAGCTTGCGCGCCTTGGGCACGATGCGCGGATCGCACGTATAGACGCCGTCGACGTCGGTGTAGATGTCGCAGCGCGCCGCCTTGAGGGCGGCGGCCAGCGCCACGGCCGACGTGTCCGAACCGCCGCGCCCGAGCGTGGTCACGCGCGCGTCGCTTGCGACGCCCTGGAATCCCGCGACCACCGCGACTTCGTCCGCCGCAAGCGCCGCCGACAGCCCGTGCGTGTCGATCCCTTCGATGCGGGCTTTGGAATGGGTGGCGTCGGTACGCAGCGGAATCTGCCAGCCCTGCCACGAGCGCGCTTTGAGGCCCATCTCCTGCAACGCAAGCGCCATGAGGCCGCTCGTGACCTGCTCGCCCGTGGCCACGACCGCGTCGTATTCGCGCGGATCGTAGAACTTCGAAATTTCGTTGACCCATGCGACCAGCTGGTTGGTCACACCCGACATTGCCGAAACAACCACGGCAACCTCGTTGCCCGCCTCGACCGCGCGTTTGACGTGCACAGCCGCGTTGCGGATGCGGTCGATGTTTGCAACCGATGTGCCGCCGAATTTTAGAACCAAACGTGCCATTGCGCAGTTCCCAGTCGATTCGAAGAAAGCCCTTTCCGGTCAGAGACTTGGGAAAGGCGCGCCGGAACCGCTCTTGCCCCGACCGCGACTGCGCCTTATCTAAAGGTTTGCGGGTCGCAGGGCAAGTCGTTGCCCGCACGTCGCTTTGCCCGTGTCGAAGGAGTGCGCGCGTTTGACCCAACCCCCTGTCGTGGTCCCTCCCGATGCGGCGACCGGCAGCTCGGTCGATCCGGCGGAAATCGCGCGCTTTGCCGCGATGGCCGACGAATGGTGGGATCCGACCGGCAAATTCAAACCGCTGCACAAATTCAATCCGGTGCGTTTAGCCTATATCCGCGACCGGCTGGCGCTGCATTTCGGCCGCGACCCGCTGTCGGCCAAACCGCTCGCGGGCCTGCGGCTGCTCGATATCGGCTGCGGCGGCGGACTCGTCGCCGAACCGATGGCGCGGCTCGGCGCCGACGTCGTCGCAATCGACGCGTCCGCCAAGAATATCGGCATCGCGTCCAACCATGCCGAGCGCATGGGTTTGTCGATCGACTATCGCCATGCCACCGCCGAAGACCTAGTTGCCGCAGGCGAAAAATTCGACGCGGTTCTGTCGCTCGAAGTGGTCGAACATGTGGCCGACGTCGCGGGCTTCCTGGGCAATTGCGGCACGCTCGTGCGCGCAGGCGGCGCACTGGTCGTCGCCACGCTGAACCGCACGCCCAAAGCGTTTCTGCTGGCGATCGTCGGGGCGGAATACGTGCTGCGCTGGCTGCCGCGCGGCACGCACGAATGGTCGAAATTCGTGCGACCCGGCGAAATGAGCGACGCTTTGCGTGCGCCCGGCCTCGCCGTCACGCACCTCACCGGGGTCGCCTACAACCCGATCCTCGACGTTTGGCGCCTGTCGCGCGATCTCGATGTCAACTACATGGCCTTCGCGGTGAGGTCCTAGCGTCAGGCGTTTTTGTCGGGAAGCCAGGGAACAGGCGCGAATTCCACGCCCTCGTCGGCGAGCGCCTGCGCCTCTTCGGCGGTGGTGCGCCCGTAGATTCCGCGCTGCGCGACTTCGCCGTAATGTATCTTGCGGGCCTCCTCGGCAAATTTGTCGCCCACCGGATCGAAATTCGTTTCGATGTGACGCCGCAATTGCGCCAATTGGCGATGCAGCTCGGCGGCTTTTTCCGTTGCCGGGTCCGCAGCCACGGCGACCGGCTGCGCGGAAATCTCCGGTTTGGTCTTGGGGCTTTTTCCGGTGCCGGAGAGGCGCGGCGCCATCAGCGCCTTTTGGACCTTTGCCGAACCGCAATAGGGACACGTCACCAGGCCGCGCTTTGCCTGGCGCTCGTAGGCGGAGCCGTCTTTGAACCAGCTTTCGAAGACGTGTTTCTTCGCGCATTGCAGATCGAACAGGATCATGCGTTATATTTGGGGTTCTCCCTTCCCAAAGGCAAGACATGCAAGACGCTCCGCGCCTCCCGCACGCGCATCTTTCCGAGCCTTCGGCTTGGGTCGTCGCGCATGCGGGGCTGTTCCCTGCGGGCGGAACGGTGCTCGACGTTGCGGCCGGCGGCGGGCGGCACGCCAAATTCTTTGCCGAGCGCGGCCATCGCGTGACGGCGATCGACCGCGATATCGGGGCGTTGATCGCCCTTGCCGGCATCGATGCGCAGCGTGCCGACCTGGAAGACGGGCGCGCCTGGCCCCTGCCGGGGCGACGATTCGCCGGCGTCGTCGTGACGAATTATCTGCACCGGCCGCTGTTCGCGGCACTTGCCGCCAGCGTCGCGCCGGGCGGGGCGTTGATCTACGAGACCTTCGCGCACGGCAACGGCCAGTACGGCAAACCCGACAATCCGGATTTTCTGCTGAACGACAACGAGCTTCTGAACGCCTTCGCGCCGCATTTGCGCGTGGTCGCCTACATGCATGGCTACGTCGACAGCCCGCGCCCGGCAATCGTTCAGCGCATCGCCGCCGCGCGCGATCCGGCTTAGGCGGCCTTCAGCAAAGAATCGAGCTTGCCTGCTTCGTCGAGCGCGTAGAGATCGTCGCAGCCGCCGACATGCCTGTCGTCGATGAAAATCTGCGGCACCGACGTGCGCCCGCCCGCCCGCGCTTCCATGCCGGGCCGCAAGCTTGTATCGGACAGCACGTCGTACTCGACAAACGCCACGCCTTTGCGCTCAAACAGGCTTTTTGCGCGCGCGCAGTATCCGCAAAAAGGACTCGTGTAGATTTCGACTTTCGACATCGCCGGAACTCGCGGAAAATGAAAACGACGCGGAAGATTAGCACCCTTGTCGCCGCGACCGCTAGATCCGCCCCTCGCCGGGACGCACCACGCGCGCAAGCGTCAGGGTGCGGATTTCGGCCGCCCCGGCGCGGCGCAAGGCACGCGCGCATTCGCCGAGCGTTGCACCCGTGGTGAGCACGTCGTCGACCAGCACGACGATTTTGCCGCGCACGCGCTCGCGATGGCGCGGCGGCAGCGCGAAGGCGCTGCGTACGTTGCGCAGCCGCGCGCGGCGACCCAACAGGCCTTGCGCGCGCGTGCGGCGTTGGCGGCGCAAAAGATCGGGCACGCAGGCGATGCCGGAGACGCGCCCCAGCGCATTGGCAAGCAACGCCGCCTGGTTGAAACGGCGGAAGGCGAGCCGCGTCCAATGCAGCGGCACGGGCGCGATCAGATCGGCGCCTTCCAGCACTTCGCGGCCCGCGCGCGCAAGCCAGCGCGCGAAGGCAGGGGCCGCATGCGTGCGGTCGGCGTTCTTGAAGGCGAGGACAAGCCCGCGGCTCGCCGCGTCGTAGCGCAGCACGGCGCGCGCTTTGCCGAACGGCGGCGGCGCCGACAGGCACGCGCCGCAGGCGAGGCCCGTTCGGCCCAGGAATCCCGGATCGTAGTCGAACGGCAAGCCGCAGGTCTCGCAATAGGGCCGGTCGATCCAGGCAAATTGCGACCAGCACGCGGCGCACAAAGCGCCCGGCTCGGCGACTGCGGCTTGGCAATTGAGACAGAGCGGCGGGACCACCGCATCGAGAGCCGCCCGGGCTCCGTGCGCGAACAGCGCCTGCATGCGGTCGAGGATTTTCAAAGCCAAAGATCGCAGCACGCGCAGGGCAGCGGAGTCAATATGCGGGCGCGCGCATGTCCGGTTTCGCGCCGCGCAGAAACGCGCTACCAATTCCGACATGGGCGCCCCGATTCCTCTGCAGGTCTTCGACCGGCATGTCGTTCGCCGCCATCGCGAACGCGCGGCGCGCCATTTCGCCGACCACGATTTTCTGTTCCGTGAAGCGGGCGAACGTCTGGCCGAACGGCTCGACGATCTCAACCGCGTTTTTCCGCGCGTGCTCGATCTCGGCGCGCGCACGGGCCTTCTCGGTCCGCTGCTCGCCAAACGGTCCGGCACGCAGACGATCGTGCAATGCGACATGTCGGCGCGCATGATGCGTGCGGCGCGCGCGCGCGCATGCGCCGAAACGTCCGGGGTGCACAGCGCGGTTTGCGTCGCCGACGAGGAGTTCCTGCCCTTCGCGCCCGGCAGTTTCGATCTGGTCGTGAGCTGCCTGTCGCTGCATTGGGCCAACGACCTGCCGGGGGCGCTGCTGCAGATACGGCATGCGCTCAAGCCCGACGGCCTGTTCTTGTGCGCGATGCTGGGCGGCGACACGCTGAACGAGCTGCGCCGGGCGCTGATCGAGGCCGAAGTCGCCGAGAGCGGCGGCGCGGGTCCGCGCGTTTCGCCGTTCGCCGATCTGCGCGACGCGGGCGCCTTGCTGCAGCGCGCGGGCTTCGCCTTGCCGGTGGCCGACGCCGACACGCTCACGGTTACCTACGAAAACGCGCTCGATCTGATGCGCGACTTGCGCGGAATGGGCGAGGCGAACGCGATCGCCGAACGGCGCAAGGATTTCACGCGTCGCTCGACGCTGCTGCGCGCGGCTGCAATCTACGAAGACATGTTCGCCGAAGAAGGCCGCATGCCCGCGACCTTCCAGGTGCTGAATCTCACGGCTTGGGCGCCTCACGAATCGCAGCAGAAGCCGCTTCGCCCCGGCTCGGCCGCCAATCGCCTCGCCGATGCCATCGGCAAAGACGGCTAAAGCAGGTCGCGCAGCATCGCCACCAGCGGCACGTCGGCCGGCGGCATCGGATAATCGGACATTTTGAGCGGCCGCACCCAGGCAAGCTCCTGCCCCTCGCGGGGAACGGGCGTGCCTTTCCAGTTGCGCGCTGCGAAGAGCGGCATCAGCAGGTGGAAATCGGGATAGCGGTGCGAGGCGAACGTCAACGGCGCGAGGCACGCATGCGCAAGGTCGAGGCCGAGTTCCTCCTTGAGCTCGCGGACAAGGGCCGCCTCCGGCGTTTCGTCCGGGGCAACTTTGCCGCCGGGAAATTCCCACAGGCCGGCCATGGCCTTGCCGGGCGGGCGGCGCGCGAGCAGCACGCGCCCGTCGGCGTCGATCAAAGCGCCTGCGACCACCAGCAAAACGCGCGCTGGCGCCGCCAGCAGCGCCGACAGGCGAGGATCGTCGCAGCCGTCAGCTTCTGTAGCTGCCATTGATGTCGATGTAGGCGTGGGTCAGATCGCAGGTCCACACGCGCGACTTGCCGCGCCCCACGCCGATGTCGACGCAGATGCGGATGTCGCGGCCCTGCATGTGCGCGGTCACCGGCGCTTCGTCGTAGCCCGCGACAGGCGCGCCGTTGCGCGTAATCGTCGTACCGCCGATCGACACCTTCAGACGGTCGCGGTCGGCTTTTTCGCCGCTCTTGCCGACCGCCATCACGATGCGGCCCCAATTGGCGTCGGCCGCCGCGATCGCGGTTTTGACCAGCGGCGAATTGCCGATCGACATCGCGATGTTGCGCGCCGCAGCGTCGCTGGCCGCCCCCGTCACGTCGATCTGGATCAGTTTCTGCGCGCCCTCGCCGTCCTTCGCGATCTGGATCGCAAGATCGAGGCATACCGCATCGAGCGCCTTCTTGAACGCCCTGCAGGCCGGATCGGCCGTGCGCGCGATCGGCTTGTTGCCCGCGGCGCCGGTTGCGAACGCGAGCAGCGTGTCGGACGTCGACGTGTCGCTGTCGACGGTCACGGCGTTGAAGCTGTTCTGCGTGGCGTCTTTCAGCAACGCGCGCAGCACGGCAGGCGACACGGCCGCGTCGGTGAACACGAAGGCCAGCATCGTCGCCATGCTGGGCGCGATCATGCCGCTGCCTTTGGCTATCCCTGCGACGGTGACGGTCTTGCCGCCGACGCGCACTTTGGCGACCGCTCCTTTGGGGAAGGTGTCGGTCGTCATGATGGCTTTGGCGGCATCGAAGAAATTCGCCTGCCCCAAACTTCCGGCCGCGCGCGCTGCCGTCGCGGCGAGTTTCGCGCCGTCGGGCACTTGTCCGATCACGCCGGTCGATGCCAGCAGAATGTCGGCAGGCTTGCAGCCGAGCGCTCGCGCCGCCGCCTTCGCGGTTTGCAGGCATGCGGCCGCACCGGCCTTGCCGGTGAACACGTTCGAATTGCCCGCGTTGACGACGAGCCCGGCGGCGCGCCCCGCGCCGATCGTCTTCCGACACCAATCGACCGGCGCACCCGGCATTTTGTTCGTCGTGAACACGCCGGCCACGGCGGTGCCGGGAGCGAAAGCAGCCAGCAACAGGTCGTTGCGGTCTTTGTAGCGCGTGCCGGTCAGCGCCGTCGCGAAGCGAACGCCCGCGAGCAGGCCGATTTCGGGGAATGAAGCGGGTGCCAGCGGCGAAACATCGTGGGCCATCGGTCGTTCTCTTGCGCTGCGTGCGGGATCAGGGCGCTTTGGGCAGCGGCTTGCCGTCGAGCAAGAAACGCTCGACCTTGGCCTTCTTGACGAGGCCCTCGACATAGCCCGTCATGATCTCCTGCGACATGTCGCTCGCGAGTTTTTCGCGCAGATCATCGAAGGATTCCGGCACCGTGCGGCGCTCTTCGATGCGGATCACGTGCCAGCCGAATTGGCTGCGCACCGGCGCGCTGGTCGTTTCGCCCGCCTTCAAAGCGGAGGCCGCGGTCCAGAACTCCGGCACCATGTCGTCCTTGCCGAAGAAACCCAGATCGCCGCCCGACTGCTTGCCGGCTGGATCGACCGAGCGTTCGCTCGCGATCTTCGCGAAATCGCCGCCGCGCCCGAGCTCTGCGATGATCCCCTGGGCCGCCTGTTCGTTGGCGACCAGAATGTGGCGTGCGCGGATTTCGTCGCGTCCGGGATTTTCCTTCTGGTACTCGGCGAAGCGCGCCTGCAATGCCGCCTCGTTGAGTCTGCTTTCGAGCATGCGGTTGAGCAGTGTTTCCTGCATCACGCGCTCTTCGAACTGCGCCAGGCGCGCCTTGACCTCGGGGTCGTTCTGCAGATTGGAGCGACGCCCTTCGGCGGCGATGAGCTTCTGCGACACGAGCCGATCGACGATGGGGTCGAGCAGCGCTTCGATCGGCACTTGCTGGAACTGCGGCGGCAGGGCGCGCTGGAAGGCCATCACTTCCGAGCGCCTGATCGCCTGGCCGTCGACGCGCGCGACGACCGGGTCGTCGGCGGCCGGACGCGGCGTTTGCGCTTGCGCGAAACCGCCTGCAGAAGCTGCTGACACGCAAATTGCCAAGACCAGGCCCGAAAAACCGCGCATTCGACGACATCCTTTCCAGAAAATCGCGCGCACTTTGGCACGAAAAACCGGGCCGAAACAAGGCCGGAACGGCGTCGCGAAAACCGTCGGCGGCGGCCGCAGCCCGCGCCCGGCCTCAATTGACATGCCTCGCCATTCGCCCTATCTGTCCATGGCCCGACGCCTTGGGGCCGCCGGACGCCCGAATCCGCGTCCGCATCCCGTCGCCGCACTCAATCGCCGCACTCAATCGAAGGACTGTCTCCTATGTTCGGCGCCATCGCCCGCGCGCTTTTCGGCTCGTCAAACGAGCGCATCCTCAAGGGGATGTACAAAACGGTCGCCGCAGTCAACGCCAAGGAAGCGGAAGTCCAAGCCCTCGACGATGCGGCGCTCGCCCAGCGCACGCCGTGGCTGCGCGAGCGTCTGGCCAAGGGCGAAACGCTCGACGACGTGCTCGTCGACGCGTTCGCGACCGTGCGCGAAGCCGCCAAGCGCGTGCTGGGCCAGCGGCATTTCGACGTCCAGCTCCTGGGCGGCATGGTGCTGCACAAGGGCATGATCGCCGAAATGAAGACCGGCGAAGGCAAAACCCTGGTCGCCACGCTCGCTGGCTATCTCAACGCGCTGCCGGGCACCGGCGTGCACGTGGTCACGGTCAACGACTATCTCGCGAAGCGCGACGCCGAGTGGATGGGACGCGTCTACCGCTTCCTGGGCATGCGCGTGGGCACTATCGTGCACGGTCTCACCGACGCCGAACGGCGCGACAACTACGCCTGCGACGTGACCTACGGCACCAACAACGAATTCGGCTTCGACTATCTGCGCGACAACATGAAGTACCGGCTCGACCATATGAGCCAGCGCCCGTTCAATTTCGCGATCGTCGACGAAGTCGACTCGATCCTGATCGACGAAGCGCGCACGCCGCTCATCATCTCCGGCCCCACCGACGATTCCTCGGAGCTCTACCTCGCCGTCGACAAGCTGATGCCGAATCTGGTGCCCGGCGACTTCGAGAAGGACGAAAAGGCGCGCGCGGTCTCGTTGACGGAGGCGGGCGCCGAAAAAATTGAGCAGCTGCTGACCGAATCGGGGCTGCTCAAGGGCGGCTCGCTTTACGACATCGCGAATGTGAGCCTCGTCCACCACGCCAACCAGGCGCTGCGCGCGCACAAGCTTTTCGCGCGCGACGTCGACTACATCGTGAAGGACGACAAGGTCGTCATCATCGACGAATTCACCGGCCGCATGATGGAAGGCCGGCGCTACTCCGAAGGCCTGCACCAGGCGCTCGAAGCCAAGGAGGGCGTGCGCGTCCAGCAGGAAAACCAGACGCTCGCCTCGATCACCTTCCAGAACTACTTCCGCATGTACCCGAAACTGTCGGGCATGACGGGCACGGCCATGACCGAGGCCGCCGAATTCGGCGAAATCTACAGGCTCGAAGTCGTCGAAATCCCGACCAACCAGCCGGTCAAGCGCATCGACGCAGACGACGAGGTCTACCGCACCGCGCGCGAAAAAGCGGCGGCCATCGCCGATCTCGTCGACGAAGCGCGCAAGCGCGAACAGCCGGTCCTCGTCGGCACGGTCAGCATCGAAAAGTCCGAAGCGCTGTCGGCCGAACTGCAGAAGCGCAAAGTGCCTCACCAGGTTCTCAACGCGCGCTACCACGAGCAGGAAGCCGCGATCATCGCGCAGGCCGGACGCCCCGGCGCCGTCACGATCGCCACCAACATGGCCGGCCGCGGCACCGACATCCAGCTCGGCGGCAATCTCGACATGCGCATTCGCCTCGAGCTCGGCGACGTGCCCGAGGGGCCTGCGCGCGAGGCGCGCATCGCCGAAATCCGCGCCGAAATCGAAACGGCGCGCCAGGCCGTGCTGGCGGCAGGCGGGCTGTACGTCGTGGGAACCGAGCGCCACGAAAGCCGACGCATCGACAACCAGCTGCGCGGCCGCTCCGGGCGCCAGGGCGATCCCGGGGCTTCGAAATTCTTCCTGTCGCTCGACGACGATCTGATGCGCATCTTCGGCTCGGAGCGCATGGACGGCATGCTGCAGAAGCTCGGTCTCAAGGAGGGCGAAGCGATCGTCCACAGCTGGATCAACAAGGCGCTCGAGAAGGCGCAGCAGAAGGTCGAAGCGCGCAACTTCGAGATCCGCAAGCAGCTGCTCAAATACGACGACGTGATGAACGACCAGCGCAAGGTCGTCTACGAACAGCGCCGCGACATCATGCGGCAGGACGACGTCGCCGACCAGATCGTCGACATGCGCCGCGAAACGCTCGACGCGCTGATGGCGCGCTGCATTCCGCCCAACGCCTACCACGAACAGTGGAACACGGGCCTGCTGCACGAGGAGGTGCGCCGCATCTTCGGCCTCGATCTGCCGGTCGCCGACTGGGCCAAGGAAGAGGGCATTGCCGACGAGGAAATCTCCGAGCGCATCGCCGACGCGGTCGAGCGCAAGATGGCCGAGAAAACAGCCAATATCGGCCCCGACATCATGCGCCAGGTCGAGAAGAGCCTGCTGCTGCAGGAACTCGACCATGCCTGGAAAGAGCATCTGCTGACGCTCGACCATCTGCGCCAGGGCATCAATCTGCGCGCCTACGGCCAGCGCGACCCGCTCAACGAGTACAAGCGCGAGGCTTTCGAACTTTTCGAGACGATGCTCGCCGACCTGCGCGAACGCGTGACCCTGCTTCTTGCCTTCGTGCAGATCCGCATGGACGCGCCGCCCTCGGGCGACCTCCTGCCGAGCGAACCGGACGCGGCGCGGATGCTGGCCCAGCATCCGCCGACGGGCCAAGCCTTCGAAGCCGGGACGCCGCCCTCGCCGACCAAAGCTGCGCGCGCGGCCCGCGTCGATGCGGCGGATCCGGCGACCTGGGGTGCGACTGCGCGCAACGCTTCGTGTCCGTGCGGTTCGGGCAAGAAATACAAGCACTGCCACGGGCGCGTCTGACGCGCGGCGCCGCGATGATCCGCACGCTCGGCTCGCGCGAGGTCTACGCCAACCGCTGGATGCGCGTGCGCGAGGACGAAGTGGCCTTCGCCGACGGAAGCCGCGGCATCTACGGCGTGGTCGACAAGAGCGACGGCGTCGGCCTGCTCGCCCTCGGGGCGGACACGATCCATCTCGTCGAGCAATACCGCTACACGCAGCGGCGCCGGCGCTGGGAAATCCCGCAAGGCGCCTGGGAGTTCGCCCCCGACGCCGACGCGGCGGCCATGGCGCGCGGCGAGCTGCGCGAGGAAACCGGCCTCGAAGCGGGCCGCCTCGAAAAGATCGGTGAGCTTGCGATGGCCAACGGCTTCGTCGCCCAGCGCCTGCACGTGTTCGTGGCGCGCGATCTTACCCAAGGCCCGCCGCAGCGCGAGAAGACCGAGATCGACATGGTCCATCGCGAATGGCCTCTGGCCGAATTCGAAGCGATGCTGCGCGGTGGCGCCATCGACGACGGCACGACGCTCGCCGCCTACGCGCTCGCCAAGCTCAACGGCGTTCTGTAGCTACTTCTTCCAGCCCACGATCGAGGCAAGCGTCATGTAGAGCTTGCCGACGTCCGCCGACAGGAAGGTCGAAACCAGCACGTTCTCGGGATCGGCCTCGCGCGCGTCCGCGATCAGGCGGTCGTACTGCGTGAGATAGTCGGTCACGTAGCGGCGGAACTCCGCGTCGTCGCCGTAGCGCTTCTGCACGAGGCGGCCTGTTTCGCCCCAGTTGAGACGCAAGAGACGGCGCACGAACACGCCGCGATCGCCGCCCAGGAACTCCTTGAGCACGCGGTCGGTGACCGAAGGATCGAGCGTGCGCGCAAGGTCGATCGACAGAGAATTGAGGCCCTCGACGACGAGACGCGACGCGCGCAGGAAACGGCCGCGCTTGGCCTCGAACTCGCTCGAGGTGAGCTGGCGCTGCGCGTCGTTGGCGGCGGCGGCGGCGGCGGCCAGATCTTCGGCCTGGCGGCGGAACGCGTCGCTCGCTTCGCTCGCTTCGCGCGTGACTTTGCCGGCCGCCGTATCGAGCGTCTCGCTCTGGAGCGCCAGCAGGCGTTCGGCCTCGGCGATGCGCCGCTCGGCGGCGTCCATCGCGATCCCCATGTCGCGCGACTGGCGGGCGAAGCTGTCGCCCACGGACGCGATCCGCGCGGCCGCTTGGCCGACGGCTGCCATCACCTCTTCCGCGCGGCGGCGGAAGCTTTCGGCCGTCGCCTCGAGGCGCATGCCGCCTTCCTGGGCGGCCGACGACAATTCGTCGGAGCGACGACGCAGCGACTGGCCGGTTTCGCCGATGCGCTGGCTTGCGACCGTCGCGGCGTCGGCTGCTTCGCGCGCCTGCAGGTCGAATTGGGTGCCGATTTCCGAAAGGCGTTCGCCCGCCTCGGAGACGACGCCGTTGAGATGGTCGGCCTGGCCGCGCAGAACCTGGCCGAGTTCGCTTGCCCGAGCACCCAGCGTTTCGAGCGTGCGCACGAGCGTCTCGCGCTGCTCGCCCAGGGCCTGGTCGACCGTCGAGAGGCGCGCCGCCGTACCGTCGGACATTGCCGACAATTCGGCCGCACGCCGAACCAACGCTTCGCCGAGCGCATCGAGCTTGATCGCGGAACGGTCTGCCGTGTCCGCAAGGCCGCTCGCATTGCCGCGCAGCAATTCGGCGACCATCGACAGGCGCGCCTCGGCGGCATCGGCCGCGCCGCCCAAATCGACGGTGCGCTCGCGCAGCGCTTGGCCGACCTGCGACACGCGCGCGGTCGCCTGATCGACCGCGATCTGCAGATCGCCCGTATGGCGGCGGAAAACCTCGCTCGCCTCGGCCATGAGCCCGCCGACGCCCGCTGCCGCGCGGTTCATGTCGTTGAGACGGTTGCGGAAGGTTTCGCCGCCCTCTTCGAGACGCCCGACCGCTTCGACCGCCTGGGTCGCCAACGCGTGCAGGCGCCGTTCGGCTTCCGCGCCGGTGGCGGCGACCTTCTCGGTGGTCGCCTGCGACAAAGTCTGCATTTCGTCCGCCCGGTCGCGGAACAGATCGGACGAGGCGCGCAGCCGCGCCATCGCGTCGTCCGACGCGCGCGACACCGCCGCGACTTGGCTTTCGAGAACGGCACCCACGTCGTTGGCGCGGCCCGAAACCTGCTCGACGGTCTTCAGCAGAAGCAGAGTCTGGTCGCGCAAACCGGCGTCGATCGCGCCCACGCGCGCTGCCGAACGGTCGGCAGCGCCTTCGAGTTCGGCCGCGCGCGCGCGCAGGCTCTCGGACGACTCCTTGAGGCGCTGGCCCGCCTGCGCCGCGATAGACGCCAGTTCGGTCGAACGTTCGCCGAGCAAAGCCGCCGTCTCGTCGATGCGGGCACTCGACACGGCAGCGACATGCTGCAGCGCTTCGCTTTCGCGGCGCAGCGCGTTGCCTGCGGTGCCGATCGCTGCGGCCGACGTTCCGGCGGTTTCCTCCACGTCGAGGCCGCGCTTGCGCAAGGCATCGCCCGCCTCGTCGAGACGCGCCAGCGCGCGGTCGGCGGCGGCATTGGTTTCAAGCGCGCGCTGGGCGAGCGCGGTCTCGAGCTGGCTTGCCCGATCGAGGCCGGTCTCGGCCGCGTGCACCAGGGCTTGGGTTTCGCCGCGGAAGGTTTCGCCCGCATGGCGCACGCGCGCGGCCGACTGGTCGGCGGCAAGCGCGAGCTGCTCGTTCTCGCGCCGCGCCACCTCGCCGCTCGCAGCCATGCGCGCGCTCGCACGGTCGACGGCAGCGGTCGTTTCGTCCGCATCGCGCGACAGAGCGACGGCCGTCGCATCGAGGCGCTGGGTGGCGGAGGCTACGCTGGCCTCGCCTTCGGCCGCGCGCTGGCGCAGCTGGTCGGCCGCATCGCGCAGGCGAAGCTGCGCCTGGTGCGAGGTCGCGTCGAGATCCTTGGCGCTGCGCGCCACGTCTTCGGCGGCTTCGCCGATGCGGCTGCGCGCTGCATCGCCCGCGGTCTCGATCGCGGCCGTCTTGAGGCGCAGCGTTTCGCCGGCCCTGTCGAGCTGGACCGCGACGGCATCGCCGGTCTCGCCGAGCGAAACGGTCTGGGTGCGCAAATCGCCGTGCAACGCTTCGAGCCGCTCGCCCGCGCGCGCGGCCGTCGCCGCGACGTCTTCGGCGCGACGTTTCAGCGTTTCGGCATAGGCGTCCGCCTCCGCGATGCCGGCCTCGGCGGCGCGCACCATGCTTTGCGCCTCGCTGCGGAAGTTTTCGCCCGTGGCGCGCATGCGCGACGCCGCCTGTTCGGCGCCAAGTTCGAGCTGGGCCGCTTCGCGCCGCACGACCTCGCCGGTCGCTTCGACGCGCGCCGACGTCCGCTCGAGCGCGGCGGAAACCTCGCGCGAATCCTGGACCAGGGTCTGCGCGCTCGCGTCGAGGCGCTGGGCCGCGGCCGATACGTTGGTCTCGCCTTCGATGGCGCGCGCGCGCAGGCGCTCGGCGCTGTCGTCGAGCCTCTGGGCCGCAAGCTGGACCGCGACATCGAGCTCCTTCGTGCGTCGTTCGATCGTCGCGCCCGCATCGCCCAAGCGCGCCATCGCGGCATCGGCCGCGGCGTCGATCGCTTCGGACTTGAGGCGCACCTGCTCGCCCGCAAGGGCAAGTTTCTGGGCGGCGTCGCCGCCCGCCTCGGCGAGAATCTGGGTCTGGTCGCGCACGTGACCCGCGAGCTGGTCGAGGCGCTGGGTCGTGCGCTCGGACGTGCCGTCGATTTCCTCGACGCGGCGCTTGAGCGTGGCGCCGAGTTCTTCGGCGCGGGCGAGCGCCAGTTCGGCCGAATGGGTGAGGTCCTGCGTCTGCACGCGCACGCCCTCGCCGGTCGCGCGAACGCGCTGCGCAGCCTGCTCGGCGGCGACGAGCAGCTCCTCGGCGCGACGCCGGGCAACTTCGCCGGACGCGTCGACGCGAGCGGCAACCCGGTCGAGCGATTCTTGCGCGCGCATCGCCAGCCCGTCGAGGGCGACCTGCGATTCGGCCGTACGGCGGGCGGCGGCGTCGAGATCTTCCCCGCGCGTCTTGAGGGCGATGCCGGCGGAGTCGAGACTCGCCTTGGCCCGCGCGGCAGCCTCGGCCACTTGCCGCGTTTCGGACTGCAAGGCCGCTTCGGTTGCGAGCGCTTCGGCCGACAGGGCCCCGGCCGCGCGCAGAATGGTCTCGGTTTCGCGCGCGAGTTTCGCGCTTGTTTCGGCAGCACTGCGCCCGGCTGAGTCGGCGGCTTCGACAAGTTCGCTGCCGTGGCGGCGAATGTCCTGCCCGATCGAAGCGGCCTTTGCTTCGGCATCCTGAAGGCGCTGGGCCATGTCGCGCGCGGATTCGGCGAAACCGGCGCTTGCCCCGCCCATGCGCGCGAGCGCTTGGCCCGCCGCATCGGCAAGCTCGCGCGACTGCGACTGGAACGTCTCGCCTGCCGCGCGCACGCGCGCGACCGCCTGGTCGGCGGCCGTCGCAAGCTCGTGGCCCTGGCGGCGCACGGACTCGCTCGTGGCTTCGGTGCGCGCGGTCATGCGCTCGATAGCCGCCTGCATGCTGCGGGTCTCGGCCGCGAGGTTCGTCGCAACCTCGTTCATCCGGATCGCGGCGCCGGCGACCTCGGTCGTGCGCGCGCGGATCGTTTCGCCCGCCGTATCGACCCGCGACTGCGCGTCGCCTGCCGCTTCGGCCAGGGTGGCGGTTTGGGAGCGCAGCGCGTTCTGGGCGGCGTCGCTTTGCTTGGCAAGCTCGCGCGCGATCGCGACGAGCTTTTCCGCCGCATCGGCCAGATGGTCGCTCGCGGCTTCGGCGGAGCGGCGGGCAGCACCCATTTCGACCGAGGCGGTGCTCGCGCGGCCCTCTGCCATCTCGGCGGCGTCGCCGAACGCGTCGGACTGGCGGCGCAGCAATTCGCCCACTTCGCGCGCGCGCGCAAGCGCGGCTTCGGTCGTTTCGGCGAGCGCGCTGCCTTGGTCGGCAAGCACCGACCGGATTTCGGCGGCGCGCGCGCGCGCGCGCTCCGTCGTTTCGGCCAGATCCTGCGACTGCTCGCGCAGCGACTCGCGGATCGCCCCGGCATTGGCCGACGTGCGCTCGTTCGTCGCGGCCAAGGTCTCGATCTGCTCGCGCAAGGTCGCGTTGATTTCGCGCGACTGCGACAACGCGCGGTCGGATGCACCCGCAAGCGCGTCGGCCTGTTCGCGCACCGCCGATTCGACGATCTGAACGCGGCTCGTCAGCAGGGCCGTCACGCGCTCGAGCCCGTCGGCGTGGCGACGCAATCCCGCCATCACCTGCATCGCGCGCATCGCCGCCTGGTCCGAAACGGTCGAAAGTTCGCCCGCCTGCGAAGACAGGCCCTGGCGCGCTTCCATCAATCGGCGCGTCGCCTGGTCCGAGGCGTCGGCGAGAGCGAGCGCCTGCTCGCGCAGACTGTCGCCGATCGTGCGCAGCTTGGCCTCGGCGCGCTCGGCCGGGTAGGCAAGCTCGGCCAGCCGCACCTCGAGCGCGCGCGAATGGCGCAGAAGATCGCGCCCGCGCGCCAGATACGAAACCGCGAACCACAGCACCAGCAGCGGCATGGCCGCGCCGCCGAAGAATGCGCCGAGCTCGTGCGGCAGCATGGCTTCGAAGGCGCCCATACCCACTTGGGAGAGCCCGTACCACGCGACGAGAATGAGCCACGCCGCACTGACCGCGGTCGCAGCCGCGAAGCTGCGTTTGCCGGCCGGCGGCAGCGGTTCGTAGACGGGCGCGCCAAGATCGTTCGCCGGGCGCGCGGACTCGGACGTCGGAGCTTCGAGGCCGCGCAGACGGCGGGGGGCGTTTTGGGTATCGTCGCTCATGTCGATTTACGCCGCCTTTTTGCGCCGCCGCACGAGGCCGATGACCTCTGCGGCAGCATGGGGAATGTTGGTGCCTGGGCCGTAGATGGCAGCGACGCCGGCATCGAGCAGGGCCTGGTAGTCCTGCGGCGGGATGACGCCGCCGCACACCACGACGATGTCCTCGGCGCGCGCGCGCTTGAGGGCATCGATCAGGGCGGGAACGAGTGTCTTGTGGCCCGCCGCCTGCGAGGAAACGCCGACCACGTGGACGTCGTTTTCGATCGCCTGGCGCGCCGCCTCTTCGGGCGTTTGGAACAGGGGACCGACGTCGACGTCGAAACCGATGTCGGCAAACGCCGTTGCGATCACCTTGGCGCCGCGATCGTGGCCGTCCTGGCCGAGCTTCACGACCAGCATGCGCGGGCGCCGGCCTTCGGCCCCGGCGAAGCTCGCGACGTCGGCCTTGATGCGCGCGAATCCCGCATCGCCGTCGTAGGCCGAGCCGTAGATGCCGGTGACCGAGCGAATCGTCGCGCGGTGGCGCGTGTAGATCTTTTCGAGCGCGTCGGAGACTTCGCCGACCGTGGCGCGCGCGCGCATCGCGTCGATCGCCAGCGCCAGGAGATTGCCCGTGCCGGTTTTGGCCGCTTCGCCGAGCGCGGCGAGCGTCTTTTCGACGGCCGCTGCATCGCGCTTGGCGCGCACCGATTGGAGGCGCGCGATCTGGGACAAGCGAACGGCCGTGTTGTCGATGTCGCGGATTTCGATCGGCTCCTGTTCGCCGGGCTTGTATTTGTTGACGCCGACCACGATTTCTTCGCCGCGGTCGATGCGCGCCTGGCGGCGCGCGGCCGCCTCTTCGATGCGCAGCTTCGGCATGCCGCTTTCAACGGCCTTGGTCATGCCGCCGAGCGCTTCGACTTCGCCGATCAGCTTGCGCGCCTCGGCCGCCATCGATGCCGTCAGACTCTCGAGATAGTAGCTGCCTGCGAGTGGATCGACGACGTTCGCGACGCCTGTTTCTTCCTGGAGGATGAGCTGCGTGTTGCGCGCGATGCGCGATGAGAACGGCGTGGGCAGGGCGAGCGCCTCGTCGAACGAATTGGTGTGGAGCGACTGCGTGCCGCCGAGCGCCGCCGCCATCGCTTCGAACGCGGTGCGCACGACGTTGTTGTAGGGATCCTGCTCGGTCAGCGACACGCCGGACGTCTGGCAATGCGTCCGCAATGCCAGGCTGTCGGCCTTCTTGGGGCCGAAAGGCTGCATCAGTTCGGCCCAGACCAGACGGGCCGCGCGCAGCTTGGCGATCTCCATGAAGAAATTCATTCCGATCGCGAAGAAAAACGACAGGCGCGGCGCGAATTCGTCGATGTCGAGCCCCTGCGACAGGGCCGCACGCACGTATTCGAGGCCGTCGGCGAGCGTGAAGGCGAGTTCCTGCACGCAGGTCGCACCGGCTTCCTGCATGTGGTAGCCGCTGATCGAAATCGAATTGAACTTCGGCATGCGGCGCGCGGTGTGCGCGATGATGTCCGCCACGATGCGCATGCTGGGGCCGGGCGGATAGATGTAGGTGTTGCGCACCATGAATTCTTTGAGAATGTCGTTCTGGATGGTGCCCGACAATTTGTCGGCCAAAACGCCCTGCTCCTCGCCCGCCACGACGAACGCCGCAAGCACCGGCAGCACGGCGCCGTTCATCGTCATCGACACCGACATTTTGTCGAGCGGAATGCCGTCGAACAGGATCTTCATGTCTTCGACCGAATCGATCGCGACGCCGGCCTTGCCGACATCGCCGGTCACGCGCGGATGGTCGCTGTCGTAGCCGCGATGCGTGGCGAGATCGAAGGCGACCGAAAGACCCGCCTGGCCGCCGGCGAGCGCCTTGCGGTAGAAGATGTTCGATTCTTCCGCCGTCGAAAAACCGGCATATTGGCGGATCGTCCACGGACGGTTCGCATACATCGTCGCGCGCGGACCGCGCACGTAAGGCGCTATTCCCGGCATGCCGTCCAAATGCGCGAGCTCCGCAAGGTCGTCTTTCGTGTAAAGCGGTTTTACGATAATGCCTTCTGGCGTCGTCCAGGCAAGCGTCTCGGGGCTCGCGCCTTTGAGCTCGGCGCGCGCCAGCTTTTCCCAATCGGCGATCGTGGGGCGTACAAACTCGGCCATCGGCTACTCCCTTGACAGGACTGTAACTTGGCAGTGCAGGCGGCACAAAGCCGCACAAGGCCTGGAATCCGAAGAATGTCCTCTAGAAATCTGATTCAGATGACAAAAACGGCGTTATGCACAGTCCTGTGGAAAACCTGCCACAGTGCGCTCTCAAGCCGCTGTCGACGCATTCTCTACCAGCGCAGTTCGGCCAGCACGTAAGTGGGCGCGAACCCGAAAGCCTGCACAAGATCGGCGATCGCCTCTGGCGACGGCAACGTTCCAATCGGAGCTTGCAGTCCTTCGGCATGGATGCCGCCCGAGATGAACACCTGATCGAAGCCGAAGGTCCGCGCGCCTGCGACGTCGGTGCGCATCGCGTCGTCCACCGCCAGCACCCGCGACGGCGCGACGGCGCCCGCCAAAGCCAGCGCGCGCCGATAGACGCCCGCATGCGGCTTGCCGTGGTAGAGCGTGCGCCCGCCGATCGCCTCGTAGGCTTGCGCCAGCGTTCCTGCGCACAAGAAACGCTTTTCGCCGCGCATCACTTCGAGATCCGGATTTGCGCATACCAGCGCCAGATCGCGCGCGCGCGCTTTGGCCAGCATCTCGCCGAAAGATGCCATGTCGAGCGTGCCGTCGCCGGCCGGTCCGGTCGCGAGAACGAAATCGGCGTCGTCCACGTCGGCGACGATTTCGAAACCGATCGCCGCCGGATCGCCGAGATTGAGGGCCGACCCCACATGCACGAAGCGGCGCCCGAGCTTGTGCGTATCCGCGGCCAAAGCCTGCCACGAATCCTCGCCGGACGTGACGATGCCGTCGAACGCGGCGGGATCGAGACCGAAGCTCGGCATCTGCCGCTGCAGCGAAGCCACGAGGCGGGGCGCGTTCGAAATCACGATGCTGCGCTTGGACAGGCCGCGCAGCCGGGCCAGCATGTCCGCCACGCCCGGAAAAGCGCGGATACCGTCGTGCAGGCATCCCCACATGTCGAAAAGAAACACGTCGTACCGCTCGGCGACGGCGCCGATCCCGTCGATACCTCGGGTCACTTGGCTTCCTTGAGCGGCCGCGGCTCGCCGAACAGGAAGCCCTGGCCGTAGTCGACGTCGAGATCGAGAATTTCGACGAGCAGCGGTTCGGCCTCGATTTTCTCGACGATCAGGGCGAGCTTGGCTTCCGCCATCGACGCCCGGATGCGCGCGAAGGCGGAGCCGCGCGCGCTGTTGGCGAAATCGAGCAGCTTGCGCGCTTCGATTTTGACGAAGCGGAAGTTTCGTTTGGCGAGCGTGGAGGTCTCGACGTCGATGTCGGTTACCTGGTCCATCGAAAAACGGAAGCCGATGCTGCCGAGACGGTCGAGTTCGGCCCACTGCGTCTCGGTCAGGCGGCGCGTGTGGCTTTCGGCGAGCTCGAACACCAGATTGTGCGCGAGATCGGCGTTCTGCGCCATGAAGTTCACGAACTCCGAAAAGAAACGCGTGTCGGCCAAGGTGTGCTCGGAGATGTTCACGAACACGCCCGCATCCGTGTTGGCGCCTTGCATGCGTCGCACAAGCTGCACGCAGCGGAAAAGCAGCATGTTGTCGATGGCCGAAACGAGGCCTTCGCTCTCCGCGAGCGGCAGATAGCGGTCGGGTCCGATCAGCGTGCCGTCGGGCGCGCGCATGCGCGAGAAGCATTCGAAATGGCGCCGGCGGCGCTGCGGCAGATCGACGATGGGTTGGACGTAGAGCTCGACGCGGTTTTCGCGCAGCGCGTCGCGCACGATGTCGAGCACTTGCGCGTCGGCGAAGGACGGCGCGGGCGCGGCGGCGCCGGGCTTGGGCAAAGGCTGGCCGGAAAGTTTCTCGACGAGCCCCTGCAGCACGCGCACTTCTGTCATCACGTGACCCAGGTCGGGGCGCGTGCGCGCGGCGCTTTCGATCGCCTCGAAGATGCCGCGCGCCTCTTCGCGCGCCGCCCCGAGCTCGCGGCGGATCTGGGCAAGGGCGCGTTTGCCCTCCTCGGCCGATCCGGCCGCGCGCGCGGCAAGCCAGAGACCGTGCGCGCCCGCCGCAGCACCGAACGCCGCCAGGCCCGTCGCGGGACCCAATGTCAGGCCCAAAGCGGCGGAAGCGACGACATAAGCGATCGAGGTTAGAATTAGCGTGATCGGCGACATGGCGTTGGTATCCTCTTTCGCGGCGCGGCGGTCAACGCCGATCCGCGCCGACGGCGGCGGCCACGTTTGCAAAGCCGTCGCGGCGCAGCAGCGCAGCAAGGTCCGTCGCGATCGCGGCGGCAATTCCGGGGCCGCGATAGACCATGGCCGAATAGAGCTGGACGAGTGCCGCGCCCGCGCGGATCTTCGCGTAGGCGTCGGCCGCGTCGAAAACGCCGCCCGCACCGACGAGAGTCAGGGCTCCGCCGGCGAGGCTGCGGGTTTTGGCCAGCATCTCGGTCGAGAGCGCCATCAGCGGCCGCCCCGACAGGCCGCCCGCTTCGCTTTTCTGCGGGTCGCCGAGCGAGGCGGGCCGCGTCAGGGTCGTGTTGCCCACGATCAAGCCGGCGAGTTTCCGGTCGATCGCGACGCGCACCACGTCCTCGAGATCGGCGTCGTTCAAATCTGGGGCGATCTTGAACAGCAACGGCACGTCGGCCGCGCTTTCGGCCATTGCCGCCTGCACGCGCACCACGAGCGCATCGAGCGCTTCGCGGCTTTGCAGCGCGCGCAAACCCGGCGTGTTGGGCGAAGAGACGTTGCACACGAGATAGTCGGCATGGGGGCCAAGCGCTTGCACGCCCGCGACGTAGTCTTCGCCGGCATCGATCGTTTGCTTGTTCTTGCCGAGATTGACGCCCACGATGCCGCGCTTGCGCCGGCTTTCGAGGTTGGCCTTGGCGACCGCAAAACCGCGGCTGTTGAAGCCCAGTCGGTTGATGACCGCCTCGTCTCGCGCGAGGCGAAAGACGCGTTTTCTGGGATTGCCGGGCTGCGCAAGCGGCGTTACGGATCCGATCTCGACGAAGCCGAACCCTTGGTCGAGCATCGCGTCGGGCACTTCGGCGTCCTTGTCGAAACCGGCGGCAAGCCCGATCGGCGAAGAAAACGACTTGCCCCACAGATCGACCCGCAGAATCGGATCGGCGACGGCGGGCGGGCGCGGCACGAGGCCTTTGCGCAAAGCCGCGATCGCAAGACCATGCGCCGTTTCCGGATCGATGCGATTGGCGATCGGCCGAACGAGGTCGTACCAGCTCATGCGAGGTCCCACGGGAAAACGTGGCGGCCGCTTGCATCCAGGCGCAGCGGGGCCGTCCGCGCGACCTTCGCTGGATCGAGCGCCCCATAGAGATGCGGGAACAGCGCGCCGCCGCGCGAAGCTTCCCATTTAAGGTCCGCGCCCAGCGTTTCGGCATCGACCTCGATCAGCACCAGATCGTCCTGGCCCGCGCGGTGCCTGGCGGCGCTGGCGACGATCTGGCCGCGATCCGAGAAATGGATGAAGCCGTCGGCTTGGTCCTGCGAGGAACCGCGATAGCGGCCGGCGGCCGAGGCCGCCTGCCACTCCTCGCGCTTGCACATATGGTAAATCGGGGTGTCCATTGCCCTTTACTAGCGCCGTTTCCCGACGGATTGAAGCTTCTCGATCAAGCTTTCGGGCGCTTGGCCCGCGCCCAGCGCCTTGTCGGCCGAGCGCTTGTAGACGTAGACGCCCAGCACCGACAGGCCGACCGACCACATCATGGACAATGCGCCGAGCGCTTCGATCACGGGTGCTGCGTCGCGCGGGGCCGCGACCACGACCCAGGCGACGGCCGTCATCTGGGCAGCCCAGGTCGCCGCCATCACGTAGCCGAATGTCGGCCGCATGCGGCGCACGTAGGGGTCCTCGGACGCGGACTCGGCGCGGATGGTCGCGTTCACTTCGCGAATCGTCTCGCGGTAGTCGTCGCTTTCGAGCTTCGCGAGCTTTTCGAGATGCCGGTTCGCCTCGGCGACCTGGACCGGGTCGAACTTGGCCGCGTCGATCGCCTGGGCGACTTCGGACAGCGCGCCCGCAGCCGTTTTGGCGACCGGATTGTCGATGTGCTTGAGCGCGCCGCCCACGAGCTTGACCAGAACGGGCAACCCCAATTGCGCGAGGAGGGCAGGAATCATGGCCTGCCCCCTAGATCCGGGCGTCGGCCGCGGGGGCGGCGTCGAGCTTGGCTTCGATGCGCAGCAGATGCGCGGTCAGGCGGTTCTCGACGTCTTTGAGATAGGCGATGGAGGCGTAGTTGCGCGCGATCTCGAGCTTGAAGTCGGCCAAGCGCGCCGCAAGATCGCGCGTCTCGCGCAGATTGACTTCGTGCGCTCTGGCAAGCGCGCGCTCGTGTTCTTCGCGCTGCTTCCAGAACAGCCAGGCGATCGCGCCGAACGACGATGCGTCGGACGCCGCCAGCAGCGCTATTCCGGGTTCGAAAGTCGAGAGATCCATGGACGCACGTCTCCTCTGGAAGGGCGGGGTCAGACCGAAAAGTCGGTTTTGGCGCGATGGGCTTTGCCGCCTGCCGGCCAGCTGCGCTTCGCGCGCGGCCGCTCGACAGGCTCGACGCGCACCGGCTCGGCGAGCAGACAGCCGGCGACCGCGTCGAGTCCGTCGTCGCGCGCGCCGCCGACGGGTCGCCATTCGCGCATCTCCACGATGAAGGGCGTTTTCCACACGTCGCGATGCGCGTGCAGAACGCCCGCGGCAAGGCGCGCGTCGAAAGCGTCGAGGATGCGCAGCGCTTTGGCGCGCGTGGCCGCGACCGCACGGACGCCGCAGGCGAGCCCCGCCTCCGCCATTTCGCGCCGCAGGATCGACGGCAGAAACTGGCCCACGCCGTTCTGCTCGACCGTCACCAACGGCACGCGGTTGAGCCGCGCGAAAGCGGCCACTTGGCGGCAGAAATGGCTCGCCTCGTCGCGCCTGCCCAGCTCCTCGCGCGGCGGCTCGAGATAGCGAACGTCGTGCAGCCAGTAGTGTCCTTGCGCGTCCGTGAAGACCACGGCCACGACCGACCGGTCGCCCGTCGGACTTCCGTAGGCCGGATCCCACCAGCACGTGGCCGACAGCATGCGCCGTCCGCCGATCGACACGACCGCGGCGTCGTTGCCTTCGGAATAGAGCAGCGGCTCGTCGTAGACGTCCAGCCGGTCGGGATCGAGGCGGCTGGCGGTTTCGGCGACCGGCTCCAGCATCATCTGCGCCTGGAATTTGCGCGGCCCCGTGCGTTTGCGCACCGCCTCGATGCGCGCGGCGTCGAAGCGCTCGGGCCACACGCTCGCGCCGCTTTCGTCGAGCAGCGGAATTTCGAGGCGCGCGAAGCCGTCGAGGAACGGCGCGCTCTCGCCGGTTTCAGCGCGCAGCTCTTCGGCGTAGATCGAATAGTAGCTGTGCGGCGTGCCGATATAGAGCTGCAGCCCGCCCGGCACGAGAATGTAGTCGAGCTCGCCCAGGCGCTCGCGCAGATTCTCGCGCTTGGCGACCGTGTCGCAAGTGTTGGGCACTTCGACGTCGTCGCAGACAACGACGTCGGCGCGGGTGCCTGTGATGTTGCCGGACAGACCCTTGGCCAGCATCGACGGGTCGCGCAGTTCGGCCGCGCGCGCGACCACGAACTGGTCGGAAGCCCATGTCTCCGTCTTCACCGGCTTGAGGCCCGCCGTCGCCGGATGGCGCTCGATGATGCGTTTGACGTTGCGCACCATCTTGCGCGCGAGCGCATGCTCGGCCGCGAGCACGAGCACGCGCAGATTGGCGTCCTTGGCGAGGAGCCATGCGCAGAACAGGCCGACCAGCGTCGACTTGCCGCTCGAGCGGAACGCAAGCAGCAGGGCTCCGTGCATGCGCGCGACGCACTGGTCCTGCAGCCATTGCGCGATGCGCGCGTGCAAAGCCGGCGTGCCCTGCCCTTGCAGCGCGTTCCAAGCGGCCACGAAACGCGGGAAGTCGGGAACCGCGAGCGCACCGGCGACCGTCGGAAGATCGACCGGCGTCGGTTTCCTGCGCGGCGCCCGCTTGGCGCGAGGTCGCGCGACGGACGGCTTTTCTGCGGCCGTCCGCGTCACAGCATGACCTCGCAGGCCAAATCGCGCGCGGCGCCTGTTCGATTGACGAACGTGGTGCGCGTGTCGGCGTTGGCGCCGCTGCCGTCGTCGTAGCGCACGTTGACGCGGTCGGTCGCGGCCGCGTTGGCCAAACTGCCGCCGACGGTGAGCGGCTCGTCGCGGGCCGCACCCGATGTTTCGGTGAACTGGATTTCGGCGATGAAACACATGTTCACCGGCCCGTCGTGCGAAAAGTCGATCCAAACATGGTCCCATGCCGTCGAAGTGTCGTTCGACGGGATCGTGCGGGGATTGCCGCTCTCGTTAGCGGTGTCGGTGAACGAGACGCTGCCGAGCAAGATGCCGTCCGTGCGGTTCGTCGGCGCCGATCCGGTTTTTCCGCGCAAGGCCAGTGTTACGGTCGCGTCGCCCGGATAGACGTAGCCGGTGTTGTTGCTGCCCCATACGACGGCCTGTGCGATGCGCTTGCCGGGCGCGTAGGACTTGCCGGCGTAACCGGCGTTCGGCGACGAGATGCGGCCGGAGTAGGTGCCAGTCGCATTCGTCGTTCCGTCGAAAATCGCGGCAAGGCCGCTTGCCTCCATAAACGTCCCGAAATTCGTTCCCGTTGACCCCGGCACGAGCGACATGGTCTGCGCCTGCACGGCATAGGCCCATTGTTCGCGCGCGCGGGCGCCCGTATCGGGCCAATGCTGGACCGTTATCGTGCCGTCCACGGCAAGCGCGGCGTTGCGCGCGGTAAACAGCGTGTCGTCCTCGGGATCGAAATCGATCTCGGTCGCATCTGCCGCATAGCCGATCCGGCGCGTCGCAATCTGCGCGCCGCTCGCGGGAAGCGCAGGCACGGCTTGCGTGACGGCGCCTGCCGTCGGGCTGGCGAAAATCGGCTGCCCGGGCGCCAGTCCGCCGAAGCCCGACAAGCGGCCGGGCCGCACCTGGGCGCTCCCTGAAGCGCCGCTCGCGATCGCTGCCAGCGCGATCCCGAGGCGCGGTCCAATGCGCACCGGGCCGATCGCGTCGGCATCGACCTTGTACCAGCGGTCGGCGCCGCCGCCGCGCTGGTTGAACATGTCCTGGTAGACGAGATCGCGGATCGCGAGCGCCTCTCCGGCGAGGATTTGGACGGCCCCGCCCGTGAGATTGACGAGCCGCGATCCGTCGACGGCGGGCAGTCGACCAAGGCCGTCGAGTTGCGGCACTTGGTTTGCGGCACTGCCGACGTTCAGCGTCGCGACGCTGCCGAGACCAAGATTCGCGCGCGCGGCGGCAGCGGTGCCCGCACCGGTGCCGCCGCTTGCGAGCGGCAAGGGCAAGGCGATCGAAGCAGCACTTGCCGCCGCCGCCGAAGCCGCATTCGTGGCGAGGGCCGCTTGCGAACCCACGGCAGCGGCCGAAGCGGCGGCGGCGGTTGCGCTGGCGGCGGCGTTGGCGGCCAATGCGGCGGCGGTGTTCGAACCGCCCTCGATCTGCGCCAAAGTCTGGTTCGACAAGGCCGGGTTTCCGTTCGCGTCGAACGCGAGCATCCTTGCCGCGCGCTCGGCCGCGATCGGCAGCACGGTCGCGGCATCGTCGGCGTCCTCGACCGGCAGCTGCAGGGCGCGCGCGGCCGCCGTTTCGATCTGCTGCAGGGCCGCCGTCTGGAAATCGAATTCGTCGTTGAGCGTTTTGGCGCGCAGCTCGCCGCCTTCCTGGAAGTCGGTTTCGCGCTTTATCGTCAGGCGGCGCTGCAGCACCACGACTGCGTCGGCGGGCGGCGCGACGGCGAACGCCGCTGTTCCCGTGCCGTCCGCCAGCAGCGACACGGCAACGCCGCCGGCAACGCCGCCGGCAACGGGCGCGCCATTGACGGTGGCCATCAATTCGTTCGCTTGGAACAGCACGAAATCGAAACTGAAAACGGTCTGCGTGCCGTCGGCCAGGTAGCGCTTGCGCGGGAGCTTGGCGGAGATTTTGGGATGCTCGTTCATCGGCTTGTCCTTTCGGGAAAAAGAGGAGCGGAATTCAGCGCGCTTTTGCGCCCCAGCTCAGCAGACCGCTGACGCGGCGCTGCACGTCCTGCTGCTGGTCGAGCAGACTGCGGCCGCGCGCTTGCTCGATGCGCCCCAACGAATCCGCAAGACCCCGATCGAGGCCCGCCGCCTGCAAACCGTAAGCGCGGTCGCGGTCGGCCTGCTCGGTCGCGAAATCGCCCTCGATGCCCGAAAGCAGAGCGCCCGCCGAACCGTCGGCGCCGGACATGCCGCGCGCGCCGAACGAAGCGCGCGCGCGCGCCGTCGTGCGTTCGAGAAGATTGCGCCGCTGGCGCGCGTCGGCCGCCTGCTGCAGCTCCAGCAGCTGGCGCTGGCGGGCGGCGGTTGCGGCGACGGACTGCGCTTGGGCGTCCATTTGCGCGCGGGCCGCGTTGGCAGTGCCGATACCCTGGACGGCGCCGAGGGCCGTTTGGCCGAGCGCAAGGGCGGTAAGAGGTGCGATGCCGCTCATCGGTCGTTCACTTTCATTTCTTGGGTTGCGGAAAGCAGGGTGAAAGGCAGCGGCGCAGGCAATTCGATGCGCCACAAGGGATCGATGCTGGCGCGTTTCCAGCCCAGTGCTCGGATGCGCTTGTCGCCCGAGAAGGGCGGCGGCGCCCGGTCGAGCGCAAACGCGTCGCCGAGGCCGCGGAACGGCACGTCGACGAACCCGCTGCCGGTGTCCACGCGCAGTTGGCGCGATTCGAGCAGCTTGAAAGTGGCCTCGATCAACCGCACGCTGCGCGGCATGCTGGCGGTGCCGGGCGCCGCCGGGGGCAGAGGCTCGATTTCGCCGACGAAACCGATGCCGATTTCGACGTTGGCGCGGGCGCCGCGCGCCGGGATTTGCCCGCCCGAGGGTACCGCGTCGCCGATCGGCACGCCGTCGGCGAGGATCTGCACCGCGACGCCGTCGAGGTGGCCGAGCCCGTGCCACGCCGTCGCCGCAGGCGCGGGGGCCGACTTGACGGCCGCATCGGTCGAGCAGGTCGGATCGAAACATTCGATCGACCACCGGCCCGCGCGTTCGACCGCAAGATAGGTCGCGTTCGCGACCACCGCGAGGCTGCGAAAGGCGCCCGACGTCGTCTGGCGCGTCCAGGCCGTAACCTGTTCGGCGCGGTAGATCGTGACGGTCGCCATCGATCCGTCGGCATTGACGATATGGACGAGGCGATCGTCGGGATCGTAGTCGAGTTCGACCGGGTCGCGCACCAGATGCGGGGCGAGCAAGGCCAGATCCGTCGCCTGGTAGGCCTGTTCGGAGTCAGCGAACAGGAACTCGCGCAAGTCCCGCCCGCCGCGGCCGACGAACAGCGTCGCACCGTCCACGTCGCGCGGCCGCACCGAACGGTCGCTCGGACTCCCGATGCGCGTCTGGCGGTTGATCTGGACGTTTTTGGGGGTCAGCGGATCGCCCGTCACCATCCATTCCGCACCCGACGTGAAGACCTGCAGATGGCGGCCGGAGAAAACGTGGCGAATGGCGTTGACCTGGTCGGACAGCAGCGCGAATTCGATCGCCTCGTCGTCGAGCGCCGTGCCGAGATCGAAATTGAACAGATCGCCCGATTTCGACAGCCACAGCCGGTTCGGCAGATCGCGCGATCCGCCGACAACGAGGCGGTCCTGGTGGAACGTCACGCTGATCGGCCAACCGCGCAGCGTGCTGAACGCCTGCTCTTCCCAGTCGGTCGAGGCGGCGGTGTCGGGCAGCGTGCTGCCGGCCGCAAGGGTCGCGGTCGCCGTGCGAGGTCCTGCGACGGCCGTTATCGTGGCTTCTTTCTTGGCGACGCGGATACGCTGGCCGACATGGCCGGCCGCGAACACGTCGCTCGACGCGGTGAGCGTGACGGTGCCGGTCCTCGCGCTCGGCGTGAGCGTGGCGGCGTCCGGCGCGAATTTGTGGTACGGCTGCTGGATCACGCCCTTCTCCTCGAAGAACGTCCATTGCGCGATCGTCCAGCTCGCGTGCGACGTGCGGGTGATGCGCTGCGGCGGCACGTCGGGATGCACGACGAGCAGCGTGTCCGCGCTCTGGGTCCAGTTCACCTGCTTGAGCTGTGCCGCACTCCAGGGCGTCGCCAGACTTGCGACCTGCACCCCGTCGCGGAAGACCAGCATCTGGCCGCCGCACAGCGCCAGCAGATAGGCTTGTTCGGTGTTGAACTCGAACGCGACCAGACGCGCTTGCCCCGGCAGACCCGCGATGCGCGCGAGACCCGGGCGCCGCTTGACGCCGCCCGAGGGCAGAACCACGACGTTGCGCAAGCGCCGCGCGCCGTTTTCGTAGGCGCGCAGATCGATGCGACCCAGCATGGAGGGTCCGATTTCGCCCGACGCGAAGCTTGTCTTGGTGAGACGCACGACGCTCATCGGCGCGCCTCCACCAGCGAGAAATCTTCGAAGCTTTGCGGCGTGTCCTGCTGGGCGTCGATCAGCCGCGCGCGTCGGAACTCGTTTTCCGCAAGCCGGTAAAGCAGTTCGGCTCGGCTGGCGCTTTCGGTCACCGGCAGGCAGAACTCGGCCGCAAGAGCGGCGATCAGAGCCGCGTCGAAGAACGGCGGAAAAGCCGATTCGGCGGGCCGGAAAATGTAGGACAGCACCACGCCCTGGCTGTCGGTCTGCAGGGTCGATTCGACGATCCGGTACGCCGTGCCTCGGCCGCGCGCGCCCTGGCCGAGCGAGAGTGCGCGCAGGAAGTCGGGCGGCAGCTGGTAGGCGAAGCGATGGTCCGCGACGGGATCGCTCGCCAGACGCGGCAGCGACGCCTGGGCGGTCGCGAAACTCCAAGGATGGGCCGAGACGAGACCGTCGCGCACCGACGGGTACAGGGCGGCGGCGACCTGCGATTCGACCGTTCCTTCTGCGAAGGAAGCGATCGGCTGGGCGCCGAGCTTTATGAGGGCGCGCGAGCACAACGCGATCTGCGAGAGAGCCATTTTCTTCTCCGATTTCAGGGCAGGGAAGCGGCGGGCGCTTTGGGGGCGCCCGCCGCCTGTCCCTCAGGTCAGTCGGTGTCCGCCGCGTCGAACGCCGTCATGTTGGCGACGTCCACCACGCCGCTGACGACGGACGCCACGGCGAAGACGCCGTTCTGCGGCGTTCCGGTCGTGGCCACGTTGGCCAGCAGCATGTCGCCGACATGCAGCATGTCGGCGGCGGCGTTGAAGTAGCCGGTGTTGTCGACCGCGACGGCCGCGTCGGGGGTCGTGTAGTGCCACAGCGTGAAGCCGTTGGCGTAGGCGAGGACCGACAGGTTCTTGATCTCGAAAGCCATTGCTTGCTCCCTATTCCTTGCAGCGCAGGGTCACGACCCCGGCGGCGTCGATGATGCCGGCCCCCTGGCTCATCATGTTGCTGATGAAGTACGATGCGCGGTCGCCGTGCCATGTAAGGTCGCTCTTGACCTCGCACCCGGCGGCGTGGCCGACCGCCGTTTTGTGGTACCAGTGGCACAGGCGAACGCCCGCCACGGAAGTGAGGCCCGAATGGGGCATCCACAGCGTGCCGAGCCACTTCTTGGCTTGCGTTCCGCGCCAAGGCAGCTCTTCCTCGCCGACATAGTCCGCGTTCGCGAACTCGTCGATGCCGAGCAGTTCGGACCACTGCTTCCAGCCGATAACGGCATAGCGTTCGCCGTCGTCGGGCACGTCCTGCGCGCCGAGCCTTTCGAAGGCGAGCAGGATCTTCGCTTTGGTCAGGCCGTCGGTGTTGAGGCCGGCGAAGTTCGCCGAACCGTTCAGGGCTTCGATGATGAGCTCGTCGGTCTTGCGCCCGAGCGCATAGGCGCCCGAATTCACGACTGCCGATCGCTCGTCGCCGGCCGCCTTGATCTCGTCGAGCGCGTCGAGCCATTCGCCCGCGTAGTAGTCCTTGAGGAACACTTCGACGGTCGAATGTTCGACGTTCATCACCGGCACCGCCGCATGGCGCGCCTTGGTCGAGGCCGCACCCCGGCCCATTCGCTGGAACACGGTGGAAGCACCCTGGACCGCTTTCTTCGAGCGGACCGTGGGGCGCAGCTTCGAGCCCAGACGTTGGTAGGAAAGATGGACCTCGTTCTCGTAGTGTTTGACAAAAGATTTGTCGATGTCGGGCATGGTTGCCTCTCTGTCGCGTTTGGGGGATCGATGAAAAGCAATCGAGGGTTGCCGCATGGCGCGCCGACCGGCGGCGGTTGCGACCCTGGCAATCGCGAAGGCTAAAGAGATGCCGGTGGGCCGGCCTTCCCGGAAGCCTTCGCGTGGCTGCCCAGGTCGGCCGGTTGTCCCGACGGCGGAAAGAAGGGGGAGACTTCGTTGTCCAAGGAGGCCTGGCGGGTGCGCCTGCCTGCTTTGGGCGAAGTATTCAAGAATGTACTATCTTAGAGAGAAAATGTCAAGACCTTTTCCCGATGTCAGTCGCCATTCGGATAGAGGCGCTTGAAGCCCTCCTGGACGACGCGCACGATTTCGGGGTCGTGGTCGCGCCAGTAGCGCTTGTCGGCCATCAGCTTGCGCAGATCCGTCTCGTCGGCCGGACCGCCTGCCGCCGAGGTGCCGCCGCGCAAGCTGGGTTCGCCCGAATTCATGAGCTTGCGCAAGGCCCTCACGCCTTCGGGCGTGGATGCAAGCGCGCCGTAGACCGACGACGGCAGATTCGCCTGGCCCCAGCTGGCCAACTGCGGAGCGAGCGTCGACCACGCCGCCTCGCCGCCGAATTCTTCGACGAGCTTCGCCTGGGTCGTCTCGGCGCGGTAGTTTTCGGCGTACTCGCGCACGAGCGGCACCATACGCTCGACCGCAAGATCGTAGACGAGCTGGACTTGCCTCGGCGAAAAGCCCGCCGCGTGAAGGCGCTTGTTGACCTCCGGATCGATCTGCAGGAGATCGTCCTTGAGCTCGATGCGGTAGGCTTCGGGCGCCTCCGGCACGCCGAGCGCTTTGCGCAGCGCCTGGTCGAAATCGGGCGCTTGCGGTCCCGGCATCATGCCGGAAAGTTTGCGCTCGAGTTCGCCGTAGGATTTCGCCATCGCGTCGAGGCGCACTGTTTTGCCTTCGGGATCCCAGAATTTTTCCGGCAAGTAGGCGGGCCGCAGATTCTCCGCGGTCGCGGCGGCGGCTTTCGTCTCCGGCGGTGCCGCGGGTGTGGCCACAGCCGCGCTTTCGTTTTCCAGCGTCAGAAGATTGGCAGTCATGGTTCGTTCCTTTCTTGGTTCCGGGTTCTATCGGGCGGGGGGCAGCGGTTCCAAGGCCTGGAGCAAAAGGCCTTGGGCATTCTGCAGCAGCGCCGATTCGGGCTGCGGCGGGCGCACGAGGTCGGCGGGCACGGACAAAGCGCGCGCCATCCAACGTGCGACGGCCGCGCCGTCGATCACAGCCTGGCCATCGGGCCCCAAGGCAGCCGCCTGGTGCACCCACAGCATGGCGTTGCGCACGTCGTCTTGCGCCTGGACGCGCGCGAGCGGCGACTTGTACTGGAGCTCGACGATTTTTCCGTCGACCAGCACGGGCGGAATCTCGCCGCGTCGGCGCAGGATCGCCAGCGCGCGGGCCACCAGCGGCGTCAGCAGTTCGGTCTGCAGACGGCCGTAGGTCGCCCCCAGCACGCGCGACATTTCGGCCGCGCGCTCCATCACTTCGGTCGCCGTCATTTTCGGCGCGTCGATCTGCCCGAGGCGATCGGCGAGCAGCGCGTGCCGAATGCGAGCGCGCAGATCTTCGAGCACCAGGTTCGAGACGTCGAAACGGCCGGGTGCTTCGAGCGGGGTCAAGCCTGCCGAGCCGACCGCCTTGGGAATGATCGTGCCGGGCACGAGCTTGACGTTTGCCGGATTGAGCACGCCGTCGTCGTCCGCCTGCCAGATGCCCGTGACGGCGATCGACGCGTTCTTGAGCACGAGTTCGACCACCTTGTTGGCTGTCTTGATGTCGGGTAGCGCCTTCATGATCGGCGATCGCCCGTAGACTTCGCCCGGCGCCTTGAGCCATCGGAAACAAAGATACGGCGACTGCGCAAAACGGCCCTCGGCCAGCACGACGGGTGCGTCGGCGTCGGGCGACGCTTCGAGCATCGCCATGTAGCGAAAGCCCGCGCCTTCCTGGATCGTCGCTTCGACCACGCTGTGGCGTCGCCCGGCCGCTTCCTTGCCGCCCGCAGCCAGGCTGTCGGGCAACTGGGCGTCGGGATAGCGCGCGCGCAAACGGTCGAAGCGCATTTCGCTGGCGCGGAACACGACGTCGAAAGCGCCGTCGGCGGTTTCGTCGAGAGCGATTTGGGCGATCGGCACGGCCGCGAAGCGGAAAGCCGAGTCCGATCCGACCGGCGCCTCCTCGAACTGCAGCAGGGCCGTGCCCGCGACGACGAGATCGAGGAAGCACTGGTGTATTTCCATGGCGAAGTTCGAGCGGTCGAAATGGCCTTGCAGCACGGCCGCCGCCGTCTCGAGCACTTCGCCCACGTCGGCGCGCTGCAATTCCGGCACTTGCGTGCCCGGCTGCAGACCGAACCACCGCGACCAGGGCGGCACCAGCTGCGACATCAGCGACGCGGCCAGCTGCTCGGCGGCATCGACGGCCGTACCGTCGAACAGCCGGTCGCCGCGCCGGTCGCCGGCGGCGAACGGCGTCCGCTGCGGCAGCGCGAAATCGTAGCAATCCTGCCACGTCGCATCCCACGTGCCGCGCTGCTGCTTGGCCCGCCGATAGCGCGCGATCAAATCGCTCGCATCCAGCGTTGCGGCCGGGGTCGGGGGCGATGTCGGGAGCAAGACGGCGGTTGCAGTCGGGACTTCGAGGGCCATGGCTCAATCTCCCAGCTTGGTGCCGAGAGTGGCGGCATCGGCCGATGCCGTCAGAACGCCTGGTACTCCGGCAACCGCCAGCCCGGCGCGGCCGCGACGGCGGCGGATCAACGCCTTGATGCGCGCCTCACGCGCTTCCTTTTCGGCATCGACCGGCTCGGGCAACGGCGGTTGCGGCGGCAGCGGCGGCGGCGACGGCGCCGAGAAAAAACCACCCATCGAACGTCCTCCTTTCAGGACCTCAGAATTCAGTCTCTGCAGAGCGAAAACTCGCCGTTTCGACAAGTTTTGGCTCCGAAGAGATCGCTTAAACAAGCGATTTAGAGTTAATATTCTTTATTAGGTTAATTGTCAATTATAAATCTTTGATCTCGAATCAAATGGCGATAAAGCTGCCATGGCGTAACGACCGCCCAGGCGTGGATCCCCAAAATCCGTTTGACCGCCTCGACGCATGTAAAGGGCAGAACCGGCGCCATACGCGCTTGCGGCGTTTGCACACGAACCTCGATCGCATGCAGCCCCGCAGCCCCAAGGCGCTCCACGAGGCATTGCGAGCATTGATGGAATACTTGTTTTACAAGAGTTCTATGCGACAAAGCATCGCAAAGAACCCACCCGCACTCGACTTCGACGAGCACCGCGCAATGGCGAAATCCGCGCCTCAAGAATCGCAGCTATCGAATTTCGGTCGCATCCCGAAAGACCACGATCGCGCGCTCGCCGCCGGACTCCGGTCGGCGATTAGCGTCGAAACCGTTCAAACCCGTGTGATTTATGCACATTTTTTTCGAACAATCCAAACGATAGAACAAACAATAAACTAATTTTCGTGCGATTTCAAGATGCAAATACTCAGCTTTTTTACCTCATCGGAAAAACTTTTGAAAAGGTACCTAATGCAAATCGCCTCGTTTTGAGCAAAAATTCTCACATGATTTTGCGTCATGCAGATGTTTGGCAGGCCATCGATCAGCTTGCGAGCGATCACGGCTTCTCCCCCTCGGGTCTCGCGCGCCGCGCCGGTCTCGATCCCACAACTTTCAACAAATCGAAGCGCATTTCGCGCGACGGCCGTCCGCGCTGGCCTTCGACCGAGAGCATCGCGAAGATTCTCGAGGCGACCGGCGCGACGATGTCGGAATTCGTCGCCTATATCGGCACAGTGCCGAGCGTCGCCGGTGCGATGCGCCGCGTGCCGGTGATCGGCTATGCGCAGGCCGGCGAAAAAGGGTTTTTCGACGACGCGGGATTCCCGACAGGTTCGGGTTGGGACGAATTGCTGTTCCCCGAACTTGCCGACACGCACGCCTATGCGTTGATGGTCGCGGGCGACAGCATGGAGCCCGTCTATCGCGACGGCGACACGATCGTGATTTCGCCGCAAGCCTCGCTGCGCCGCGGCGACCGCGTGGTGGTCAAGACCACGGCGGGCGAAGTGATGGCCAAGCAGCTGATCCGCAAAGGCCAGCGCAAGCTCGAACTCACCTCGCTCAATTCGGCGCACGGCGAACGCGTGCTCGACGTGACCGAAGTCGTGTTCTGCCACCGCATTCTGTGGGTGAGCCAGTAACGCGTTTGCGGGTTCAGCCCTTGGCGAGTTCGCCCGCGATCGCGCGCTTGATGAGGACGATCGTTTCGTCGATGCCGTAAAGCGCGATGAACGAACCCAGGCGCGGCCCCTGTGCGGCGCCGAACAGGATCTCGTAGCAGGCCTGGAACCAGGCTTTGAGATCGGCAAACGCATGGCGCTTGCCGACGGCGAAGACTTCGTCCTGGATCGCCGACGCGCTCGAATCGCGCGGCAGTCCGTCGATCGTCTCGCAAAGATCCTGCAAGGCCGCACGCTCCATGTCCGACGCGAGCCTGTATCTGCGCGTCGGCAGCACGTAGTCGCGGAAATACGCGATCGCGTGGCCGACCAGCCGGTCCAGCATCGGATTGGCCTGCGGGTTGGCCTTGGGCGCGTAGCGCGAGATGAAGCCCCACAGCACCTCTTTGTCCTGCGAGTTCGCCACGCCGGCGAGATTGAGCAGAATGTTGAACGCAAGGCCGTTGGGCTCTGCGGCGGGGGGCTTGCCGCCGTGGATGTGGAACGCCGGATTGTCGAGCGCTTGCTGCGTCGTCTGCGTCGGCAGGCGTTCGACGAAGGTCAGATAGTCGTCGACATGGCGCGGGATCACGTCGAAATGCAGTCGCTTGGCGGCCTTGGGCTGCTGGTACATGAAAAGCGACAGGCTTTCGGGCGGCCCGTAGGTCAGCCATTCCTCGATCGTGAGTCCGTTGCCGCGCGACTTCGAGATCTTCTCGCCGTTCTCGTCGAGGAACAGCTCGTAGGTGAAGCCTTCGGGCGGCTTGCCGCCGATCGCGCGCGCGACCTTCGAGGAGAGCTTGACCGAATCGATCAGATCCTTGCCCGACATTTCGTAGTCGACGCCGAGTGCGGTCCAGCGCATGGCCCAGTCGATCTTCCATTGCAGCTTGCACGATCCGCCCGTAACCGGCGTTTCGACCAAGCTGCCGTCGTCGTCGCGATAGACGATGGTGCCGGCCGCCGCGTCCGTCTCGATCGTGGGAACCTGCAGCACGCGGCCCGTGCGCTTGCAGACAGGCATGAAGGGCGAATAGGTCTGGCGGCGCTCCTCGCGCAGGCTCGGCAGCATGGTCGCCATGATGGCGGCGTAGTTGCGCAAGACCGCGCGCAGCGTGTCGTCGAACGCGCCCGCCCGGTACATTTCGGTCGACGACTTGAATTCGTACGCGAAGCCGAAGCGGTCGAGGAACGAACGCAGCATCGCGTTGTTGTGGGCGCCGAAACTGTCGAATTTGCCGAAGGGATCCGGCACCGCCGTCAAGGGCTTGCCGATATGCTCGGCAAGCATCGCCGCGTTCGGCACGTTGTCGGGCACTTTGCGCAGGCCGTCCATGTCGTCGCTGAATGCGAACAGCTTGGTCGGCACATCCGACAGCATTTCGAACGCGCGGCGCACCATCGTCGTGCGCGCGACCTCGCCGAACGTGCCGATATGGGGCAGGCCCGAAGGGCCGTAGCCGGTCTCGAACAGCACGTAGCCCTTGGGGGCAGGCTTGCCGCCCAGGCGCGCGAGAATCTTCTTGGCCTCTTCGAACGGCCAGGCGCGGCCCTTGAAGGCGTCGTCGCGGGAGGGGCGGACAAAAACGTCGGTCATGGCGAAACGCGAGCCTGTCGGAAATGCGCAAAAACGGAGAGGGAAACTAAGGTGCCGGGGCCGGTCGCGTCAACGTCCCCTACCGCCTATATTGGGTCGATGCGCGATTCGCCCCCTCTCCATCCCGCCGCCAGCCCGAGCGTTGTCCCGTTCCGCAGCGGCAATCCGCGCAGCAGCATCGTCGCCGTCCCTGCGGCAAGCGCGCTTGCTGCGGGCGTCGCAAACGCCGCGTTGCTGTCGCCCGAGGGCGAGATCGTCGAACTGCGGCTGTCCGATGCGGCAAGCCGCGCTCTTGCCGAAGCGCCGATCGTCGTGCACGGGCCGGCGACGGCGCGCAGGCTCGGTCTCGACCGGCTCGCCTGCTACGACGCGCTCGAGCTTTTCGCCTTCGTGCGCCCGGCCACATTCTGCCTGCCGACGATCCGCGGGCTTGCCCATGCTCTGGGACTTGCCGTCCCGCACGGGCTGGCGGCCGAAGCTGCGAGCCTGCACCGGATCGTTTCCCGCCTGCTCGGCGAACTTGCCGAACCGCTGGTCGCGCGCAATGCCGACACTGTCAACGCCGCGCGCGCGATGGCGCGCGGCGGCTGGCGCTGGGGCAGTGCGGTGCTCGCAGCCCTCGGCGACAGTCCCGGCGCTTTCGAGTCCGACCGTTCGGTGCAGGGGCTCGAAGCGTGGCGGCGCATCGAGGAATGGAGCGAACAAGCGCCCGAGCCGCCGCCGGGATCGCTGCCCGTCGAGCCCAACGCGGCGCGTCGGCGCCTCGCCGAAATGCTCGGCGCCGACAGCGAAGCGCGGCCCGAACAGGCCGACTACGCTTCGGCGGCGGCCGCCGCCTTCGCGCCGCGCGACGCGCCCGACAATCCGCGCCTTGTGGTGGCGGAGGCCGGGACCGGCGTCGGCAAAACGCTCGGCTATCTCGCCCCCGCCACCTTGTGGGCCGAGAAGAACGGGGGCGCGGTCTGGATTTCGACCTACACGAAGAATCTGCAGCACCAGATCGACCGCGAGCTCGACAGGCTGCACGACGAGCCGATCGAAAAAGCGCGCAAAGTCGTGATCCGCAAAGGCCGCGAAAACTATCTGTGCCTGCTCAATCTCGAAGAGGCGGTGCGCGCCGTGGCCGCGCGCCCGCAGGATGCGGTCGCGCTCGGCCTCATGGCGCGCTGGGCCGCCGCGAGCCGCGACGGCGACATGGTCGGCGGCGATTTTCCGGGCTGGCTGCCCGATCTCGTGGGCAAAGCGCGCACGCGCGGCCTCGCCGACCGGCGCGGCGAGTGCATCTATGCCGCCTGCCCGCACTACATGCGTTGCCCCATCGAAAAATCGGTACGCCGCGCGCGCCGCGCGCAGATCGTGATCGCCAACCACGCGCTTGTGATGATGCAGGCGGCGCTGGGTGCTGCGACCGTCGATCTTGCGGCCGGATCCGCGCAGTCGAACGTGCCCACGCGCTACGTTTTCGACGAAGGCCATCATGTGTTCGACGCGGCCGATTCGGCTTTCGGCGGTGCTCTCACCGGCCAGGAGACGGCCGAGCTGCGGCGCTGGATCGTCGGGGCCGAGGGCGGGCGCAGCCGCTCGCGCGGCCTCAAAGCGCGGGCGGGCGAACTCGTCGCCGACATCGACGGCGGCGAAGCCCTGCTCGACCGCGCGACGGCGGCCGCCCGCGCGTTGCCCGGCGAAGGCTGGCTGCAGCGCATCGCTTCGGGCCAGACCCAAGGCCCCAGCGAAGCTTTTCTGGCCGCCGTGCGCCGCCAGGTGCTGGCGCGGGCGGCCGACCAGCCCGACGGCTATTCGATCGAAGCCGACATTCAACCGGCCCTCGACGACGTGATCGAAACCGCCGACCGGCTCGAAGCGGCGCTTGCGCGCATTGCCGAGCCGATGCTCGAGCTTGCCAAGCGGCTCGTCGCCCGGCTCGACGACGAAGCCGAAGAACTCGACACCGCCACACGCGCGCGCATCGAGGCTGTGGCGCGCGGCATTGCCAGACGTGCCACCAACGAACTTGCGGGCTGGCGCGCGATGCTCAAGGCGCTTGCCGCCGAACGCCCGCCGGAATTCGTCGATTGGCTCGCCCTCGAACGCGGCGACGGGCGCGAGGCCGATGTGGGCTTGCATCGGCGCTGGATCGATCCGACCGTGCCGTTTGCCGCCGCCGTTCTGCGTCCGGCGCATGGCGCCCTCGTGACGTCGGCCACGCTCACGGATTCGACCGGCGACGTCGAAACCGACTGGCTGGCAGCCGCCGCGCGCACGGGGGCGGCCCACATGCCCGACTGGACGCGCGCCCAGGTCGCCTCGCCTTTCGACTATCCCAGACAGACGCGCGTCTTCGTCGTCACCGACATCGACCGCGACTCGCCCGACCGCATTGCGGCCGCCTATCGCGCGTTTTTCCTCGCCGCAAAGGGCGGCGGGCTCGGGCTTTTCACGGCGATCGGGCGCTTGCGCGCCGTGCATGCGCGCATCGGCGCGTCGCTCGAACGGGCGGGCGTTCCGCTCTATGCGCAGCACGTCGATCGGCTCGACGTCTCGACGCTGATCGACATTTTCCGCGCCGAGGAAGATTCGTGCCTCTTGGGCACCGACGCCGTGCGCGACGGCGTGGACGTGCCGGGCCGCTCTTTGCGCTTGATCGTGTTCGACCGCGTGCCGTGGCCGCGGCCCGACATTCTGCACAAGGCGCGCCGCGCGCATTTCGGCAAAGCGGCCTACGACGACCGGCTCGTGCGCCTGCGCCTCAAACAGGCGTTCGGACGCCTGGTGCGGCGCGCCGACGACACGGGCGTGTTCGTGCTGCTCGATTCGCGCTTTCCCTCGCGCCTCGCCAAAGCGTTCCCAGAAGGCGTCGCGATCGAGCGCGTGGGCCTGGCCGAGGCCATCGCCAAGACGGCCGCGTTCCTCAGCCCGGAATTGCCGCCGGCCTGATCCCTTCGAACAGGATCATCAGGATCGACAGCACGATCGGCGACAGCACGGTCGAAATCAGAATCGTCGCCGACGCTCGCTCGACGAATTGCTTGTATTGCTGCGCCAGAACGAAGCACAAAGCGGCTGTCGGCAACGCCGCCAGAATAACGGCGGCCCCGCGCCAATAGGCGTCGAGCCCGAAGACGCCCGCAAGCCACCAAGTGGCCAGCGGCTGGACGACGAGTTTCACATAGACGAGCCAGCCCACTTCGGCGAGTTTCTTGCCGCCGACCAGCGTGCCGAGCGACCGCGTCGACAGGAAGAGGCCGATCGCGAAAAGCGCCGCAGGACCGGCAGCCGCCCCCAGCAACTCGCCGAAATTCGTGACAGGCTTGGGCAAGGGCACGCCGCCAAGATTCCACGCGAGCCCCAGCAGCGGGGCCACGACAAGCGGACTCTTGGCCAGACCTTTGAGCACATTAGCCGCCGCCGTCGCGACATTGCCGCGGCCCGATAGATCCGCCTCGACGATCACGACCGTCGCACCCACCAGCAGCACCGTGTAGCTCACGGTCGCGATCACGGCCGGCAGCACGCCCTGCGGCCCGAACGCCGCCAGGAACAGCGGAATGCCCATATAGCCCGCATTCGAGAAAGTCCCGCTCAGCAAGGCAAGAGCGGTCACAGCCGGACGGTCGCGAAACGCGACAATGCCGACGACAAGGGCGATCGCCCAGGTGATGCCGACGCCGCCCATGAACGTGGCGATGAACGGCAGATTGAAGACCTGGTCGAGCGGAACGCGCGCCGGACCCAAAAACAGCACCGGCGGCAATGCGAACCAGTAGCAGAATTTGTTGAGCGCTTCCGAACTGTCGGGGCCGAGAAGCTTGATGCGCCCGGCAAGATACCCAGTCAGAATGATCGCAAATACCGGCAGGATGACGTCGAGAATGGCGCGCATGATCGGAAGCGACGCTAACCCCTTGGCCCGGCGTGCGTCCACACTTGTCGTGCACGGCTTGCAAACCCGTCCGCCCAGCCCCATTTGATCGGCAGCCAGAAAAGGAACACGCTCGGATGCTCGCACTGCAAACCGCCTTGATCCACACGATGGTGATCGTCGCCGCCGCCGACGGCGACATGCCGGACGCCGAACTCAAGCACATGGGCAATGTCTGCCGCACGTGGCCGATCTTCCGCGGCTTCGACATCGACAAGCTGCCGGACGTCGCGCGCGAGTGCGCCGTGATGCTGCAGGTCGAAAACGGCATGGAAAAAGCGCTCGCGCGCATCGGCCAGAGCCTGCGCGGGGCGACGGGCGAGACCGCCTACCTCCTCGCCTGCGAAATGGCCGCGATCGACGGCGACGCGAATTGGCAGGAAACGCGCGTGTTGAGCCAGATGCGCAGCGCCCTCGGCCTGGGCCGGCTCGAGGCCGCGTGCCTCGAGCGCGCCACGCAAGCGCGCTACCGTGCGGCCGAACCGATCCGCTTCCAGTAGAGCTTGGTGCCGGTAAGCCCGCCCAGCGGCTTCAGCGCGAAATCGGGTATCTCGCCCGCCAAGCTGTAGCCGCATCTCTCGTAAAGGCCCGACGCACCCTCTTCGCTTGCCGTGTCGAGCACCAAAAGCGTGCGCCCGCGCGCGATCGCAAGCTTTTCCGCCGTTTCCAGCAATGCACGCGCGACGCCGCGCCCGCGCCAAGCGACGCGCGTCATCATCTTCGCGACTTCCGCACGGTGCGGCTGGTTCGGGGGCAAATCGAGGATCAGCGAGACCGTGCCGACGATGCGCTCTTCTGCCCAAGCGCCCAGCACGATGCGCGCGCCGCGCGCGGCAGCCGAGAGTGCGCCCTCCCAAAATGCCGCCGCGTCCCCTGGCGCCAACGGATGCATGAAACCGACCGAGCCGCCATGTGCGACGGTTTCGACCAGCATCTCGCACAGCATGGAATGCGTGGTGGGATCAGGGGCGAGCGGGCGAATTTCGAAATCCGGCATGGCTTCAGCTTAGCCAACGCGTCGCAGGACCGAAACCGAGATCACAGTCACCCGGCAGCACGGTCAAAGCGACGATTGTTCGGTGCGCGCAAACGAAAAAGGGCCGCAGTTCGCGACTGCGGCCCTCTCCGTGTTCAGCCTCGAAGGCTGGCTGGGCTCAGTAGTCGCCCATGCCGCCGCCGGCCGGCATCGCAGGAGCCTTTTCGGGCTTCGGCGCTTCGGCGACCATGGCTTCCGTCGTGATCAGCAGGCCCGCGACCGAAGCCGCGTCCTGGAGCGCGAGGCGCACGACCTTGGTCGGGTCGATGATGCCGTCCTTGATCATGTCGACATATTCGCCGGACTGGGCGTTGAAACCCTGGGTCGTCGACTTGCCTTCGAGCAGCTTGCCGACGATCAGCGAGCCGTCCGCACCGGCGTTTTCGGCGATCTGACGGGCCGGAGCCTGCAGCGCCTTGCGCACGATTTCGATGCCGACCTGCTGGTCGTGGTTGGCGGTCTTGATGCCTTCCAGCACGCGCGTGGCGTAGAGCAGCGCCGTGCCGCCGCCGGGCAGAATGCCCTCTTCCACGGCCGCCTTGGTGGCGTTCATGGCGTCGTCGACGCGGTCCTTGCGCTCCTTCACTTCCACTTCCGTGGCACCGCCCACGCGGATTACGGCAACGCCGCCCGCGAGCTTGGCGAGGCGCTCCTGCAGCTTCTCGCGGTCGTAGTCCGAGGTGGTTTCCTCGATCTGCGCCTTGATCTGCGCGATGCGGGCTTCGATGTCCTTCTTCTTGCCCGTGCCGTCGACGATCGTGGTGTTGTCCTTGTCGATGCGCACGCGCTTGGCGCGGCCCAGCATGTCAAGCGTGACGTTCTCGAGCTTGATGCCGAGATCTTCGGAGATCACCTGGCCCGCCGTGAGGATCGCGATGTCCTCGAGCATGGCCTTGCGGCGGTCGCCGAAGCCCGGCGCCTTGACGGCGGCGATCTTGAGACCGCCGCGCAGCTTGTTGACCACGAGCGTGGCCAGGGCTTCGCCTTCGACTTCTTCGGCGATGATGAGCAGGGGCTTGCCCGTCTGCACCACGGCTTCGAGCACGGGCAGCAGCGGCTGCAGGCTCGCGAGCTTCTTCTCGTGAATCAGGATGTACGGATCGTCGAGTTCGGCCGTCATCTTGTCGGCGTTCGTCACGAAATACGGCGACAGATAGCCGCGGTCGAACTGCATCCCTTCCACGACGTCGAGTTCGGTTTCGAGGCTCTTGGCTTCCTCGACCGTGATCACGCCTTCCTTGCCGACCTTCTGCATCGCCTTGGCGATCATTTCGCCGATTTCGCGCTCGCCGTTGGCCGAGATCGTGCCGACTTGCGCAACTTCGCCGTCGGTCGTGATCTTCTTCGAGCGCTTCTTGAGATCGTCGACGATCTTCTCGACCGCAAGGTCGATGCCGCGCTTCAGATCCATCGGGTTCATGCCGGCGGCAACCGACTTGGCGCCCTCGCGCACGATCGCCTGGGCCAGAACCGTTGCCGTCGTCGTGCCGTCGCCGGCCGCGTCGTTGGTCTTGGACGCGACTTCGCGCACCATCTGGGCGCCCATGTTTTCGAACTTGTCGGCAAGTTCGATTTCCTTGGCGACCGTGACGCCGTCCTTGGTGATGCGCGGGGCGCCGAACGACTTCTCGATCACGACGTTGCGGCCCTTGGGCCCCAGCGTCACCTTGACGGCGTCGGCGAGAATGTCCACGCCGCGCAGCATGCGCGCGCGCGCATCGCCTGCGAATTTTACGTCTTTAGCAGCCATGTTCGTCGTCCTCTTTGCGAGATTGGATCAGGCGGCCTTCTTGGCCGGGGCGGCGGCACCTTCGAGGGTGCCCAGGATGTCGCTTTCTTTCATGATGAGCAGGTCCTGCCCGTCGATCTTCACCTCCGTGCCCGACCACTTGCCGAAGAGGATGCGGTCGCCCGCCTTGACCGACATGGCGACCAAATCGCCCTTGTCGTTGCGGGCACCCGGGCCCACGGCCAGGACTTCGCCCTGCATCGGCTTTTCCTTGGCCGTATCGGGAATGATAATGCCGCCGGCGGTTTTCGCTTCTTCCTCGACGCGGCGCACGACGACGCGATCATGAAGGGGTTTGAATTTCATCGGTTCGTTCTCCCTGAATTGGCACTCGCTCGGTGCGAGTGCCAGAGCAAATAGGGAAAGCAAACAGCGCCGTCAAGGGGTTGGCAGCACTCGCGTTGACATGCTGCTAATACATTGATTTATATATTGAAAATAGATTATGACAGTCGCACACTTGTTGCATGGCTCACAGCGTTCTTGGGCCATCGAACAGGAGGCGTCAGATCATGTCGGATTTCGCGCGTCAACTCGAAGACTACCGGCTTACCACAGCGGAGATTCTCTATCGCATGCCGGACCATCCGTCGGTGCTGCAGACCTATATTTGGCAGGATCTGGACCTGGCGCCGAAATTCCCGATCCTCAAGAAATTTCTCGAGTTCTGGGAGAAAAACCTCGACGGGCGCCTGTTCAAGGTCCGCATCGCGCACAGCACGCTGATCCGTCCGGCCGAGTTCCGGCTCAACGCGCATCTCGCCACGCTGCACTGACCGCGCGTCATTTTTCGACGAAGGCGCGCTCGACCACATAGGTTGCCGCATTGGCCGAGTTGCCCTCGACGAAACCGCGCGCCTGGAGGATCGCCACGAAATCGGCCAGCAGCGACGGGCTGCCGCAAATCATCGCGCGGTCGCGGGCGGAATCGAGAGCGGGCAGGCCCAAATCGCGCTCGATTTTTCCCGCATCGATCAGATCGGTCACGCGGCCCTGGTTGCGGAAACCTTCGCGCGTGACGGTCGGATAGTAGAGCAGCTGCCGCGACACAAGCTCGCCGATCAGTTCGTGCCGCGGCAGTTCCTTTTCGATCAGGTCGGCATAGGCAAGCTCGGCCACTTCGCGGCAGCCATGCAGCAGCACCACGCGCTCGAATTTTTCGTACGTGGCTGGATCGCGGACGATGCTCATGAACGGCGCCAATCCGGTGCCCGTGCCCACGAGATAGAGATTGCGGCCGGCCACCAGATTGTCGATCACGAGGGTGCCCGTGCATTTGCGGCCGACCAGAATCTTGTCGCCGGGCACGATCTTGCACAGATGCTGGGTGAGCGGACCGTCGGGCACTTTGATGCTCAGGAACTCGAGATGTTCCTCGTAGTTGGCGCTGACGAGCGAATAGGCGCGCATCAAAGGCTTGCCGCCGACCGGCAAGCCGATCATCACGAACTGCCCGTTGAGAAAACGGAAAGTCGGCTCCCGACGGGTTGTGAAGGAGAAGAGCCGCTCGGTCCAATGGTGGACGCTCAGGACTTCGGCATCAAAAAAAGCGCTCATCGTTCTTTCGCGTCCCTGGAAATCCGTCGTGTCGGACAAGACCGGTCAGGCGAGACCGGAGAGCTTCTGCAGCAGCAGCGCAAGCGCGGCACGTTCGTGCGCCTCGAGCGGTGCGAGCGTCGTTTGCGAGACCTCTTCGACCTTCGCGATCGCGTTCTCGGCGAGCACGAGGCCCATAGGCGTCAAGCGCAGCAGCGTGGCGCGCCGGTCGGACGGATCGGCGCGCCGCTCGATCAAATTGCGCGCCATCAGGCGCTGGATGACGCCCTGAATCGTCGCCGGGTCCATCGCCGTCTGGCGTCCGAGAAGATTCTGCGACACTTCGCCGCGTTCGCCGATTTTGGCGAGGGCCGCAAACTGGGTCGGCGTGAGATCGAGCCCGCCCAGACCCTTTTCGAAATTCGCCACATGGCGCTGGTGGGACCGGCGGAGCAAATGCCCGATATGCCGCTCGAGCACGTAGTCCGACTCCAACCGCAGCGGCGCACCGGCAATAGCGGCAGGCGGTGCGGGCGGTCTGGCATTTGTTGGAAGACGTCGCGCGGCCGATTTCATGAGCCTCGAAGCTTTGTTTGTACGCGTACGTTTCCCGCGACGGGACAGCAAAAGTCAAGCCCGTAGGCACTGGCGGCGACAGGGATTTGGGTCTATGTCCCTGCCATGGTCGATATCGCCGCCGCTCCTGCTGCGCTGCCGCGCACGCCCTCGCAATCCGCCGACCGCGCGATCGCGACATGGCTGTTTGCCTGCTGCGCCATGGTTTTCGCGATGGTCGTGATCGGCGGCATCACGCGCTTGACCGAATCGGGCCTGTCGATCGTCGAGTGGCGGCCGGTTTCGGGAATCTTGCCGCCGCTCGGCGACGCGGCATGGCAGGCCGAGTTCGACAAATACCGGCAGATCGACCAGTACCGGCTGATGAATGCAGGCATGAGCCTCGAGGCGTTCAAGACGATCTATTTCTGGGAATGGTTCCATCGTTTTTGGGGCCGTCTGATCGGCCTCGTCTTTGCCGTGCCGTTTTTATGGTTCGTGCTGCGCGGCCAATTGCGCGGGCGGCGTGCAGCCAAGCTGTTCGCGCTGTTCTGCCTCGGCGGCCTGCAAGGCTTCATCGGCTGGTGGATGGTCGCGAGCGGCCTCAAACCCGACATGCTGGCCGTCAGCCAGTACCGTCTGGCGACGCATTTGAGTCTGGCCCTGGCGCTTTATCTGGGTTTGCTGTGGACGGCGTTGGGGCTGCGCTTTGGCCCAAGCCGCGGCACCCCTGCCGGCTTTGCGGTGCTGGCCCTCGTCTTCGCGACCGCGATGGCCGGCGCGTTCGTGGCAGGCCTCGATGCGGGCCTCGCCTTCGACACGTTCCCGCTGATGGACGGCGCTCTCGTGCCGACCGGCTACGGCGACATCGCACCCTTCTGGAGAAACCTGTTCGAGAACCATGCAGCCGTGCAGTTCAACCATCGCTGGCTCGGCATCGCAAGCCTGTTGGCGGTGAGCCTGCTCGCGTGGCGGCTTTTCGCTGCGGCGCCGCGCGCGGCAGCGGCGATGGCGCTTGCGGGGGCGGTCCAGGTCGCGCTCGGCATCGCGACGCTGCTGCTCTGGGTGCCAATCCCGCTGGCCGCAGCCCATCAAGCGGGCTCTGTCGTGCTGCTCACGGCCGTCGTTGCGGCCGTGCATGCGGCAGGCCTAAAGCAAGCTCAGCGCAAAGAGTAGGCTCGCCGCCAGCACGACCGACGGGCCGGACGGCGTGTCCAGCAGCATCGACGCGCCGAGGCCGCCCGCAACGGCAAGTGCGCCGACGGCGGCCGCCCCGAATGCCATCTGCTCGGGGCTGCGCGCAAAACGCCGCGCGGCGGCGGCCGGAACGATCAGCAACGCCGTCACGAGAAGCGCGCCGACGATCTTGGCGGCAACCGCCACGACGAGGGCGAGCAGCAGCACGAAGCAAACACGCACCCGGCCGATGCGGGTGCCTTCGACGGCCGCAAGATCGGCATGCACCGTCGTCGCCAAAAGCGGGCGCCAGAGTGCCGCAAGCCCGCAAAGCGCCAGCAACGCGCCGCCCCAGATCCAGTAGAGATCGCTTGTCGCCACGGCCAGCAGGTCGCCGAACAGATAGCCGATCAGATCGACGCGAACCGTGTCCAGAAACGACAGCGCCACCAATCCTGCCGACAGCGCCGTGAAGGCGGAAATCGACAGAAGCGTGTCGGGTGCGAGCCGCGAACGCGCGAGCAGGCCCGTCAGCGCCAGCGCGAACGCGACGCACATCGCGACCATGCCGAGATTGACGTCGACATGCAGCAGAAAGCCGAGCGCCACGCCAAGCAAGGCCGAGTGCGCAAGGGCGTCGCCGAAAAACGCCATGCGCCGCCACAGCACGAAGCTGCCGAGCGGGCCCGCGATCGCGGCCAGCCCCAGCCCCGCCGCCAATGCGCGCCAGACGAAATCATCCATGGCGATGCCCATGCGGGCTGTGATCGTGCGCGGGATCGGCGCAAACCGCGTGCTCGTGGTCGTGGCTGTGGCGATAGACCGCGACGCTTGCCGCCCCGCGCGCGCCGAACAGCGCCGCAAACGCCGGGTCGTCGCCGAGTGCGGCGGGCTTGCCGGTGCAGCAAACATGGCCGTTCAGGCACACCACGCGGTCGGCGCGCGCCATCACGAGATGCAGATCGTGGCTCACCAGCAGCACGCCGCAGCCGTGCCGCGCCACCACGTGCGCCAGCAGATCGTAGAGCGCGTCTTGGCCCGTCGCGTCGACGCCTTGGGCCGGTTCGTCGAGCACCAAAAGCTGCGGCTTGCGCACGAGCGCCCGCGCCAGCAACGCACGCTGGAATTCGCCGCCCGACAAGGCTTGGATCGGCGCCTCGAGACGTGCGGCAACGCCCGTTTCTGCGAGGGCGTCGGCAATCTGGCGTTTCGTGTAGCGCCCGGCCAAACCCACGAAACGCCCCACGCTGAGCGGCAGGTTGGCGTCGATCTCGATCTTCTGCGGCATATAGCCGACCGTCAGATCCGGCTTGCGGTCCACGGTCCCGGCATCCGCGGCCTCGAGCCCGAGCAGGATGCGAAGGAGGACGGTTTTGCCGGCACCGTTGGGGCCGATCAGCGTGACGATCTCGCCTTGCGCGACGGCAATGTCGACGTCCGACAGCACGGCCCTCGCATCGAACGCTTTGGCGAGCCCGCGCGCATCGATGAGCGTCGTCACGCGGTTTGGCACGAAGCGCACAGGCCCAAGGCTTCGACCGTGCGCCGCTCGACGGCGAAACCCGCCCGCTTGGCATGCCGGTCGATCGCGGTCGCGATGTCGGCCTCTTCGAGCTCGGCCGCAGTCCCGCACAAGCGGCAAATCAGGAACTGCGCCGCATGGTCGGCCGCCGGATGCGCGCAGCCGAGATACGCGTTCAGCGATTCCACGCGGTGCACGAGGCCTTGGGCCAGCAGGAACTCGAGGGCGCGATAGACCGTGGGCGGCGCCGCCGAGCGCCCGTCGGCGCGCAGGCTGTCGAGCAGCGCGTAGGCGCCGACCGGCCGGTGGCTTGCCCACACGAGTTCGAGCACGCGCTTGCGCACGGGCGTCAGCTTTTCGCCGCGCGCTTTGCACACGGCCTCGGCCGTCGAAAGGGCGGTGTGCACGCATTTGCGATGGTCGTGCTTGCGGCGGTCCTGCGTGCGGGAACCGGGCGTGCGGGGATCGGGCGCAGGGGCGTTGCGTTTCATGGCGCTGTTACATTATAACGAATGCCTCTGTTATACTATTTCAATAAAGAGGTCCGATGCGCTTTCTTCCGATCTTGGCCGCAACGCTCTGCCTTGCGGGAACTCCGCTCGGCGCCCAGCCGCGCGTGGTGTCGAGTTTTCCGGCAATCCAGTCGATCGTGGCCGGCGTGATGGACGGCGTCGGCACGCCCGAAACGATCGTAAAAGGCGGTGCATCGCCGCATGTCTATGCGCTGCGGCCCGGCGATGCGCGCCTGCTCGAGGCGGCCGATCTGGTGGTTTGGGTCGGCCCGGCCTTCGAAGGGCAGATGGCGCGCGCGATCCGCGCCCTCGGCCCCAAGACGCGCCAGATCCTGTGGGCCGACCTGCCCGGAACCGTGCTGCTGGCGGCGCGCGAAGGCGGCCCGTGGGAGGGCCATTCGCACGCGCACGGCCATGCGCACGGCGACACGCGAAACGACGGACATCTGTTTCTCGATCCGCGCAACGCGATCGTCCTTGCCCGTGCCGCCGCCGCCGCTTTGGCCGAGATCGATCCCGCCAACGCGCAGCGCTATCGCGACAATGCCGCGCGCGTGACGGGCGATCTCGAAGCGCTCGACATGAGGCTCGACGCGATCTTGCGCCCGCTCGCAGGCAAGCCCTTCATCGTGTTCCACGACGCTTTGCAGTATTTCGAAACGCGCTACGGCCTTGCCCCCGCGGGCTCGATCACCGTCAGCCCCGAACGGCGGCCGGGCGCGCAGCGCTTGCAGCGCATCCGCGAGCGCGTGCGGCGGTCGCAGGCGATCTGCGTGTTCGCCGAGCCGCAATTCGAGCCCAGTCTGGTTGCGACGGTCGTCGAAGGAACGTCGGCGCGCGTCGCGACGATCGACTATGTCGGCGTCGGAATCGCCCCCGGCCAAGGCGCTTACGCCGCCATCCTCGCCAAACTCGCCGACGATTTGGCCGCGTGCCTCAAGGCTTCTTGACGGCGCGCCTCTAAAGGCTGCGGATCTGCAGGGCGTGCGCGATGAGTTTGCGCATCACGGTCGGCAGCGCTTGATCGGCCAGGGCTTCGGCCGCGACCCACTGCCCGCCCGCAACGTCGCTGCGCCGCACGCGCGCGCGCCACACCACGGCCTCGAGCTCGAAATGCGTGAAGCCGTGCCGCACCTTGCCCGGCACCGCATGCCACGCCGTCGAGGCCGGCGCTGCTTTGCGCGCTGCCGCCTCGCCGGGCGCGCCGACCCGCCATTCGGTCGACGGCACCTCCATCATGCCGCCGAGCAACCCGCTGTCCGGACGGCGGCGCAGCCACACGGCCCCGCTTCGGTCGGTCAGAACGAACGCGATCGTGCGCCGCGTCGGCCGTTTGGGCTTCGGCGTTTTAACCGGATAGCGCTCGGCCTCGCCGGCCCGATGCGCCAAGCACGCAAGTTTGAGCGGACACAAAAGGCAGCTTGGCTTGCGGGGTGCGCAAATCGTCGCCCCCAGATCCATCGTGGCTTGGGCAAAATCGCCGGGCCGCTCGGGCGGCACGGCATCGGCCACATGCGCGCGCAATTCGGTCTTCGCTTTGGGCAACGGCGTCGCCACCGCAAACACGCGCGCGAACACGCGCTCGACATTGCCGTCGAGCACGGCCGCCGGACGGTCGAAAGCGATCGCCGCGATGGCGGCCGCCGTGTACGGCCCCACCCCCGGCAGCTCGAGCAACCCTTCTTCGCTGTCGGGGAATATGCCGCCCAGATTGTGCGCCACATGCTGCGCGCAGGCATGCAGATTGCGCGCGCGCGCGTAGTAGCCAAGCCCCGCCCAGGCTTCGAGAACGGCCTCGCGCGGGGCCGCCGCCAAAGCGCCGACATCGGGCCAGACTTTCGCGAATTTCCGGAAATACGGCCCGACCGTCGCGACCGTCGTCTGCTGCAGCATGATTTCGGCAAGCCAGACGCGATAGGGATCGGGCTTCGCACCCGGCAAAGCGCGCCAAGGCATCGCGCGCCGATGGCGGTCGTACCAAGCCAGCAGGGCGGCGGCGAGCGCGTTCATCTATAACTGCGTCTTCCGGCGTTGGAGTCGGGGCGGGCACAGTTTAGACTGCGGTCCATGGCACTCAAGGCAATCGCCGCCCAGATTCCCAAAGTCACGAAAGAAGCGCTGAAGCGGCGCGGACCCGCCTTTGCCACGATCGTCGCCGAATGGGGCGAGATCGTGGGGACTGCCCTCGCCGGATGCTGCCTGCCGGAAAGACTTTCGATCCCGCCGCGCCCGCCCAAAGGGGTCGCAGCACCGCCTTCGGCCGGCACGCTCACCATTCGCGTTTCGGGCGGGGCGGCCATGGAATTGCAGCATCTTGCCCCGCTGCTGCTCGAGCGCATCAACCGTTTTGCGGGCTTCAAAGCGGTCGAAAGGCTGCGTTTTGTCCAAGGCCCGCTGCCCGAACGATCGGTCCGTTCGACCCAAACGGCCTTGCCGCTTTCGGATGCCCAGAAAACAAGCATTGCTGCGGTCGTCGAATCGGTCGCCGAGCCTGAGCTGCAGGCAGCCCTTGCTCGGCTGGGTGCAGGCCTTGTCGGCAAACGCCGCGGAAAAGCCCAGATTTCCCGGTGATATAGGCCGAGTTATCCCCATTGGGATTCAGGCCTTGAGGAGTCGCACGCCAAGTCGTTAGTGTCACAACATCTTGTGGGTGGAACCGTGAAGAACCAGCATATCTCGACAATTTTCGGCTTTTTCGCCGCTATCGCGGCCTTCGTTTCGGCGCCCGCTCTGGCCCAGCAGGGTCCGCGCGCCGAAGGGCTCGATTTTGTGGTGGGCGCCGCGAACGCACCGGTCACCATCATCGAATATGCGTCGATCACGTGCCCGCATTGCGCGCGCTTCCATGCCGAAGTGCTGCCGCGCCTCAAGGAAAAATACGTCGAGACCGGCAAGGTTCGCTTCATTTTCCGCGATTTCCCGCTCGACCGGCTTGCCCTCAATGCGGCGATGCTGGCGCGTTGCAGCGGACCTGAGCGTTATTTCACCTATCTCGACGTGTTCTTCGCCGAACAGGCGAACTGGACGCGCGGTTCGGCCGAGCAAGCCATGACGGCGTTGCGGCGCCTCGCGCGCACAGGCGGAATGAGCGAGCAAGCCATGGACGCGTGCCTCGCCAATGTCGAAGTCCAAAACGCGGTGCTGACCCAAGCCATGACCGGCGAGCGCGAGCACCGCGTGCAGGCCACGCCGACGCTTGTCGTCAACGGCCAGGTGCAGCGCGGCGCGCCCACCTTCGAAGAGCTCGAACGGCTTCTGGCGCCGCTCGTCAAGTAAGCCTACGCCCCAAGGAGTATCGTCGATGCAGTTCGTCAAGCTTCGCCTGTCCGGCTTCAAGTCTTTCGTCGAACCGACCGAGTTCGCGATCGAACCGGGCTTGACCGGCATCGTCGGCCCCAATGGCTGCGGCAAGTCGAACCTCGTCGAAGCGCTGCGCTGGGTGATGGGCGAAAACCGCGTGAAGGCGCTGCGCGGCGGCGAAATGGACGACGTGATCTTCGCGGGCACGTCGAGCCGGCCCGCGCGCAACGTGGCCGAGGTGTCGCTGCTGGTCGAAAACCCGCTCCGCAAAGCGCCGGCCGCCTACAACGACATGGCCGACTTCGACGTCGTGCGCCGCATCGAACGCGAAAAAGGGTCGGCCTACCGCATCGGCGGGCGCGACGTGCGCGCGCGCGACGTGCAGCTTTTCTTCCAGGACGTCGGCTCCGGCGCCCATTCGCCCTCGCTCGTGAGCCAAGGGCGCATCGGCGCCATCATCCAGGCCAAGCCCACCGAGCGCCGCCAGATCCTCGAAGAGGCGGCCGGCATCACCGGCCTGCATTCGCGCCGCCACGAGGCCGAATTGAAGCTCAAAGCCGCCGAGCAGAATCTGGCCCGCCTCGACGACGTGCTGACCACGCTCGGCGTGCAGCTCGAAGGCCTCAAGAAGCAGGCGCGCCAGGCCGCGCGCTACCGCAACATGAGCGATCTCGTGCGCCGCGCGGAGGCCATCCTGTTCCATCTGCGCTGGCAGCAGCAGATCGCCGACACGCAAGCGGCATCCGAAAAACTCGCCGCAGCCGAAGCGCTGGTGGTCGACATCACGACGCGCGCGGCGGCCGCATCGACCGTGCTCGCCGAAGCCCAGGCGACGTTGCCCGAACTGCGCCAGCACGAGCAGGAAGCCGCCGCCGCACTCACGCGCCTCGAAGTGGCGGGCGAACAGCTGGCCGAGGAGGAGCGCCGCACGCTGGCGCAGATCGCCCAGCTCGACGTGCTGCTCGAACAGCTCGCGCGCGACAAGCAGCGCGAAGAGAACCTCCTCGCCGACACGCAGAACGCGCGCGCGCGCCTCGAGACCGAACTGGGCGAATTGGCCGAGGCCGACAGCCGCGCCGACGGCGAAGCCGCGGCCCTCGGCGACGAAATCGCCGGTCAACGCGACACGGTTGAAACGCGCGACGCGGCGCTTGCGCGCGCGACCGAAGCCGTGGCCAAGGCCGAAAGCGAGCGGTCGGCCCTGCAGCGCGAAATCGGCGACGCGAACGCGCGTCTGGCGCGCCTGGGCGAGCGTCTGGCGGCCCAGGAGGCCGACAAAGCCAAGCTCGAAGCGCAGCTTGCCGGATCGGACGAAAAGCGCAGCGCCTTCGATGCGCGCTTGGCCGAGGCGGAAGCGCAGTTGGCGGCCGCGATGTCGGCCGCCGAAGACGCCGAAGGCGCGCGCCGGGCGGCCCAAGAAGAAGAGTTCGCCGCGCGCGAAGCGCTGCGCGACGCCGACCAGACTTTCTCCAAGCTCGACGGCGAACGCCAAGGCATCGCGCGTGCGGTCGGCGCGATCACGAAGAATGCCGGGCCGTTTGCCCCGGTAATGGACGCGCTCGAAGTCGCCCCCGGTTTCGAAACGGCTTTGGGCACGGGCCTTGGCGACGATCTGTCGGCCGGGCTCGACGCGGCCGCGCCGCGCCAATGGCGCGTGCTCGACATCGCGGGCAATCCGCCGCCACTGCCCGTCGGGGCTGTCGCGCTTGCGAACCATGTCGAAGCACCCGCCGCTTTGGCGCGTCGCCTGTCGCAGATCGGCGTTGTGGCAAGCGAAGCCGAGGGTGCGGCCCTGGCGGCACAGCTGGCGCAAGGCCAGCGCCTCGTCACCAAAGAGGGCGCCTTGTGGCGCTGGGACGGTTTCGTGCAGGCGGCGGGTGCGCCCTCGCAGGCCGCCGAATTGCTGACCATGCGCAATCGCCTCGCCGCCCTCGAAGACGAATGCGCGCGCGCGCGCGAGATCGCCGCAGGCGCGCGCGCGCGCTACGAAGCCGCCCAAGCGGCCGCAAAGACGGCCGAAACCGCCGACCAGCAAGCGCGCCAGCAGACGCGTTCGGCGGGCAACGCGATCGAAGCCGCGCGCGCCGACATCGCGCGCTTGACGCGCGAGACCGAATCCGAGTCGACGAAGCTCGGTCTGCTGGCCGCCGAAATCGCGCGCATCGCGGCCGACCGCCAGGAACTCGACGCGCGCGGCACCGGTGCGCAAGAGCGTTTCGACGCGATCCCCGATCCCGCCCAAGCCCGCGCCCAGCTCGCCGAAGACCGCCAGACTTTGAGCCAGGCGCGCCAGCTTTTGGCCGAGCGCGAAGCCGCATCCATGCGCCTCGCGCGCGAGCGGGAAAACCGCGCGCGGCGGCGCTTGAGCATCGGCAACGAGCAGCAGGCCTGGGACAGCCGCGCGGACTCGGCCCAGCGCCAGATCGCGACATTGGTCGAGCGCCACGAACTTGCCGAAAGCGAGCGCCTCGACTTGGCCGAGCGGCCCGCCAAAATCGCCGCCGACCGCGCGAGCCTCTACGACAAGACGCAGGAAATGGCCCAGCTGCGCCGCAATGCGGCCGACCAGCTCGCCGCCGCCGAAACGGCCGTGCGCGATGCCGAGCGCGCCCTCAAAGCGGTCGAAGCAGCACTCGTCGAAGCGCGCGAAGACCGCGTGCGCGCCCAAGCCCACGGCGAACAGCAGACGCAAACCCAAGAGCAGCTCGCCGCGACGATCCGCGAGCGGCTCGACTGCGCACCCGAGGAGACGCTCGCCGCCGGCATGGTCGAAGCCGACGAAGATCTGCCCGCGATCGCAGACATCGAGCGGCGTCTCGAGCGGCTCGTCAAGGAGCGCGAGAATATGGGCCCCGTCAATCTGCGCGCCGAGCAGGAAGCCGAAGAAGTCGAAGCGCAGATCGCCGGCATGTCCAACGAAAAGGACGATCTCGTGCAGGCGATCGGCAAGCTGCGCCAGGGCATCGGCAGCCTCAACAAAGAAGCGCGCGAACGTCTGCGCGAAGCCTTCACCAAGGTCGACGGCCATTTCCAGGATCTGTTCCAGCGCCTGTTCGGCGGCGGCCGCGCGCATCTGACTTTGAGCCCCGTGATGGGCGCGGACGGCCAGGTCAACGACGATCCGCTCGAAGCCGGGCTCGACGTGATGGCGTCGCCGCCGGGCAAAAAGCTACAGTCCCTGACCTTGCTGTCGGGCGGCGAACAGGCGATGACGGCCTTGGCGCTGCTGTTTGCGGTGTTTCTCACCAACCCGGCGCCGATCTGCGTGATGGACGAAGTCGACGCCCCGCTCGACGACGCCAACGTGGACCGGTTCTGCAAGCTCCTCGACGAAATCGGCCGCTCGAGCGGCGTGCGCTTCATCGTCGTAACCCATCACCGCTTGACCATGTCGAAAATGGACAGGTTGTTCGGCGTGACGATGGCCGAGCGCGGCATCTCGACCCTCGTCTCCGTCGATCTTCGCAGTGCGGAAAGGCTGCGGGCGACCGCCTGACGCAGCCTTTTTTCCAATGGCGGATCAAGCACTTGGCGTTCGCTAAAGGCGCTTGACAGCCGCACCCCCCGTCCCTATTGTCCGCGCCGTTAGACGGGTGGAAAGAGGCGGATTTCCGCTTCTTTTCTGCCGTTTTCACCGGAGCTTCGAGCATGGCCGATTCCGACGACCGGAACCGCGAGCTTGAGGCCTTCACGGCCAAGGTTGCGGCCGTGCAGCAACGCCGGACGAAATCGGCAACGCGTTCGGCCGCCGCTGCGGGCGCCAAGACCGGCCAGTTGGGTCTTGGCTTTCGCATTTCGGTCGAATTGCTGGCGACCTTGGCGGTCGGCACCGGTATGGGCTACGTGCTCGACCGGTGGCTTTCGGCAAGCCCCTGGCTGACGCTCGCGTTTTTCATGCTGGGCGCCGCCGCCGGCATGCGCAACGTGGTCCGGGTGGCAACCGCCGCCCAGAAAAAAGTGGCGGACGACCGGGCCGCGAAGCCCGGTCCGCTCGCCTGAAGTTCGCTGCAACGCCATCGGAGATTTGCACGCCGTGTCCAGCCCCCTTGACCAGTTCCAGATCAAGCCGCTCGTGCAGCTCGAAGTGGCGGGCCTCAATCTGGCCTACACGAACTCCGCGTTGTGGATGACGCTCGCCGCCGGTGCGGCGGCCTTGTTCCTGCTGGCCTCGGCCAGCGGCGCGCGGATGGTGCCGGGCCGACTGCAGTCGATGGGCGAGCTCATGTACGAATTCATCGCGGGCATGGTGCGCGAGAATGTCGGCGACGAGGGAAAAAAGTACTTTCCGTTTTTCTTCACGCTGTTCTGCTTCGTGCTGTTCGGCAATCTGGCCGGCATGATCCCGGGCTCCTTCACCTTCACGAGCCACATCGTCGTCACCTTCACGATGGCGCTGGCCATCTTCGTGGTCATAACCGGCATCGGCTTCGCGCGCCACGGCACGCATTTCTTCCACCTGTTTTTCCCGTCGGGCGCGCCCCTTGCGACCGCCCCCATCCTGATCCCCATCGAGGTGATCTCGTACATGGCGCGGCCTATTTCGCTGTCGGTTCGTCTGTTCGCCAACATGACGGTGGGGCACATCATCATGAAGATCTTCGCGGGCTTCGTGATCAGCCTCGGCGCCTACTTCGTGATCCCGGGCGTGGTGCCCTTTTCGGTTCTGGTCGGCATTTCCGCACTCGAATTCTTCGTCGCGGCGCTGCAGGCCTACATCTTCACGATCCTGTCGTGCATCTATCTGAACGACGCGATCCACCTGCACTGAGCGCGGTCGCCTTTCGCCTGCCCCGAAAAAAGCGGACCGGCGGACGGAAAGCGGCGAGCGACCAGTAAACTCGAAGCAAAGAAGGAAATAGGACGATGGAACCAGCAGCAGCAAAACTCATCGGCATGGGCTTGGCCGCGATCGGCATGATCGGTGCGGGCATCGGCGTGGGCTCGGTTTGGGCCAGCCTGATCGCCGCCGTCGCGCGCAACCCGGCCGCCAAGGACAATGTCCAGGTGTTCGCGTATATCGGCTTCGCCGTGACGGAATTCATCGCGCTGCTCGCCTTCGTCATCGCGATCCTGATCTTCGTCTCCTAACACGACCGTTCCCGCCGGGCAGGCCCGAATCTTTCGCGGCCCGCCCGGCCTCTTTCTTCTTCGTCTTCGCCCGTGGGGCCGCCGATGCCGCAATTCGATCCAACCTGGTTCGCCAGCCAGATTTTCTGGCTGGTCGTCGTTTTCGCGGTCTTCTACCGCGTGCTGTCGCGCAACGTGCTGCCGAAACTCGGCGCGGCGATCGAAGGCCGCGAGAAGCAGATCGAAGGCGACCTCAACCGGGCATCCGCCCTCAAGGGCGACAGCGACGCGATGATCGCGGCCTACGAAAAAGCGCTGGCCGAAAGCCGCGCCAAGGCCCAAGCCGTGCGGCTCGAGACCGAAGCCGCCCTCGCCAAGCAAGCCGCCGCCAAATCGGCCGAACTCAACGCGGCGCTCGGCGCAAAAATCAAGTCGGCCGAAACCGCGATCGCCGCTTCGCGCGCGACGGCGCTTTCGAACGTCGAAGCGCTGGCCGCCGAAATCGCGGTCGATGTCGCGCGCAAGATCGGCGGCCTCGCCGTGAGCGAAGCCGACGCCAAAGCCGCAGCATCCGCCGCGCGCGCCTGAGGAAACAGCCATGGCCATTCTGCACAGCGAATATTTCTGGATCACGCTGGCGATCCTGACCCTGTTCTATCTTGCCTGGGGACCGGTCAAATCGGCTCTTTTGGGCGGGCTCGACGCGCGTGCCGAGCGCATCCGCAAGGACCTCGACGAAGCCGCCAGCCTGCGCGCGCAGGCCGAAAAGCTGCTTGCCGAATACCAGGCCAAGCATCGCGACGCGATGGGCCAGGCCGACGCGATCGTGACGGCGGCCAAGGAAGAGGCGGCACGCCTCGCTGCCAAAGCGGAGGCCGATCTTGCGGCCTCCCTCCAGCGCCGCGAGACACTGGCGCTCGAGCGCATCGCCCAGGCCGAAGCGCAGGCCACCTGCGACGTGCGCAGCGCCGCGGTCGATCTTGCGATCGCAGCGACATCCAAGCTGCTCGAAAAGCATCTCGATGCCGGGCGCCAGGACGCGATCGCAGGCCAAGCCATCCAAGCCCTGCCGACGCGCCTGAACTGACGCGATCCAATCGTTTGGCCTTGTGAACCCCGCCCCGCTCCGAACTGGCCGGGCGGGGTTTTCGTTCGGGTATGCGTTTTTCGGCAGATCAGGATCGCCTTCGATGCATTTGCAAATTTAATGGTGACCATATAAATTGACCCTCGTTCGCGGGGTAGAACAATCTCGAAAAGACGCATGATCGGCAAAGGAACATTCGGATGAAAATGAAATTGAAGCTGGCGACGCTTGCCAATGTTCTTGGGTTTTTCGTCGTTTTCGGCTTTGCCGCCGCCATCCTTACGAGTGCCGCCGCCTTGCGCGAACTAAAGGTCGGCGGCCCGGTCTACGAGCGGGTCGTGCTCGGCAAAGACCTTGTCGCCGACATTCTGCCGCCGCCCGCCTACGTGCTGGAGGCCTATCTCGAGGCCACGCTCGCGATGCAGCCGCAAAGCGACATAGCCGCGCACAAGCAAGCGCTGGCCAAACTCAAGAAGGACTACGACACGCGCCAGGCTTTCTGGCGCGATCCTTCGACCGACATCGATTCGGACGTGCGCGGGAAACTGACGGTCGCAGCGCACCAGCCGGGCCTCGAATTCTGGAAAATCGTCGACGAACAGCTGATCCCGGCCCTCGCAGCCGGCGATCGGCAACGCGCGCAGACGGCCTATGCCGGCGTGCAAGCCGCCTATGCGCGCCATCGCGCAGGCATCGACGCGGCCGTCGCGGCGACCGAAGCGATGAACGCGAAGACCGAGGCCTACGCGGCCGACCAGGAAGGCCGCTTCACGCTGGTGCTGTGGCTCGTTTCGGGGCTGGTGATGGCGTTGGCGCTCCTCGGCGTGGGCGGCGTCATCCTCGGCATGATTCGCCCGATCCGCACCATGACCGGGGCCATGCGCGCCCTCGCCGACGGCGACACCGATCTCGAGGTTCCAGCACTCGATCGCGCCGACGAAATCGGCGAAATGGCGAAAGCCGTCCAGGTCTTCAAAGACAACGCGATCGAAAACGATCGACTCAAGGCCCAGCAGAGCGTGGTGCGCGCCGAAGCCGAAACCGCGAAGAGGGCCGCGATGCGCAGTATGGCCGAAACAGTCGAGCGCGAGACGACGGCGGCCGTCGAGACGATTTCGCGCAATACCGGCGCTGCCGACCAAGCCGCCGACGGCATGACGCGTCTTGCCCAGGAAGTCTCGGGCGATTCGCAGGCCGTTGCCGCGGCTTCCGAACAGGCTCTCGTGAACGTGCAGACCGTGTCGTCGGCGGCCGAAGAGCTCACCGCGTCGATCGGCGAGATTTCGGCGCAGATCGCGCGCGCTTCGAGCGTCACCAAGCACGCGGTCGCGAGCGGCGAGAAGGCGCAGGCGACGATCCGCTCGCTGTCCGATGCGGTCGCGAAAATCTCGGAAGTGACGAAGCTGATCGGCCAGATCGCCGGCCAGACCAACCTGCTGGCTCTCAACGCGACGATCGAAGCCGCCCGCGCGGGCGACGCGGGCAAGGGCTTCGCCGTGGTGGCCTCGGAGGTCAAGAACCTCGCCAACCAGACGGGCCGTTCGACCGAAGACATCGACCGCCAGGTCGGCGAAATCCAGGCGGCGACCACGGCCGCGGTCGCCGCCGTGATGGAGATCGGCGAGCGCATTCGCGAGGTCGACGAAGTCGCGGGCGCCATCGCCGCCGCCATGGAAGAGCAGGGGGCCGCCACGCAGGAGATCGCGCGCAACGTCGTGCAGACGGCCGAAGCCTCGCGCGAAGTCGCCGCCAAAATCGGTCGCGTAAGCGCCCAGGCCGGATCGGTCGAATCCAGCGCTGCCGACGTGCGCTCCGCCGTCGCTTCTGTCACGAACGAGATCGCAAGCTTGCGCGACACGCTCGTGCGCGTGGTGCGCACCTCGACCGCCGAAGCCGACCGGCGCGCCTATCCGCGCTACGCGATCGCGGCAGGCGTCGAGCTTTCGGACGCGTCCGGCAAGCGGATCGAAGCTTCGCTCCTCGACGCATCCGAACACGGCGCTTGCCTTCGGACGGACGCCAGGTTCGGCGTCGGCAGCAAGGGGACCCTCCGCCTGGAAGGCCTCGGTTCGGCCTTGCGCTTCGTCGTGCGCTATGCCGAAGTCGACAAACTCCACATCGAGTTCGAGCCTGTCGAAGGGGCCTATGTCGACTGGTTTTCCCGCAAGCGGATTGGCCTCAAGGTGCTCTGAGGGCTCAGGCGCCTTGAAGGACGCAGTCGGCGCAAGCTGATCTTTGCGCGCGCCACGGGCAGGCGCGGCACGCATCGACGGCCGCAAGCAGAAGCGCGATACGCGCCGCATGTCCGACATTGCCGTCGGCCTCGCGCAGGCCTTCCTGCAAACGGAGTTCGTGCTCGCGCTTCATTACGTCCCCCGGCCGTCGGTTTCCCGTTACCGCCGGACTATGGTTGTTCGGCGCGCGCAAGTCACGGGCAAACAGGGCTGTTTTCCGATTTACGTCTGTAGATAGGGCACTTTTTCGTTGCCTGCGCCGCAGCCCCTATTCGGCTGCTTGCGCCGTTTTGACGGGCGGTTTCCAGCGCAGCACCGGCGCGCGCGCCGCTTGCGTCTCGTCGAGACGGCGACGCGGCGTCAAGCGCGGCGCCGCATGGAACCAGGCGGCCGCACCGGGCTTGCGCGCTTCGGCCGCAAGATGGCGCAACGTGTCGACGAACGCGTCGAGCGATTCCTTGCTTTCGGACTCCGTCGGTTCGACCAGCATCGCCCCATGCACGACGAGCGGGAAATACATCGTCATCGGATGGTAGCCCTCGTCGATCATCGCCTTGGCGAAATCGAGCGTCGAAATGCCGGTGTCCTTCAGGAACGTGTCGTCGAACAGGGCCTCGTGCATGCACGGACCGCCGTCGAAGGCGGGGCTCATCGAGCCGCGCAGGCGCGCGAGGATGTAGTTGGCGTTCAGCACGGCGTCGGTCGAGGCCTGGCGGATGCCGTCGGCCCCGTGGCTCAGCATGTAGGCAAGCGCGCGCACGAACATGCCCATCTGGCCGTTGAAGGCCTTGAGCCGGCCGAACGGCTTGGCCTCGCCCGTCGCGGTTTCGACGAGCGCAAAACCTTTCGCTCCGTGCACCACGTAGGGCAGCGGCGCGTACGGCGCCAGCAGCGCGGACAGCACCACCGGGCCGGAGCCCGGGCCGCCGCCGCCATGCGGCGTCGAGAAGGTCTTGTGCAGATTGATGTGCATCGCATCGACGCCAAGATCGGCCGGGCGCACGCGGCCGACAATGGCGTTGTAGTTGGCCCCGTCGCAGTAGAAATAGCCGCCCGCCGCATGGACGAGATCGGCGATCTTGCGGATATCGTTTTCGAACAGGCCGCAAGTGTTGGGATTGGTCAGCATGATCGCGGCGACGTCGGGTCCGAGCTTCTTCTCGAACGCGGCCAAATCGACGCGCCCGCGCGCGTCGGCCGGGATCGGATCGACCGTAAAGCCGAGCAGGGCCGCCGTCGCGGGGTTGGTGCCATGCGCGGACTCCGGGACAAGCACGCGCGTGCGCGTGGCCCCTTCGCCCTTGGCCTGGATCGCGGACCAGATCGCGACCATGCCGCACAGTTCGCCGTGGGCACCCGCCGCCGGGCTCATCGCCACCGCCGGCATGCCGGTCAGCGTCTTGAGCCAATGCGCAAGCTCGTCGATGAGTTCGAGCGCACCTTGCACGGTCTGCAACGGCTGCAGGGGATGGATGTCGGCGAAGCCCGGCAGCCGGGCCATCTTTTCGTTGAGGCGCGGATTGTGCTTCATCGTGCACGAGCCCAGCGCGAACAGGCCGCTGTCGATGCCGTAATTCTTCTGCGACAGGCGCGTAAAATGGCGCACGACCTGCGGCTCGGACAGGCACGGGAGCCCGATCGGCGCCTTGCGCTTGAAAGCGCCCAGGCGCGATTTTGCGGCCGGTGCAGCCGGCACGTCGACGCCGATGCGGCCCGGCACGCCCTGTTCGAAAATCAGTTTCTCTTCGAGCATCAAGCCGCGATGGCCGGAATGCGTGGCAACCGGCGCAAGCGCTTCGACTGCCGAAGGAACGGCCGCAAGGCGGCCCTGGCTTTTGTCCATGTTACAGCACCTCCCCAAGTTCGGCGGCAAGAGCGGACGCGAACAGGTCCATTTCGGCTTGCGTGTTGGTTTCGGTCGCCGCGACGACCAGCAGATTGGCCATGTCGGCGCGGCCCGGCCACAGCCGCCCGCCGGGCACGCCGCCAAGCACGCCTTTGGCGACGAGCGCGTCGACCACGCCGGCCGCATCGCGCGGAAGGCGCAGCGCGAACTCGTTGAAGAACGCGTCGGTCAGCAACTCCACGCCCTTGATCGCGCCGAGCTTGTCGGCAAGCAGGCTCGCATGCGCGTGGTTGAGGGCTGCCAACTGCGCGATGCCCTGCTCGCCCAACAGCGACAGATGCACCGTGAAAGCAAGCGCGCACAGACCCGAATTGGTGCAGATGTTCGACGTCGCCTTTTCGCGGCGGATATGCTGCTCGCGCGTCGACAGCGTCAGCACCCAGCCGCGCTTGCCGTCGGCATCGACCGTTTCGCCGCACAGCCGCCCCGGCATCTGGCGCACGTATTTTTCCTTGGCTGCGAACAGCCCCACATAGGGACCGCCGAAATTGAGGGGGTTGCCGATCGACTGCCCCTCCGCCACGACGATGTCGGCCCCCATGTCGCCGGGCGGCACAACCGCCCCCATCGACAGGATTTCGGGCACGGCGCACACGAGCAATGCGCCCGCTTTTTGGCAGGCGGCGGCGAGGGCCGAAAAATCCTCGAGGCGGCCGAACACATTGGGATACTGCACGACGACGCACGAGGTTTTGGCGTCGATGCGTTCGGCCAGGCCCTTGAGCCCGTCGGGCGACGGCGCCAAAGCCTCGACCGCGAAGCCCGAGAACCGGCCGTGCGTTTCGACCGTCTCGCGATAGTGCGGGTGCAGCGCCCCCGACAGGATCGCCTTGCCGCGCCGCGTGACGCGGTTGGCCATCGCCACGGCTTCGACGCAGGCCGTGGCCGCGTCGTACATCGACGCGTTGGCGACTTCCATGCCCGTCAGCAAGGCGACCTGGGTCTGGAACTCGAACAGATACTGCAGCGTGCCTTGGGCGATCTCGGGCTGGTAGGGCGTGTAGCTCGTCAAGAACTCGCCGCGCTGGATGATGTAGTCGACCGAGGCCGGCACATGGTGGCGATAGGCGCCGCAGCCGAGGAAACTCGCCATCGAACCCGCCGGGCGGTTCTTGGCTGCGAGGGCCTGCAGATGGCGCTCGACCTCAAGCTCGCTTTTGGTGAGGCTCAAGCCCGCAACCGGCCCGGCAAGCCGCGCATGGGCCGGCACGTCGACGAACAGGGCTTCGTCGTTTGCAAGGCCGATCGTCGCCAGCATCGCTTGGCGGTCTTCGGCGGTATGCGGCAGATAGCGCATGGCGGGCGTGCTCCTTTTCAGCCCAGCGACGCGACGAACGCGTCGTAGGCGGCTTTGTCCATCAGGTCCTGGAATTCGGCCGTGTCGGCGGCCTGCATTTTGAAGAACCAACCCGCCCCGGTCGGATCGGAATTGACGAGACCCGGCTCGCCCGCAAGCGCCTCGTTGACAGACACGACCGTGCCCGACACGGGCGCGTAGATGTCCGACGCCGCTTTCACCGATTCGACCACCGCCGCTTGGCCGCCTTTTGCGACCTTCTTGCCGGCCTCGGGCAGCTCGACGAACACGACGTCGCCGAGCTGGCCTTGCGCGAACGCCGTAATGCCGATCGCGTAGACGTCGCCGTCTTCGACGCGGATCCATTCGTGGTCTTTGGTGAAACGCAGCTCGGACATGGGGCAGCTCCTTGGCGGGTTTATCTGCGGGGACTTATCCGCGGAAATAGCGATGGGGGGCGAATGGCATGGCGGCGACGCGCGCGGGCATCGTTTTGCCGCGCACGACGAGGCCGATCGGCGTGCCGGGGGCGGCAAAAGCGCTGGCGACATAGCCCATCGAGATCGGCGCATTTACGCTCGGACCGAATCCGCCCGACGTGACCGCGCCGATCTTGGCGCCGCTTGCATCGACGATTTCGGTGCCCTCGCGCGCAGGCGCGCGCCCGTCGGGCAGAATGCCGACGCGGCGACGCGCGGGGCCTTGCGCCAATTCCCGCTGGATGCGCGCAGCCCCCGGAAATCCGCCTTCCGCACGCCGGCGTTTGGAAATGGACCACGCGAGATCGGCCTCGACGGGCGAGGTCGTCGCGTCGATATCGTGGCCGTAAAGGCAAAGCCCGGCCTCCAAGCGCAGCGAGTCGCGCGCGCCGAGGCCGATCGGCTTCACTTCGGGCTCCGCCAGCAAGGCTGCGGCAAGGTCGGCCGCGCGCGCGGCCGGAACGGAAATCTCGTAGCCGTCTTCGCCCGTGTAGCCCGAGCGGGTGAAAAAGCACGGGATGCCGGCGATTTCGCCCGTGCGGAAAGTCATGAATTTCTGGCCCGCCGCATTGGGGGCAAGGCGCGCCATCACGGAGGCTGCCGCAGGCCCCTGCAAAGCGAGCAAGGCGCGGTCTTCGTGGTATTCGACCGTCGTGCGGCTGCCGATCGCCGCGCGCATATGCGCAATGTCCGCCAGCTTGCAGCCCGCATTGACGACCAGAAACAGGCTCGACCCGCGCTGCGTGATCATCAGATCGTCGAGGATTCCGCCCGCATCGTCGGTGAACATCGAATAGCGGATGGCCCCCTCTTTGAGGACCGCCAGATCCCCCGGCACCAACGTCTCGAGGGCGGCCACGGCATCGGGGCCGTGCAGCGTGACCTGGCCCATATGCGACACGTCGAACAGGCCTGCGGCGGCGCGGGTGTGCAGATGCTCGGCGAGAATGCCGGCCGGATACTGGACGGGCATGTCGTAGCCGCCGAATTCCACCATCTTGGCGCCGAGGGCCACATGCAGCGCATGCAGCGGCGTCTTTTGCAGCGGTTCGGGCAGCTTTTCGGATTCGGCCACGCGACGGACTCCCACGCACACTCTGCCAAGGACGGGACAACGCATGCGCCGGGGCGGTCTATTCCGCCGGCACATGCCCCCTCTGTCCTTGAACCTGAAAGAATCGTCCGCGATCGTCGGCGGACTTACCTCTTCGGTGGAGCGGCACGCATCGGCGCCGTTCGCTTTCCAGAGTTACGGCTCGCCACGCGGTCCGTTTGCCTGAGAGTTTCCGGGGCGGTTGCTCCTTCGGCGTCCCCGACGGTAGCCGGTCGGGGCTCTCTCCCGCGTGGGAGGCGTTTCGCGGATATGGCAGTCCGCGCAACGCGACAAACACCATAGCTTGCGTAGCTGCCCGGTCAAGGCGGATCGCACAAAGGCGCTGTCGCCGACGCTCGAAAACTGGGGATAAAGCTCAACGCGACGGGCGCTGGCTGCGATTCCAGGCCAGTTGGTCGGCCGTGAGCTGGAAGCCGACCATCACCTGGTAGGTCGGTCCGTCCATATTGCGCTCGAGCGGAATATATGGCTCCCAAACATCGACGCGGCCCACGCGCGGCCGATTGTCGGTCCATTCGAAGGCGGCAGTGAAGGTCTCTTTGGCAACGACATTGCGCTCCGCATCGACGATCGCCACAAAATAAGGCACCGCAGCGCGCCGCGTACGGTCGGCGGGCCCCCGCTCGGCTGCGATGGCGATCTGCAGCTCGAGCAAAACGGAGGGACGGGAGCCGCGTTTGGCATAGGTGCAATCGACGCGCACATCGACGATCTGCGACTGGACGAGCATGTCGGTGATATCGCGCCCGCCGCCGTCGCGGAACACGGCGACGGTATTGGCGTCGGGCAGGATTCCCGGACGCGGGCACGCCACCGCCGTCGGCGGCTCGCCCGAACACGCGGCGGCCAATAGCGCGGCCGCAACCGCCGCCATCATGCGCAAGGGCTGCGTCACGGCAGATTTTTGTGCGCGCCGTCGCAGAAGGGCTGGTTCTTGCTGGCCTTGCAGCCGCAGAAAAAGAGTTTCTTCGACTCGCTTGCCTCGAACTTGACCGGCTGCATGCCGGAGCCCGCGTGGCTGCCGTCGCAGAAGGGCTGCTTTTTCGACAACCCGCAGCTGCACCACCAATAGGCTTTGCCGGCTTCGACGTCGATCGGATAGGGCGCTTTCTGGGGCACGTTGGGAGCGGTCATCGCGGTCTTCCTGGACGGTTCGAGTGCCGGAAACCGGGGCTGGCGCTGTTGCGCGACTCCGGTGTAACTATCTTCCCGACACTAGAGAAACCGCCATGACCGCACAAGCGCCGCTGACCGTCCTGCTGGCTACCCCGCGCGGGTTCTGCGCGGGCGTGGACCGGGCGATCCTGATCGTCGAACGCGCGCTCGAGAAGCACGGCGCACCCGTCTTCGTGCGCCACGAAATCGTCCACAATCGCTTCGTCGTCGAAGCGCTCGAGGCCAAGGGCGCCGTCTTCGTGGACGAGCTCGACGCCGTCCCCGGCGACCGGCCGGTCGTGTTTTCGGCCCACGGCGTTCCCAAATCCGTGCCCGCCGAAGCCGAACGGCGCGCCATGTTCTATCTCGACGCGACCTGCCCGCTCGTCAGCAAAGTGCATTCGGCCGCCGAGCATCACTACAAGGCGGGGCGCCATATCGTGCTGATCGGGCACGACGGCCATCCCGAAGTGGTCGGCACGCTGGGACAGCTGCCGGCGGGGGCCATAACGCTTGTCGAAGACGTCGAGCAGGCCGAGCGCGTCGAACTGCCGACCGACCGCGAGCTTGCCTTTTCGACCCAGACGACCTTGTCGGTCGACGACACGGCCGGGATCGTCGCGGTGCTGCAGCGCCGCTATCCGCAGATCCGCCCGCCGCGCTCGGACGACATCTGCTACGCCACCACCAACCGCCAATCGGCCGTCAAGGCGATGGCTGCCGAAACGGATGCGGTACTGGTGCTGGGTTCGCCGAACTCGTCGAACTCGATGCGCCTCGTCGAGGTGGCGCGCAAAGCGGGCTGCCGCAACGCCCATCTCGTCCAGCGCGCCGCCGACATCGACTGGGCGGCACTCGGGCCCTTGCGGCGCATCGGCATAACGGCGGGCGCATCGGCGCCGGAAATTCTCGTGCAGGAAACGCTGGCCGCAGCGCGGGCGCGCTACGACGTGACGATCGAAGAGGTCGTCACGGCGCGCGAAGACGTGCATTTCAATCTGCCGCGCATCCTCGAAGATTGAGCGCGCGCCGATGGCCGTCTATACCGAGGTGGACGACGACGCGCTTGCGGCATTCCTGGGCCACTACGCGATCGGCGGCCTCAGAGGCTATCGCGGCATCGCCGAAGGCGTGGAAAACTCGAACTTCCTGCTCGAAACGACGCAGGGGCGATACATTCTCACGCTCTACGAAAAGCGCGTGAAGCGCGACGATCTGCCGTTTTTTATCGGCCTCATGGACCATCTGGCCGCCAAGGGGCTCGCCTGCCCCACGCCGATCCACCGCACCGACGGGGCCGTGCTGGGCGAATTGTGCGGTCGGCCTGCGGCGATCGTGAGCTTCCTTGCCGGCGTTTGGCCGCGGCGCGTCGCCCTCGCGCATTGCGCGCCGGTGGGCGAAGCGCTCGCGCGCCTGCATCTCGCCGGGCAGGATTTCGCGCTGACCCGCGCCAATGCGCTGGGACCGGCCGGTTGGCGGCCGCTGTTCGAGGCCTGCCGGCCGCGCGCCGACACGGTCGAGCCGGGCCTGGCAGACGCGCTGGCGCGCGAGCTCGACCATCTCGAGCGCAGCTGGCCCGAGGCGCTCCCCTTCGGCGTGATCCACGCCGACCTGTTTCCGGACAACGTGTTTTTTCTCGACGACGCGTTTTCGGGCATGATCGACTTCTATTTCGCGTGCAACGATTTCCTCGCCTACGATCTGGCGATCTGCCTCAACGCTTGGTGCTTCGAGGCCGACGGCGCTTTCAACGCCACCAAAGCGCGCCGCCTCGTGGCGGGCTACGCGCGCGCGCGCAGCCTGTCGCCTGCGGAGCTTGCGGCCCTGCCGGTCCTCGCGCGCGGCTCGGCGCTGCGGTTTCTGCTGACCCGGCTCTACGACTGGCTCAACCATCCGCCAGGTGCTTTCGTAAAACCCAAAGACCCGCTCGAATACGCGAGCAAACTGCGCTTCCATGCCGAAGCGGGCAGCCTTGCGGCCTACGGGATCGAAAACGGGGCGACCGCGTGAGCATTGTCGGCGCCGATGCGGACGGTACGGTCGAAATCTTCACCGACGGCGCATGCAGCGGCAATCCCGGTCCCGGCGGCTGGGGCGCCTTGCTGCGCTTTCGCGGTGTGGAAAAGGAATTGTCGGGCGGCGAGAACCCGACCACCAACAATCGCATGGAATTGACGGCCGCGATCGAAGCGCTCAAAGCGCTCAAACGGCCCGCACGCGTGCGGCTGTGGACCGACAGCGTCTATGTGCGCGACGGCATCACCAAATGGATACATGGCTGGAAGCGCAGCGGCTGGAAAACCGCCGACAAGAAGCCGGTCAAAAACGTCGATCTGTGGCAGGCGTTGCTGGCGGCGGCCGAATCGCACGACATCGAATGGCGCTGGATCAAAGGCCATGCCGACCACGCCGAAAACGAACGCGCCGACGCCCTCGCGCGCGGCGCCATCGCCGCCACGCGCGGGAATTAGGCGGCCAGATCGAGCGGCAGGTCGGCGATGTCGCGCAGGCGTCGCCCCTCGACCATCGTCTGAAGCATCAGCTGCGCATCGGGATAATCGAGCTTCGCCAACGCCGCCTGCAATTCGGGCAGCGCGAAATGGTAGACGCAGTCGATCTCGCCGGTGCCCAACGCGATCGACGCGATCCGCGCCGGCGTCGGCTCGGCCGTAATCACCGCGATGTGCGGCACGCGGCCCTTGCGATTCTTGACGAGATTGAGGCCCTCCGAGCGCGCGTTCTGGGCGCGGTCGCTGCGCAGCGTCCATTTGCACGAGATGCTTGCGTGCAGGATGTGCAACTGCGAATTGGCGGCGCGCAACGGCGTACGCACGGCAATCTCGGCATCGACCAATTCTCGCTCGAAATTGATGCACACATCGGATTCAGGTTCACGCGCGATCACGACGTCGGGCTTGATCAGGTAATCGTTACCGATGGCGGCTGCGAGCATTGTGTCCGCCTCAGCAAGTCTTTCGAGCTCGGCCAGGTGCGCAAATTGTTCGAAGCCTGCGATAGTCTTCTCGATCGACTTGCGGAACAGGCGCGACGACGGGCGCCCAATCCTCCAGTTGCCGGGGCGTAAATGCTTGAGCGCAGGAAATGTCGCGTTCAGAAAATCGGCACATGCTTCTTCGAATCTGACTCCCAAAGTTTGCGGTGCCATTCGCTTCCTACGCTCGGCATCCCCGATCTTTGCGACAATTGCACGCGCGATCTCCACGCTGGCTTTGTTCTTTTTGTCGGCGTTCGTCAGTACATTGCTTTTGTCAACATGCAGGATTGATCCCAGCAGCTGGGCGTGAAACGCGCGGCGCGCATCGGCGAAGACCGACATCGTCGCTAGGCCGACAGGGAAACGAGCCGACGCGCTTCGAGCGTTTTGGCAATGGCGCGCGCCACGGCTTCGGCCACCGGCGGCGGAAACGCGTTTCCGACTTGGCGGTAGCTTGCGGTCTTGCCGCCGAGGAAATGCCAGTCGTCCGGAAATCCTTGCAAACGGGCGACCATGCGAACCGTCAGTCGCGGCATGCCGACGAAGTCGGGCCCCGGCGCCTCGTTGGCAATGCCGAGACCATCGACGCCGAGACCTGCCCAAGCCTTGCGCGCGCGCGTCGGCCCCAGATCCGGGCCGCCGTGTTTTTTGGAGCCGCCCACCACGGTCGGCGCAATCTGGTTTGCAGCGGCCGCCCATTGCGCAGCACCGGACCAACTCCGTTCGGCCATCAAATCGCAAAGGGTTTCACCAACCGTTTTGGTCGGCGCAGCAGCGTTCTGCGGCATCGCGAAGCCGTCGGCAAGCGCGCGCTTGATCGCCACAAAAACGACGCGCGGGCGCAATTGCGGAACGCCGAAATTGCTCGCGTTCAACAGATGCCAACCGAGAGGGGCATAGCCGAGGGCGCGCATTTGCGCCTCGATGTCGGCGCGATAGGGTGCGAACACCGGGTCGAGCAGACCGCGCACGTTTTCGAACATCACCGCGCGCGGGCGAATCTCGTCAACAAGGCGCAGAGCAGCCGGAAAGAGATTTCGTTCGTCCGCACTGCCCAATTGATGCCCGGCTTTTGAAAAGGGCGGACACGGGACGCCGCCGGCCAGAAGATCGATGCCGCGATAACGCGTGCCGACAAACGCCGCTAAATCCTGGCCCAACGCGTTCCAATGCGGCCGATTGTGCCGCAACGTTGCGACAGCGTGCGCATCGTTCTCGACGAGGGCGACATGGTCGAATCCGGCGCGCTCAAGACCGAGCGCCTGCCCCCCTGCACCTGCACAAATTTCCAACGATGAGAAAGCCGCCACGCGTTCGACTCCAATTTTTTGTACCATGAACGTTCTTTTGCGAAATTTCAAGCATGATCGATCCACGGTGCAAAAAGAAAACGCCGACCGCGCGTCCGGCGCGGTCGGCGTTGGGTGCGAAAAGAGACCGGCGGATCAGCCGACTTGGGTCAACATCGTCTCGACGTTCGAGACTTCGAACGCGCCCGGCTTTTCGAGGTTGAAGCTCTTCACTTCGCCGTCCACGACGTACATCGAGAAGCGCTTCATGCGCAGGCCCATGCCGAAGCCCGTGCCGTCCATCTCGATACCCATCGCCTTGGCGAAATCGGCGTTGCCGTCGGCCAGCATCAGGACCTTGTCGCCGACATTCTGCGCCTTGCCCCAAGCGTCCATCACGAACGCGTCGTTGACCGACACGCACGCGACCGTGTCCACGCCCTTGGCCTTCAGTGCTTCGTAGTGGTTGACGAAGCCCGGCAGGTGCTTGGCCGAGCAGGTCGGCGTGAAGGCGCCCGGCAGGCCGAAGATCGCGACCTTCTTGCCCTTGAAGATGTCGTCGGTCGTGAAATCCTTGATGCCGTCCTTGGTCATCGATTTCAGCTTAACTGCGGGAACCTTGTCGCCTGCCTTGATCGTCATGGGAATGTCCTTTCGCCCCTTGGGGGGCGGCTTTCTGGGGAACGGGTACGCAAGAGGATTTAGAGGGGTGCTCGCGAGATTGCAACGGGGGCGGCCGCCTGCGCGAAGGCGGCGAGCACGGCGTCGGCGCTCAGCAATTCAGGCAATGCGAGGCCGCCCGGCGCGCCCGGACCGTAAACCGCGTTGAACGGGATGCCGTAGCGCCCGAAACTCGCCAGATAGGCCGAAATGCGCGCGTCGGGCCGCGTCCAGTCGGCGCGCATCGCGAGCACGGCGCCGCTTTGCAGCCGGTCGAGCACGGGCGCGCGCGCCACCACGAGACGTTTGTTGACCTGGCAGGTCACGCACCAATCGGCGGTGACGTCGACGAAAACCACGCGCCCGGCAGCGACCGCCCGGTCGATCTCGCTGCGGTCGAACGAGACCCACGCGATCGCCGGGTCGGCCGCCAAAGCGCTTGTCGGCGCCGTCGCAAGGCGCGGCGGCAACGCGACGGCGACGAAAACGCAGAGGCTTGCCAGCCACACGCGCGGCCGCACATGCCGGCGCGAGCGCAGAAGAAAAAGTCCGAGCCCGAGCCCCGCCAACGAGGCAGACAGCGCCAAGGCCGCTGCAAGGCCGAGCTGGGCGGCAAGCACGCTTGCAAGCCAAGCCGCCGTGCCGACGAGGGCAAGGCCCAAGCCGGCGCGCAGCACGCCCATCCAGCGACCCGGTCGCGGCAAAGCCTGCGCCAGCCCCGGTGCGGCGGCAACGGCGAGGTAAGGGGCCGCCAAGCCGACGGCAAGCGCCATGAAAATCGCGAAAATCTCGAGCGGCCCTTGCGCCAGCGCAAAGCCGACGGCGGTGCCGACAAAGGGTGCGGAGCACGGCGTGGCAAGCAATGTCGCGAAAAGGCCGGTCGCAAACGACCCGCCGAATTTGGGATCGCCCATGCGCCCGAACGCGGCGGGCATCGGGATTTCGAACCAGCCCCAGAGATTGGCGGCAAACGCCACGAGCACCAGCGCCATCGCCGCCAGGAACCAGGGCTGCTGGAACTGCAGCCCCCAGCCGACCGCCTCGCCGGCCGCTTTGAGGCCAACGAGGCTCGCGGCCAGAAGCGCGAACGCAACGACGATCCCGGCGGCCGTCGCGAGAAACGAGAGGCGCACGGCGCGCCGGTCTTTGCGGCCATGCGCCACCAGCCCGGCAAGCTTCATGGCAAGCACCGGCAGCACGCACGGCATCAGGTTGAGAACGAGGCCGCCCAGCAGAGCGACCGCCAGCATCGCCGGAAGCGAGCCCGTCGCAGCGGCAGGCGGGGCCGTTCCCAGTGCGAGAGTGCGCTCGACCGCGCGGCCACGCTCCACCAGCGTGAAGGTCGCGCTGGCGCCGCCGAGTTTCTCGGCACCCGGTCCGGCGGCTGCGGGCACGACCATCGTTGCGATACGTCCGCCGTCGGCGAACTGCACGATCGGTTTGGCGAAACTCCAGCCCGGCGGGCCTTCGACATAGAGATCGGGCGCCGACAAAGGCGGCTCGGCACGCACCTGCACGAGAAGCGCCGCCGGCGGCCCCGCGCGCAGATCGGCGCTTTCGATCGCCAGTCCGTTTGCGCCCGCACCGGCCGTATCGACGGGCGGAACGGCCGAGGCAAAGCGCGCCAAATCGTGCGCCTGGTCCGAAGGCACGCCCTGTCCTGCGGCAAGATCGAGTGCGAGCTCGGCGCGATAGGGAATGCAGACGAGCTCGCAGACCAGAACATCGACGCCCGCGCGCAAACGCAACGCCGACCCGGGCGCGCGAAGCGTCGCCTCGATCGGCAGCACGACCGTGCCGCCGTAGCCGTAGGTCTCGAGCCCGAACAGCGTGAAGCGTTCGGGCACCGGGAAACGCAGCGCTGCGGTCGCGAGATTCTCCGACCCCGCCCAATCGACGGTCGGCGGCAATCCAGCATCGCCCGGCGAACGCCAATATGTTTTCCAGCCCGGGGCAAGCTGCATCTCGAGCCCCAGACCCACGGCGCTTTGCGTGCCCGTGCCGGAATTGGCGGCAACCAGACGCAGCGCGATCTCCGGATGGCGCACCCAGTCGGATGCCGCCGCGACCCCGGCGTCGGGGCGCGCGAAGAGCAAGAGCGCCAGCAATATCCACAGTCTGAAGCGCGGCAATTCGGTTCCTCGGCAAGCCTGCAAATTCGCCCGCAGCCGTGCTATTCTATATTGGATATGTCGCGCGCACGCATCGAGATTCCGACCTTCTTCGCCGGGCATCTGCTGGTCGCGATGCCGTCGATGTCCGACCAGCGCTTCGAGCGCTCGGTCATCTACATGTGCGCGCACAATCCCGACGGCGCCATGGGTCTCGTGATCAACCGGCCGTTCGAGCAGATGAGCTTCCCCGACCTTCTCGAACAGCTCGAGATCCCGAGCGGCCCGCGCACGCGCCAGATCCTGCTGCGCTCGGGCGGACCGGTCGAATCGGGCCGGGGCTTCGTGCTGCATTCGGACGACTACATGCACGACGGTTCGATGCGCGTGATGCCGGGCATCGCCTTGACCGCGACGATCGACATCCTGAAAGCGCTTGCCGTCGGCGACGGGCCGCAGCGCTCGCTGCTCGCCTTGGGCTGCGCGGGCTGGTCGGCGGGCCAGCTCGAGGGCGAAATCCAGCGCAACGGCTGGCTTACCGTGCCCGCCGACGCCGATCTCGTGTTCGACCAGGGGCTCGACACGCTTTGGCAGCGCGCCATCGGCCGTCTCGGCATCGATCTGAGCCGCCTTTCGGGCGACGCGGGCCACGCCTGAAAAGCTACGCCGCGATTCGGGCCGCGATTTTTTCGAGACTTTCGAGACGCGCAAGCGGCCCCAAGGCCGCCAAGGTCGGGCGCCCGGCGAAGATGCGCGCGGCGACGCGCATCAGATCGTCGTGCGACACGGCCTCGACCTTCGCCGTCACTTCCTCCGGCGTGATGTCGCGCCCGAAGATCAGCAGATTGGCGCCCAGCGCGTCCATGCGCGCATTCGTGCTCTCGAGCGACATCAAAAGCCCGGCGCGCATCTGCGCCTTGGCGCGGCGCAGTTCGCTGTCGCTGGCCTTGGCGCGGGCCGCGCGCAGCTGGTCGGCAAGGGCGGGAATGAGCTCGGCCATCTCGGCTTCGCCGGTCCCTGTGTAGATGTCGAACATGCCGCCGTCGGCGAACGACGCGGCATGCGCCGAGATCGAATAGCAAAGGCCGCGCTTTTCGCGGATTTCCTGGAACAGGCGCGAGGACATGCCGCCGCCCAGCATGGTCGCCAGCACCTGCACGGCCCAATAGTCGGGATCGGCGAAACCGACGCCGGGAAAGCCCAACACCAGATGCGCCTGTTCAAGATCGCTGTCGTCGCGGAATTCGCCGCCGGTGTAGCGCGCCGCCTCGTTGAGAGCGGCCCCGTTCGCGCGCCAGCCGCCGAGCAGCGCGTCGGCGCGGCTTGCCAGATGCGCGGGATCGAAATTGCCCGCCGCCGCCAGCACGACGTTGCCGGGCGCGTAGATCGAAGCGCGCCAATCGAGGGCGGCCGCGCGCGGCAATTTGCGGATGATGTCGGCCGTACCCAGCACGGGCCGACCGAGCGCTTGGCCCGCATAGGCCGTTTCCTGGAAACGGTCGAAGATGACGTCGTCGGGCGTGTCTTCGACCTGTCCCAGTTCCTGCAGGATCACGCCGCGCTCGCGCTCGAACTCGGCCGGGTCGCAGGTCGAGTTCAGGAAAATGTCGGCGAGAATGTCGAGCGCCAGGTCGAAATCCTGCTTGAGGCATTTGACGTAGTAGGCCGTCTGTTCGCGGCCCGTATGCGCGTTCATGAAACCGCCGACATTTTCGATTTCTTCGGCGATGGCCTTGGCGTCGCGCCGCGCCGTGCCCTTGAAGGCCATGTGTTCGAGCATGTGGGCGACGCCGTTAAGCGCCGCCGGCTCGTGGCGCGTTCCGGCCCCCACATAGATGCCGACCGAAACGGTTTCGACCTGGTCCATGCGGTCGCTCGCCACGCGCAGGCCGTTGGCGAGACTTTCGACGCGCACGTTCATCTTGCCCTCGCCGCGAGATCGGCCACGACTCTTTTGACGCGCGCAAGGTCGTTCGGCAGCACTTCGACGCGCTCGGGCCGCTCGAACAGATCGGCCAGCCGCAGCGGCAGCGCCGGCCGCACGCCGGTCGCACGCTCGACCGCATCGGGGAATTTCGCCGGATGGGCGGTCGACGCGACCACGACGGGGCTTTCCGGGCGCTGCGCTTTGCGCGCCACATGCAGGGCCACGGCCGTATGCGGATCGACGAGTTCCCCGGTCGCGCGGAATGTGTCGCCGATTTCGGCGAGCGTCGCCGCCTCGTCGCACGCCCCGGCATCGAACTCGGCCGCAAGATCGGCATGCTGCGACGGCGCGAAATCCAGCCGCCCGTCGGCGCGGAACTTCGCCATCATCGCGGCGGTGGCGGCCCCGTCGCGCCCGTTGAGCTCGAACATCAGCCGTTCGAAATTGGACGAGATCTGCACGTCCATCGACGGCGAAACGGTGGGCGCCACCGCTTCGAGCGCCATGCGGCCGGTGGCGACCGTGCGCGCCATGATGTCGTTGCGGTTGGTCGCGACGATCATGCGCCCCACGGGCAGGCCCATGCGCTTGGCGCCGTAGGCGGCCAGCACATTGCCGAAATTGCCGGTGGGCACGCAGAAATCCACCGCGCGGTCGGGTGCCCCCAGCGAAAGGGCCGCATGCGCGTAGTAGACGATCTGGGCCGCCACGCGCGCCCAGTTGATCGAATTGACGGCCGACAGATTGTAGCGGTCGCGGAATTCGAGGTCGTTGAACAGGGCTTTGACCGCGTCCTGGCAGTCGTCGAACGTGCCCTCGAGCGCGATGTTGCGCACGTTCGCCGACAGCACCGTCGTCATCTGGCGGCGCTGCACGGGCGAGGTACGATCATGGGGGTGCAGCATCACGATGTCGACGGCCGCGCGGTCCATGCAAGCGGCGATGCCGGCAGGGCCGGTGTCGCCAGAGGTGGCGCCCACGACCATAACGCGAGCGCCCTTGGCGGCCAGCACATGGTCGAACAGACGGCCGACGAGCTGCAGCGCGTAGTCTTTGAACGCAAGCGTGGGGCCGTGGAACAGCTCCATGGTCCACAGGCCCGGCCCCAGCTGCTTCAAGGGGGCGACCGCCGGATGGCCGAAGCCGGCATAGGTTTCGGCGGCCAGGCGCTCAAGGTCGCGGTCCGCGATCGTGCCGCCCACGAACGGGCGCAGCACGGCGGCGGCGATCTCGGCATAGGGCCGGTCGCGCAATGCGCGCCATTGGCCAGGCGAAAACCGCGGCCAGGATTCGGGCACGTAGAGCCCGCCGTCGCGCGCGAGGCCCGCAAGCAGCACGTCGTCGAAGGCAAGGGCAGGCGCTTGGCCGCGGGTCGAGATGTAGCGCACGAGCTTTTTCGTCTCCGTCGCGAAAGACGCGTCAGGCGTCGAGATAGCGCGCCTTAAGGTGCGCTTTGAAGATTCCGGCGTCCAGCGGCTTGCCGGTAGCCTTCACCAGCAGCGCCTCCGCGTCGAGATGTGAGCCTTGTTCGTGCACGTTTTTGCGCAGCCACGCCATCAACGGCGCGAAATCGCCTTTGCCGATCGACGGCACGATGTCGGCATCCGCGCGCTTGGCGGCGTCGAACAACTGGGCGGCCGTCATGGCGCCCAGCGTATAGGTCGGGAAATAGCCCCAAGCCCCGCCGGGCCAGTGGATGTCCTGCAGGCAGCCGTCGCGGTCGTCGGGCGGAACTGTGCCCACAAGCTCGCGCATGCCGTCGTTCCAAGCACCCGGCAGATCGCGCAGAGCCAAGCGGCCCTCGATCATCGCGCGCTCGAGCCGGTAGCGCAGGATCACGTGGGCGGGATACGTCGCCTCGTCGGCATCCACGCGGATAAGGCCGCGCTGCACGCGGCGATAGACGCGCGCGAAATTTTCGACCGTCCAGGCCGGGCCCGACTTGCCGAACGCCGCCGCCGCTTTGGGGGCAAGGTACGCCAAGAACGCGTCGCTGCGGGCGGCCTGCATTTCCACGAGCAGCGACTGGCTTTCGTGCACGCTCATGCCGCGCGCGAAACCCACCGGCTGGTGGCGCCAAGCAAGCGGCAGGCCGCGCTCGTACATCGCATGCCCGGTTTCGTGCATCACGCCCATCAGGCCCTTGGCGAAATCCGCCTCGTCCCAGCGCGTGGTGAGGCGCACGTCGTCCGGCACGCCGCCGCAGAAAGGATGGTGGCTCGTATCGAGGCGGCCATGCTCGAAATCGAAGCCGACCGCCGCCATCAGCTCGGCGGCAAGCTTCTTCTGCGCTTCCGCCGGGAACGGCCCGTCGAACGCAATGGGCGCGGGTTTGCGCGCCTGGCGCTCCAACGCGGCGTCGATGAAGCCCGGCAGGAACGCCGCCAGATCGGCGAAGATCGCGTCGATCGCGGCGGATTTGCCGCCGGGCTCGTAGGCGTCGAGCAGCGCGTCGTAGAGGCTGCAGCCGAACTTCTGCGCCTTGATCTGCGCCTCTTCGCGCGCGAGATCGAGGACCCGCTGCAGGTCCGGCAGCAGGCCCTTGAAGTCGTTTTCCTTGCGCGCGGTGCGCCAGCGCATTTCGCAGGTCGAGACCGCGCGCGACTGCGCCTCCACGAGGTCGGCGGGCAGCGCCGTCGCATGCGCGAAGCTGCGCCGCATTTCGCGCAGATTCGAGCGTTGCCAAGGATCGAGTCCCTGCCCCTCGCCCGCCGCATCGAGCCATTCGGCGAGGGCGGGCGACGTCGCCTGCTCGTGCACGACGAGCTTCAGGGCCGCAAGCTGGTCGGCGCGCGCGTCCGAGCCGCCGTCCGGCATCATGGCGGCGGCGTCCCATTCCAGCATCGCGATCGCGTCGCGCACCAGATTCATGCGCTTGAATCGCGCCTCGAGATGCGCGTAGGCGTTCAAGGCTTGCGCCTTTGCGACAGCAGATAGACGGCCGCCAACGCGATCGCGAGGCAGAACCACGTGAGCGCGTACTGCAGATGCGGGCGCGGCAACTGCGCCTGGGTCTGGCCGCCGCGCGGCCAGCCGCCCGGATTGCGCGGCTCGAGATCGGCCTCGACATAGACGGGCAGCATGGCGGGCAACGAGGCGGCCTTCTGCATCGCGGGCAGATCGAACCAGAACCATTGGTTCGACGCGATTTCGTTGTCGGGCATCCAGGGGCCGCGGCGCGGTTCGTCGCGCAGGACGCCCTCGATGCGCTGCACGCCCGCGATCTGGCCTTCGGCGCGCAAGGCCGCGTCGCGCAGTTCCTTGCGCACCCAGCCGCGATTGACGAGCACGGCGGGTTTGCCTTCGCGCAGCAGCGGGGTCACCACGTAGAAGCCCTCGTTGCCGCGCAGCGAGCGCGCGTAGACGTAAAGCTCCTTGTCGTGCGCGAGAATTCCCTCGGCCGTCACGCGGCGAAAGCGATGGGCGTCCGGATCTGCCATGGCCGCGTCGATGTCGGTCGCGGCCAACGCAAGGCGACCGGCGCGAAAATCGTTTTCGGCTTCGCGTTCGACATGGCGCGATAACTGCCAGCCCGCGAGCCCGAACAGAATCAAGACGCCGGGCAGGCTCAGCAAGGTCGGCACCAGGCGCGGCTGGAACCCGGCGAAAAACCGGTCAAGCATCTGCCGCACCTGGGGTTCGAGCGGCGTTGCGGCCGATCAGCTCGACCACGGGCCGTGGCCCGGCAGGCTGTTGGGGCCTTCGCCCGCCACGTAGATGACCGCGAACAGGAACAGCCACACCACGTCGACGAAATGCCAGTACCAGGCCGCCGCCTCGAAGCCGAAATGGCGCTCGGGCGTGAACTGGTTCTTGACCGCGCGCACGAGGCACACGGCCAGGAAGATCGTGCCGACGAGCACGTGAAACCCGTGGAAGCCCGTCGCCATGAAGAACACCGAGGAATAGGCGTTGGCGTCGAACGAGAAGGCGGCGTGGCTGTATTCGTAGGCTTGGCAAGCCGTGAAGGCGATGCCGAGCGCCACGGTCGCCGCGAGGCCCCAGATCAGCCCCTGGCGGTTGCCTTCGACCAGCGAATGGTGCGCCCACGTGACGGTCGCCCCCGAGGTCAGCAGGATGAGCGTGTTGAGGAACGGCAGATCCCACGGATCGAAGGTGACGATGTCCTTGGGCGGCCACACTTGGCCGATCGTGTGCAGCGCCGGGTAGAACGAGAAATGGAAGTAGGACCAGAAGAACGCGACGAAGAACATCACTTCCGACGCGATGAACAGCACCATCGCGTAGCGCAGACCCAGCCGCACGACCGGCGAATGCAGGCCCTTGGTCATGCTCTCGTGGATGACCTGGCGCCACCAGCCGTACATCGTGAACAGCACCATCGCTAAGCCGAGCACGAGCTTCCAGGGACCCAGCGCCTTGAAGAAGGCTTCGGAGCTTGCGCCGAACAGGTCGGGATGCATCACCAGCAAAGCGCCCACAGCGAGCACCAAGGCGGACAGCGAGCCGAAGGCCGGCCAGCCGCTCGGTTCGACCAGATGGTAGGGGTGCTTGCTCCCGTGGGCGGAGGTCTGGGCCATGTTCGTGGTTCCTCAGTTGGGTGTCGCCGCCGCCAGTTTCGCCTGGTCGGCCGCGCGGTACAGCGAATAGGACAGGGTGATGGTCGTCACGTCGCGCATATTGATGTCCGTTTCGATCGCCGGATCGACGAAAAACGACACCGGCATCGACATCGATTCGCCGGGGGCGAGCGTCTGTTCGGTGAAGCAGAAACAGGCGATCTTCTGGAAATAAGGCGCGGCTTTCAGCGGCGTCACGTTGAACGTGGCCGTGCCGGTCGAAGCTTCCGCACCGCGATTGGCGGCCGTGAAGAAGATCAGATGCTCTTCGCCGGTCGTGACCTTGACCGACGAAGGCGCCTGGAAGCGCCAGCCCAACGCCTGCGGCCCGCCCATCACGTTGGCGTCGAACCGCACGGTCACTTGGCGCGTGCCGAGCTGGCCCGGAGCCGCCGTCGCCACGAGCGGCGTGCCGCCAAAGCCGGTGACCTGGCAGAAAAGCCGGTAGAGCGGGACGGCGGCAAAGGCGAGTGCCAGCATGCCGAGGCCGATCCCCGCGACGGCGAAGCCGGTCGCGCGGCGCTGGGCGGCGGCGGCATTGGGGGCGGGTTCGGCGCTCATTTGATCATCTTGACCACGGTGATCGCGTAGAACAATGCGCAGAAACCGGCAAGCGTCAGCGCGATCGCGACGTTCTTCGCGCGGCGGCGCTTTTCGAAATCGGGGGCAAGCTTGGGCGCTTCGTCCATCAGACGGCCCCGCTCGCGTAAGACACGCGGTCGAAGACCATGAGTCCGAACAGCAGGAACAGATAGACGATCGAATAGCCGAACAGCCGGCGTGCGGCAGGCTCGGCAAAGTCGGGCGCGTCCGCGCCATCCGCTTTGCCGTCGCGCCATACGGCAAAGGCGCCCGCGACGAACACCGCGCCCAGCACGGTCGCGGCCGCCGCATAGATCGGCCCGACCAAACCAAGCGCGTAGGGAGCAACGCCGAGCGGGGCCATCAGCAGCGAATAGATCACGATCTGGCGGCGCGTTTCCTGCTTGCCCGCGACGACCGGCAGCATCGGCACGCCGGCCTTCGCATAGTCGCGGCAGCCGAACAGCGCGAGCGCCCAGAAATGCGGCGGCGTCCACATGAACACGATCGCGAACAGCACGATCGGCGCGAGCGTCACGTCGCCGGTGGCCGCCGCCCAGCCGATCATCGGCGGGAAAGCGCCGGCCGCCCCGCCGATCACGATGTTCTGCGGCGTGCTGCGCTTGAGCCACATCGTGTAGACGAACACGTAAAAGGCGATCGAGCCCGCAAGCAGGGCGCCCGCGACCAAATTGGTCGCCAAAATCATCGTCACGACCGAGGCGATCGAAAGCACCACGCCGAAGGCCAAAGCTTCCGACGGTTCGACCCGGCCCGCCGGGATGGGGCGCGTGGCCGTCCGCCGCATCAACGCGTCGATGTCGGCGTCGTACCACATGTTTATCGCACCGGCGGCCCCCGCGGCGACCGCGATGCACACGACCGCGACGATCGCCTCGAAAGGATGCAAACTCGGCGGCGCGAGCATCAGCCCGACAAGCCCCGTGAACACCACAAGGCTCATCACGCGCGGCTTCAGCAGCGCCACGAAATCGGCGACGCCGCCCGAAGCCGCGGACGCGCCGGAGCCGGGCGCGTCAAGCGCCGGACCCAGCGTCGCCTCGTAGCCGCCGTCTGCCGACATTGCCTTGGCTTTCCCCGTCCGTCGTTCAGTGCGTGTTCGCCGGAGCGAATTTCGGCAGCTCTTCGAACGTGTGGTGCGGGGCCGGGCACGGCACCGTCCATTCGAGCGTGTCCGCATGCACGCCCCACGGATTGGCTTCCGTGACGCGCTTGCCCGAACGAAGCACCATGATCGTCATCGCGACGAACATCAGCGTCGCGCCGAAGGCGAGGTAGGAGCCCCACGACGACACGAGGTTCCAGCCCGCGAACGCGTCCGGATAGTCCGGAATGCGGCGCGGCATGCCTGCGAGACCCAGGAAATGCTGCGGGAAGAAAGTGAGGTTCACGCCGACGAACGTCAGCCAGAAATGCAGCTTGCCCCAGCTTTCCGGAAAGACGGTTCCGGTCATTTTGGGCCACCAGTAGTAGAAGCCGCAGAAGATGCCGAAGACGGCGCCGAGCGACAGCACGTAGTGGAAATGCGCGACCACGTAGTAGGTGTTGTGGAGCGCGATGTCGGCGCCCGCGTTCGACAGCACCACGCCCGTCACGCCGCCGAGCGTGAACAGGAAGATGAAGCCGACGGCCCACAGCATGGGCACCTTGAATTCGATCGATCCGCCCCACATCGTGGCGATCCACGAGAAGATTTTGACGCCCGTGGGAACCGCGATCACCATCGTTGCGGCCGTGAAATAGGCGCGCGTGTCGACGTCGAGGCCGACCGTGTACATGTGGTGCGCCCACACGACGAAGCCGACCACGCCGATCGCCGTCATCGCGTAGGCCATGCCGAGATAGCCGAAGATCGGCTTCTTCGAGAAGGTCGACACGACGTGGCTGATGATGCCGAAGGCCGGCAGGATCATGATGTAGACTTCCGGATGGCCGAAGAACCAGAACAGGTGCAAGAACAGCACCGGATCGCCGCCGCCGGCCGCGTCGAAGAAATGCGTGCCGAAATTGCGGTCGGTGAGCAGCATGGTGATGGCGCCCGCCAGCACCGGCAGCGACAGTACCAGCAAGAACGCCGTCAGCAGCATCGCCCAAAGGAAAAGCGGCATGCGGTGCATCGTCATGCCCGGCGTGCGCATGTTGAAAATCGTGGTGATGAAGTTGATGGCACCCAGGATCGAGGAAGCGCCCGCGACGTGCAGGCTCAAAATCGCCATGTCCATCGCGGCACCCGGATGGTACTGCGCGTTCGAGAGCGGCGGATAGATCGTCCAGCCCACGCCCGCACCCCCGCCCAGCACGGCCGAGCCGATCAGCAGCAGGAAGGCGGGCGGCAGCAGCCAGAAGCTGATGTTGTTCATGCGCGGGAAAGCCATGTCGGGGGCACCGCACATCATCGGGATCAGCCAGTTGCCGAACCCGCCGATCAAAGCCGGCATCACGACGAAGAACACCATGATGAGGCCGTGCGCCGTGATGATCATGTTCCACTGGTGGCCGTCGGCCACGTACTGCACGCCCGGATGCGCGAGTTCGAGACGCATCAGAATGGAAGCAGCACCGCCGAGAAGACCCGCCACGATCGAGAAGACGAGATACATCGTCCCGATGTCCTTGTGGTTGGTCGAATAGACCCAGCGCCGCCAGCCCGTGGGCGTGTGGTCGTGGTGGTCGTCGTGCCCGTGGCCGTGCCCAGATGCGTGTGCGGTTGCGCTCATTGCGATGGTGTCCTTGGCGCGAGAGTTCGAGATCGTGGGATAAAGAGGCTTACTTGGCTTGGTTCAGCGCGAGGCGGGGCGCGTCGAGGGCCAGCACTTCGGCCACCGAAAGCGGCGGCAGGCCGCCGTCGGCAAAGCGGCGCTTGGCTTCCGCCGTCCAGCGCTCGAAGGTGGGCGCGTCGACCGCTTCGACCGCGATCGGCATGAACGCGTGGTTCACGCCGCAGATCTGGTTGCACTGCCCGTAATAGACGCCGGGCTTGTCGATGCGGAACCAGATTTCGTTCAGGCGGCCCGGCATCGCGTATTTCTGCACGCCGAGGGCCGGCACGAACCAGGAGTGGATCACGTCCGCGCCCGCGATCACGACGCGCACGGTGGCCCCCACCGGCACCACGGTGCGGTTGTCGACCTCGAGCAGGCGCGTCTGGCCGGGCTTCAGGTCGGCGTCGGCCACCATGTAGCTGTCGAACTGGAACTCTCCGTGGTCCGGATATTCGTAGCTCCAGTACCATTGGTGGCCCGTCACCTTCAGCGTGAAGTCGGCGTTGGGCGCTTTGTCGGCGAAATAGATGAGGCGGAAGGACGGAACCGCGATCACGACCAGAATCAGCACCGGCACCAGCGTCCAGGCGACCTCGAGCATCGTGTGGTGCGTGGTCTTGGACGGCGTCGGATTGGCCGAGGCGCGGAAACGCACGATCGTGTAGAGCAGCAGCGCCAGCACGAAGATCGTGATCAGCGTGATGATCACGAGCAGCATGTTGTGGAACGAGCCGATGAATTCCTTGACCGGCGTCGCCGCCGGCTGCATGCCCAATTGCCAGGGCAGCGGCTGGGTCGCCTCCGCCGGAACGGCAAGCAGCAACAGCGGCAGAAGAAGAAGCGCGGCGCGCGATCGGATCGAAGCGGTCGAGAACATGGCCTGCCTATTGTTTCGGATGTGTACCGGATCGTCGTTTTTATGCGTTTGCGCCGCCAGCGCCGGCGAACCGGACTCCTTGCGGACATGCGTCACCGTACACGACATAGCGTGACAATCTCAACTGCGCATGCGGCCCTGCGCAGCGCGGGCTGCCGATGGCCGCGATCCGGCCGCCAAACCGCAGAAATGCGGGCAAAAACCTTGTTTCCGCGCACCCCCTGCGGCGCTATGCCGCACCTTGTTTTCGGCCGCCGCCCCGGCTCTTCCCAAGGGCTTGCGTTCCGGGCAATGTTCGAGGCGCCGAACAAGAACACGCGCAAAAGCACGAGGGGGACGCGACCAATGGCGAGCTACGCGGAAATCCACAGCCGTTCCCGGCTCGATCCGGAGGGGTTCTGGGGCGAGGTCGCCCAGGGCATCGATTGGATCCGCCCGCCGACCCGCGTGCTCGACGCAGACGCCAAGCCGGTCGCGCGCTGGTTTCCGGGCGGCGAGCTCAATACGTGCTGGAACGCGATCGACCGCCATGTCGCCGCCGGCAACGGGCAGCGCCTTGCCGTGATCTACGACAGCCCCGTCACCGGCACGATCGCGCGCTTCACCTATGCCGAGATGCAGGGGAAAATCGCGGCTTTGGCGGGGGCCCTCAAAGAGGCGGGCGTCGCCAAAGGCGACCGCGTCATCGTCTACATGCCGATGGTGCCCGAAGCGCTCGTCGCGATGCTCGCCTGCGCGCGGCTGGGGGCGGTGCATTCGGTCGTGTTCGGCGGCTTTGCCGCAAACGAACTCGCCGTGCGCATCGACGATTGCACACCGAAGGCCATTCTTTCGGCCTCGTGCGGCATCGAGGGCGCCAAAGTGGTGCCCTACAAGCCGCTGCTCGACGCCGCGATCGCGATCGCCAAGCACAAGCCCGCCGCCTGCCTCGTCCTGCAGCGCGCGCAGCTCGCCTGCAGCCTCGTGCCGGGCCGCGACCGCGACTGGAACGAGGCGGTCGCGGCCGCAACGCCGGCCGATTGCGTGCCCGTGCTCGCGACCGACCCGCTCTACATCCTCTACACCTCGGGAACCACCGGCGCGCCCAAGGGCGTGGTCCGCGACAATGGCGGGCATGCGGTGGCCCTCCATTATTCGATGCAGGCGATCTACGACATGAAGCCGGGCGAGGTTTTCTGGGCCGCATCCGACGTCGGCTGGGTCGTGGGCCATTCCTACATCTGCTACGCGCCGCTGCTGGCCGGCTGCACGACGGTGCTCTTCGAGGGCAAACCGGTCGGCACGCCGGATGCCGGCGTCTATTGGCGCGCAATCGAAAGCCACGGCGTGAAAACGCTGTTCACGGCACCCACCGCGTTCCGCGCGATCCGCAAGGAGGATCCCGAAGGACGCCTCATCGCCAAATACGATCTTTCGGGCTTCCGCGCGCTGTTTTTGGCGGGCGAACGCTGCGATCCGGCCACACTCGACTGGGCCACGCAGAAGCTGCAGCGCCCCGTCGTCGACCATTGGTGGCAGACCGAGACCGGCTGGCCCATCGCGGCCAATTGCCTCGGCATCCCGACTGGCACGGGGGCGATTTTCCCGATCAAGCCCGGCTCGCCGACCAAGCCCGTGCCCGGCTGGGACGTGGCCGTGCTCGACACCGACGGGCATGCGCTCGCCGCGGGCGAAATCGGCGCCATCGTCTGCCGCCTGCCGCTGCCGCCGGGCACGTTCCCGACGCTGTGGAACGCCGAGCAGCGCCTCGTGGACGGGTATCTCGCCGAATATCCCGGCTGCTACAAAACCGGCGATGCGGGCTATATCGACGAAGACGGCTATCTCTACGTGATGACGCGCGTGGACGACGTGATCAATGTGGCAGGCCACCGCCTGTCGACGGGGCAGATGGAAGAGGTGCTGGCGAGCCACGCGGATGTCGCCGAATGCGCGGTGATCGGCGTTGCCGACGAGCTGAAGGGCCAAGTGCCGCTCGGCTTCGTCGTGCTCAAATCGGGCGTCAACAAACCCGATGCCGCGATCACGGCCGAAATCGTGGCGCTCGTGCGCGACAAGATCGGCCCGGTCGCCGCGTTCAAGCAGGCCGTGGTCGTCAAGCGCCTGCCCAAGACGCGCTCGGGCAAGATTCTGCGCGGAACCATGCAGAAGATCGCCGACGCGCAGACCTTCAAGCCGCCCGCCACGATCGACGATCCCGCGATCCTGGACGAAATCCGCGAGAGCCTTGTGGACGCAGGCTACGCGAAGAGGGTATGAGGGCCTTCCTTCGTTTGAATTGGCATTCAGCTTGGGATATTTTCTAGCAATGGAGACGGCCGCTAGATGTTCGTGAGATCCATCGAGCTTAAGAATTTTCGCTGCTTCGAGCAGCAGAGTTGGCACTTTCGTGCCCAATTCAATGTCTTGATCGGCGTCAACGGCGCAGGAAAGACAGCGCTTCTCGATGCATTGGCAATCGCGATTGGCAGCGTTACGCTTGGGATCGACGGTATCCCGTCAATCGGCATCGAGCCTGACGACGTTCGGCGCATTCGGTATCGCGAAAATGCGTTGAGTTCTGAGGAGGTGCGACTGCCGGTCCGTATTTTCTGCGAAGCGTCAATCCCGCCGAACGGTAGCGGCGCAATCGGTGGAGATATCAAGTTCGCAAGAAGCCTGTCGCGACTGGGCGGGAAAGCGGATCGTCGCGAAGCAAAAGATATCGCTAAATACGGCGAGAATCTGCAGACCTCTGTCCGCGAGAATGTCCCCGTTCTGTTGCCGCTCCTCGCCTACTACGGAACCGGAAGAATTTGGCTGCAGAAGAAAAAAAAGGCGGTTCAGCGACCTGGCTCGCGTTTTCGCGGCTATGATGATGCGTTCGATCCGGCGGCAAATCACAAGCTGCTTTCAGCTTGGATGCGAAAGGCCCAGATGGTCGCTCTTCAACGCGGCGAGCGAGCGCCCGAACTTGTTGCAGTGCAACGGGCAATCGCCGGCTGTCTCCCCGAGTGCGCCGAGGTCTTTTTTGACATAGATGACGACGAAATCGTTTCAATCTCCAAAGATGGCTCCATTACACCGTTCCATCGTTTGTCGGACGGCTACAAAAACATGCTCGGCACTGTCGCAGATATCGCTTATCGCGCCGCCGTGCTCAATCCACATTTGGGCGACGATGCCGTTTCAAAGACAAGCGGTGTGGTTTTGATCGACGAACTCGATCTGCACTTGCATCCGACTTGGCAGCGCAATGTTGTCGCCGATCTGAAACGGACATTTCCGCTCGTCCAGTTTATCGCTACTACGCACTCTCCATTTATTGTGCAGTCGCTACATGCCGACGAACTGGTCTCTCTCACCGGCGAAAAATTAGATCCCTACGTTGATCGAGGTATCGAGGAGATCGCCGAAGACGTCATGGGCGTCGAGACACCGCACCGGAGTGCGCTCTATCTCCAAAAAGAGAAGGCGGCGGCGGAATATGTAAATCTGCTGAGAGACGGGGCCGACACGAACGATCCGTCCACGCGCACGCACTTATTGGGTCTTGCAAAGAGCTTTTCCGACGATCCAGCATTCGGTGCGTTGCTAAATCTGGCGGGCAACGGAAGAGCGCAAGAGAAATGAGGCCCGTTGAACGCGGCCCCTGGCCCAAAGCTCCAGACGGCTCAGATGTCGTGTTTCCCCACTATCGCGACGCAAGAATGGAACTTGCAAAGAGGCTTGGGTATTTCTGCTCGTATTGCGAAATGCCGAAGAAAGAGGCCATCGACGTCGAGCATAAGGCGCCGAAGGTGCACGCGCCGCATCTCGAACGCAACTGGCACAATTTCCTGCTTTCCTGTACCGCTTGCAATACGCGCAAGAGTGACAATCCCGCGCCGTCTACGCTTAACGACTATCTCTGGCCCGACCTCGACAATACGTTCGCAGCAATCGCTTGGCACGGCGACCTTGCAGCAAAGGTTGCCGATCGCACAGACGCCGCCGTCTCGATATCGGCCGCCAAGACGATCAGCCTGATGAAGCTAGATTTGGCGAAAAAACTTACCTCAAAGCTTAAAGATTTAAGACACCATTTTCGTGCCCAAGCCCACGCAAAGGCGCTCGTTTCCAAGGCGCTACTGGAAGCGGAAGATACGGTCAGCCTTCGCAAGCAGATCGCGTTCACGGCAACGGAGGCAGGCTATTTCTCCGTATGGATGAACGTGTTCGAAGACGACGCAGACATGCGTCGACGATTCATCGAAGCGTTTCCGGGAACCGCCCGCGACTGTTTCGACGCTAGCGGCAATCCAGTAAAGCGCCCCGGCGGTCGCGTTTAAGCCTCGGCCTTCGCGGCGGCGGCGTCGCTTGCGGCTTTGGCGGCGCGCTTGGCGGCGCGCTCCTGCTCTTTGCGCGCGCGTTCGGCCGAACGGGCCGCGCGACCGAGCGCTTCGTCGAGCGCGTCCTGGCTGCACAGGCCCAGCACGACCGGGTTGGTCGGCTTGATGTTGGCCATGTCGAAATGGCTGCGGTCGCGAATCTTCTGGATCGTCGGCTTGGTGGTGCCCACGAGCTTGCCGATCGACGCGTCGCCGAGTTCGGAATGGTGGCGCAGCAACCACGCGATAGCCGCCGGGCGGTCCTGGCGCTTGGACACGGGCGTGTATTTGGCGCCCTTCGGGCGCTGCACCGGCATCGGCAGATCGACTTTCAGGAGAGCGAGGCGTGCGGCCGGGTCGGCTTCGGCACGCGCGATTTCCTCGCGCGTGAGCTGGTTGTTGGCGATCGGATCGAGGCCGTTGATGCCCATCGCCACTTCGCCGTCGGCGATGCCCTGCACTTCGAGCGAATGCATGCCGCAGAACTCGGCGATCTGCTCGAAGCTGAGCGCGGTGTTTTCGACCAGCCACACGGCCGTGGCTTTGGGCATCAAGGGCAACGTCATGGGCAATCTCCTGGCGGCGGCACGCAAAATTCGACCTTGTTTGCCAGGACGCAATCCCATGGCAAATCGAACCGACGCGTACCGAATTGTGCGAATGGCACGGTTTATATAGGCCGCCCTGCTGCGGGTCAAAACTCTTCGCCCCGCCTTTGCAAAAATAATTTGATCATAAATCCTATATCGGATATTTTTCAGTATATTCATAAAGGAGAACGTAATGGCAAAGTCAACCAACAGGGTCGAAGCAAAACTGATCGCCCAAATCGACCGGGGCGGGCGCGGGCAGCGCCTGTCTGCGCCAATCAGTCCCTACGGCGCGCGTGTCGGCAACCCCGACAGCGCGCGGGAACAAAGCGCGAATTCAGATGGCGGCGCCTTGCAGATCGGCCTGCATCCGCTGTTTGTGCGCTGGCTCGAGCCGACCTTGGCGGCAGCGGAAGGCGGGCGGGCGGGCCGAGCCGTGGCGCTCGACAATGGTGCAAGCGGCTTGTCGATCGGCCGCCTGCAGATGGATCTGAGCCAGCAGGCCGAGTTGCGCGCAAGACTTGCGGCCTTTGCCCGCGCGCGCCTGCTCGATCTCGACATGCCCCGGCCACACGCGCCTGCCGTGCGCGTCGATCTTGCGCATCTGTTCGCCAAGCCGACAGCGCGGATGGGCAAGGCCGAGCGCGCCCAGGCCGAGCGCATCGGTATGCGCCTGCTGGCCTGGCCGGGGGCGGCGGCGATCCTCGCGCGCTTCGAGCGGCTGAAGCTCGTGCACATCGGTTTGGCCGTGCGCCGGCTGGTCGCGGCGGCGAGCCCCGGCACGGCCATGTTCGCGCGCAGCCTGCGCGGCCAGATCGAACTTGGCTGCCATCTGCACCAATTCGGCGTCGGCTCGACCGAACGGCTCGAAGCCTTCCTCGCGGGCCGCACAGTCGCTTTCGAAGGCGCCGACGGGAAAACGCGCAGCGTCGCACCGGCCGATCCGCTCGACATCGAGCGCTTCCGCGATTTCCGCCGCGCCACGCGCTGGGGGGCTGCCAATCCGCGCGCCAACGAAAGCCGCCACCAACGCATCGACCTGGCGCTCAAAGGCGTGCCCGGCGATGCGTAGCGTTCGCCGCACGCCTCTCGGGCGGCGCTCTACGATCTCGGCCCCCAGAACATCGGCGACGATCCCGAAGGATTGTTCGGCGTATAGTGCGGCCCGAACCAGGGAGCATCGAATCGACGTGCCGGATCTTCGTTACGAACGCAAACTGGGCGGGCGCGTGGCCGGCATCGACGAGGCCGGGCGCGGGCCGTTGGCGGGCCCCGTGGTCGCGGCCGCCGTCGCGTTTGCGGGCACGGCCCTGCCGCAGGCTCTTTCGGGGCTGCTCGACGATTCCAAGAAACTCAGCGAAACGAAGCGCGAGGCAGCCTTCGCCGAATTGCGCGTGCAGCGCCATCTGGGGCACCTTGCCTTCGGCATCGGGGCTGCCAGCGTGCGCGAAATCGACCGGCTCAATATTCTGCGTGCCACGCACCTTGCCATGCGCCGGGCCCTTGCCCATCTGCCCTTCATGCCCGACGCCGCGTTGATCGACGGCAACCAGCTGCCGCGCGACTGGCCGTGCCGCACCCAAGGGCTCGTCGGGGGCGACGGCAAATCCTTGTCGGTGGCCGCCGCTTCGATTCTCGCCAAAGTGGTGCGCGACCGCATCATGGCCAAGCTCGACCGGCGCTATCCCGCCTATGGCTGGGCCAGCAACAAGGGCTACGGTGCCCGCGCCCATCTCGAATCCATTGTGGCTCAAGGCCCCTCGCCCCACCACCGATTGAGTTTCGCGCCCCTCGCGCAGGGGCAACTAAGCCTCTGATTCGTTTATCTGTTGACCCGGGAATCCGCATTGACTCAGGATGCGGCCCCATGGACAAGACCAAGCGCATCGAGTTCCCCGAAGGCCTGATCGGCGTCGGCGACAGCATTTCGCAAATGGCGGCACTGCCCGAAGGCTCGGTCGACATGGTCTTCGCCGATCCGCCCTACAATCTGATGCTGAAGGGCGACCTGCATCGGCCGAACAACTCTAAGGTCGACGCGGTCGACGACGCGTGGGACCAGATCGGCGATTTTCGCGCCTACGACGAATTCAGCCGCGCCTGGCTGGGGGCGGCCCGCAAAGCGCTGAAGCCGGACGGGGCCGTCTGGGTCATCGGCAGCTACCACAATATCTTCCGCGTCGGCGCGATGCTGCAGGATCTCGGTTTCTGGATCCTCAACGACATCGTGTGGCGCAAAACCAACCCGATGCCGAATTTCCGCGGCCGGCGCTTCACCAACGCGCACGAAACGATGATCTGGGCGGCGCGCTCGGAGAAATCCAAATACACGTTCAACTACGAAGCCATGAAGGCGCTCAACGAAGAGCTCCAGATGCGCTCGGACTGGCTGATCCCGATCTGCGGCGGTCCGGAGCGCATCAAGGGCGCGGACGGCAAGAAGGCCCACCCGACGCAAAAGCCCGAATCGCTCGTGTATCGCGCCGTGCTGTCTTCGACGCGCCCCGGCGAGACCGTGCTCGATCCGTTCTTCGGCAGCGGCACCACGGGTGCGGTCGCCAAGCGCCTCGGCCGCCGCTTCATCGGCTTCGAACGCGACGAAACCTACGTGGACGTGGCGGCCGCGCGCATCCGCGACACGCGGCCCGACGATCCCGACTTTCTCAATGTGCGCGCCAAGCGCGAGGAACCGCGCATTCCGTTCGGCTGGCTCGTGGAACGAGGCCTCTTGCGGTCGGGCGAGGTTCTAAGCGATGCTAGCGGTCGCTGGTCGGCGCGCATCCGGGCCGACGGCACGCTCTCCGCGTCGACCGCGACGGGCGATCATCGCGGTTCCATCCACCAGGTTGGGGCCGCCGTGATGGGCGCGCCGGCATGCAACGGGTGGACCTTCTGGTGCGCCAACATGGACGGGCGTCGCGTGCCCATCGACGTGTTGCGCCAGAAACTGCGCGCGGAACTCAACTGATCCGGACCCGACGGCGCGCGCCGCAGGACCGGTCCAACAAGGCGATCCGTCCGATGGCACAACTTACCTCCGGTTCCCGCGCCCAGACCTCCGCTTCGAGCCCGCGCGTGCGCGCGATCTTCATTCTGTCCAAATCCGTCGGCGAATTGCTGGGCCCGGACCATCACGTGGCGCGCGCGATCCGCACGGCGGCCGACGACGAAAGCCCGTTCAATTTCGAGCTTGCGCGCACCGCCTTCGACCGCCTGCCGGGGGCCACGCGCCGCCGCATTCGCGGCCATGCGGAATCGGAAGCCGAGCGCTACGCCGACGCGATCGGCCTCAAGGCCATCTTGCGCAAACTGCCGGGCGACCAGCCGATCGGCCTCGAAATGATCTGGCCGCAGACCGGCACCTACGCCGGTCGGCCGCGCGAGCGCTGATTCCGAAATTCGGTCCGGCTAGAAACGCGGCGGCGTTTGCGCGTCCGGCAATTCGCCCGCGGCAGCCGCCGCAAGCCCGCAGCCGCAGAACGGGCAATTCATCTGCTGGGCCGTTTCGCGCGCCTGCGCTTCGCCCACGCCCCGGCCTTCGAGTTCGGCCATCAGGTCGGCCAGCACGCGGGCATGGGCGTTGCGCGTTTCGCACGCTTCGAGGATCAGGCGCTGGCGCGGCACGTCGAGATCTTCGATGCGCAAAGCCGACGCTTGGCGCGGCGCCGCGAATACAGCCGCCGTCGCAACGGCGGCACAAGACAAAAACGCGCGTCGGGACTTTTCCATGACGCAAACTATAGCGCCAAACCCATGGTTTTTCCAGCGCGCCACGCCATGTCTATCGGATGACAAACCAAGCTCCCTATCTTGTTTTCGGCGCGACCGGCGCCATCGGCCAAACCCTAGCGCGCAGCCTTGCCGCCGACGGCCACCGCCTGCATTTGGCCGCCCGCGACGCCCCCGCCCTTGCCGCGATCGGCCGGGAATTGAACGCCGCCACGAGCCCGTTCGACGCACTCGACGATTCCAGCATCGCGGCAGCCGTTGCGGCAGCCGCCGCTGCGGGTGCGGGCATCGCCGGGCTTTCCTGGTGCGTGGGCTCGATCGTGCTGAAGCCGCTCGGCCGCGCAACGGCCGCCGATTTTGCCGACGCCTACCGCCTCAACGTGATCGGCGCAGCCCTTGCGGTCAAAGCGGCCCAGTCTGCCTTGGCCCAGGCCAAAGGCGCTGTGCTGCTGTTCTCGAGCGTGGCGGCGGGCCAAGGTTTTCCGCAGCACAGCGTGATCGCTTCGGCCAAGGGCGCGGTCGAAGCGCTCGCTTTGTCGCTGGCGGCCGAGTTGGCGCCCAACGTGCGCGTCAATTGCATAGCACCCAGCCTCACGCGCAGCAAAATGGCGGCGGCTTTTCTGTCGAACCCGTCGCTCGAAAAAGCCATGGACGCGATGCACCCGCTGGGCCGCATCGGCACGCCGGAGGATGCCGCAGCGCTGGGCGCCTTTCTGCTCGGGCCCAAAGCGGGCTGGATCACCGGCCAGATCGTCGGGGTGGATGGCGGACGCGGCAGTTTGCGCGTAAAAGCCTGACATGGGCGAAATCGTCTGGATCACGGGAGCGTCGTCGGGCATCGGGCGCGCGCTTGCTTTGCGCCTCGCGCGCGAAGGCCGCACGGTCGTGGCTTCGGCGCGCAACGGCGCGGCCCTCGAAGCCCTTGCCGCCGAAGCGGGCAAAAATCTGGTGCCGCTGGCGCTCGACGCGACCGACAAAGACGCATGCGAAAACGCCGTCGCCTGGATCGAGGCCGAAATCGGGCCGCTGTCGCTTGCCGTTTTCAATGCAGGCACGCATCTGCCGATGGGCGCCGCCGACTTTGCCGTGGCCCCTTTCCGCCAGCTCGTCGAGATCAATCTGATGGGCACCGTCAACGTGCTCGCCCCCACGCTCGCCGCCATGCGGCAGCGCAAGCGCGGCCATATCGCGGTCGTGGCGTCGGTCGCGGGCTATTCGGGCCTGCCCACCGCTTCGGCCTACGGGGCCACCAAAGCAGCGCTCATCAACATGTGCGAAGGGCTGAAGCTCGAATGCGACGCGCTCGGCATCAAGCTGCAGCTCGTCGATCCGGGCTTCGTGCGCACGCCGCTCACCGACAAGAACGATTTTCCGATGCCGTTCCTCATGGAACTCGACGCGGCGATCGACGCGTTCGTGGCAGGCCTTGCGGGCAACAGCTTCGAAATCGTGTTCCCGCGCCGCTTTGCCCTCCTGCTCAAGATTCTGCGCATGCTGCCCTACGGCCTCTATTTCAAGCTCGTGCGGCGCATGACGGGGGCGTAGATGGACAAGCTCGACGCCTATGTCGCGTTTTTCGAAACCATCCGGCGCGACAATCTCCACGCACTCGACGCCCTCGTGACGCCCGACGTGCGTTTCAAAGACCCGTTCAACGACGTGACGGGTGTCGCGAAAATGCGCGCCGCCCTTGCAATGGCGTTCGACCACGGCACGCCGCGCTTTGCGGTGCGCGACAAGGCGCGCGGCGCCGCGGGCGCCTATCTTCTGTGGCACTACGACCAGGGCAACGGCTTCGCCTTCGACGGCATGAGCGAAATCCGCTTCGCGCCCGACGGGCGGATCCGCGCCCATATCGACCATTGGGACGCAGGCGCCGAGATCTACCTCAAATTGCCCGTGCTGGGCTGGCTCGTCGGGCTGGTGCGCCGCCGCCTCAAGGTACCTTCCTGAAGGCGAGCGTGACCGAGCCCACGGCGAAGCCCCATTTGGTCACGTAGGCGCGGTTCAGCAGCAGGCCGTCCGGCTGCAGATACATCCAATCGTCGAAATGCACGGCCAAGCGCCGCTCGCCCATCTTGAGATTGATGTCGTATTTGAAGCTGAACGCGTTGCCGACCTGGTGGCCGAGCGCCACGCCGATCGCGTCTTCGGTGCGCCCTTCCCATTTGTCGGGCCCGGTCCGGCGCAGGCGCCACACGCGCCGATCCTTTTCGCCGTCGGCATAGTCGAAATGCTCGTCGAGGACGAACTCCTCGCCCTCCCACTTGCCTTCGATGTCGACCGTGAATTCGCGGCGCAGATTGGCGAAACGGTCTTCGAAAATGCCCCAGGCGCGCGTGCGGCCGAGGAAATACTCGTCGATCTTCAGCACGGGCGTCTTGCCCGCGAAATCTTCGATCTTCATGCCACTGCACCCCATCAACGCCAGCGTCGTCGCCAGCAACACGAGAAAACGGCGGATCATCGGGCACCGAACCTTTCGGCAATGCGCGCGCGCAGCTGCGTCTGTGCGGCCGCGTCGAGCGGGAAATTCCATATGAGATAGGCGGCGGCGAGCTTGAAAACCACCGGCACGCCCGCATAGAGGAAAGCCAGCATAGCATGCCCCGGGCTTGCCGGGTCGCTCGCAACGAAGCCCGCAGCGTCGAGGGCCGGAAACGCCATGGCGGGCGCGAGTGCGAGCGCCAGTTTGGTCGCGACCGACCAGACGGCGAAATAGAGCCCCGTGCGCTGGCCTCCGCCGCCGGCCGTGTCGACGTCGACGACGTCCGCCTGCATCGAGGCGGGCAACGCCAAATCGGCGCCGAAGCACAGGCCGGTGAGCAGGCAGATGGCGAGGAACGCCGCATTGTCGCCGTTGCCCAAAAACGGCACGAACGCGAACGCGCCGCACGCGGCAACCATCGAGACGCTCCAGGCGCGATGCTTGCTCCAGAGTTTGGCCGCGCGCAGCCACAAGGGCACGGCCGCGATGCCGCTGAGGAAATAGACGAGCAGGAAAGCGCCCGACTGGTCGCCGGCACCAAGCACGCTGCCCGCAAAGAGCAGGAACAAAGTAGCCGGCAGCGCGTTGGCGACGCCGTTCACGAGGTACGCGACAACGAGACGGCGGAACGGCTGGTTGGAGCGCAGCAAGCGCCAACCTGCGCGCAGATCGAAACCGCTCGCGGCCGCGACGGCCTTGGACTCCGGCACGAAGCGCAGCAGCACGAAGGCGGCGAGCGGAAGCAGGATGGCGCACGCAACGACGAGGGCATGCAGCGCGAAGCCTTCCGGCGAATCGCCGGGGCGCAGGAGACCGGTCTGCACCGCGACGGTCGGCAGCGAAGCCGCGATCGCGACGCCGACGACGGTCAGGGTTTCGCGCCATGCCGCGATGCGGCTGCGCTCGGCATAGTCGCTCGAAAGCTCGGCCCCCCAGGCCTGGTGCGGGATCTGCACCATCGACCAGCCGAGATAGACGACGAGGAGCCACAGCAACAGATAGCCCGTGCCCGCGTCCGCCGGCGGATCGAACAGCATGTAGCTGCCGAGCAGCACGAACGGCAATGCGGCGAGGATCCACGGTTTGCGCCGCCCGAACCGCGTGCGCGTGCGATCCGAAAGAGCGCCGATGGCCGGATCGACCGCGACGTCCCACAGGCGCGCCGCCAGCAGCACGCTGCCGATCGCGGTCAGGCTCAGCGCCGTGGTTTCGACGTAGAAAGCGGGGAGAAAAATCAGCAGCGGCAGCCCGAGCATTGCGGCGGGCAACGCCGGCAACGCGTAGGCGGCAAGCAGGGACGCGGGAAGTTTTTCGTCGTCACGGGCGGACAAGGGCGACCTGTGTGACGTCGAGCGACCGGCCGCGGAAACCCGCCTCGCAATAGGCGAGATAGAACTCCCACATGCGCTTGAAGCGCCCGTCGAAGCCGAGCGGCTCGATCTCGGGCCACGCGGCCTGGAAGCGGCGGTTCCATTCGGCGAGCGTGCGCGCGTAGTCGTCGCCGAAATTGCTCTGCTTTTCGAGACGCAAGCCCGCCGCCTCGTATTCGCGCTTGAGGGCCGTGGGCGAAGGCAGCATGCCGCCTGGAAAAATGTAGCGCTGGATGAAATCCACGCCGGTGCGGTAGCGCTCGAAACACTGGTCGGCGATGGTGATGATCTGCAACGCCGCGCGCCCGCCGGGCTGCAGGCAATCGCGCAGCTTGCCGAAATAGGCGGGCCAGTATTTTTCGCCGACCGCCTCGAACATTTCGATGGACGCGATGCTGTCGAAACGGCCCTCGACGTCGCGATAGTCGACGAAGCGCGTCTCCACGAGATCGCCGAGCCCTTCGGCCTGGACCTTGGCTTGCGTGTGGGCCAGCTGCTCGCGGCTCACCGTGATCGCGGTCACTTTCGCGCGGTATTCCTTGGCGAGAAACGCCGCGAACGAACCCCAGCCGCAGCCGATTTCGAGCACTTTCTGGCCCGGCGCCACGGCCATCATCGCGGCCATCTGCTTGAACTTGGCCTGCTGGGCCGCTTCGAGATCGGCCACGCCCGTGGGATAGACGGCCGAGGAATAGGCCATCGAAGGATCGAGCCAGCGCTCGTAGAACGAATTGCCGAGATCGTAATGGTAGGCGATGTTGCGCTGCGAGCCTGCGCGCGTGTTGGCGCGCAGCGCGTGCCACAGGCGGCGCACATAGCCCACGACGGGCCCGATGCGGCTTGCCGTGCCGTAATGGATAGGATCGATCGCCGTTTCGTTGAGCACGGCAAGTTCGAGCATCGCCGCCATGTCGGGCGAATCGATGCCGTGGTCCATGTAGGCTTCGGCGAAACCGACATTGCCGCCGAACAGGATCTGGCGCGCGGCCCGGTTCGTGCGGATCGCAAGCTCGGCCTGCGGCCCGGGCTTGGGTCCGCGGAACACGCGCTTCGAGCCGTCGGGCAAGGTCACGGTCAGGCAGCCGAACTCGATATGCTCGCCGGCGGCGAGCAGCGTGCGCAGGGCGAGGCCGGGAATCTCAGATTTCAGCATGGCGAACGACGATTTCGACAGGGACTGCGGGAGCGACTGGTCTTGCATGGTAGCGGGCACCTTTCAGCCAAAGGCGCAGCGCTTCCCAATGGATAGCGCCGATCACTTTGAACGTCAGCAGCGGATAGCGCACGAAAGCGCGCAGGAGATTGCGGTCGTTCCACGCGACGCGCCGGCCGGTCTGGCTTGCGACCAGCAATTCGCCGTCGGCGGCGTCCTCGCGGATCAGCAGCGCGAGTTTTTCCTCCGGCTCGGCGACGCGGAAGCGGTAGAGCTGCGCCATGTCGATGAAAGGCGACACGTGGAAATTCTTGGCCGCCCGCTGCACGACGGGCGCACCCGGCGCGCGCTCGGCTGCCACCGGAATGAGATAGCCGTGCTGGTCGCCGAACGTATTCTTGACCTCGTAGAGCATCGCCGCAAGGCGGCCGTCGTCGGCGTAGCAGAAATAGACCGTGAGCGGATTGAACGCGTAGCCCAGCACGCGCGGGAAACACAGCGCGTAGATTTTGGCGCCCGCCGCCGCGAGCCCGGCCCTGTCGAGATGGCTCCGCACCCAGGCGCGGGCCGCGCTGCCGTCGCGCGCACCATGGTCGGCATCGTGGAACGCGAACAGGCCGGCCCGGTTGTAGGCGAACAGGCGCGAGCCGCGCGCAAGCGCCGGCAGCGCGTCGAGATCGACGAGCATCGAGAAAACGCCGTAGGCAAAGCGGTGCCGGAACGGCCGCAGCCGCGCATGCAACACATTGCCGAAATAAAGGCAGGTTTCTGGCATTTCCCGGAGTTCTTTCAGTCGGCGGCGTTTGCCCGGGCTCGCGCCCAAGGCCGCTCGACGCCGAGCGATTCTGCAACATCGAGGCCCGAACGCAAGCCGTCTTCGTGGAAGCCGTAGCCGGTCCAAGCACCGCAGAAATAAAGCCCGCGCTTGCCCTGTATTTCGGGGAGGCGCTTTTGCGCCGCCATGGCGCCCTCGTCGAACACCGGGTGCATGTAGTCGAACGTCGCCAGCGTCTTGGCCATTGCGGGCGGCGCGAGCGGATTGAGCGACACGAACAGCGGGACGTCCGCGTCGAGCCCCTGCAGGAGATTCATCCAATAGGTGACCGACACGGCCATTTCGCCGTCGAGCCCGCGGCCGCGCCGTTCGGCCAGATAGTTCCAGCTCGACCAGGCGGCCTTGCGCTTGGGCATCAGCGAATCGTCCTGGTGCAGGATCGCGCGGTTGGACTGGAAGCGGAAACGGCCGAGTATCTCCTTTTCGAGAGGCGTCGCTTCGGAGAGCAGCGCCAGAGTTTCGTCGGCATGGGCGGCACAGACCGCGCGGTCGAAACGATGCTGCCTGCCGTCCGCGTCGCGCAGAAGCACGCCGTCGCTCGCGGTTTCGATCGAAACCGCGCCGGGGGCGAGCGTCAATGCGCTGCCCGCGTCTTCGAGAAGCTTGCCGATATAGGTGCGGCTGCCGCCCTGCACGGTGCGCCACGCCGGGCGGTCGAAAATCTGCAGCAGGCCGTGGTTGCGGAAAAAGCGCGCGAGGCTGACGGCGGGAAACGCCATCATCGTTTTGGCGGGGCACGACCAGATCGCCGCCGCCATCGGCAGCAGATGGTTTTCGACGAAGGCGCGGCTGTAGCCGCCTTGCGCGAGGAACGTGCCGAGATCGCGCGGATCGTCGCTGGCGGCCGAACACAAAGCCGTCGCCTCGCGGAAAAAGCGCATGCAGTCGCGCAGCATGCGCCAATGGTCGAGGCGCAGGATGTTGCGTTTCTGCGCGAAGAGGCCTGCGAGCGTGCCGCCCGAGTATTCGACGCGCCCGCGGTCGATCGAGGCCGCGAACGACATGTCCGACTGCCGTGCGGCAACGCCCAAATGCGCGAAAAGCGCGATGAGATCGGGATAGGTCGCATCGTTGTAGACGATGAAGCCCGTGTCCACCGCAACGTCGCGCGCCGAACCGTCGTCGGCGCGCGCGTTCGCGCGCACCGTGTTGGTGTGGCCGCCGAGGCGGTCCTGCTTTTCGAACAGCGTCACGCGGTGGCGTTTGGCGAGCAGCCAGGCGGCACTCAGACCCGAAATGCCGGAGCCGACGACGGCGATGTCGAGACGATCCATGCTACGCCGCACTCTTCAGCGTTTGGAACGCGGCGAGGGCGCGGGCACGCGCTTTCGCGTGGTCGACGATCGGCATCGGATAATCGGCCCCTAAACGCAGGCGCGCCTTCGCCAGCACCGCAGGGGGCGCTTCCCATGGCGCAAAAAGATATTCCGTGGGCAGTTCCGCCAGTTCCGGCACGAAGCGGCGGGTATATGCGCCGTCGGGATCGAACTTGGCGCCCTGCAGGATCGGATTGAAGATGCGGAAATACGGAGCCGCATCCGCCCCGCAGCCCGCGACCCACTGCCAGCTTGCGGCATTGTTCGCAAGATCGGCATCGACGAGCGTGTCCCAGAACCACGCCTCGCCCTGCTGCCAGGGCAGCAGCAGATGCTTGACGAGGAACGAAGCGACGATCATGCGCACGCGATTGTGCATCCAGCCGGTCTGCCACAGCTCGCGCATGCCTGCGTCGACGATCGGGTAGCCGGTCCGGCCGCGCTGCCATGCGGCGAGCTTCGTCGCGTCGTCGGCCCACGGAAAGCCTCGGAAATCGGCGCGCAACGGCGCTTCCGGCAGATCGGCATGCTGGAACAGCAGATGGTGCGCGAATTCGCGCCAGCCGAGTTCCGACAAGAACGTATCCGCGCCCGGCGTGCCGCCGGCGGCCGCTTGCGCGGCATGGAAACATTGGCGCGGCCCGATTTCGCCGAAATGCAGATGCGCGGACAGACGCGACGTGGCTTCGAGATCGGGGCGGTTGCGGTCTTGCTTGTAGCCCGCGACGGCGCGCGCGAGAAACCGCTCGAGCCGCGCATTGGCCCCCGCCTCGCCGGGCTGCCACAATTCCCGCCAACCGGCGGCCCAATCGGGCTTGCGCGGCGTGAGGTTCCAGGAATCGAGCGCCTCCGACGCGGGCCACGTCGCCGGGCTAGCGAGTTTCTTGGGTGCGGCCACAGGCTTCGGCGGGGCCTCGCCCGCCATGCAGGTTTTCCAGAACTGCGTGAAAACGCGATAAGGTCCGCCGCTTTTGTTGCGGATCGTCAACGGCTCGAACAGCAGGCTCGCGTTGAAGCTTTTGGCGGCAAGGCCCCGCGCCTCGAAAGAAGCTTTGATCGCGCTGTCGCGCGCGATCGAGGCAGGTTCGTAGCGCCGGTTCCAAAAGACCGCCTGTGCCCCCGTTTCGGCGATCAGCCGGTCGAGCACGGCTTGGGCCGCACCGGCGCGCAGGATCAAGCGGCTGCCGACTTTAGCAAGCGCGGCGCCAAGCGACGCCAGCGAATGATGCAGCCACCAATCGGACGCGGCCCCCGGCGGCCAGGCCCCCTCGGCGCTCTTGTCGCGAATGTAGACGCACAACACGGGTGCTCCGGTTGCCGCCGCAGCGGCAAGGGCCGGATTGTCGGTCAGGCGCAGATCCTGACGAAACCAAACGAGTATCGGCGCCGCTGGCATTGTTTTCGAAAAAGACCGCTTGTTCGACGTTGACCGCGTTTGTTTACGCTTGCGGGACCATCATGGATCACCGATTGGACTTTTTGGCGGTATCCGGGTGTGCTGCAAAGGGGAGCAAACGCTCGCGGCCGAACAAATGCAAGCGTTCGCCGCCCAGCATCAGCACGCGGAAGCGCGCCCGCCCGAACAGCCGGGCGATCGCCGGATCCAGAACGTCGAGCCCGCCCGCATAAGCGCCGAAAGCCGGCAGCACCATGCGCCGGCCGTCGAGTGCAAAACAGGGGGCGGCGATGCGCCCGCCTTGCGTGGCGACGGCGGCTTTCGGGTGGAAATGGCCCACGATCTCGCCCGGCGCTAGACCGCCCGCCGCCGCCGGCGCGTGGCGCAAAGCGAGCTTGTCTTCGACGATTTCGGACACGACCCGGCCGCCGAAGGCAGGGGCTATCGCCGGATCGTGGTTACCTGCAACCCACACCCAGTCGTGGGCGCCCACGAGGCGCGCTAGCAACGCCGCGTCGTTGGGCGCCATGCGCGCTTCCGCGCGCACGTCGTGGAACGAGTCGCCGAGGCAAACGACGCGCGCGGGCGCGAATTTGCGGACAAGCCCTTGCAGCTTGGCAAGGCTCGCGGCCGAATCGTAGGGCGGCAGCAGCGTGCGGCGGGCCGCGAACGCCGAGCCTTTTTCGAGATGCAGATCGGCAACCACCAGCGTGCGGCGCGCGGGCCAATAGAGGCCGCCCGAGGGGTCGGCGAACAAAGGCGTTTCTTCGAGCGTCAGGCGCGCGTGCATGCAAGCGGGGCTCAGAACAAAGTCGGCTGCGGATCGTCGTCGAGGCCGGCTTCGTCGATCAGCGCTTGGGCGGCGGCGGCATCGGCGAGCCATTCGTCGGGTGCCGAGCCTTGCACCGATTCGCGCCCCACTTCGAGCAGAATCGGCACCGCCAGCGGCGACACGCGCGGCAGGCTGCGATGCACGACGCGCCCGCGCGCGGCCCTCAGCATCTGGGCGAGCCGCGCGAGGTCGATCATGCCCGCATCGGCATCGGCGCGCGCGGCTTTGAGAAGCACATGGCCCGGCTGGTGCTTACGCAGCACGTCGTAGATAAGGTCGGAAGAAAAGGTCACCTGGCGGCCGGATTTCTCCTGGCCGGGGTGGCGCCGCTCGATGAGACCCGCGATGACCGCGACGTTGCGGAAACTGCGTTTGAGCATCGAACTTTCGGCGAGCCATTCTTCGAGATCGTCGCCGAGCATGTCTTCGGCGAAGAGTTCGCCCGGCCGCTGCGCCTGCTTGGCCGACCACACGGCGATCGCGTAATCCGAAGCGACGAAGCCGATCGGCCGAAGCCCTGCGCGCGCCATGCGACGCGTCAGCAGCATGCCCAAGCTCTGGTGCGCGTTGCGGCCCGCAAAACAATAGGCCACCAGGAACCAGCGCCCGTCGCGCGGAAAGGTTTCGACGAGCAAACCGTCGCGGTCCGGCATCTGGCTGCGCTTGCGCTGCAGATGCAGCCATTCGCGCACGTCGGCGGGAAATGCGGCCCAGGCGGGCGGGTCCTGCAGCAACGCGCGCACGCGCGCGGCAAGCTCGCTCGTGAAGGGCATGCGCCCGCCCGCATAGACCGGCACTTTGGGCTGTTCGGCGGACGCGGCTTTCGAAACTTCGAGCGTGCCGTCGCGCAGACCTTCGAAGCGCAGGATCTGGCCCGCGAACGCGAACGTGTCGCCGATCTCGAGGCCGAGGGCGAAATACTCTTCGATCGAGCCCAGGCGCTTGCCGCGTTTGAACGCGACGTGCAGCATCGGCTCCTCGACGATGGTGCCGATGTTCATGCGATACTGGCGCACGAACAGGGGATCGGCGACGCGCCAATGCCCGGCCGCGTCGCGCGCGAGGCGCCGGTAGCGCTCGTAGCCCGCAAGCGCGTAGCCGCCGGTCGCGACATAGTCGAGAACCGCGTCGAAATCGGCGCGCGAAAGATCGGCGTAGGGCAGCGCTGCCACAGTCTGCGCGTAGACCGCGTCGGCATCGAACGGCGCGGCGCACGCCGTGCCCAGCAGATGCTGGGCAAGCACGTCCAGAGCGCCCGGCCGTTCGGGCAAGCGGTCGAACTCGTCCGCCGCCACCGCCGCTATCGCGGCGACGCATTCGAGCATCTCGAACCGGTTGCCGGGCACGAGCAAGGCGCGGCTCGCCTCGTCGAGCCGGTGGTTGGCGCGGCCCAGGCGCTGCAGCAGGCGCGAAGCGCCCTTGGGCGCGCCCACCTGCACGACGAGATCGACATTGCCCCAGTCGATGCCGAGATCGAGGGAAGACGTCGCCACCACCGCGCGCAGCCTGCCCGCCGCCATCGCCGCTTCCACGCGTCGGCGCTGCTCGGCCGCGAGGCTGCCGTGGTGCAAGGCGATCGCGAGGTTGTCGTCGTTGAGCTTCCACAGTTCGCGAAAGCAGATCTCGGCCTGGGCGCGCGTGTTCACGAAAACGATCGCCGCCCGCGCGTTCTTGAGGGCCATGTAGACTTCCGGCAGCGCATGCACCGCACCGCGGCCCGACCACGGCACGCGCGCGGCCGGAACGACGATCGCGACCTGCGGCTTGGCGCCCGCTTCGCCGAACACGATGTCGGCCGTGCGGGCGAGGCCCGCCGAAAGCCAGCGCGCCAGCATCGGCGGATCGGCGACGGTCGCCGACAGGCCGACGCGCCGCGCTTGCGGCGCCAGCGCCGCCAACCGCGCAAGACCCAGGGCCAGCAGATCGCCGCGCTTGGTGCCGGCGAGCGCGTGCGCTTCGTCGACCACCACGCAGGCAAGCTCGGCGAACAGCGTGCCCGCATCTGGATAGGACAGCAGAAGCGCGAGCGATTCGGGCGTCGTCAGCAGGAGATGCGGCGGGTCGCTGCGCTGGCGGCGGCGCTTGGATGGGGGCGTGTCGCCGGTTCGGGTTTCGGCGCGAAGCCCGAGGCCCATCTCGGCGACGGGCGCTTCGAGATTTCGGTGGATGTCGACCGCCAGCGCTTTGAGCGGCGATATGTAGAGCGTGTGCAGACGCGGGCGCGGATCGGCCGCGATCGCAACGAGACTCGGCAGGAATCCCGCGAGCGTTTTGCCCGCCCCCGTCGGGGCGACAAGCAGCACCGAGCTGCCGACGCTTGCGGCGGCCAGCAATTCGGCCTGATGGCGCCGCAGGCGCCAGCCGCGCGCGGCGAACCAGGCGTCGAACGGGGCGGGAAGCGTCGGCGAAGGCACGGGCGTGCCGGGGCGAATCCGCGTCAATCCGTGAAATCGACCAGCGCGTCGTCGGTATCGCCGCCGGTGCCGTTCTCGCGGATGAGAAACGCCGGCCGGTTCGAGATGATGCGCAGCTCCTTTTTGCCCGAACGCGGCAAGGGAATGCGCGCATATTTGCAGTAGCCGATGAGGGCTGCGGCGACTTCCGACTGCTTGAAAACGCGCTCGACCTTGCCGCCCGCGTCGGGCTCCAGGTGCAGCGTCATCGAACAGTCGCCGGCGTCGAACACCATGCGCGCGATCGAGCCCACGGGCAGCGGCGTTTTCTGCACCCGCACGAATGCGCCGATCGCCTGCACCATCTCGCTTTCGCGGAAAAAGATGATCCGGTATTCCGACAATCCTTCGGGCAGGGCGGATCTGTTTTTCATGCCACACGCGTGGCGAGTTCGAAGGCCAGAAACTCTTCCGACTCGCCGCCCGCAATATGCACCATCAGCGCCAAGCGCGTGTCGATCAGATGGACCAGTTTCTTCGACTTGAGCGGCAGGCGCACGCCGCGGTCCTTGCAGTGCAGAATGAGCGCCGCCGTCAGGGTTCCGCGGTCGAAGCGGAAAACCTGCGGCTCGGGAACGTCTTCGTAGGTCAGCTCGATGCTGAGTTTGCCGGGATCGACGACGAACGCGTCGGGTTCGCGCATCGGCACGGGCACGCCGCGCCGACGCTGGAACCCGACCAGCGCTTCGCGGATTTCCCGCCACGAAAACAGTATGCACCGGAACTCGCTGGGCATGCGTTTGCAATCGACTCCGGACGGTTGCGGACGACAGCGTTCGATAGCCCATCGCGGCGCGCGGCGCAATCGCCCCGCTGGAATCCGCTATTCTGTCGGTGCTGCGACTGCGACCGCTTTGCGTTTGCGCGACAGCCCCCGCACGACGACGTAGAAAACGGGCGTCAGAAACAGGCCGAAAATCGTGACGCCGAGCATGCCCGCGAACACGGCCGTGCCCAGCGACTGGCGCATTTCGGCACCCGGCCCGCTCGCCGTGACAAGCGGAACGACGCCCAGGATGAAGGCGAATGCCGTCATCAGGATGGGCCGTAGCCGAAGGCGGCACGCCTGGACCACGGCCGCGACCGCGTCCTTGCCTTCGTTTTCGATCTGGCGCGCGAACTCGACGATAAGAATCGCGTTTTTGGCCGCGAGGCCGACCAGAACGATAAGGCCCACCTGCACGAGAATGTTGTTGTCGAGCCCGCGGATCATGACGCCCGCCAGGGCCGACAGCACGCTCATCGGCACGATCAGCACGATGGCGAACGGCATGCCCCAGCTCTCGTACTGCGCTGCAAGCGCGAGGAACACGAACACGACCGCGAGGACGAAAATGTATGTCGCCGTGTTGCCGGTCAGCTTCTCCTGGTAGGCAAGTTCGGTCCATTCGAGACCGATGCCCGGCGGCAGCGTTTCGCCCGCCACCTTCTCGATCAGCGCGATGGCCTGGCTCGACGTGACGCCGGGACCGGCCGCCGCCTGGATCGGGATCGAGACGAAGGCGTTGTAGCGCTGCACGAGATCCGCGCCGGTCGTGTCGCGGATTTCGACGAGCGTGCCGAGCGGCACCAGCGCGCCGGTCGCCGAGCGAACGCGCAGGCGCGCGATGTCGTCGGTCGTGAGGCGGAATTCGCGGTCGGCCTGCGCGCGCACCTGGTAGACGCGGCCGAACGCGTTGAAGTCGTTGACGTAGGCCGTGCCGAGATTGAACTGGAGCGTCTCGAAGATATTGCCGATCGGCACGTTCAGGATCTGCGCCTTGGTGCGGTCGATGTCGAGATAGATCTGCGGCGTGCTGGCCGAGAACGAGGTGAACACGCCGACCAGACCCGGCGTCTGGCGCAGCTGGCCGATGAGCTGGTTGGCGGCGCCCAGCACGCGCACCACGTCGTTGCCGGTGCGGTCCTGCAGCTGCAGCTTGACGCCGCCCAGCGAGCCGATGCCCGGAACAGAAGGCGGGGCGATGGCGATGATGAAGGCCTCTTGGATCTGCTGCATGCGGCCGAAAATCTGGCCGACGATGGCGTTCGAGGTGAGGCCCGCCGGAATGCGCTCGTCGAACGGCGTGAAGCCGGTGAAGATGACGGCGGCGTTGGGCGCGTTGGTGAAGGTGGCGCCCGAAAAACCCGCGAAGGCAACCGCGTCCTTGACGCCGGGGGTCGTCTGCAGGATGCCCATCGCGCGCTTGACGACAGCATCCGTGCGCTCGAGCGAGGCGCCGTCGGGCAGCTGGATCGCCACGATCGCGTAGCCGCGGTCGAGCGGTGGAATGAAACCCGTGGGCACGGCCGAGCCGATCCACACGGTGGCCCCGCCGAGCCCGGCATAGACCATCAGCATCAGCGCCTTGCGCCGCACGAGCACGCCCGAAAGCGTCGCGTAGCCGTGGCCCATCTTGTCGAAGCCGCGATTGAAGACCGAAGCGAAGCCGCTGCCGAGCCGGGCGAGCGGGTTTTTGGGCGCGTGGTGCGGGTCGTGCGGCTTCAGCAGGATGGCCGCAAGGGCGGGCGACAGAGTCAGCGAGTTGAACGCCGACAGCACGGTCGCGACCGCGATCGTCGCCGCGAATTGGCGGTAGAACTGGCCCTGCAGGCCGGGCACGAAAGCCGACGGAATGAAGACCGCGCACAGCACGATCGAAATCGCGATGACGGCGGTCCCGACTTCGTCCATCGTTTCGTGCGCCGCGTCGCGCGGGCTCATGCCTCCGGCGATGTTGCGCTCGACGTTCTCGACGACCACGATCGCGTCGTCGACGACGATGCCGATCGCGAGCACCATGCCGAACAGCGTGAGCACGTTGAGCGAGAAGCCGAATTCGAGCAGCACCACGAACGTGCCGATCAGCGAAACCGGGATCGCCAGAATGGGGATCAGCGCCGCGCGCCAGCTCTGCAGAAAAACGAGCACCACGAGCGCCACGAGCACGACGGCCTCGATCAGCGTCGCGTAGACGGCAGAGATCGATTCCTGGATGAATTCGGTCGGGTTGTAGACGACCTGGTGCACGACGCCGACCGGAAAATCGCGCTGCAGCTCGGCCATGCGCGCGCGGATCGCGTTGGCGGTGGCGAGCGCGTTGGAGCCGGGGCGCTGGAAAATCGCCAGCGCCACGGCGGGCTTGCCGTTCAGGTACGAATTCGTCACGTAGTCTTTGGCGCCGAGTTCGAGGCGCGCCACGTCGCCCACGCGCACGAGGCGGCCGTCGCCGGAGTTGCGCACGATCACGTCGCGGAACTGGCGCAGATCCTCGAAACGGCCCTGCGTCGTGACGGCGATCTGGAAAGCGGTGTTGGCGTCGGCGGGCGGCGTGCCGAGCGCGCCGCCGGAAACCTGCACGTTCTGTTCGCGCAAGGCCCGCACCACGTCGCCCGCCGACAGGCCGTAGCCCGCGAGCTTGTCGGGATCCATCCAGATGCGCACCGCGTATTCGCGGGCGCCGAACACGATGAGATCGCCCACGCCTTCGATGCGCAGAAGCTGGTCGCGCACGCGCAGCAGCGCGTAGTTGGAGATGTAGAGCTGGTCGTAGCTTTCGTCGGGCGAAAGCATGTGAACGACCATCATGAGGTTGGGCGAGCTTTTCTGCGTGGTGATGCCGAGGCGGCGCACCTCCTCGGGCAGGCGCGGGGTCGCGATCGCCACGCGGTTCTGCACGAGCACGCTCGCCTGGTCGAGATTGGTGCCGGCCTTGAAGGTGATGGTGAGCGCCATCGAACCGTCGGCGGTGGCGTAGGACGACATGTAGATCATGTCTTCCACGCCGTTGATTTCCTGCTCGAGCGGGGTCGCGACCGTCGCCGCAACGGTCTGGGCGTCGGCTCCCGGATAGGCCGCGCGCACGACGATGGTGGGCGGTGCGATCTCCGGGTACTCGGTCACCGGCAGGGCCGTGAACGCGACGGCCCCCAGGATCACCATCACGATCGACAGCACCGAGGCGAAGATCGGATGGTCGACGAAGAAATGCGTAAAGCGCATGGCGCTGATTCCCTTTTTACGCCGCCGTCGGCGCCCCTCGAACGGGGGCCGAAGTTCAGCGCGATTGCGGCAACTCGACCGTCTGCGCCGTCACGCGTCCGCCCGGACGCACCCGCTGCAGCCCGACCACGACGATGCGCTCGCTGCCGTCGAGGCCTGTCCGCACGACTCGGTAACCATCCACGCGCGGACCCGGGCGGATCAGGCGGATCGCGACCGAGCCGTCGTCGGCGACCACCCACACGAAGCGCCTGTCCTGGTCGGCGCCGATCGCCTCTTCGGGGATCAGCACGGCGCTGTAGGGATTGGAACCTGGCACCTGCACGCGCCCGAACAGGCCCGGCGTGAGCAGCCCGTCGGTGTTCGGGAAGGTCGCGCGCGCGCGCATCGTGCCGCTCGCCGGATCGATGCGATTGTCGAGAAACTCCAGGCGGCCGACACGCGGCATGTCGCGCTCGTCGAGCAGGCCCGCGCGCACGTCGAAGCCCGCACCCGCCCGGCCGGATTGCTGCTCGCCCGCCTGCACGCGGCGCGTGTAGGCGATGTAGGAGCGTTCGTCGATGTCGAAATTGAGGTAGATCGGGTCGATCGACACGATCGTCGCCAGCAGCGTCTGGTCGGCCGTCACGAGATTGCCTTCCGAAACGAGCTTGCGGCCGATGCGGCCGTTGAGCGGGCTGCGGATTTCGGTGAAACCCAGATTGAGGCGCGCGGTTTCCTGGTCGGCGCGCAGGGCCGCGATGTCGGCCTGCGCCTGCTGGTAGGTCTGGCGCGTCTGTTCGAGCTGTCGCTCGGGTGCCGTGCCGCTGCGCGCCAGACGTTCGAAGCGCTCGAAATCGAGCCGCGCGAAATCGAGCCGCGTCTGGGCGGCGTTCACGGCCGCCGTCGTGCGCGCGAGCGTCGCCTGGTAGAGGCGCTTGTCGATCGCGAACAGCAGATCGCCTTCGCGCACGATCTGGCCGTCGCGAAACCGCACCGCTTCGAGATATCCCGACACGCGCGCGCGCAGCTCCACCGCGTCGGCCGCCTCGAAGCGGCCGGTATAGTCGTCCTGTTCGACGATTTCCTTGACGACGGGCTTGGCGACCGTAACCGGCGGGGCTTGCGGCGGCCCGCCCTGCGCCAAGGCGACCGGCGCCAAAGCGGCTTGAGCCCACGCAAAGGCCAATGCCGTCGCGGCCGCACGTATAAGACGCTGCGCCATTCTGCCTTTGCCCCCATGCCGATTTCGCTTGGCGCCGCCGAGCCCGGCGGGCGCCGCATGGAAAGCAGTTAGGCGCGTTCGCGCCGGGAGTGCAAGCGCGGCATGCCGGAAATCCCGGCGCGCGCGCGAATCGTGGTAGCGACTTACCGAATGGCCGCAGATGCGGCAGGGCTATCCCCGCCGCGCGCCAACCGAAGATGGCAGCGCGGCGGGGACGACTGCCGGAAGCTCAGTTCTTCTTCGGCTCTTCTTTGGCGGCGGGCGTGCCCGCACGGGTGCCCGTTTCGGTCTTCTTGGCGTCGCCGGCCTTCGGCGCCGCCTGTGCGACCGACGGGACTGCCGTGACGGCGGGCTTGGCCGTCGGCTGCGCGGTCGGGGTCGTCTGCGCGAACGCGGCCGCCGGAACGGCCAGGGCGAGGGCGATGGCAAGAGCCGCAAACTTCTTCATGGGATGTCTCCGCTTCGTGTCTGGCGACGGCACGATGCCGTCGTCGCCAGGACAAAGCGCGAGGCGGTGCCGCTATTCCGCGGACAATTGCGGCATCATTGCGGAGAAATCGATCCCGCGCCGTCAGGCGAAAAAATCGTACGTCTTGCCTTGGCCGAACACGACGAGATCGGGCGCGTTGACGCGCGGCCCGTCGAAAAAGCTTTTCGGCGTCCATTGCTGGTTGTTGAAAGCGGCGACGAACGCGCCGACCTGGTAGCCGACGTCGAACTTGGCGGTGCCGGTCGAACCGACGACAACCCCGTTGCCCACTGCTGCAAGACCCGACATTCTCGAAGTCCTTCGCGCGATATTTCGAGCGTTTCTCGCCCAACGCTTATTAGTACCACAAATTTTAGGGATCTGGCAAGCAACGCGCTCGCGACAACGAAAAAAGGCGACGCAAAGTCCCGATCCCCGAAACTTCGGCGGGTCAAATAATCGCCTAACGCATTGGAAAGAATGGCGCGGCCGAAGGGATTCGAACCCCTAACCTCCAGATTCGTAGTCTGATGCTCTATCCAGTTGAGCTACGGCCGCGCGGAGGCGTTTCACACCCGATACCCTGGGGAAACGGTCGCGGACACTAGTCGAACCGCCGAGCCCGTGCAAGCGCAAATCCGGTCGCGCGAAAATCCGCCGTTTGCATCGCAAAACGATTTGTGCGGGCATCGCTCGGCCTTCGGTAAGGCCGTGGGATACCGGGACAAATTCGCCGTTGCGCCGATGCCCGGCGTTGGTTACGATCCGCCGCCTTCGGGTTTTGGGGTCGAATGGCCGTCCGGTCGCTTGTCCCCGAAAGCCAACAAAAGTTTCACGGCAGCTTCGGCGTTTGCGTCGGCGGTGCCGGATTGCAGCGCCGAGCCTACCCGCCTTTTGTCCAGCATCTTTCTTTTTATACGAGCTTGCACAATGACCGATCGGTTTGCCCACCTCCGCAAAACTGCCTTGTTGCTGGCCCTGGGCGTGCCGCTGTCGGGCTGCAACATGGTCTCGGAAGCCTTGTGGCCCTCGCTGTCGGACCAGGGTGCGGCGTCGCAGTCCGGAACCTACCGCCAGGATATCCCGGCCTCGGCCGTCGAGCGCCAAGCGCAGAATGCGCCGCCCTCGGCCACCGGTTTCGTCGTGCCGGCGCGCGCCTCCGGCGCCATCGACGCGCCCGACACGGGCCGCTTGCCCGGCGGCCAGCAGACGGCCGTCGGCCTGCGCGCGCAGGCGATGCGCACGGAGCTGCAGAATCTCCAGGGCGCGGTGCAGGCGCGCTCGGGCACCATCCAGCAGATGCGCGGCGACACCGTGAACACGGCCCAGCGCTATTTCACGCTCGTGGCCGGCATCAACACACGCCTGCAAGTGGGCACCACGCCCGGCAACCCGATCCTGCAGGCGCAATGGACGCAAGCGGCGACCGAACTCGACCGCCTGTCGGCCGAGATCGGCCGTTTGGCGCAGCTTTCGAGCCAGGCCGCAGGCGACGCGGCAATGGCCGCCTTCCTGCTCGACGCGACGCGCGCCGCCTATTCGCTGACCGGTGCGGTCGAAGAAGACCACCGCCAGCTCGCGCTGGTCGAAGACGAAGTGAACCGCACGGTCGTGTCGATCGACCGCGTTCTCAACGAACTCAACGAAGACATCAACCGCCAGTCGACCTACGCGAGCCGCGAGCGCTCGAACCTCACGGCCCTGTCGCTTGCCATCCGCAACGGCGAACTGTTCGGCTCGGGCCTCAACAACCGCGCCTTCACGAACGTGGCCCCGGCCGACGGCAGCCCGGCGATCCTGGGCGTTGCGCCCGGCGCGCAGGCGCAAGCGCCCAATCCCGCGAACGCCGCCGCAGGCCGCCGGCCGCTCGTGGTGATCCGCTTCGACCGCGCCAACCCGTCCTACGAGCAAGCGCTCTACACGGCCGTGAGCCGCGCGCTCGAGCGCAGCCCGACCGCGAATTTCGACCTCGTGGCGGTGGCACCCACGCGCGGCGGCCAGAGCCAAGCGGCCCTCGCCGCGACCTCGGCGCGCCGCCAGGCCGAAGGCGTGATGCGCAGCTTGGGCAATATGGGCCTGCCGCCGCAGCGCATGACGCTGTCCTCGACCACGTCCGCGCAGGCGCAGAACACCGAAGTGCATCTTTTCGTGCGCTGAAGCGCGCGGCGCTCAGATTTCGGCAAAACCCCGGCCCCGCCAAAGGGCCGGGGTTTTTCTTTTCGGTGGGGGGGCGGCTGCGGCGATTTGATCTTGGCGGAACCGCGCCTACCGTGACATTTTCGTGTCTCGGTTGAACGCAAGGGACGCGGCGCGCATGAGCCAGGGCAGCCTTTTCACGCAAGAATACCTGCTGCGCGGCATCGTCGAAGATCCCGCCTGGGCTGCGGCAAGCGACGGCGAACTCGCGGCTTTCGTCGATGCCTGCCGGGCGGCCTTCGGCAAATTCAACGTCGCGGGTGCTTGGAACGAAACCCAGACCGAAGACAATCTGATCTACCCGATTCTGGCTGCGCTCGATTGGCCGCAGGATTGCTGGCTGGCGCAAGCGCGGGCGGACGCGAAAGGGCGCGGCAACGTGCCCGACATGCTGCTGTTCCCGGATGCCGAGGCCAAGCGGGCCGCAACCGCTTCGGCAAACGACAAGGACCGCTATCGGCACGGCATTGCATTGGCCGAAAACAAAGCCTGGAACGTGCCGCTCGACCGCGAACCCAAAGGCAAGGGCGCGCGCGACGAAGTGCCGTCAACGCAAATCCTGCGCTACCTCAACGTCGCCGACATCCAGTCCGACCGCCGCGTGCTGTGGGGCATCCTCACCAACGGCCGCCATTGGCGCCTCTATTGGCAGTTGGCGCGCTCGCGCACCGAAGACTTCGTCGAAATCGACCTGCCCGTTCTGCTCGGCATTCCGGGCGTCGCCCCCGACCTGTTTTCGCCCAAGCCCGAATTGCGCGCCCACTGGCTCAAGGTTTTCTACCTGCTGTTCCGGCGCGGCGCGTTTCTGCTTGGGGCCGAAAAGCGCACGTTCCATCAAGCGGCCTTGGCCGAGGGGCGGCGCTGGGAATCGCAGGTCGCCCAGAACCTGTCCGAACTCGTATTCGGCCAGGTGTTCCGCGATCTGGTGCGCGGCCTTGCCGCAGCCGACGCCAAACGCCCTGCTGCACCCGACGCCGCCTATTTTGCGGATGTTCGCCAGGCAGCGCTGATCCTGCTCTACCGGCTGCTGTTCGTGCTCTACGCCGAAGACCGCAATCTGCTGCCGGTGCGCAGCAAGAAGTACGACGACTACGCGCTGCTCACGATGCGCGAAAAGATCGCCGGCCAAATCGACGGCAGCGACACGTTCTCGGCCACGCAGACGCGGCTGTGGAACGATCTCAAACAGCTCTTCCACGCGATCGACAAAGGCGACCCGGCATTGGAAGTGCCGCCCTACAATGGCGGGCTGTTCGAGCCGAAAAACGCCGAACTGCTCGACCGCGCCGCACTTCCCGACGCGACCTTCGCGCCGATATTGGACGCGCTGTCGCGCATCGACCAAGACGGCGCGCGCGTGCTCATCAACTACCGCGACCTGTCGGTCCAGCAACTGGGCTCGATCTACGAACGCCTTGTCGAATACGACGTGGCCCTCGTGGACGGCGCCATCGCCGTGGTGCCGAACGTCTTCGCGCGCAAAGGCAGCGGCAGCTACTACACGCCCGACGAGCTGGTGAGCCTCATCATCGCGCGCACGGTGGGGCCGCTGCTCGAAGAGCGGTGCCGCACCTTCCGCGATGCCGCCGACAGGCTCGCCAAAGACAAGCGGCCCAAAAACCAGCGCCTGAAAGACTTGATCCCGCTCGACCCGGCGATGCGCATTCTCGACCTAAAAATCTGCGACCCCGCCATGGGCTCGGGCCATTTCCTCGTGGCCCTCGTCGACTATCTTGCCGACCGCGTGCTGCAGGCGATGACCGACGCGCGCACGGCCGTGGCCTGGGCCGACGACGACGCCCCGTACGTGTCGCCGTTGGGCGAAGCGCTCGCCAAAATCCGCACGCAAATCCGCACCCATGCCGTCGAGGGCGGCTGGGCCGTGGCCGAAAACCAGCTCGAAGACCGGCTGCTGGTGCGCCGCATGATCCTCAAACGCTGCGTCTACGGCGTGGACCGCAATCCGATGGCGGTCGAACTCGCCAAGGTCGCGCTGTGGCTGCACACCTTCACCGTCGGCGCGCCCTTGTCGTTCCTCGACCACCATCTGCGCTGCGGCAACAGCCTGTTCGGCGAACAGGTGCGCCCCGTCGAAGACGAAATCCAGAAGCGCGGCGCCTTGTTCCTGCTGCATCCGCTGCGCCGCGCCAAGGAGTCGGCCGCCAGCATGGCGCAGATCGAGCGCCTGACCGACGCCGATCTGGCCGAGGTCAAAAGCTCGGCCTCGACCTTCGCCGAGGTCGAAGCGAGCACGGCCCCGCTCGCGTCGTTCCTGTCTTTCGTGCACGCGCTTCGCTGGCTCGACCGCAAGGATGCGACCAGCAAGAAAGCCGTCGATGCGTTCTACGCGGCTTCCTACGGCGATCCGATCCAGATCGCGCAGGGGCTGCTGGCGCCGCAAGCGCCGCGCGAAAAACAGCAGGATTCGTTCTTGGAACTCGCCAAGCCCGAACAGACGAAGCTGCTGAAAGCGCCTGCCGCCAGCGGCGGCGAAGTTTTCCGCGCCTTCGTCGGAATTCTGGCCGAAGCCCGCACCCTTGCCGCCGAAGAGCGTTTTTTGCATTGGCAGGTCGCCTTCCCCGGCGTGTGGGACCAATGGGAAAGCACCGAACCCGGCGGCGGGTTCGACGCGGTGATCGGCAACCCGCCCTGGGACCGCATGAAGCTGCAGGAGGTCGAATGGTTCGCCGCGCGCCGCCCGCAGATCGCCTTGGCCCAGCGCGCCGCCGACCGCAAGAAAATGATCGCGGCCCTGGAAAAATCCGACGATCCGTTGTGGCACGACTACCGCAAAGCGGCCACGCGCGCCGAGGCCGCCACGCGCGTGGCGCGCGCCAACGGGCAGTTTCCGCTGCTTTCGGGCGGCGATACCAATCTCTATTCGCTGTTCGTCGAGCGCGGCTTGGGCCTGCTCAAACCTGTCGGCATCATGGGACTGTTGACGCCGTCCGGCATTGCGTCCGACAAGGGCGCTTCCGCCTTTTTCCGCTCGATCTCGATATCCGGGCGCCTGGGCGCACTGCTCGATTTCGAAAATCGCCGCCCGCACGACGAGCCGTTTTTCCCGGACGTCGACAGCCGTTTCAAGTTCCTGGCACTCGTTGCCGGGGCGAAGGCGCGCACCTTTGGGCACGCGCAATGCGGCTTCTATCTGTCGAGCGCTGCCGATCTCGACGATCCCGAGCGCTGCTTCGCGCTGAGCCCGGCCGATTTCAAAGCCGTCAATCCGAACACCGGCACGGCGCCGGTGTTCCGCACCCGCCGCGACGCGGCCTTGACGACGGCGATCTATGGGCGCCTGCCCGTACTGATCGACCGCAGCGGCAGCGAACCGGTTGCCGCATATTCGGTCGAATACGCGACTATGTTCCACATGACCAACGATTCGCATTTGTTCAAGACGGCGGCGGAATTGGAAAAAGACGGCTTCTACAAAGTTGCCGGTGGAAGTTACAAAAAAGCGAAGACAGTCTTTAGTCCGCTAATGGTGGGCAAGTCAGTTTTTCATTTCGACCATCGCTACGCCTCGATCGATGTAAACGATGATAACCTTCATGTTACTGCGTCAAGTCGATACGCAAGTGAGTCCGAAAAATCTAATCCGGATTTTCATGTAATGCCGCAATTCTATGTCGATTCACAGCACATCAAATTAGAACACGATATGAAGTGGGCCATAGCTTTTCGCGACATCTCAAACGCGACAAACGCGCGAACGATGATTGCATCAGCTATTCCTCGCGCTGCATGCAGCAATAAGCTGCCGCTCTTTCTGCCGGCTTTTTGCAGCGGGTCGTCTGAAGAGGCCCGAGTGTCCGAGATATCGAAGTACATCGATAATGCGCCGTGTCTTTTGGCAAACCTCAACGCTCTAGTTTTGGATTATATCGCTCGGCAGAAACTCCATGGAACCTCCTTCAACTGGTACATCGTCGAACAGCTCCCTGTCGTTCCCGAATCCGGCTATGCGCGGAAATTTGGCAAGAAGACGGCGCGCGAGATCGTGCGCAACCTCGTGCTGCAACTCACCTACGTGTCGAACGACATGGCGCCCTTCGCCAAGGACATCGGCTTCGACGGCAAGCCGTTTGCCTGGGACCCGGCGGCACGGCGCCATGCCCGCGCCAAGCTCGACGCGCTCTACTTCCATCTCTACGGCATCGCGGATCCGGATATTCGCTACATTCTGGGCACCTTCCCCATCGTCAAACGCGAAGACGAGGCCGCTTTCGGCAAGTACCTCACCGAAGAACTCGTCCTCGGCTATTGGCGCGCGTTGGCCGCCGGCGACACCGAGGCCGTCATCGCGGCATAGGCGCGAAACGGCTTGATCGACGGGCGCAATGTATATACACTTCGAACATACGCCATGATATGGGACACGGCCAAAGCGCGCGCCAATCTCGCCAAGCACGGTGTGGCGTTTCGCGATGCGCAGCGGGTCTTCGACGGGCCCATCATGCAGGTCCCGGATCGACGGCAGGACTATGGCGAGGATCGTTTCCTGGCCATCGGCAAGGAGGGCGAGGCTTGCCTCGTCGTCGCATTCACGCGGCGCGGCGGTACCGTTCGGTTGATTTCGGCACGAAAGGCATCGAAGCATGAAAGGGAACTCCACGAACACACGATCGGCACGCTTGCCGCGCGTTACGCGCCGGACGGCCGCCGAACGCCGTGAGGACGAAAAAATAAGGCGCGCTGCGGCGAGCGACCCCGATACGTTTATGCCCACACTGGCGCAATGGGCGGCCGCCGAAATCGTGCTGCCGCAGCCGAAGAAATCGATCGCGCTGCGCGTCGATCCCGAGATTATCGCCTTTTTCAAGCAAGGCGGGCCGGGCTACCAGACGCGCATGGTCGGCGTGCTGCGCGAATATGTGCGGCTGTCGGGCGGCGCGCCGCGCGTCAAGCGGCGCGCCGCCCGCGCATGAGAACCCAAGCGCCCTAAAACGCGCCGACCTGGCCGTCGCTGCGCGGGTCCGTGCCGCCTTCGAGCAGGGCCAAGCCGCCGTCGCCTGCAGGCGTGCGCACCACCATGCCGGCATGGCCCATGAGGTCCGTGTAGTCGGCGAGCGTTTCGAGATCGTGGCCCATGCCCTTGAGGGACGCGACGATGCCGGGCGCAAAACGGCTTTCCAGGCGCAGCTTCGTCGTGGCCGTTCCCCAGGTGCGGCCCAAAAGCCAGCGCGGTGCCGTGATCGCTTCCTGCGGCGTGTGGCCGTACCAGGCGTAGCGCGAAAAGATCGCGGCTTGCGTCTGCGGCTGGCCGTCGCCGCCCATCGTGCCGTAGACCATCGCGCGGCCGTCGTCGAAATGCGCCATCGCCGGATTGAGCGTGTGGAAGGGTTTGCGGCCCGCCATCAGCTCCTGCGGGGCCCCTTTTTCCAGGCTGAACGAGGTGCCGCGATTCTGGAACAGGATGCCCGTCTCGTCGCCGACCACGGCCGAGCCGAATTCCCAGTAGATCGACTGGATGAAGCTCGCCATGCGCCCAGCCGCGTCGATCGCCCCCATCCAGATCGTGTCGCCCTTCTGGGGCGCTTGCGGCCACGGAGCGGCCAAATGCGGATCGAACTGGGCCGCGAGTTTCGCCACGCGCGCGTCGGCAAGCAGGCTTTGCGCCTCCTGCGCCATGTAGGCGGGGTCCTTCACGTGCTTGTCGCGTACGCGGAAGGCAAGCTTGGTCGCCTCGACGAGCGCATGCACGAATTCAGGTCCGTCGGCGCGCGCGGGCTTGAAGCGTGCGAACAGCGCGAGGATCAGCAGCGACGCCAATCCTTGCGTGGGCGGCGTCATGTTGTACAGCCGCGCACCGGGCACGTTCACCGTGAGCGGTGTCACGATCTTCGCCTTGTGGCGCTTGTAATCGTCGAGCGAAACGGGTGCGCCCGCGCGCTTGAGGTCGGCCGCGATGGCTTCGGCCAGTTTGCCGCGATAGAAGCTCTCGGTGCCTTCGGCGCCGATGCGCCGCAGCGTGGCCGCCAAAGCGCTCTGCACGAAGCGGCTGCCCGGCTGCGGCACGCGGCCGCCCGGCAAAAACGCTTTCTTGAAGCCGGGTGCCGCTTCGCATTCGGCGCGCTTTTCCGCCGTGAAACGCGTCTGGCTCGCGGTCGCGGGGAAGCCGTGCTCGGCATAGTAGGCGCCCGGCTCCACGAGGCGGCTCAGCGGCAATTTGCCGCCGAGCGTCTTGGCGATTTCGTAGGCGGCCCCCCAGCCCGACACGGTGCCCGCAACCGTGTTGGCGGCAAGGGGTCCGCGCGACGGGATGGTCTCGTGCCCCTGGCGCTTGTACCAGGCGGGCGACAGGACCGAAGCGGCCGCCCCGCACGCATCGATGCCCGCCACCGGCCTGCCGTCGCCCGCATCGACGAGCCAGAACCCGTCGCCGCCGATCGCGTTCATGTGCGGATAGACGACCGGGATCGCCGCCGCCATCGCGATCATCGCTTCGACCGCGTTGCCGCCTTCGCGCAGCACTTCGAGGCCGGCTTGGCTGGCCAGATGGTGCGGAGCGGTGACCATTCCGCGATAGCCGCGCGGCGTGCTGAGCATGGGTGGCTTGCCTTTGCTGGAGAAGAGAACCAGTCTTTTCTAATCGGGGGTTCATGCGATGCGCAAAGGCTTTTTGAGCGTTCTGGTCGGTCTGTGGCTTGCGTTTCCGGCGTTCGCCCAATCGCCCCCTGCGCTGGCGCCGGGCGACGCGGCCGCCATCCGCGCCACGATCGAGCGGCAGATCGAGGCGTTTCGCGCCGACGATGCCGTGCGCGCGTTCGCACTTGCGGACGCGAACATCCAAAGCATGTTCGGCAGCCCCGAACGCTTCATGGCGATGGTGCGCGCGGGCTACGCCGCGATCTATCGGCCGCGAAACCACGCGTTCGGCGACGCGAAGCAGGAACGCGGCCCCGGCGGCGATATCGTGGCGCAGATCGTCGAATTCGACGGGCTCGACGGCACCTCGGCGGTCGCGTTGTATTTCATGGCCAGACAAAGCGACGGCAGCTTCCGCATCGCGGGCGTCGAACTCCTGCCAGCCAAACGTCCGGGCGTGTGAGCGGCGCTTGCATCGCGCACGGCAGCACGGCATGAAGGCGAAAGCTTCCGAACCGGAGTCGCCAATGTCCAGCGCCGACGAAACCTACCGCAAAATGTTCACCGTCTCCTGGCAGGAGCTGCATCGCGACTGCAAGGCGCTCGCCTGGAAGCTCGTGGGCGGCGGCCCGTGGCGCGGCATCGTGGCCGTCACGCGCGGCGGGCTCATTCCGGCGGGCATCGTCGCGCGCGAACTCGAACTGCGCGTCGTCGATACCGTTTCGATCGCCACGTACCAGGGCCAGCAGATCGGCGAAACCTCGAACGTGCTGAAGCCGCTGGCCGCCACGACGGTCGATGCGCCGTCGGGTCCGCGCTGGCTCATCGTCGACGATCTCGTCGATACCGGGGCGACCGCCAAGATCGTGCGCGCGATGCTGCCGGGTGCCCATCTCGCCACCGTCTACGCCAAACCCGCCGGCAAGCCGATGGTCGACACCTACGTGACCGAAGTGAGCCAGGACACCTGGATCATGTTTCCGTGGGATACCGAGCCGCAATTCGTGCGGCCCATCGTCGCGCCGCGCTGAAAGCGCGGCACAGCGCGTCAATTGCCTTCGGCGATCGTCTCGAGAATTTCGCGCTGCAGCAGCGCGACCTGGCTTTGGCTCGGCAGGCCGATCAGCCCCGCTTTTTTGAACTGCGTGAACGTGCGGCTGACGGTCTCGATCGTGAGCCCCAGATAGTCGCCGATGTCGGACCGGCGCATCGGCAGATCGACGGGCGACGCCGCCCGCCCGCGGGCCGCCGCCCGGCGCGAAAGGGTCAGCAGGAACGACGCCAGCCGCTCGCGCGCGGTTTTGCGGCCGAGCAGCAGCATCTGCTCTTGCGCCGCCTTGATCTCGTTGCCCGCGATCTCGAGCAGCCGATGCTCGAGGGCCGGCAGGTCCTTGAACATTTTTTCGAGCCGCTCGCGCGGGAAGCGGCACATGCGCACAACCGTCGTCGCCTCGGCCGAACAACCGTAGGTCGGGTCCAGCGCGAGCCCGACGAAATCGCCCGGAAACAGGAAACCCAGGATCTGGCGCCGACCGTCGGGCAGCAGCTTGTAGAGCGTCACCGTGCCTTCGACGACGTTGCTGACATGCTGGGCTTGCGCGCCTTCCTCGAACAAAGGCGCCATCGGCGCGTAGGTCACGACCGTCGAGATGCCGCGCAGGCGCGCGAGCTGGGCAGCGTCGAGCACTTCGCAGATGCTGGATTCGCGGATCGCGCATTCGTCGCAATGCGATTCGGCCGACACCGGCATCGGTACGCCCATCGAATTCGACACGATCCCCATCCTGTCGCTCCCCCTTGACGTTCTGAGATACCATTCACATGTTGCAACGAGTATTCGGCAAGCGCAAGGGTCTCGCATACGCACTTGGAAATATACCATGAAGAACAGGTATTTACGATTTTCGCAGCCGAAAGCGTTGAACCGTTCGACGCAAATTGACGTAAACGAGGTATCAAGATGGCACACGGAGCAAGGGTCCACATGATCGGTCGTCTTTTATTTGCGAGCATTTTGTCGCTCGGGCTCGGCGCGGGAACGCAAGCCCTGGCGAATTCCGGCATGCCCGCCGATGCGCCGCCCTCGGTGCAAATGCTGACATTCGACGTGATGCGCGACGGGTCCAATATCGGCACCCACCGCGTGACGATCCGCGAGGCGGGCGACCGCCGCGAGGTCGATGTCGCGATCGACATGGCCGTCAAACTCGCTTTCGTCACCGTCTACCGCTACACCCACCGCGCGTCCGAAGTGTGGGTGGGCGAGCGTCTCGTTTCGCTCGACGCGTCGACCGACGACAACGGCACGCGCACGCGCGTGCTGGCGGCGGCCGGGGAAACGGGTCTCGCGGTTTCGGGCAGCGGCGGCAGCTATTCGGCCCCGGCCGACACGGCGCCCAGCAGCTACTGGAACCGCGACAAGCTCAACCGCAGCGCGCTTCTGGACACCCAGAGCGGCAAGCTTGCGACGGTCGCCAACGAAAATCTCGGCGCGACGAGCATGACCGCCGACGGACGCGCGCAGCGCGTCTCCACCTACCGCGTCACCGGCGATCTCAAAGCCGATCTGAGCTACGCCGACGACGACAGCTGGATCGGCTTGCGCTTCGAGGCGCGCGGCGCCCAGATCGTCTATGTGCGACGCAGCTTCGACCAGATTGCCCAGCTTCGCTGACGATTTGCCGGACCGCGGGCGGCTCTAGGGCCACGGCGCACTTGCTCCGGGCAAGGGAACGCGACTAAGTTCCTTTTGCCCGCCGGGACCCTTGCGGGCAAAAGCCCACAGACGCTTTCGTGGAAGCGTCGAGACCCCGCGCGATGACGACGGCGAACGACACAGCACGCTGGACAGGCTGGCGTCCGATTTTGGGCGCAGGCGTGGTGTCGTTTTGGCTGGCGTTCGTCGGCGCTGCATGCGCGCAAAACGCCCCTGCCGCAACGGCCCCCGCACCGACGACACGCCCGCAGCCCGAACCGGCTTCGCCTGCAGCACCTGCGCGCGCGGCCGTCGTCGCCGACCGCCATATGGTCGTGGCGGCCAACCCGCTGGCCGCCGAGATCGGGCGCCAGATTCTGCGCCAGGGCGGCAGCGCCGTCGACGCGGCGATCGCCGTGCAGATGGTTCTGAACCTCGTCGAGCCGCAAAGTTCGGGCATCGGCGGCGGGGCGTTTCTCGTCCACTACACGGCCGAGACGCGCAAGATCGAAACCTACGACGGTCGCGAGACGGCCCCGGCCGGCGCCGCGCCCGACATGTTCCTCGATGCCGACGGCAAACCGCTGCCTTTCGCGCAAGCGGCGCAAGGCGGGCGTGCGGTGGGCGTGCCCGGCGTCGTGGCGATGCTGGCGCTGGCGCACGACCAGCATGGCCGCCTGCCGTGGCTGCGGCTGTTCGAACCGGCCATGCGCATGGCGGCCGAAGGCTTCCCGATTTCGGCGCGCCTCAACCAGCTCGTCGCCGAAACGCCGCAGCTCAAGGAATTCCAAGCCGCGCGCGACTATTTCTTCGACGCCGACGGCAACCCCAAAGCGACCGGCGAAAGGCTCGCCAATCCGGAATTCGCCGAAACGCTGCGCGTGATCGCCAACGGCGGCGCAAACGCCTTCTACAGCGGCGGCCTTGCGCGCGCGATGGCCAAGGCGGTGCGCGAAACCGGCGCGCCGGGCACGCTCGGGATCGAGGACCTCAAGAACTACAAGCCGCTCAAGCGCGAGCCCGTGTGCGGCCCCTACCGCCAATACAAGATCTGCGGCATGGGCCCGCCCTCGTCGGGCGGCGTCGCGGTCGCGCAGATCCTCGCCATGCTCGAAAAGCTCGACATGCGCGCGATGGCGCCCAATTCGGCCGCGGCCGTCCACGCGCTGACCGAAGCCGAGCGCCTCGCTTTCGCAGACCGCGCACGCTATCTGGCCGACATGGATTTCGAGCCGGTCCCGCTCGACAGACTGCTCGACCGACGCTATCTCGCCGCGCGCGCGCGACTGATCTCGCCCGAGCGCAGCATGGGCCGCGCCGACGCGGGCCGCCTGCAGCGCGCAGCCCTGCGCGCACCCGACACCGAGAGCGAACTGCCCGCCACCTCGCATTTCTCGATCGTCGACGGCGCGGGCAACGCGGTGGCGATGACCACGTCGATCGAGCAGGCCTTCGGCAGCCGCGTGATGGTGCGCGGCTTCCTGCTCAACAGCCAGATGACCGACTTCGCTTTGCGCCCGCGCGACGGCGACGTGCCCAACATCAACCGCGTCGAGCCCGGCAAACGGCCGCGCAGTTCGATGTCGCCCACGATCGTGCTCGACCGCGAAAACCGGCTGGCGATGGCCGTGGGCTCGCCCGGGGGCGCGCGCATCATCCCTTACGTCGCGCGCACGCTGGTCGCGACCCTCGATTGGGGGCTCGACATGCAGCGCGCCGTGGCTTTGCCGCACGCGCTCAGCCTCAACGGCCCGACCGAACTCGAGCGCGACACGGCCGTCGCGGGTCTGGCGGGCGAACTGCGCGCCATGGGCCACGAGGTCGCGTTCGCGGCGCATGCCAGCGGCCTGCACGGCATCCAGATCTTGCGCCGCCAGGGGCGCACGCAGCTGGTCGGCGGCGCCGATCCGCGGCGCGAAGGCGAAGCGCTTGGCGATTGACGCCGGCCGGTTCCGAATTCCTTTCCGTTCCATCCCCGAAAGTCCGCCATGACCCAAACGTCGCCGACCGGCACGCTGCCGGAAATCCGTCTGCAGCCGCAGCGCCACCAGCGCCTGCGCATGGGCCATCCCTGGGCCTATTCGAACGAGATCCAGATGGACAACAGCGCCAAGGCGCTGGCGCGCGGCACGCTCGTGCGCGTGTCCACGAGCCACGGCGAAAATCTCGGCACGGCGTTTTTCAATCCGCACACGCTGATCGCCTTGCGCATGCTCGAGCGCAATCCGCGCGTCGCGGTCGACGCGGCGTGGTGTGCGGCCAAGCTGCGCGCCGCCCTTGCCTTGCGCGAGCGGCTCTATCCGGGCGGTTTCTATCGCCTGATCCATGCCGAGGCCGACGGTTTCCCGGGCCTCGTGATCGACCGCTACGGCGACACGCTGGCGGTCCAGCGCAACGCCGCCGGCATCGACCGGCTCTGGCCGGAGCTGCACAAGGCGATCGAAGCCGTGCTTGCCCCCGCTTCCATCGTGCTGCGCGACGAAAGCCACGCGCGCAGCCTCGAAGGGCTCGACACGGCAAGCGAAACGGTGCACGGCGCCGTCGACGGCCCGGTGCGGCTCGTCGAAAACAGGGCGACGTTTTTCGCCGACGTCGCGGGCGGCCAGAAAACCGGCTGGTTCTACGACCAGCGCGACAACCGCTCCGCCGTCGCCAAAGTCGCGGCGGGTGCGCGCGTGCTCGACCTCTATTGCTACGGCGGCGGCTTCGGCGTGCAAGCCGCCCTCGGCGGGGCCGTGCAGGTCGTCTTTGCCGACCGCGCGCAAGCCGCCCTCGACCTTGCCGCGCAAGCAGCCGAAGCCAACGGCGTTGCCGCCAAATGCCGTTTCGACAAAGGCGAGATTTTCGACTACGCGGCCAATCTCGATGCGGCGGGCGAGCGGTTTGACGTGGTGGTGTGCGATCCGCCGGCCTTCGCCAAATCGCGCAAGGACGTGCCGACGGCGCTCAAGGGCTACCGCAAGGCCGCGCGCCTGGCAGCCGCCCTCGTCGCCCCCAACGGGTTTATGTTTGCGGCTTCGTGCTCGCACAATGTCGAGCCCTCGAATTTCCTCGAGGAGACCGCGCGCGGCATCGCCGAGACCGGGCGCAGTGCGCGCGTGCTGCGCGCGGCGGGGGCCGGGGCCGACCATCCGCTGCACCCGTTTTTGCCCGAAAGCGCCTATCTCAAAGCGCTGCTGATCGCGCTCGACTGAGTGCCGCTCAAAGCGGCGGCGGCGAATGCATGCCGGCAAAACCGCCCAAGAACCACACCACGACCAGCACCACGAGCACGGTGCCGAGCACGCCGCCCGCCCCGGCATTGCCGTAGCGGCCGTGCGCGTAATAGCCCCCGCCGCCGCCGAGCAGCAGCACCAGAACGACGATCAAAAGAATCAAGCCCACGTCTATCTCCACGCGTTGGCGGGCGTCGCGACGACGCCGCTTCGCCTGAAAGTTAAGCGGGGGTCGATCCGCGCGGCAGCCCCGGAAAACACCTAACTTCAGGCTCTGGCACGGTCCTTGACAGTTCGACGCATCGCAGAACCCCACCCCCAGGAGCCGCCGCAAATTGCTGGGCACCGCTGCGGCGGCGGGCGCGCTCGCCGCCGCGCCTGCGGGTGCGCAATCGCGATCCCGACCATCGAACCCACGGTCGGCTGGGTCATCTACGACACCGCGCTCGTCAATCCGCGCGGGGTCAATTGGGGCTGCTACAGCAGCCCCGCGGTCGACAAAGCGCTCGCCGACATTCGCTTAGGCTTCACCGAGCCCGAACGGAACGCCGCGATGGCGAAGCTGCACACGGTCCTGGTGGACGAGGCGGCGGCCCTGTTCGTGGTGCACGATCTGAACCCGCGCGCCTATTCGCCTTGCATCGAGGGCTTCGTGCAGGCGCAGAACTGGTTCCAGGACCACACCACGGTGCGCATGCGCTGATCAGGGTGCGGCGTTGAGCGCCCGGTCGTAGCCGTCGGCGACGATTGCCGCGCAACCGCGCGCGCAAAGCATGCGCGCATCCTTCGATGGCGGATGCCGGATGCGGCGCTAAGCGGTTGCCTTGGAAGCGCTTGCAGCAGCGACCTGTTCCCCGACACGCGACGGCGCAGCGAATTCCAAGAAAAAACAAATCCGTAATAAATGTGCAAATCGACCTGTCTATACAAGTCGGCAATGATCTCCGTCGCCAATATCAGCGTCGCCTACGCGAACGGCCCGCAAGCGCTCGCCCCGACGTCGCTTTCTTTCGCCAAGGGCGACTTCACGGTGCTGCTGGGCGCTTCGGGGGCGGGCAAGTCCACGCTGCTGCGGACGTTGAACGGACTTGTCGCGCCGAGCGCGGGCGAAGTCGTGCTTGAGGACGGCCGCGCGCTGCGCGGCGGGGCGCGGCTGCGCGCGCATCGGCGCCGGACCGGGATGATTTTCCAACAGCACCAATTGATCGGACGGCTGAGCGTCGTCGACAACGTCCTCATCGGGCGCCTCGGCTCGCAAAGCCTCCTGCAAAGCTTCATGCCCCGCCCGAAGGCGGAAATGATCCGGGCGCTGGAAGCCATCGCGCGCGTCGGTCTGATCGACCATGCGTTGCGGCGGGCCGACCAATTGTCCGGCGGCCAGCAGCAGCGCGTGGGCATCGCGCGCGCTTTGGTCCAGTCGCCGCGCATGCTGCTGGCGGACGAGCCGATCGCAAGCCTCGATCCGCGCACGGCGGACGATCTGATGGGGCTCCTGCACGCCATCTGCAAGGCCGACGGCCTGGCCGCGATCGTCAGCCTGCATCAGCTCGACTTCGCGCGCAGATACGCCGACCGCATCGTCGCGCTGGCGCGCGGCGCCGTCGTTTTCGACGGCCCGCCAGCCGATCTGGGTTCCCGGGAAATCGAAGCCATCTACGGCGCGGGCCAACCGGCGCTGCAACCGCATTCGTCCGAAACCGCTTTGGAAATGGAGCCTGCAACATGAAAATGGAAACAAGCCGCCGCGCTTTTCTTGCCGCCGCCGGATCCGGCCTCGCCCTCGCATCGTTCGGCACGGCGACGGCGCAAACGCGCGATCCCACGCGCCTGCGCGTGGCCCTGCTGCCCGACGAAAACGCCGCGACGATCATTTTGAACGCCCAACCCCTGAAGGCGCATCTCGAAAAGGCGCTGGGTAAGGAAATCGAAATCGTCGTCACGACCGACTATTCGTCGATGATCGAAGCGATGCGCTTCGGGCGCATCGAAGTCGCCTATTTCGGCCCGTTCTCGTACGTTCTGGCAAAATCGCGCGCGCCCGCGATCGAGCCCTTCGCCGTCGGCGTGGAGCGCGGCCAGCCGTTCTACAATTCCGTCATCGTCGCGCAACGCGGCGGGCCGGTCGCCACTTTGGACGACGTACGCGGCAAGCCGTTCGGCTTCGGCGACCAGGCATCGACTTCGAGCCACCTCGTTCCCCGCGCGATGCTGCTGCAACGCGCGCAATTGGACGGCCGCAAAGACTACCGTCCGATCCATCTTGGCACGCACGATGCGGTCGCGCGCGCGGTCCAAAGCGGGCAAGCGCCGGCGGGCGCCTTGTCGAAGCCGATCCTGGACACGCTCTACCAACGCGGAACGGTCGATCCCGCCAAGCTCGTCGAAATCGCCCTGTCCGACCCCATCCCCAACTATCCGATGACGCTCCAAGGCAACCTTGCGCCCGCGCTCAAGACCGCGATTCGCGCGGCCTTCATCGACATGAAGGACGAGGCGGTCCTCAAGGCATTCCGCGTCACGGGCTTTGCCGCCACCGACGACAAAGCCTACGACGTGCTGCGCGAGACGGCGCGGGTCCTCGAACTCGATCTCACGCAGATGCGCGGATGAGCGTCGGCGCATTCGACGGAATCCTGGATCGGCGGCGCTCGCAGCGCCGCCGCCAGGCGAGTTTGCTGGCGCTTGTCGCGGCGATCTGCGCGACCGCGCTCGCGGTCACGGGATTCTTCGATGCCGAGCGCTTCGCCGACGGTTTGCCGGCGCTTGGCCAACTGTTCGGCGAAATGATGCCGCCGAACTTCGGGCGTTGGGCCGCATGGGTTCGCCCCTTGGCCGATACGCTCGCGATGTCGATCGCAGGAACGGCCTTGGCCGTCGTGCTTTCGCTGCCGCTTGCGCTGCTCGCGGCGCGCAACACCACACCCGGCGCCGCCGTTTACCATGCGGCCCGAACGTTGCTGAGCATGCTGCGCTCGGTCCCCGAACTCATCATGGGGATACTGTTCGTCGCGGCTGTGGGATTCGGCGCGCTGCCCGGCGTGTTGGCGCTGGCACTGCATTCGGTCGGGATGGTCGCCAAATTCTACGCCGAGGCGGTCGAGCATGCCGACGAGAAGCCGGTGGAAGCGGCGCGCGCGGCGGGCGCTTCGAAGGCGCAGGCGATCCTGCACGCCGTGCTGCCGCAGGTCGTTCCGCAGCTAGCCGACGTCACGATCTACCGCTGGGAGTACCATTTTCGCGCCTCGACCGTCTTGGGCATCGTGGGTGCAGGCGGGATCGGTTTCGAGCTCATCGCCGCCTTGCGGCTTCTGCGCTACGACGAAGTTTCGGCGATTTTGCTGACCATTCTGGTGTGCGTGCTCGCGGTCGACGCGACGGGCGCGTGGCTTCGACGGCAGCTGAAATAGGCGGCGCGAGACCCGGATGGCGCGAATTCTCGTAACGAACTGGATCGACGGCGACACGCTTGCACGGCTCGCGGCGCATGGCGAGGTGGATGCGCCGACGACGCGCGACGTGCCGTCGCCGGACGACGTGCTGCGGCGCGCCGCCGACGCCGATGCCATGATCGCGTTCATGCCGGACTGCGTCGATGCGCGGTTTCTGGCCGCAGCGCCAGCGCTGAAAATCGTCGCGTGCGCGCTCAAAGGGTACGACAATTTCGACGTCGAAGCATGCACCGAAGCCGGGGTCTGGGTCAGCATCGTTCCGGATCTGCTGACGGCACCGACGGCCGAACTCGCGCTCGGCCTCGCGATCGGACTTGCGCGGCACGTTTCGGCCGGCGACGCCCACGTGCGATCCGGCCGTTTCGCGGGCTGGCGGCCGACGCTCTACGGGGTCGGTCTGGACGGCTCCACGGTTGCTGTTCTCGGACTGGGCGCCTTGGGAAAGGCGGTCGCAAGGCGACTGGCCGGTTTCGGCTGCCGCATTCTGGGTTTCGACGCCGATCCGCAAACGGCCGCCGAAAACGTCGAACGGTACGCGCTCGACGCGGCCTTGGCCCAAGCCGACTACATTTTCGCCGCGTTGCCGCTGGGGACCGGTGCGCGCCATATCCTCGATGCCCGTCGGATCACGCTCTGCAAACCCGGCGCATTGCTGGTCAATGTCGGGCGCGGCTCCACGGTCGTCGAATCGGCCGTCGCCGACGCACTCGAACGCGGCCATCTGGGCGGCTATGCCGCCGACGTTTTCGAGATGGAAGACTGGGCGCTCGCCGACCGGCCGCGTGCGATCGAGCCGCGATTGCTCGCGCATCCGCACACGCTGTTCACGCCGCATCTTGGATCGGCCGTCGCGACGGTGCGGCGCGCGATCGCTTTGGCCGCGGCCGAGAACGTGTTGGACGCGCTTGCCGGGCGGCGCCCGCGCGATGCCGTCAACGAACCGAAACGACGCGAAGCCTGAATCCGCGTCAAGGACGCGCGGCGTTGAGCGCCCAGTCGTAGCCGTAGCCGGCGATAGGCGCGCCGCGTTCGAGGGCCGCGCGCGTATCTGCCGTCGCGTAGACGAGCAAATGCGCGCGCAAGCCCGCCTCGCCCGCGCCGAAGTCGCTCTTGAACCAATCGTAGATCGACGACAGCACGAGGCCGCGCGCGCCCGCGCGCACGCCGCGCGGGGCGGCCACGAAGCGGCGCGCGGCTTCGTCGAGCTGGGCGTCGAGCCGGTCGGCCTCGAACGCGTCGGCGCCCAGATCCGGGCAGCCGAGGGCGGCGCAATTGAGCGCGTAGTGGATGCGCGGGTCTCGCCAGAGCGGGCGCAGGATGCGGTGCTCGATGTCGTCGAGCGACAGCGCCTGGTTTTCGACGCGCAGGATCTTCGCCCCCCACGGCCCTGCCGCGAACAAGCCGGGCGACGTGCGGATGTCGCGGATCGAGGCGACCGGATAGCGGGCGAGCACGGTTTCGACCGTCGCGGCATTGTAGAGATTGATCCAATAGGCCATCTGCTGCGGGCGCGACAAAGCGCGCGGTGCGGTTGCCTGCAGCGACGCAAGATAGGCCTGCAACGCGGCACGGTCGGCGGGGGCGACGCGCCCGTAGGCGAAGCGCGCGATGCCGTCCTGCCCCTCCGAGCGGTACGACGCGAGCAGGCGCGACCAGGGCGCGTGGTCGACCGTTTGCGCCGACGCCGCATCGTGCGCGCGCCAGAATTCCCACGCATCGGCTTTGGGCGCCGCCGAGACGGTTTGCATCAGCCCCAGCATCAAAACCGCCGCGAACACAAAACGACGCATCGCATGGGTCCGGGTCAGAACGGCAGATCGAACAGGAACCGCACGAGCTTGCGCGTGCGCGGCGAAAACAGGCGCGGGCTGAAAAAGGCGCCGGCCGCGCGCTTGCCCGCCTCCGACAGGGTCGGATAGGGCATCACGGCGCTCGCCATTGTCGCGACCTTCAGCCTCTGGCTCACCGCCACGACCCAGGGGGCCACAAGATCGCCCGCGTGGGCGCCCACGATCGTCGCCCCCACCACGCGGCCGCGTTCGGCCACGAGTTTCACGAAGCCGGCCGTCTCGCCGGTCGCGATGGCGCGGTCGTTTTCGAGGAACGGCCAGCGCGCGGTCTCGACGTTGCGGCCTGCTTCCTTGGCGGCCGCTTCGCTCAAGCCCACTTGGGCAAGTTCGGGTGCCGTGTACGTGACCCACGGGACCGCCCTCGCATCGGCGCGGGCAGGCATGCGGAAGCACAGATTGCGGATCGCAATGCCGGCCTGCCAGCCCGCGACATGCGTGAATTGCAGCCCGCCCGCGACGTCGCCGAGTGCCAAAACGTCGCGATTGCTCGTGCGCAGCCGCGCATCGACCCGGATCGCCCGCCCGTCGCTGGCGATCCCCGCCGCCTCGAGCCCGAGATCCTCGACATTGGCTTTGCGGCCCGTCGCGACCAGCAGATGCGAGCAGGCAAGCGCGTTTTCGCCGCCTTTGCCGTCGTCGAGCACCACGACCGTGCCGACCGCGTGGCGTTCGATGCGCTTGACCTTCGCGTATTCGCGCAGCGCGATCCCGTCGGCGGCAAAACTTCCGCGCACGACCGCGACCGCCTCGGGGTCGTCCTTGGGCAGCATGGTTCCGGCTTCGACCAGCGTGACCTTGGTGCCGAGGCGCGCGTGCGCTTGGGCAAGTTCGCAGCCGATGGGCCCCGCCCCGATCACGACCAGATGGTCGGGACGGCGGTCGAGCTCGAACACGGTTTCGTTGGTGAGATACGGCACGTCGGCGAGCCCCGGAATCGGCGGCACGGCCGCGCGGCTGCCGGTGGCGATCACGAATTTGCGCGCGGCAATGCGCGCAGAACCGGCTTCGACCAGCTTGCGCCCGACGAACCTGGCGCGCGCGGCCACGACGTTTACGCCGAGCCCCGCGAAACGCTCGACCGAATCGTTGGGGGCGATCGCGGCGATCTTCGCGCGCACATGGTTGCGCACGGCCGCATAATCCACGCCGCCCGCGATCTGCAGGCCGAAGCGGCTTGCATTGCGCGCGGCGCTGACCGCGCTTGCCGCCGCGATCAGCGCCTTGGACGGCACGCAGCCGGTGTTGAGGCAGTCGCCGCCCATTTTGTGCGCTTCGACGAGCACCACGTTGAGGCCGAGCTGGGCAGCACCCGCGGCCACCGACAGGCCGCCGGAGCCCGCTCCGATCACGCAGATGTCGGCGGCGAAGTCGTTCATGGCGCTTTGCGGCCTTTGAATTTCTTGTAGGCGACCGGCAGCAGCGACAGGACAGCCAAGCCCAGCAGCGGCAGGATCACGGAAGGCTCCATGAACAAGCTCAAATCCGGCTCCTCGCCATGGTCGAACACGCTGCCGAGCCCGGCCCCGATCGAGGCGAACACGAAGGTGGCGGGCAGAATGCCCAGGAAGGTCGCAACGACATAGACACCGAGCCGCACACCCAGAAAAGCCGGGGCGAGATTGACGAGGAAAAACGGAAACGCAGGCACCAACCGCAAAACCAGCATATAGGATAGCGCGTTTTCGCGGAATCCCGCCTCGAAAGCCGCGACCGCCGGACCCGCTTTGGCGCGCAGGAAATCGCCCATCGCCGAGCGGGCGGCCAAAAACAGCAAAGTCGCCCCGACCGTCGCCCCGATCACGGCGAGAAACCCGCCCCACAAAGCGCCGAACAGGAACCCGCCCGCGAGCGTGGCGACCGTGCCGCCGGGCAGCGAACAGGCGACGACCAGCACATAGGCCGCCACATAGGCCGCCGCCGCCGCCGCCGGGCGGGCCTCGGCCCAATCCAGCAAGTCGCTGCGATGCTCGGCGAGTGCCGCGAAACTCAAATAGCGCTCGAGCCCGCCTGCAAAAGCAACCGCAAGCACGGCCGCGATCAGCGCAAGGGGGGCAAATCTGCGAACGAGGGACGTTTGGGCCATCTTGGCGTCCAATTCGGGCGACGGAGCCGCGACGTTACATGCTGGAAGGTCGATCGGGCAAACAATGGACTGAAAAACAACGGAAAATGCCTCGATTGACGCGGACCAAGGGGGTCTGTATAACCCGCGCTCCTTTCAAGACATTCGGCAATTCGGAGATCGCGTCGTGAAGCGCACATATCAGCCCAGCAAGCTCATCCGCAAGCGGCGGCACGGTTTTCGGGCGCGCATGGAAACGGTCGGCGGCCGCAAGGTGCTGCAGCGCCGTCGCGCCAAGGGCCGCAAGCGCCTTTCTGCTTAGTCTCCTGCGGCCCGACGGCCGTCGGATGCCGCGCCGCCGGGGTCTTATGGCGGCGACAAGGAAAACCATGGCCCACGCGCTCACGCGCCTCACCACGCGAAGCCAGTTCCTGGCTGTTGCGGCAACGCGCCGCAAATGCGCGCGTGTCGGCGTGGTTTTGCAGGCGCGCGCGCGCAACGACGGCGTTGCCGCCATCGGCATCGGCTTCACAGCCACCAAAAAAATCGGCAACGCCGTGGCGCGCAACCGCGCCAAGCGCCGCCTGCGCGAGGCCGCCCGCGCCGTGCTGCCCAAGCTCGGCTTGCCCGGCACCGATTACGTGGCCGTGGCGCGCGCCGAAACCGGCGACACGCCGTATTCGCAGCTGATCGCCGCCTTCGAAGACGCAGCGCTGAATCTCGCGCGCGCAAATGGGGCCGCAAGATGATCGCGCGGCTCCTCGATGGCTTTGTCGTGCTCTACCAATGGACGCTGCGCCCTTATTTGGGCGCAAATTGCCGCTATCTGCCGAGCTGCTCGGACTATGCGCGCGAGGCGTTGAAGACACATGGTGCGATCGGCGGCACGTTGCTTGCCGCGCACCGCATCTGCCGCTGCCATCCGTGGGGCGGTTTCGGTTTCGATCCCGTTCCGCCGCGGTCCGGCGATTTGCCGCGTTTTTGAGAAGACAGCCCAGACCCCATGCAGCAATTCGACCAAAAAAACCTGATCGTCGCGATCGCCCTGTCGATCGTCATCGTGCTCGGCTTCGAGTTTTTCTGGAACCAGCCGCGCGCCCAACGCGAGCGTGCCGCCGAAGCCGAGCGCCGGGCTGCGGCCGAGCAGGTCGCCCCGACATCGCTGCCGCCTGTGCCCGGTGCCGCGCCGGGTGCAGCGCCCGCAACGATCGGGGCACCGCCCGCCCCCGGCAGCTTGGCTGCGGGCCTCGCCGCCCAAGCCAATCCCGACCGCACGACGGTCCTCGCGCGTGCCCCACGCGTCACGATCGAAACACCGGTCGCGACCGGCTCGATCACCTTGCGCGGGGGGCGCATCGACGACCTCAAACTCACCAAATACCGCCAGAAGGTCGAAAAAGACTCGCCGCCCGTGGTGCTGTTGTCGCCGCTGGGGGCAAGCGATCCCTATTTCGCCGAATTCGGCTGGGTTTCGGCGGCGGGCGCTTTGGCGCTGCCCGATGCCGACACCGAATGGACCGCCGACCGCAATGTGCTGTCGCCGGGCAATCCCGTCACGCTCGCGTGGGACAACGGCCAGGGTCTGCGCTTCGAGCGCAAGATCGCGCTCGACGACGACTATTTCTTCCGCATCGAACAGCGCGTGACCAACAGCGGCGCAGCCCCGGTGTCGCTGCACGGCTATTCGCTCGCAAGCCGCGTGGGCACGCCCACGCTCGGCGGCTACTACATTCTGCATGAGGGCCCGATCGGGGTCTTCAACGAGCAGCTGAAGGAGCCGAGCTACCAGGATCTGCGCGAGAAAAAGCAGATCCCCTACCAGACGCGCGGCGGCTGGATCGGCATCGTCGACAAATACTGGCTTGTGGCGCTCGTGCCGCAGCAGGGCGTGGAGATCGGCGCACGCTTCGCGCACGCGCTGGCGGGCGGCCTCGACCGCTACCAGATCGACTATCTCGCCCCTGCCCAGACGGTCGCACCGGGGGCGAGTGCGACGCATTCCACGCTGCTGTTCGCGGGCGCCAAGGAAGTGCGCCTGCTCGACATGTACGGCGAGAAATACAACATCCCGCTGTTCGACCGCGCCATCGATTTCGGCTGGTTCTACTGGCTCACCAAGCCGATGTTCATAGCGCTCGAATGGATCTACGCGGCCGTCGGCAATTTCGGCATCGCGATCATCCTGTTCACGATGGTGGTCAAACTGCTGTTCTACCCGCTCGCCAACAAATCCTACCGCTCGATGGCGAAGATGAAGCTGCTCCAGCCCGAGATGGAGAAGCTCAAGGAGAAATACGGCGACGACCGCGCGCGCATGTCGCAGGAGATGATGCAGCTCTACAAGCGCTCGGGCGCCAATCCGCTGTCGGGCTGCCTGCCGATCCTGATCCAGATCCCGGTGTTCTTCGCGCTCTACAAGGTTCTGTTCGTCACCATCGAAATGCGCCACGCGCCCTTCTTCGGCTGGATCCAGGATCTGTCGGCGCACGATCCCACCTCGCTGTTCAACCTGTTCGGCCTGATCCCGTGGGACGTGCCGCCGATGCTCGAGATCGGCGTGTGGCCGATCGTGATGGGCGTGACGATGTTCGTGCAGCAGAAGCTCAATCCGCAGCCGGTCGACCCCATCCAGGCCAAGATGTTCCTGGCGCTGCCCTTCATTTTCACGATCATGCTGGCCTCGTTCCCGGCCGGGCTCGTGATCTACTGGGCGGTCAACAACACGCTGTCGATCCTGCAGCAATGGATCATCATGCGCGGCATCGAAAACGCGCAAGCCGCCACCGCCAAGGAACCGAGCAAGAAGGAACGGGGCAAGGCGTGACGGACGCGCCCCCCGATCCGGCCGGTGCTGCTTCGCCGCCGGTTTTTTCGGAAGGCGAGATCGAAGCGGCGCGCAAGCTGTTCGTGGGGCCGTGCGAGTTCGTGGCCGGTGCGGCCACGCTCGACGCGATTCCCGCGCCGCACATGCCCGAAATCGCGCTCGCCGGGCGCTCGAACGTCGGCAAATCGAGCCTTCTCAACGCGCTCGTCGGGCACGGGCGCATGGCGCGCGTCTCGCGCCATCCCGGCCGCACGCAGCAGCTCAATTTCTTCGCGCTCGGCAAGCGCCTGTCGCTGGTCGACATGCCCGGCTACGGCTACGCCGCCGTCTCCAAGGCCACCAAGGCCGTGTGGAGCGATCTGATGCTGCGCTATCTCAAAGGCCGCCCAACCTTGCGCCGCGCGCTGGTCCTCGTCGATTCGCGCCACGGCCTCAAGGATCTCGACCGCGCCCTGTTCGACATCCTCGATTCCTCGGCCGTCGTCTACCAGGTGGTGCTCACCAAATGCGACGCGCTCGGGGCCGCGGGCCTTGCCCAGCGCATTGCCGAGGTGGGCGGCGAGCTTGAAGGCCATCTCGGCGCGCACCCCGCGGTGCTGCCGACCTCGTCGGAGAAAAACACCGGCATCGATATTCTCCGCGCCGAGCTAGCGGCTCTGGCGACGCCCTGCTAGAAAGCCTCCCGTTTCGAAGCCCTCACCCGACGCGACGGACGACAAGCGCCATGGAAACGACCGACGATCCGCAGACCATCGCCCGCATCCTCAGCCAAGCGCTGCCCTACATGCGCGAGTACAACGGCGAGAACATCGTCGTGAAATACGGCGGGCATGCGATGGGCGACGAGGCGATCGCGAGCGATTTCGCGCGCGACGTCGTGCTGATGAAGCAGGTCGGCATGAACCCCATCGTAGTGCACGGCGGCGGCCCGCAGATCGGCGCGATGCTCGAACGCCTCAAGGTGAAGAGCGAATTCATCGACGGGCTGCGCGTGACCGACGCCGCCACGGTCGAGATCGTCGAGATGGTGCTGTCGGGCAGCATCAACAAATCCATCGTCGCGGCCATCAACCGGGCGGGCGGGCGGGCCGTCGGCGTGTCGGGCAAGGACGCGAATTTCCTGGTCGCGTCCAAGGTGAAGCGCACCAAGAAAGACCCGGACTCCAACATCGAGCGCGTGCTCGATCTGGGTTTCGTTGGCGAGCCCACGCGGATCGACCCCTCGTTCCTCGAGAGCTTTTCGAAGTCCGACATCATCCCGGTCGTCGCCCCCATCGGCGTGGGCACGGACGGTGCGACCTACAACATCAACGCCGACACGGTCGCAGGCGCCATCGCCGCCGCGATGAAGGCCTCGCGCCTGCTGCTGCTGACCGACGTCAAAGGCGTGCTCGACAAGAACAAGACGCTGCTGCCGGAACTGACGGCCGCCCAGGTGCGCGCGCTGATCGCCGACGGCACGATTTCGGGCGGCATGATCCCGAAGGTCGAAACCTGCTTGGCGGCCGTCGACGGCGGCGTGGAGGGTGCCATCATCCTCGACGGGCGCGTGCGGCACGCGACCTTGCTCGAGATTTTCACCGACAAGGGCGTCGGCACGATGATCAAAGGCTGAGGGTTGAGCGCGTTCGGCGCCTTCTACGACCGCACGCTGGCCCTCTCGCGCGGCCGGCATGCGACCGCGACGATGGCGGCCGTGTCGTTTGCCGACTCTTCCTTCCTGCCCGTGCCGCCGCATCCGCTGCTCGCCTTGCTTGTGATGGCGGACCCGGCCCGCGCCTATCGCTATGCCGCGATCTGCACGCTTGCATCCGTCGCAGGCGGCTTTTTGGGCTACGCGATCGGCGACGTGCTCTACGACACGGTCGGCCGGTGGCTGATCGCCCGCCTGCACTACGAAACGCAGATGGAAGCCTTCCAGACGCTGTTCGCGCAATGGGGCTTCTGGCTCATCGCGGGCAAGGGCCTGACGCCGATCCCGTTCAAGATCGTGACGATCGGGGCAGGCATTGCGCAATATCCGCTCGCCCCGTTTTTCGTTGCAAGCGCGCTCGCGCGCGGCGTGCAGTTCTACGCCATCGCGTGGCTGCTCAAGCACCAGGGCGGGCGTATCGACGGATTCGTGCGCCGCTACGGCGCGTCGCTGGGCTGGACCGCCGCCGCACTGGCGGTGGCCGTTCTGGCCTGGCTCGTCTGGCGTTAGGGGCGCTTCGATTTCTGCTACGGGACCTGTAGCTCAGCGCTTTTCCAAATACTTGCTACATATGTTGGGGACACGCCAACAGACAACGCGAATCTCTTCACCCCAGTCGTATCTGGCCCCGGCGACTCTTTGTGAACTTCAAGCAGCGGCCGATACTTGCGAGCAGAATTGCGCATTGAAGCTTCGACAATTTCCAATGGCGTCAGGCCTTCGCGCGCGAGCCGCATAAGCACCTCGCGCATCTTAGATTCGCCAAAGGTACCGATTGGCAGGACAGAAATCGTTTCTTCTGCGGAGCCATCAAGGCGAATAATTTTCCAGAACATTTTTATGTCTTTGTTCATTTGAACACACCTCAACTAACAACATTTATCAATCATAATTTGATCTATCAAAAAATTTCTACAATTCTTTATGTGCGCGCTATCGCCGCCACGGGGCCGCCGCCGTCGGGGCCTTGATGTTCGGCGCCGCCCGATACGAAAAGCTGCGTGTCGCCGACGGCACCCGCCAATACGCCGCCCACGAGTGCGCGCGCGTGGCGCGTGGCGTTGATGTCGCTGTCGTCCCACATCGTGTGCCGATGTCCGCGGATCGCGCCCGTGCGCGCGGGCTCGGCCTTGGCGAGCACGGCCACGAGACGGTCGCGCGCGGCGGCGTCGAGCTGGCCTTGGCCGCCGAGCCCGAGGTCGGAAAGCGCCGCCCACAAAGCGGGCGCGTCGATGCTGTCCTGCATCACGCGATGCGCGATCGCGAGATCGCCCGACCATTGCGACGAATTTCCGAGCACCATGATCTCGTTGCGCATGAGCTCGATGCCCGCCGACGTGCTTGCGACACCCGAATAGAGCGACCAGTCGGCGCACACGGCGGCCTCGTCGGCGGCTTTGATTTCGCCGAGCGCCAAAGCAACGCCGAGGGCGGAAGCGCCGCGCGAATAGCCCATCGATTCGTAGGTGTCTTCGCACACGGTCGGCGCTTGGGCCGCCGCGATGCGCTCGGCCGTCAAGAGCGGGCATTTGACCTGCACGTAATGCACGTCCGCCGCATCGGTTATGCCGGCAGCATCCATCGCCTGCCGCACGGCGTCGGCCGTCGCCGCGATCATCGCGTTGCGGCCGATCTCGTGCGCGGCGAAGTCGCGCGTGAAGCCGGTGCCGATCGCAAGGCGCTTCGGCCCGCCGACCCCGCGCGGTGCCGAACGGTCCACGGCAAACACCGTCATGTGCGGATTGAGCCCGCCTTCGGTTCCGCCCGACATCACGAGCGCCACGCGGCTTCCGATCTCGGCGGGCGCAGTGCCGCACGCGGCGGCCAAAGCGAGCTTCATGGCAAGCGTGGCGTAGCCGCGCGTGAAGTCGTTGACGCAGCCGTTGCCCTCGGTCTTGCCGAGGATGGCGACGACGGCATTCGGATCGAGCGTGCCGTCGGCGAACGCCGCATTGAGCGCCGACATGTCGGCAGGGTCGCGCATGGGCAGTCGGCGCACGATCGCACGCATCTTCTTTTCTCCGGCTAAAGCCCTTGCAGGCGGTCGACGATCTGGCGCAGCACCGCGCCCAACGCAAGTTCGAGGGCGACCAGCGACAAAGCCCGGAAACGGTCGATGCCGAGGACCACCATGGCGACGCGAAACTGGATCGCCACCGCCGCCGTCACGGCCGCAATGCCGACCAGGAAAAGCGGCACGCCGTCGATCGCGTCGCTCTGGCTCAGCATCGCGGCGGGCAGATAGATCGCCATCTGCAGCAGGCCCGCCCAATTGTAGGCCGGCACGTAGTCGTACCAGGCGCGCGTCTTGCCCCATTGCTCGCACAGCGGATGGACCGCCACGGGAAACAGCGCAAGGCCGACGACGTAGGCGAGCGCTTCGAGCAGCAGCATGCGGGCCGGGGCGTCCGACGCGTCGAGATCGGGCAGCGAGAGATAGAGATAGGCGGGCAGCGCCAGCATGCCCGGCACCAGGAACGAGGCAATCCAGCCTGCGCGCGTGTGCGCCCCGATCGCGGCCAAGCCGCTGCGGTCGCCGCGCAGCAGGCGCAGAACGCCGCCGACCGGCACGCGCACGCTCGCAAACAGGCTCACGCGCGCCCGGCGAAATAGGCGTCGAGCATATGGCCGTAGATCGCGGCAAGATCGGCGATGTCGGCGACCGCGGCCCGCTCGTCGGTCTTGTGCATCGTGCGGCCGACGAGGCCGAACTCGATGGTGGGGCAGAAACGCGAGATGAAGCGCGCGTCGGACGTGCCCCCCGTCGTCGACAAAGCGGGCTTGCGTGCCAGCCGCTTTTCGACCGCGTCGGAGACGAGCTTGGACAGCGCCCCCGGATGCGTGACGAAGCTCTCGCCCGACACGCGCGAGGCGGTCTTGATCTTGCCCGCCAGCCCCAGCGCTTCGATGCGCGCCGCGACCCACGCCAGCAGCGAAGCCGAGCTGTGCATGTCGTTGAAGCGGATGTTGAAGCGCGCGCGCGCCTGCGCCGGGATCAGATTTTCGGTCGGGTTGCCGACGTCGAACGTGGTCACTTGCAGCGACGAAGGCTGGAAATGCGCGTTGCCGCCGTCGAGGGGCTTGGCCGTGAGGTCCGCCAGCAGCGCGACAAGCGGGTGGATCGGATTGTCGGCAAGATGCGGGTAGGCCACATGGCCCTGCGCGCCCGTCGCCGCGAGCTCCACGTTCAGCGACCCGCGGCGGCCGATCTTGGCCATGTCGCCGAGCTGCGTTTCGTTGGTGGGTTCGCCCACCACGCAGATGTCGGGGATCTCGCCCTGGGCGGCGAGCCAGTCGAGCATCTTTTTGGTGCCGTTGATCGAGGGGCCTTCCTCGTCGCCGGTGATCAGCAGCGAAATCGAACCCGGCATGCCCGCCGCCTTGTGGCGGGCGGCGAAATCGAGCGCTGCCGCGACGAAGGCGGCGATGGCGCCCTTCATGTCGACCGCACCGCGCCCGTAGAGATAGCCGCCGTGGATTTCGGCCTTGAACGGATCGACCGTCCAGCCCTCGACATTGCCCACGGGCACCACGTCGCTGTGGCCCGCAAAACAGAAATGCGGCGCGCCCGTGCCCAGGCGCGCGTAGAGATTGTCGATGTCGGGCGTGCCGGGCTCGCAGAAGGGCAGCCGATGGCACGCGAACCCCGCCGCCGCGAGCGTGCGCTCGAGCGTGCCGAGCGCGCCGTCGTCGGCCGGCGTCACCGACTTGCAGCGGATGAGGTCGGCCGCGAACGCGACCGGATCGAGCCCGCTCACGGGCGCAAAAGCTCGTTGATCGAAGTCTTGGAACGCGTCTTTTCGTCCACGCGCTTGATGATGACCGCGCAGTAGGTCGACGGACCCGGCGAGCCGTCGGGCAGCGGCTTGCCCGGCAGATTGCCCGGAACGACGACCGAATAGGCGGGCACGCGGCCCATGAAAATCTCGCCGGTCGTGCGGTCCACGATCTTCGTGGACTGGCCGATGAAAACGCCCATCGACAAGACCGAGCCTTCCTCGACGATCACGCCCTCGACCACTTCGGAGCGCGCGCCGATGAAGCAATTGTCTTCGATGATGACGGGCTCGGCCTGCAACGGCTCGAGCACGCCGCCGATGCCCACCCCGCCCGACAGATGGCAATTGCTGCCGATCTGCGCGCAGGAACCGACCGTAACCCACGTATCGACCATGGTGCCGCTGCCGACATAGGCGCCGACATTCACGAAAGACGGCATCAGGATCGCGTTGGGGGCGATGAAGGCCGATTTGCGCACGACGCAGTTGGGCACGGCGCGGAATCCGGCCTTGCGGAATTCCGCCTCGCCCCAGCCCGCGAATTTCGACGGCACCTTGTCCCACCAATGCGACGGGCCCGGGCCGTGCTCGACGAGTTTGTTGTCGTTGAGGCGGAACGACAGAAGCACGGCCTTCTTGAGCCACTGGTGGACCGTCCATTTGCCGTCCTCGCGCGCGGCCACGCGGACTTCGCCCGCATCCAGCGCTTCTAGGGCGGCATCCACCGCCGCGCGCACGGGGCCGTGCGTGGAAAAGCTCATTTCGGCGCGCTTTTCCCAGGCCTGGTCGATCGTCGTCTGCATCTCGGCGAGGTTCATTTTCGGGTCCGCTCTCGGGGGCTTCGGATGGGGGTTCGAACAAGGCAAAACGAGCCGGGAAAATGGGCCGCCGCCGCACGCCTGTCAATGTTGGCTTGGCGCTTCCGCGCCAATATGGCTAAGCTCGCGCGGTTTTCGCCGGTGGAGCACGAAGCTGAACCTGCCGTCCAAAGAATCGCGCGCCAGAAACGGCACATCGAGCCTCGATGCCGCCCTCGACCGGCTGATCGCGGACTGGCCGGGACCGGCCGCGCGCCTCGCGCGCTCGGGCGAGATCGCGGGGGCGAACGCCCAGGCGCGCCCGATGCTGAACGAGTTCGCCGCGCGCACCGGCGACCTCGGCGCGCTCGCTTCCGAAATCGTGCAGACGGGGGCGGCACGGCTCGACACGGTCGTGGTTCCCGGCGCGGCAGCGCCCGTCACGCTCGACGTGGCGTGCGTGCCGGTGGGCGAGACGACGCTGCTGCTGGCGCGCGACGTGAGCCTTGCCGCCAACATGCGCAACGCGCTGGCCGACTCGCGCCGACGCTACAAAGACATCGTCGAAATCTCCAGCGACTTCGCCTGGGAGACGGACGCGAGCGGCGTGTTCGCGTTCGTGTCGCCGCAGGGCGCGCTCGGCTGGCGGGCCGACGATCTGCTGGGCCGCAAGCCCGGCGTGTTCGCGATCGACGCGCAGGACGCCTCGGTCGCGGCCCCGTTCCTCACGAAAACCCCCATCGCCCAGACCGAGCAATGGGTGCGCTCGGCCGACGGCAAAGACGCGTGCGTGCAGATTTCGGCCGTGCCCTTGTTCGCCCCCGACGGCGCGTGGCGGGGCGCGCGCGGTCTCGCGCGCGACGTGACCGAAGCGCGCGAGCGCGAGGCGGAACTCGCCGAGGCGCGCAACCGCGAACGGCTGATCGCGCACATCGTGCGCGCCGTTCGCGACGAGATGGAAGCGGGTGCCATGCTGCGCGCCGCCGCCGCCGAGACCGCCAACGCGCTCGGCGCGGGCTGCTCGATCTGGCGCGTCGAAGAAACGCGCGACGCCCCGCCCGCCTTCGTCGCCGCCGCCTGCCACGGCGGCGACATGCCCGCCGGGCTCGACATTGCGCGACGCTTCCAGGCGCGGCTGGACAGCGGCCGCCCGATGGAAGAAGGGCTCGACGCGCTCGTCGAACTCAAGTCGCAGGCGGGCTTCGCGCTCGCCGCCCCGACCGCCTTCCGCCGCAAGATCAACGGGCTCGTGGCGCTGTTCCGCAGCCCCGACGCGGCGGCCGACGCGGACGCGCCGTGGACCGCGGGCGAGCGCGACGTTCTGGCGGAAATCGCGGCGCAGCTCGGCATCGCGCACGCCCAGCTCGACGTGCTCGAAACGCTCGACCGCCAGGCCTCGACCGACGCGCTCACGGGCCTGTCGAACCGCCGCCGTTTCGCGGCCGATCTCGGCGCGCGCCTCGTCGACTGCCGGCGCACCGGCGAGCCGGGCGCGCTCGTCTACGTCGATCTCGACAATTTCAAGGCCGTCAACGACGTGCTCGGCCATCCGGCCGGCGACGCGGCGCTCAAAGCCGTGGCGCGCACGCTGCGCAAGGCCCTGCGCGCCAACGATCTGCTGGCGCGCCTGGGCGGCGACGAGTTCGCGATCTGGCTCGACCGCACCGACGCCGACGGGGCGGTCGCCAAGGCCGCGCACATCCTCGAACTGCGCCGCGAGTTGCTGCCGGTTTCGGCAAGCCCGGAAAAACCGCTCGGCCTTTCGGCCGGCATCGCCGTCCACCTGCCCGCCTGCCCCGAAACGGTCGACGGCCTGCTCGCGCGCGGCGACGCGGCCATGTACGAAGTCAAACGGCGCGGCAAGGGCACCTACGCGCTCGCCCCTGCCGCCGCACCGAACTAGAGAGAACGCAAAGCCCGCCATGCAGCCCCAGGACGACGCCGACTACGAAGTCGCCAAACGCATGATCCAGGATCCGGACGTGTTCGTGCGCACCAACCTTGCGCGGCGCACCGACGTGCGGCCGGAAATTCTCTACTACCTCACCGAAGACGCGAGCCCCGAAGTGCGCGCGGCCGTGGCCGACAACGCCGCGTCGCCGCAGCACGCGAACCTGAAGCTCGCGCGCGACCGCTCGCAGGAAGTGCGCGCGGGCCTCGCGAACAAGGTGCAGCGCCTGCTGCCCGGCATGGTTCCCGGCACCCAGGACGCGGCGCGCGCGCGCACGATGCAGACGCTCGAAGTGCTGGCCAGAGACACGGCCACGCAGATCCGCGCGGTGGTGGCCGAGACCCTCAAAGACGTGGCCGACGCGCCCCCCGACCTCGTGCGCCGGCTGGCGCGCGACGCCGAGCTTTCGGTCGCAAGCCCGGTGCTGCAATTCTCGCCGCTGCTGAGCGACGCGGACCTTCTCGACATCATCCGCGGCGACCACGCCGAGGGCGCGCTCGCGGCCGTCGCCAGGCGCGGCAACGTCGCCGCCGCGATTTCCGACGCGCTCGTCGAAGCCGACGACACGGCCGCCGTCGCGACCCTGCTCGCCAACAAATCGGCGCAGATCCGCGAGGAAACGCTCGACCTCATCGTCGATCGAGCGCCCTCGCGCGAATCCTGGCACGGCCCCTTGGTCGACCGGCCGACCCTGACGCCCAAAGCCGCGCTCAAGATCGCGGCCTTCGTGGCCGACGCGCTGTCCCAGCGCCTGGAGGCGCATCCCGATCTCGACCCGGCGACGCGCGACGCGGTCACGGCCGAAGTGCGGCGGCGCTTGGCGCAGGCGGCAGGCGGCGGCGCGGATGCGGCGGGTGCCCGCAAACGCAAGCTCGCCGATCCGAGCTGGGCGGCCGGTAGCGGCGGGGCCGACGACGGCGCCAACGAGACCGTGGGCGACAAGGTCAAGCGGCTGCGGCGCGAGAAAAAGCTCGACGACGCGGCCATGGCGGCCGCCGCCCTTGCGGGCGAAAAGCTCTTCGTGAAGCTCGCCCTCGTCGATCTCGGCGCCGTCCGCGCCGAGGCGATCGACAAAATCCTGACGGCGCGTTCGGCCAAAGGCATCGTGGCGGTATGCTGGAAGGCGAAACTCAAGCTCGCGACGGCCGTCTCGATCCAGCAGAACATCCTGACGCTGCCGCCCAAGAGCGTGCTGACGTCGTCCAAATGGGACGGCTGGCCGCTTACCGAAGAAGAACTCAAATGGCAGCTCGATTTCTTCGGCGCGTGACGCGCGCGCGCCGCTTCTGCCCGCCTGTTCGCTAAGCCCGGACGACGATCCGGTAAGTGGCCTTCAGGCCATCGGCGGCGTTCGCGTAAGGCACCGTCACCGAAGCGCGTTCGGCCTCGCTCAAGCGGCGCCAGATGCCGTCGCGCGCATTGCCGGGATCGCCCTCGACATAGAGCTGCGTCGTCAACAGCGTCTGCCGACCGAGCTTGACCTTGGCATGGATGTGCGGCGTGCGGCCGACATAGGGCTGCGGGCGGATGGTGCGAAACCGGAAGCGGCCTTCGCCGTCGAGCACGACGCGCCCGAAGCCCTGGAACGCAGGGTCCATGCGCGAACCGTCGCGCGGATGATCGTAATGGCCGTCGGCATCGCACTGCCAGATTTCCATGGCACCGCCGCGCACCGGCTTGCCCGCGAGGTCCAGCACCACCCCTTCGACCCACGCGGCATTGCCTTTGGCGTATTCGCGGCTGCCGTTACGGAGCAGATCGTAATCGGCATCGCTTGGTTCGCGCTGGGGATAAAAGGGGCCCTCGGCTTGCGCCGGGGTCGGCATCAGCGGCGCAGCACTGCCGGATTGGGCCCGTGCGCGCGTGGCCGTCCAGGCCGCACCCGCCGCACCGAGGACGAGCGTGCGCGCCACAAAGAGGCGCCGACCTCGATCGAATTTTGCGTCTTTCATCGAATATCCCCGAATGCAGTCTCGGCTTACACAATACGCAATCCCGATCCGGGTTGGAACCCGACGACTGGCCCTGGTTGATGCATGGACCCCGCCTTGTTCGGGAGCGACGTAAAGCAAGAGAAGAGCACACAAGAAGAAAAATAAGATAAATAGCAGAAATAAGAAATTAAACTTAGTTCTTGAAAAAATCTAACAAACATGCTCGAATAACGTATCGCTGCCGGGGATATGCCAGGCTTGCGTGCGCTGTTTGACATGTGAATAAGGAAGAACAGTCGCCGGCTCGAAAACCGGCCGCCGCAACATGTAACTTCGATTCTTCGCCGTGGTTACATTTGCTGAAAATCAACGGCTTAGATAGGCGACGGTCGCTCTTGGTCGCGTTTGGTAACCTATTTCAAGCGATCTCGGCGGCGAGTTTGTGCAAAACCGCATCGGCGAAATTCGAAAAACCGCGCGCCGACACCACGAAAGCGCCTTGGCCGCCGATCACCTCGCTGCGATAGACCGAGGCGAGATTCACCTCGTCGGTCAGGATCGGCAAGCCGTTGATGCCGACCCCAGCCGCCACGGCGTCGTCGCGGGCGAAGCGCGGGAAACGGCCCTGGTTGTTGCGCCCGTCGCCGGACACGTCGATCGTGCGGCGGGACGCGGCAAACGGGCATTTTTCCAGGACGCGCACGGCATGGTCGATGGCCGCCCCGATCGCCGTCGCGTCGTCGTCCACGAGGCGCGGTTGGGCCTTGAGGCGGGCGGCAAAAGCGTCGATGGCGGTTTCCGCGTCGAGCAGCGTCCAACCGAGCGCTTGCGTCTGCGCGAATTGGCCGCCCCATTGCGTCATTGTGACCGCGATGCGGCGCGTGGGCCCGCCCAGTATCGCCCGCCGCACGCGCGCATGGCGAAACGCCGCCGCATAGCCCTCGGCCTGCAGCCGGTACTCCCGGCCGTCGATCGAGCGCGAACAATCGACCGCCAGCACCAACGCCAGATCGGCCGAAGGTGCTCCGAACGGGCGGGACGGATCGACATGCGCGGAGCGGGAATCGCCGAATGCGGGCGAAACGACGGCGGCCGCAAGGCTACAGCCCAGAAACGCGCGGCGGCCGAAATCGGGCCGGGCAAGTTCCGGCCTGGCAAGTTCCGGGCGGGCAAGTTCCGGGCGGGCAAGTTCGGGTCGGGCCATCGGTCCTCCCTAGCGCTTCGCGAATTCTCGCACCGCAGCCGGGATCGCCACAAGCAAGATTGCCCATCGCGCCGGAATTTGCGAGTTTGCGGCCCGTTTTGTCGCAACAGCCCCAGCGCCGCCCCGGAGCCAAGCCCATTCGCGTCCTGCATGTCATCGCGTCGATCGCCCAGCGCACCGGCGGGCCCGCCAAGGCCGTCGTCGACATGGCCGCCTCCGTGGCAGCGCGCGGCCATGCGGTGTCGATCTACACGACCGACCGCGAAATGTCGGATGCCGAGCGCGCCGCCATCGGCACGCCGAGCGCCGACGGCGTGGAACGGCGCGTGTTCAGGCAGCATTGGCCGCAGACCTTCGCCGCGAGCTTCGAACTCGGCGCGGCCCTCGAAGACGCGATCCCGCAAGCCGACATCGTGCATCTGCACTCGCTCTATCTCTACCATGTGTGGAAAGCGGCGTCGGTCTGCCGGAAGGCGAAGGTGCCGTATCTGCTGCGCCCGCACGGCACGCTCGATCCGTTTCTGCAGCGCCGCCATCGGGCGCGCAAAAAACTCGTCGAGCTCGCTTTCCAGGATCGCGTCATCCGAGATGCGGCAGCGCTCCACTACACGGCCGAAGAGGAAATGCGGCTCGCCGCCCCTTACGTGCACGGGGCACCTGGCGTGGTGGTGCCGAACGGGCTCGACATGCGCGACTACGCGCAAGCTCCCGCACGCGGCGCCTTTTTCGCGGCACATCCGGAGCTTGCCGGCACCAAGCCCGTTCTGTTCTTGAGCCGCGTCAATTTCAAGAAAGGGCTCGACGTGCTGATCCCGGCCTTCGCGAAGGCTTCGGCGGCCGATTCCGCTCTGCGACTGGTGATTGCAGGCCCCGACGACGGCTATCTCGGGACGGCCAAGGGTTTTGCCGCATCGGCCGGCGTCGCCGACAAGGTGCTGTGGCTCGGCATGCTGTCGGGCGAAGCCAAGAAGGCGGCTTTCGCCGACTGCACGGCGTTCGCGCTGCCGTCCTGGAGCGAGAATTTCGGCATCGCGATCGTCGAGGCGATGGCGTGCGCGGCGCCCGTGATCGTGTCGGACCGCGTGAATATCTGGCGCGAGATCGAAGCGGCGGGCGCCGGTCTCGTGTCGCCGCCGGAGGTGGATGCGGTCGCCGCCCACATCCTGCTGCTGGCGGGCGATGCGGCCCGCGGCCGGCGCATGGGCGAGGCCGGGCGCAGGCTTGCGGCGGCCAAATACGATTGGGCCACGATCGCGGTCGAACTCGAGCGGGTCTATGCCCGGCTGGCGGCGCAATGAGTCCGGTCTCGGTCGTCGTGCTGACCTTCAATTCCGAGGCCACGATCGGCGCCACGCTCGATTCCGTTTCGGGCCTCAGCGACGACGTGCATGTGGTCGATTCGGGCTCGACCGACGGCACGCTCGCGATCGTCGCCGCCAAGGGCGCGAAAATCGCGTCGCATCCGTTCGAGAACTACGGCGCGCAGCGCAACTGGGCCATCGACAATCTGCCCCTGCGCCACGACTGGCAGCTCCATCTCGACGCCGACGAGCGCGTCACGCCCGAACTCGGCGCCGAGATCGGGAAGCTGCTGGCGGGCGATGTGGCCGAAGACATCGGCGGCTTCTACATTCCGCGCCTCGTGCATTTCCACGGCCGCGCGCTCAAGCACGGCGGCATGTATCCGATCTACCATATGCGCCTCTTCCGCCGCGGGCTGGGGCGCTGCGAAGCGCGCAGATACGACCAGCATTTCCGCACGCAAGGGCGCACCGAGAAGCTGCGGCACCCGATGGTCGACGACATCCGCCTGAGTTTCGGCGAATGGACCGCCCGGCACAATCGCTGGGCCGACGCCGAGGTCGACGAGATCCTCGCGCCCGGCGGGGACGGCGTGATCCAGGCCGGCACGGGCGATCCGGTCGCCGAAAAACGCCGCGCGCGCGGCTGGTACTACAAGGCGCCTCTGTTCTGGCGCGCGTTTCTGCTGTTCTTCTACCGCTACATCGTGAAGCTGGGCTTTCTCGACGGCAAGGAAGGGCTCATCTTCTACGTGCTGCAGACTTTGTGGTTCCGCTTCCTCGTGGACGCCAAGCTCTACGAACGGCGCAAGCAGCTCGAGGGCCGCGAATGAACGACCCGTGCCTGTTCTGCGGCGCGCCGACGCGGGCGGCGATCGCCGACGTCGTCGACAACCGCTTCGGCTCGCCCGGCCGCTATGCGATCCATGCGTGCGCCGCCTGCGGCGGCCGCCAGACCTTCCCGCGCCCCGACCAGGCGGCGCTCAAAGCCCTCTACGAGCGCTACTACAATTACGGCGGCAAAACCGACGGCGCTTACGCCGCCTTGCGCGAGAAGTTCCTGTTCTCGCCCTTCTACCGGCTGATGCTGGCGGTCGACGGGGATGTTTCGTTCCATCTGCAGAAGGGCGCCGGCCGCCTTCTCGACATCGGCTGCAACGAGGGGCGCGGCTTGCGGCTCTACAAGGCCAACGGCTTCGCGGCCGAAGGGCTCGAGCTGAACGCGCATGCGGCGGCGGCCGCGCGCGCGCACGGCTTCGCGGTGCACGAAAAACTGATCGCGGATTTCGCGCCCGCCCGGCCCTACGACGTCGCCGTGCTCTCGAACGTGCTCGAGCACGCGCCCGATCCGCGCGCGATGCTGGCCGACGTTTCGCGCATTCTCGCGCCCGGCGGCGAGGTCTGGATCAGCCTGCCCAACGTCGAATCCGCGATCGCCGAACTCTGCGGCCGCGATTGGATCAACTGGCATGTGCCGTTCCACATCGTGCATTTCAGCCGCGCGCGTCTCGAAAATCTGCTGGCCGAGGCGGGCTTCGAAATCCGCGCGTCGCGGAACGTCACGCCGGCGTTGTGGGCGGCGCAGTCGCTGATCGCCTGGTACTGGCGGCGCGACGCGGCGGCCGCCATCCGCCTGCAGCGCAAGGCACCCTTGGTCGCAGGCCTCATGGCGCTCGCGCGCGGGCTGTTCTTCCCGCTGCTGTGGGCGTGGAATTCGAGCGGGCGCGGCGACTGCCTCGTCGTGCGCGCGCGCAAACGCTGATGCGCATTCTCGTCCACGATTTTCCGGGCCATGCCTTTCCGGTGCAGCTGTCGCGCGCGCTGGCGCGGCGCGGGCACACCGTGCGCCATCTGTGCTTCCCGGCCTTCCAAGCACCCAAGGGACCGCTTGCGCGCCGCGCGGACGATCCCGCGAGTTTCGACGTGGCCTTCCTCGAACTCGACGCGCCCTTCGAGAAGCACAGCCTCGTCGCACGCTGGCGCCAGGAACGCGAACTCGCGCGCCGCACGGCGGCGGCTGTCGAAAGCTTCGCGCCCGACGCCGTTCTCGCGGGCAATGCGCCGCTCGACGTGCAGGCCGCCAGCTGTCGCGGGGCGCGCGCCGCCGATGCGGCATTCGTGTACTGGCTGCAGGATCTGGTCGGCTTCGCGATGCGAAAGATCCTCGGCCGCAGGCTGGGCCTCGCCGGCACGCTTGTGGGGCGCGTCTACGAAGCCAAAGAACGCCGCCTGCTGCGCATGTCCGACGCGGTGGTCGCGATCACCGACGATTTCCGCCCGCTGCTGGCGGATTGGGGGGTCGAATACGACCGCCTGCATGTCGTCGAGAACTGGGCGGCGCGCGAGGACGTAGCACCCGCCCCCCGCGACAATGCCTGGGCGCGCGAACACCGTCTCGTGGGGCGCACGGTTTTTCTCTATTCGGGCACGCTCGGCCTCAAGCACGATCCGAGCCTGCTGCTCGATCTTGCCAAAGCGCAGCCCGATGCGGCCCTCGTCGTGAATTCCGAAGGGCTGGGGGCCGACTGGCTGCGCGCGCACGCGGCCCAAGCGCCCAACATGCGCATCCTGCCGTTCCAGCCTTTCGAGCGTTTGGGCGAGGTGCTGGCGTCGGCCGACATCCTGGTCGCGATTCTCGAGCCCGATGCGGGCGTGTTCTCCGTCCCGTCCAAGGTGCTCACCTATCTGTGCGCGGGAAGACCGCTGCTGGCGGCGATCCCGCCGGAGAATCTGGCGGCCCGCCTCGTGCGGCGCGAAGGCGCGGGATACGCCGCCGCTCCCGGCGATCGCGCGGCGTTTTTGGCCGCCGCCGCCACACTTGCCGCAGACCCCGCATTGCGCGCGGCCATGGGCGCCAAGGCGCTGGACTACGCCGCGAAGACCTTCGATATTGCCGCGATCGCCCGGCGATTCGAGGCGATTCTCGAGCAAGCGATGCGGACGCGGAAAAAATGAGCGGCTCCTTCGACAGCGACCGTTTCTACGAAGCGGAATTCGTCGAGCATCGCGCGGTCGCGGAAGCGACGCACCGCGCCCTCAAGTCGGCGTTCAAGCAATTGCTGGCCCAGGCGGTCGCGACGCTGCAGAACGGCGGCAAGATCCTGCTGTTCGGCAATGGCGGGTCCGCCGCCGACGCCCAGCATCTGGCGACCGAACTCACCGTTCGCTACATCAAAAACCGCCGCGCGCTCGCCGCGATAGCGCTCACGACGGACAGCTCGGCCCTGACCGCGATCGGCAACGACATCGGTTTCGAGCGGCTGTTCTCGCGCCAGATCGAAGCGCTCGGCCGCCCGGGCGATCTGGCGATCGGCATCACCACCTCGGGCGCGTCGCCCAACGTGCTCGAGGCGTTTCGCGTGGCGCGCAAGATGGGCCTGGCCGTGGCCTGTCTCACCGGCAAGGGCGGCGGCAAGGCCAAGGATCTCGCCGACATCGTCCTGGTCGTGCCGTCCGACACGACTTCGCGCATCCAGGAAATGCACATCGCGCTGGGCCAGATGATGTGCGGCGGCATCGAGCACGCGCTCGGCATCGCGGACGGCCCCGATCCCTACAGCCCCTAGCTTTCCGGGAACGCCCGCAATGACCGTGAACGCCGATCTCGTGGCGCTGGTGCCAAAGCTCGCAAGTGCGCGCATCGTGTGCATCGGCGATCTCATGCTCGACCGCTTCGTCTACGGCCGCGCCGAGCGCATTTCGCCCGAAGCGCCGATCCCGGTCCTGCGCATCGAGCGCGAAGAATCGATGCTGGGCGGCGCCGGCAACGTCGTGCGAAACATCGTCGGCCTCGGCGGCGAGGTCGAGTTCGTGTCGGTCGTGGGACAGGACGCGGCGGGCCGCGAGGTGCTGGGCCTCGTGGCGAAGCTCGAGGGCGTGGAGCCGCATCTGCTGGTCGAGCGCGATCGGCCGACGACGATCAAGACGCGGTTCGTGGCCGGCCACCAGCAGATGCTGCGCGCGGACAGCGAAACCAGCGCCCCCATCGCCGCGTCGACCGCCGAAGACGCGGCACGCCTCGTGGCGCAGGCGATGAAAGACTGCGGCGTGGTGGTGCTGTCGGACTACGCCAAGGGCCTGCTGCTGCCCGAGCAGATCGCCGCCATCGTGAAAGCCGCCAAAGCCGCCAAACGCATCGTGATCGTCGATCCCAAGGGCCGCGACTACGCGCGCTACAAGGGCGCCACGATTCTCACGCCCAATCGGCGCGAACTGGCCGACGCGACCGGCTTGCCGGCCGAGGGGAACAAGGGCGTCGAACTCGCGGCCCGTCGGCTGCTGAAAACCACGGGCGCGGAAGCGATAGTGGTCACGCGCGGGGCCGAAGGCATGAGCATCGTGCCCGCCAAAGGCAAAGTGGAACATCTGCCGGCCCTCGCGCGCGAAGTCTTCGACGTGTCGGGCGCCGGCGACACGGTGATCGCGACGCTCGCAACCGCGCTCGCGGGCGGGCTCACGCTGCTCGAAGCCGCGCGGCTTGCCTCGGTCGCGGCGAGCGTGGTCGTGGCCAAACTCGGCACGGCCGTCGCCTACTCGGCCGATCTCGTGCGCGCGCTGCGCCACGACGACATCGCGGTCGGCGAAAGCAAGTTCGTGACGGATGCGCAGGCGGCCGACCAGGTCGCCGTCTGGCGCCGCCAGGGTCTGCGCGTGGGCTTCACGAACGGCTGCTTCGATCTTCTGCATCCGGGCCACGTGTCGCTGATCGCGCAGGCGCGCGGCGCTTGCGACCGGCTCGTGGTCGGGCTCAATTCGGACGCCTCGATCAAGCGCCTCAAAGGCGAGAGCCGCCCGGTGCAAGGCGAGGCCGCGCGCGCGGCCGTGCTCGCCTCGCTCGGCCAGGTCGATCTCGTCGTCGTCTTCGCGCAAGACACGCCCATCGAACTCATCAAGGCGCTGAAGCCGGAAATCCTCGTCAAGGGCGCCGACTACACCAAAGACAAGGTGGTGGGCGCGCGCGAGGTCGAGGGCTGGGGCGGCAAAGTCGTGCTGGCCAAGCTCGTCGAAGGCCAGAGCACCACCGCGACCATCCGCAGAATAGGGCGCTAGTTCGGCGCTTTTAGTCTGCCCGTCGGCAGTGTCGCGAGCGCGCCCGAAGGGGGGCGGGGCAGCCAGCGCGCCATGAGCCGCTCGATGTTCTCGAGCCCGTCGAGCAGGCCCGGAATGACGGCAGCCGACGGCGGCGCTTGGTGGGCAAGGGCGCGCAAAGCCGCCACCATCGCGCCTGCGTCGCGCACGCCGTCGTCGGGCAGCATGCGCGTGAGCCCCGCATTCTCGGCCCGCTTGGCACGTATGAACTGCTCGAGGCGCGGCGCCACGCGCGGCACGATCACGGCCGGCTTGTCGAAGGAGAGGATTTCGCAGAACGTGTTGTAGCCGCCCATCGCGACCATTCCGGCCGCCCGCGCGATG
>JBILXZ010000015.1:0-67187 GCA_044378015.1 Tagaea sp.
GCGTTGCCCTTTCGGTTCGCGGCTTACAAGACGCGATGACCGTGTTCGAGATGCTCGCGATCCGCAATGTCGGCGGTATCGGCATCTTGATTGCGATGTTTCTTTTTTCTCCTGGTCCGGATCGGATCGTTCGGATGACGCGTCCGATGCTCCATGTGCTGCGCAACGTCGCCCATTTCGCCGGACAAGCGCTGTGGGCATGGGGCGTGACGGTACTGCCGCTCGCCATGGTGTTCGCCATCGAGTTCACCACGCCCGCCTGGGTCGCTGTTTTCGCGGTGCTGTTCCTCAAAGAGCGCATGAAGTCCGCCCGCCTGCTCTCTATCGCTCTCGGCTTCGCGGGCGTTACGATCATTCTGCGTCCCGGCCTCGATGCCTTCCGGCACGAGGCGTTGGCAGTCGTGCTTGCTGCGGTTTGCTTCGGGATCCAAATCGTCGCGACGAAAAAGCTCACGGACTCAAACTCGACCTGGACCATCCTGCTGTGGATGAACCTGCTGCAACTGCCTATGAACATGGCTGCCGCTTGGCTCTTGGGACAATCGCCTTGGATCGTCGGTCGACTGGGTTGGGATATCTGGCTGCCGGCGCTTGGAATCGCGGTCACCGGCTTTCTTGCCCATTATTGTCTGACGAACGCCTTCAAGCACGGCGACGCGACGATCGTCGTACCGATCGACTTCCTGCGCGTGCCGTTGATCGCGCTGATCGGCTGGATGTTCTACGACGAAACGCCCGAGTTGGCGGTTTTGCTCGGCGCCGTTGTCGTGATTGGAGGCGTAGCCACCAGTATCGTCGCCGACGCGCGGGAGAAGAGGGGCTGACCGGCACAATCGCGGAGTCCTTCGGGGCAGGCCAACCAGCATCGCATCAAGTGAATTTTATGCTACCGAGATGGTGTACCTGAGGGGATTCAAACAAAGGACTTGGATTCTCTCGCGCACCAAAGCAACGCGCCAAGTCGAATGGTGTCGGCAGCCTTCGAAGCCACGCCCCCCAGTCCCCCAGTTTCTCAAGACTCCAACAAAATCAATGTCAGTTTCCGGAACTTCAGGCGACGAAGGGAGATTATTGGAAACCACGGGCAATGAATGCACGTCAAATGCTACGCCTTCCCTCGCCTTTCAGTTCGAAACCGAGACGACGATGTAGTCGCACCGACCGAACGAATCGCTTTCTCGTACTTCGCAGTTTGAACCCTCGATGGCGTGCCGTCGCGGGAGAAATAGGCACCACTGGCAGCCTAGGCTTTGGCTGAATCTGGCACCCCGTTCCTGACACGGTATACAGACACAAATGCGCAGAAGCTTCCGTTGACTGCAGCATTAAGCCTGTCCGATTTTCTACGACGGGAAGACTAGCACCTGAAGGGGCCAGATCATGCTGGGCTACGCGACGGAGGCACGCCCCAGCGCCTTCATCTTAGCCTGATCGACCAACTTGCCGTGACTCACGACGTATTTGGGCGCGTCATGGTCGCGGATAGCCTCCCAGACATTCCGAGCTTCCAGCACGACCATGTGCGCCGGCGCGCCAACCTTGAGTTCAAAATCCTTCAGTCCGATCGCGCGGGCGGCGTTGTGGGTGATCATATCGTAGAGTGTGTCCATGTCGCGCATGGTCCGCATCCAAAGTAGATGCGAAGCGACGAAGGCCACTTCGGGCAGATTATTGCGGCCGAAGGGATAGTATGCGTCGGCAATATCGTCCTGACCGAGACATACGCAAATTCCTTGCGCAAGCAGTTCCTTGATCGGCGCATGCAGCCGCGAAGGGTGCGGAACGCTGTCGAGGATAATGCCTGTGCGCTTCATCAGCCCAATCACCTTCTCCCGGTAAGACTGCGGATAAAGCGCCATCGCGCGCGCTTGATGGGCAACCACCCGGCCTTGCCAGCCGCGTTTGATCATTTCGACCGCAGTCATCTCCAGCGACCGGGCGCCAGGATCGTCCGAAACGTCGGCCGGCATCGAAATGTCGCAACCGAACTTCTCAGCGATGTCGAAAATCATCTTGACGTGTTCGCGTACCTCGTCATTCGTGTATTCAATCCACGGATTTCCGGCGATTACATCGGCGCCGAGTTCCATCGCTTCGTGAAGCAGCCGCTCTGTTCCCGGGTCGCGCTGAATGCCATCTTGCGCAAACGCGGTGACCTGAATGTCGACGATGCCTTTGAACTCCTCGCGCAGTTTTATGAGGCCCTTTACGCCCTCGAGGCGCGAGCGCGTATCGACATCGGTAAAGCCTCGAATATGGGTGTTGCCGTAATAGGCGGCCAGCGCCACGGCGCGACGCGCATTGTTGGCGACCCACTCTTCGCTGTATTTTTCCTTAATGCGTGCGGCCAAATCAATCGCAGCCATGATGTTGCCGGTTGGGGCGCTTTCGTACTTTGCCAACGCAACTGGGTCGACCATCTCGAGCGTGTAGGCTTTGTCGAGGTGGGTCTGGGCGCTGACGTAGGACTCGGTCACCAACCCGCCGTCAGCGTCGATCTCCTTCGTCGCCACGGCGTCGATGCGCGCGGCTAAATCGACAATTTTCCCGCCCTCAATGGCGATTTCGTGCATTTCGTCGCCCTTGCCGCGCAGCCGGGCACGCCGAATCAAGATGTCGCATGTGCGTGTCATATCGGGTCCATCCGCTCAGTTTCAGTAGGTGAAAGACGCGGCGAGATGCTTGTGCATCCCGCCGCAGATCCGCAAACCGGGCCGCGTGGCTAGCGCGCGACAGGCCTCAAATAGGCATATTCAAGCGAGAGCCAGGGCCAGTAGACGAAGCCAGTTATGTCCTTCTTCGCGACAACGTTCCAGTGGTCCTGGTAAAGCGGTGTCATCACCTTCTGTCCGACGAGGATATCGTCAAAAACCGTCTTCTGAAGCGCGCTATTGGTTGCGACGTCCTCGACAGGCACCACGAACGAACGCTTGGTCGCTTCGTCGAGAGTCGCGTTGTTGAACGACGTGCAATTTGTCGGCGACTGGCTATGGAACATCCAGTAAGCCCAATAGACGGAGTCATTGAAGAAGGGTTGCATCGTGTGGATGTTGATCGGGTATTTCTCCTTCTGGCAGCGATCCCAGTAGGCGGTGTAGGGAAGCTGACGGATCTGCATATCGATCCCGATCTCAGCCAAGGCCGCCTGGATAAGCACCGCAGCAGCAACCCGTTGCGGAAAGCGCGTCGGGATCACAAGCGAAAACGACGGCACATTTCCCGCATACTTCGACGCCGCGACAAGATCCTTCGCGGCCTTCATGTCGGTCTCGTAGAGCGAAAACTCCTTGTAGCCGTGACCATCTTTTCCGATCGGCGCCTTGATTCGCGTGCCGTAGCCGAAGATCGTCTGCTGGATTATCGCGTCGTAGGGCACGGCTTTGATGATCGCTTCGCGGATCTTTTCGTCATCGAACGGCGGCTTGGTGATGTCCATGCGCATCGCGACGACTTCCTGCGCAGCCGGCACCGACACGACCTTCAGCGCCGGGTCATTCTCGATGCCGCGCAACTGGTGCGGCGAAGGATAGTACACGATATCGACGCGCCCCGAGCGCAACAGCAGCATTCGGGCCTCGGCGTCCGGCACGATCCGATACTCGATCCGATTGTAATGCGGCTTCACATCGCCCCAGTAGTTTTCACGCGCCCTGAGGATGATCGACTCACCCGGGGTCCAGGACTCGACAATATAAGGCCCGCTTCCCATCGGATTGCGCTGCATGAACCGGATTCCCCAGGGGTCGTCCGCCGTCGCGCGCGACGTAACGTGCTTCTTTGAAACGATGGCGGACATGCCCATCCACCAGTTCATCAAGCTCCAGCGCGTCATTGCGGTCTGGCTTCCCGCCGGGCCGAACTTGATGCGTGCCGTCCGCGCATCCACCAGCTCGTACTGGTCGCGCGAAAACTCGCCGCCGGCATTGCTCTGGAACCCACGCAGAGCGAGCATGCGCTCGAAGGAATAGACAACGTCTTCCGCCGTAACCGGCGAACCGTCGGCAAATGTCGCGCCGGCCCGCAGCTTGAACGTGATGCTGCTTCGATCTGGTGCAACTTGCCACGACTCCGCGAGATCGCCGATTAGCTCATCGGACAGAAACGTATTCTTCGCGAGATCGACTTTCGACGTGACGAGCGTGCTGTAGACATTGGACGAAATCTCGCGTCCGAAGGTGTACGTTCGCAGCGGATCGAGGCCCTCGGGATCGTCGGGAACCGCGACGACAAGCGTCCTCGATGCCGAGACGGCCTGCGCCTGGGTTCCCGACGTGAAGCCGAATGCAGTTGCGGCTGCAACCAAGGCTGCGACTGCGATCGACCGCAACGCGGATCTCTTTGCGGAGCTGCAGGCGGTCGGAGCCTGCGAGGTATCCATGCCTTCTGTCGTTGTCATGTAGGCCTCCTTTGGTTGAACGGGATTCATGGTTGAGAGTTGCCAAGTCTTGACGTTTTGGCCGACCAGCAGGCTGCGTCGTGTCGATCGCCGACCTGTCGCATCGGTGGCGTCGTCACGCAGGCATCCGTCGCCAACGGACAACGCAGTCGCAATTGGCAAGCGGCAGCACCTGTGCGGCGTGTCGCCGTATCGGACAGCAATCGAAAATCTCTCTCGTGCGTCCGGCGCAGGCGCGGAACCGCATCGACAAGCGCGCGCGTATAAGGATGCGCGGGATCCGCGACGACTGTCTCCGTGCTTCCAGTTTCGACAACGCGTCCAAGATACATCACCATCAAGCGTCGGCACATGTAGCGAACGACGCCGACATCGTGGGAGATAAGCACGAAAGAAACCGAACGACGCTCCTGGATCTCGCGCAGTGTGCGCAGCACTTGCGCCTGCACCGACACGTCGAGCGCTGAGGTGGGCTCGTCGAGAACAATGATGTTCGGTTCGCAGGCAAGCGCGCGCATGATGCTAACCCGCTGCTTCTGCCCGCCGCTCAATTGGTGCGGGTAGCGATCGATGTGGTCATCACGCAGGCCGACGAGTGCCGCCAATTCAAGCAGGCGTCCGCGCCGCTCACCTTTGCTTCCGAAGTTATAGTTTTTCAGCGCCTCCGACACAAAGCTGCCGACGGTCATGCGGGGATTGAGTGCGTTGTCCGGGTTTTGGAAGACGATCTGAACGCGCCGACGGAAATCGCGTCGCTCTTCGCGGGTCATTGTCGCAATGTCGCGTCCGTCGAATTCGATGACGCCGACATCAGAAGGCAGCAGCCCCGCTATGCATCGCCCAAGCGTGGTCTTCCCTGACCCGCTTTCGCCGACGATTCCGATCGTCTCTCCTGGCATGAGATCAAACGAAATATCGTGGCAACCGGGTGCGAGCATGCCAGCACTCGCGCTTCGTCCGAATGATTTGCTCAGACCTCGAACGGCAAGAACCGGCGAGGTATCCGTCATGGTCGCTGCAGCTTTCGGAACGAGGTCGGTCATGGAGTAGCGCTCTGCGCAGGCCATTTGGCTTGATGCTCGCGCTGCATACCGGGCACGGTTCCGACTTTGCTGCGTTTTGGAATGACGCAGCGTACGAGACGGTCACCGACTGCAATCAGATCGGGTACACGAGCTTTGCAATCAGTATCGACATGCGGGCAACGCATCGCAAAACGGCAGCCGGCGCCGAACGCGCCGGGCCTCGGAGACGAACCCGTCAGCGGTATCAATTCGCGCGGCTCATCGACGTCGGGAATGGCTTGGAGAAGCGACAGCGTATAAGGGTGTTGCGGCGCCTTGAAAATGCTTGCCGTCGGGCCGGTCTCGACCACGTGCCCGGCATGCATGATCGCCACACGATCACAGTTGTTTGCGACCAGTCCCAGATTGTGGGTAATCAGCACGAGGCTCATGTCGCGCTGGCGGCAAAGCGACAATAGAAGCTGGATGACGTCGCGCTCCGTGGTTACGTCGAGTGCCGTGGTCGGTTCGTCGGCAATAAGAACCAAGGGCTCAGATGCAAGAGCAATGGTCATGGCAACGCGTTGCGCTTGCCCGCCGCTGAGCTCGTGTGGGTATCTCGTTCCAATTTCTTGGCTTGGCAAACCCACAGACTCGAGCAGCACATCGATCGCCGATCGGCGAGCTTGCTGGGCATGTCCGCGATAGCGCAAGATGCGGTCGATCTGTGCGTGGACGCGCATGAACGGGTTTAGCGCGCTTCGACCGTTCTGCAGCAGAAGGCATATACCGCGGCCGAGATGGCTGCGCAGCGCTTGCGTTTCGCCCGCCGAACAGCTTCGCCCGCCGAAGTAGATGCTCCCCGAGGCTGCCCGTATCGCCGGTGGCAGGAGCCCGACGCTGGCGCGCATCGAAAGGCTCTTGCCGGCGCCTGTCTCTCCCACAAGGCCGAGAACCTCCCCTTTGGACAAACTGATGTTGAAGTCATCCACGAGGTTCAGCGGACGTCCATCCGCCATCGCTTCGACGCGCAGTCCTTCGACCACGAAGATTGGGCGATCATCAACCGCCATGGCTACGTCGCCCTTCGCCGTGGATCAAGGTGGTCCTGCAGCGCGTCGCCCAGGAGAGTGAAGGCGAAGACCGTTGCCGCGAGGGCAATTCCAGGGAAGACGCTCAGCCACCATGCCCCGGCAATCAAGTGCTTGGCTCCCTCCGCCACCATGACGCCAAGTTCGGGCGTCGGCGGGTTAATCCCAATCCCGAGAAACGAGAGTGCTGCGACATTCAGAACAGCCCAGGCAAGACTGAGCGTGGCTTGAACCAAGATTGGGCCGAGTATGTTCGGGAGAAGATGCACGGCGAAAATGCGCAACCCGGACGCGCCAGAACACCGCGCCGCGTCGATATACTCCAACTGCTTTTTCGACTGTATGTCACTGCGCGCTAGGCGGGCGAAGATCGGCACGTTCACGATCGCCGTGACCAAGATGACGTTGAGCAGACCAACGCCAAGGAACATTACAAGGGCCATCGCCAAAATGAGCATGGGAAACGATTGAACAATGTCAATAACGCGCATGAAGATGTCGTCGAACCAACCGCCCACAAACCCTGCTGCACCGCCAATCGCGACGCCCATCCCGGCCGCTGCTGCCACGGCAGCGATCGCAATGAAGAAGTCGAGACGAAAGGCGAATAGGACTCGCGAGAACGTGTCCCGCCCGAATTGATCGGTGCCGAACAGGTGTACCCAAGAAGGCGCCTGAAAAGTTTCTATCGTCGGTCGGAGTGGGTCGTGCGGCGCAAGTGCCGGGGAGAAAAGCGCCAGCAACACAAGGCACAACACAAGAGCGCCCCCCACTGCAGCAAGCGGGTCGCGCCGGATTTGGCGGACGACAACTGTTCGAATTCCATCCGTCTGCGCCGGCGCAGCGGTGTTGTCTTGCTTTGAGGCAGTGCGGCCGGCGCTCATTTCGACCAAAGTCCAAGACGAATTCGAGGGTCGATTGCGGCGTTGGCGAGATCGACCAGCAGATTGGCGACCGCTACCGTGATACCAAGAATCAATAGAATCGCATTGATCGGAGCCATGTCGTTGGCGAGAATCGCTTGCACTGCGTAGCGACCGATCCCAGGCCATGCAAAGACGGACTCGACCAAAGCGTTGCCGGCGACAAGATAGCCGATCAAATAGCCGACAACCGTTAGCAAAGGCACAATTGAGCCTTGAAACGCATCTCGAAGAACGACCTCGCGCTCGGGCACGCCGGTCGCTCGGGCAAAAAGGATGTAGTCCTCCTGCAGCGCTTCTGACATCGCCGACCGCGTCATCCGGGAGATTGGCGCGACTAGAGATATGCCGAGCACGAGCGATGGCAGAAATAGCGACGCAGCTGCGGCGCTAAAGACTTTCAGGTCGCCGGCCAGCGCCGCATCAATCGTCAGGAATCCCGTGACAGAGGCCGGCGAGAAAACGCCGGGCGTCAGACGGCCCAATGGCGGGGGGACCCAGTCCAGTACGTAAGAAAAAACAAAGATGGAAACGAGCCCGGTCCAAAACACTGGCGCCGAAAGCGCGCCAATACTGAACAGCCGGGCGACATGGTCGATTGGAGTGTTTCGATGTACTGCTGAGGCCATTCCAAGCGGCACGCCGAGGCCAATCGCGATAACGAGTGCGAAGATCGAAAGCTCAAGGCTTGCCGGCAATCGGCGGACAATGTCCTCTTCGACGGGCGTGCCCGTATTGTACGACCAGCCGAGATTGCCGCGCGCGATGGCTGCGACATAGTTGACGTATTGGACGTGCAGTGGCCGATCGAGCCCCATCTCGGCGCGCATTTGCGCCAACTCCGCCTCACTTGCTTGAGGAAAACGGCTCGAAACGGGATCTCCCGGAAGAAGATACACCGTAGTAAAGGACACAAAACTGATTCCGATAACGGTTATGAGCGCGAGTGCCAGGCGCCGAGCGACGTAACTGGCCGCTGGCTTCAAGATCCAGTTCCGATGGCCAAAGAACTTTCGTTGCCAACGCGACATTTCCAACAAACCCATCAAAACATTGAGAACTCATCCTGCAAAAAATCCATGAGTATTAGTATACAGCGCTTATGAACAATGTCGATAAATTTTTGCATACAAAAGACGTTCCTTTATTGGGCAAAATGTCACTTTGTGTGCCTAAAATTTGGCCGATGCAATGATTCTTCGACGGATTTTGAAGGTAACTATATACATCTGATCTAATATTGAATACAAAGTAATGAAGATATAGTATGCGATCTGAACAAGTCTAGATTTCGTACAGACCCAGAATCAGGTATACCGTTGCGATGTCATCAATGAAATTTCACAAAACGAGCAACGCAAAGCGACCGCGACTTAAGCAACGCAGCATTGATGTGGTGACGGAAAAAGAGACCGCTCCTGGGTCGCGGGTGCACAGCGTCTATCGCGCACTGTGGCGCGCTATCATCGAGCAAGCGCTGCAGCCGGGCATGAAGCTTCCCGAGGACACGATCGGAGAGCAGCTCGGTGTCAGTCGAACGCTTGTGCGCGAAGCGCTTAGCCGGTTAGCGATCGAAGGCCTCGTTGAGTTGAAGCCCAACCGCGGTGCTTCGGTGGCCCACCCCACGATCGAGGAAGCCCGCGAAGTGTTCGACGTTCGGTGCGGGCTCGAGAGAACCGTCGTTTCACTGCTAGCGGGTCGCTTATCGGCACAGCAACTGACGATTCTCGACGCTCATGTTCAATTGGAGGAAGCAGCTCAAGGCCGCGGTGGGGCGGATTCGATACGGCTGGCCGGCGAGTTCCACGTCAAGCTGGCTGAGATGACCGGAAATGCGTTGTTGCAGCGTTACATCCTGGAGGTGAGCTCGCGCTGCACGCTCGTGCTTGCGATTTACAGCCGACCGCATTCCTCCGAATGTGCGGTTTCGGAGCACCGCCAGATCATTGCTGCGCTTCGAGTCGGCGATGTAAACGAGGCCGCGCGCCTGATGGAGCACCATCTTCAGGCCGTGGCGACGCGCGCGCTGCTAGCGCCTCGCGCAAGCAAAGAAATCGCCGATCTTCTTGCGCCATATGCCGAGGGTGAGGGCCTTCGGCCATGGTGAATCCTCCGGACCCGCGTGCAGCAAAGATTAGCACGCCACATGGCGTGGATTTTGGGGCGCTGAGCCCGCGCGAACGCTACAAGCTCCTTATCGGCTCGATCGTGCCGCGCCCAATAGCCCTTGTGACGACGGTAAGCGCAAAAGGGGTTTTCAATGCCGCTCCGTTCAGCTTTTTCAACTGCCTGTCGGCCGACCCGGCGATCCTCGCTCTTGGAGTCGAGTACCGTGCCGACGGCCAACAGAAAGATACGGGACGAAACGTTCGCGACACCCAATGTTTCACAGTCAATATCGTCTCGGCGGCACTTACCGAGAGCATGAATGTTTGCGCGGTGCCTTTCGCCCCTGGGATCGATGAATTGGAACGCGCCAACCTTACTGCCGTTCCCGGCGTGCGGGTGCGCTGCCCCTGGATCGGCGAAAGCCCTGCTGCCTTTGAATGTCGCCATCACACGACGCTATCCATCGGACATTCGCGGGAAATCATACTCGGGGAAGTGCTTTACGCCCACTTTCGCAAGGACGTTATCGACACGACCAACCATTACATCGACCCCAGCGCACTCGACGCAATCGGCCGCATGGGTGGACATGGCTACGTTAGAACGCGCGACTATTTCGAGCTGCCGACAATGACCGTCGATGAGTGGAGTATCCGACAAACCACCGATCGACGGTAACACCGCTGTTCGCCGTCAGCGCCGATAAGACAGATTGCGTAATTTGGGTACTAGCGTGTCTCCCGCTCTAGGCCGTGCCTTAATACGTGGACACGAAGTTAAGCTACACGAAAATTCGCTTCAAAGGCGCATTTGGTAAATAGTGCCTACTTTCATCCGCACTGGCGTGCCGTAGTGGATGTAAGTGAGAACCTATGGCGGGCGGTTAATGCTCGGAAGGCCGATTAACGCTCGGCCAACAAAAATGTGCATTGGTAGGCCAAATTTGCCGTTTCTCGTGGATCGGAAGGATCCGTGTTGCCGGCGAGGTCTGGGCAACAAACACCCAAAATGAAATGCTAGACCGAATTGGTAAGGCCACTTGACAGGCCTGACCAGATATGGCCTACTTGCCACATGACCAAGAGCGCTCCGAAAGCCGCCCTCAATCGCCTCGCGATCGTGCGCCCCAAGCGCCTGTACGAACAGATTGCCGAACAGATCGAAGGTCTCATACGCGGCGGCGCGTTTCTCGAAGGCGGCCGCTTGCCGTCGGAGCGCGAGTTGGCCGAGCAGCTCGGTGTCAGTCGGCCGTCGATCCGCGAAGCGCTGATTGCGCTCGAAGCGGCCAATCTCATCGAAACGCGCGTCGGCGACGGAACCTATGTCCGCAATGGCCCAAGCACCTTGCCGGTTTTTCCGCTCGGTTCGTCCGACGATATGGGCCCTGGCACGCTCGAACAATTCGAAGCGCGGCGCGCGGTCGAATGCTCGGTCGCCGAACTTGCCGCAAGACGTGCAACGGCAGCCGAAATCGGGATGCTGCGTAATTGCGTAGTCCGCATGCGCGCGAAGATTGCAGCCGGGGATCCGCCGGCCAAGGAGCATCTCGAGTTCCACACGCGCTTGGCCGAAGCCGCCCGCAATTCGATCCTTGCCGGGGCGGTGCGCGAATTGTGGCGCCTGCGCCAGGGGCCTATGTGGGATCTGCTGCGCCGCCATGTCGAAAATGCCGAAAGCTGGGATCGCGGCCTCGAGTTTCGCGAGCGCCTGATCGCCGCCCTCGCGGACCGCGACGCAGCACGCGCACGCAAAGAGATGCAACGCCATTTTGACCGGGTCGGAAAACTCTATTTCGAAACCAAAATCTGAACGGCGCGATCAACGCGCCCAACAACGGGAGAAACGCAGATGGCCTTCGACACGACGCGACGCGCGGCCCTCCTGGGCGCAAGCGCTCTGGCAATCCCAGCGGTCTGGCGACGCGCCGACGCCCAAGTGCCGACGACCGTTACGATGTGGACGTTTCTCGATCCGTCGCGGCCGGGCGGGCGCGAGTCCGCGCTCAAGCAAATGATCGAATCGTTCGAAGCCAGAAATCCGACCGTCAAAATCCGCGTCGAGCCGCAAGTCTGGACCACGCTCGCCGAAAAATTCGTGCTTGGCCACAATACGCGCAATGCGCCCGACATTTGCTGGGTCAATGCCGAAAATCTCGGGCTCATTCTCAACACCGATGCGGCTGCCGATCTCAAACCGCTGGTGCTCGATACCTGGTCGGCCGAGCGGCGCGCCGATCTGGCCGTGCCCGCCGCGATCGACGCCGTGACGGTCGATCGGCGTGTTCTCGCAATGCCATTGATGGCGATTACCTGGACGCTCATGTACCGACGCGACCTGCTGGCCCAAGCCGGGTTGGCGCCCGACAGCCTCAAAACTTGGGACGGCGTGCTCGAAGCGGCCAAACGCATGACGCGCGACACCAACGGCGACGGAAATCCCGACATTTGGGGCCTCGGCCTCGGCCTTGCGACCGAGCGGTTCTCGGCCACGCCGGCCGTTCTTGCGACGGTCGGCGCACAGAACGGCATCTTCGGTGACAAGTGTCGTGCGCGTCTTGCAACCCAAGACGCGGAACGGGCATTGGTGTGGCAAAGCGACCTCATCACCAAACATCGTGTGACGCCACGCGAAGCGATCGCGATGACGTCGGACGACGCGATCGACCAGTTCGCCGCCGGCCGCTACGGCATGATGATCATCGCCAACAGCCGGTTCGAGCAGATCCAGCGCACAGCCGCAGGCTGGAACAAAGACGATCTGGCGCAAGTCGGTATGCCCGGCTGGACGGCCGACAAGGCCGGCCCCACCGTCATTACCGGCTGGTTCGCGGTTGCGTGGCGCAATTCGCCGCGCCTGCGCGACGCGGCCCGCTTCATCGACCATATGGCCAGCCCCGACGCGATGGCACTGTGGAACGCGCCCGGCGGCCAGGTTCCGATGCTCAAGAGCCTGGCGGCTTCGCCGCGCATGCAGGAACCGGCCAATGCCCCGCTAAAGCTCGTGTCCGAACATTTCGCCAGCAGCGGCTTCATGATGCCGGGCCAATGCAATTGGTCGCGCACCTTTGCCGACTTCAATCTGGCGACGCAGCAAGTCGTGCTCGGCCAACGCTCGCCCAGCGACGCGCTGCGCCAGGCCGAACGCGCCACCCAAGAACGCCAATAGAAGGAATCGCCGGGCGGCGGGCAACCGCCGCCCGGCTTCCGGAAGACACAAACCGCATGCGCCGCGCCGAACTCTGGGTTCCCTACCGTCTTGTTGCACCTGCGGTTGCGATGGAGCTGGCCTTTGTCGTTGCCCCTTTGGCGATCGGCTTTTGGTACAGCTTGCACAATGTCCGGTTCTTCCAGATCCGCGGTTTCGTCGGCTGGGACAATTATGTGCGGGTGCTGACGTCGCCCGAGATCCTCAACAGTTTCGCCGTGACCGCGATCTTCGCGTTCTTCTCGCTCATCCTCACTTTCACCCTGGGCTTTGCGCTCGCACTCTGGCTCGAACGCGACGGCCGCCTCGCGACCTTCATGCGCGCGGTCGTGCTCGTTCCCTACATGATCGCGATGCTGGTCGGCTCGATGCTGCTCAAATGGCTGTTTTCGCAGGAAGCGGGACTTGCCCAGCTGGCGCTGGGTCCGCTCGGTCTTGGCGACACGTCCATCCTCGCAAACCCCAACTCAGCAATGGCCGCCCTCGTCTTCAACGCCATGTGGCGCGATGCCGCCTTTGCCATGATCATGCTGCTGGCCGGCCTCAAGAGCATCCCGCCCGGGCTGCACTTAGCCGCCCGCGTGGACGGAGCCGATGCCTGGATGCGGTTTCGGCGCATCACGCTGCCGCTGTTGCGCATTCCAATTCTGATCACGCTCGTCCGACTTCTGATCCATTTCGTTAATATCCTGACCTTTCCGCTAATCTTGACCGGCGGCGGGCCCGGCAATGCCACCGAAGTCGTGGTCCTCAAGATGTTCCGGCTCGGCTTCATGGACCATGTGCTAGGCCCCGCGAATGCTCTGGCGGTGGTGGTGTTCTTCGCCAATCTCGCCCTGGTGGCATTGCTGCTGCGACTGTTCAAACGCGCCGGGAGGCTGTAGGCGATGGCCGCACCCTATGCCGAAATGCTCCGTCGCCGGCTCGCGCGCACGCTCGTCAACGCCGTCATTGCGGCCGTCGCATTGCTGCCAATCCTGTGGGGGTTCTTTTCGTCGCTGAAACCGTCCGATCGGATCGTCGAATTTCCGCCGCGCCTGCTTCCCGAAACGCCGACGCTCGAACATTACCGGCGGATATTCGCCGACCAAGCAGCCGACTATATCGCCAACAGTCTGGCCGTGTCGGCGGCCAGCGTGCTGCTGACGCTGGCGCTTGGCGCGTTCGCCGGCTACGCGATCGCGCGTTTCAAGTTCCGCGGCCGCGACGGGCTGATGGCAGCGACCGTCGCAATCATGTCGATCCCGATCGCCTCGCTGCTCGTGCCGACCTTCACGCTGCTCAGCACGGTCGGGCTCACCGACACGCGCATCGGCCTCGTTCTTCTCTACAGCGCCTATCAGTTACCCGTCGTCGTCTGGATGCTCTACGGCTATTTCCTGTCGCTGCCCGTCGAAATCGAAAATGCGGCGCGCGTCGATGGCTGCTCGCCAATGCGCGCGCTGGTCAAAGTCGTGTTGCCGCTTTCGAAGCCGGGCCTGATCGCGGCCGGCTTGTTCGTGCTCGTCTTCGCGTGGAACGACTTCGTCGTCGCCGTCACCATGACGTCGAGCGAAGCGGCGCGGACGTTCCCAGTCGCGATCTATTTCTATCTCGGATTCTACGGGCGCGAATGGGGCCCGCTGCTCGCGGCATCGATCGTTTCGATCATCCCCATCGTGGCGATTTTCATCTTCCTGCAACGGCACTTCGTCTCCGGCCTGACCGGCGGCGGGGTCAAGGGCTGAGCGCATGTCGGCAGTTGTTTTCAGCGGCGTTTCGAAATCCTACGGCGCCAACGTCGCGCTGGCGCAACTCGATCTCGAAGTCGCGTCGGGCGAGTTTCTTTCGCTGCTGGGGCCGTCGGGATCGGGCAAGTCGACCACGCTCGGCTTGCTCGCAGGCCTCATCGACGCCGATGCGGGCCGAATCGAGATCGCCGGGCGCGACGTGACGGGCCTACCGCCGGAAAAGCGGGATCTGTCTATGGTGTTCCAAAACTACGCGCTCTATCCGCATCTGACGGTGTTCGAGAACATCGCCTTCCCGCTCGAAGCGCGCAAACCGCAGCCCGATGCGGGCGCCATTCGCGCCAAAGTCGAGGCGGTAGCGCAGACCCTCGGCATCGAAGCGCTGCTGGCCCGCTATCCGCGCGAAATCTCCGGCGGCCAGCAGCAGCGCGTGGCGCTGGGTCGTGCGATGGTGCGCGATCCCAAGGTGTTTCTGCTCGACGAGCCTCTGTCGAATCTTGATGCGCGCTTGCGCATCCGCATGCGCCGCGATCTCAAAGCGCTGCACGCCAAACTCGGCTCGACCATCGTCTATGTCACGCACGACCAGTCGGAAGCCATGACGCTGTCGAGCCGCATTGCGATTTTCAACCATGGCCGATTGCAGCAAATTGCCTCGCCCGCCGAAATCTACGACCGGCCGGCGAACGCGTTCGTCGCCAACTTCGTCGGCGACCGCGAGATGAATTTTGTCGATGGCGCTTTGACGAACGTTGCCGGGGCACCCTTTTTTGCGTTTCCCGGCGGCACGATACCGCTCGCCGCATCGGCCGCACTGGTCGACGGTCCGCGCGAGATCCGTCTTGGCGTGCGCGCCGAGGCTGTCGCCGCACTGCCTGCGTCGTCGCCGGGAACCGTCGGCGGCATCGTGCTGGTCAGCGAACTGGCAGGACCCGATCTTTTTCTGACCGTGCGCACGCAAGACGGCCAGGAGATCCTCGCGCGCGCCGACCCGCGCGCCGCCCGCTTCGGCGAAGGCGACAATGTGGGTCTGCAACTCGACCCGGCGCGCATCCATCTGTTCGACCGCGAGTCGGGCGCAAGCCGGCATCACGGCGAAATGTGACTTTTTGAAACCCAATGGCAGAGAGACGGATATGGCCCAGAAAATCGAGCATGCGCAGTACGACGTTGTTGTCGTGGGCGGCGGCTGTGCGGGAATTGCGGCGGCAATCAGTGCGGCCAAGAACGGCGCCAAGACGCTGCTGGTCGAAGCCGGTTCGATGATCGGCGGCGAACTGATCACCGGTCTGCCGGTCGACGGCGCGCTCAATGCGCGCGGCGAATGGGTCGTGGGCGGCGTGCTCAAAGAAATTCTCGACGAGCATGCGCGCCTGGGCGGCTATATCGGCCCGGTCAAGGATTGGCGGCTGATCTGGTATGTTTGCATCGACCCCGAAATCATGAAGGTCGCCGTCAGCAATGTCGTGCGGCGCCACGGCGTGCATGTTTGGATGTATTCGTTTGCCGAAGATGTCGTAACGCGCGGCGGCGAAGTGACCGGCGTGGTCATCCTCAACAAGCGCCAACGCACGCTGGTCACGTCAAAGGTCTATATCGACTGTTCGGGCGACGGCGATCTTGCCGTGCAAGCCGGTGCGGACACCATGGTCTCGAACGATAAAGGCGAGTACCAGCCTTTGACGATGCTGTTCCGCATCTCCGGCGTGGATTCCAAACGCCTGCTCCAATTCTGCGTCGATGCGCCGGAGAATCTTGCTCTGGGCGAAAGCGAATGGATGGGGGCCGAGCTTTCGGCGCGCCAATGCGCCGAGAGGCTCTACGAACAGGGCCAGCCGGCCGTGTTCATCAAGGGCAACGGCCCCATGATCGAAGAGGGAATTCGCAGCGGCGAGCTCAAATACGAAACCGCCCTCATCGGCATCATCCCGGTTTCGGCCGAGCGTGGCGAAGTGTCGGTCAATACGACCCGCATCGCCAATATCGACGCGACCGATACAGTGAAGCTGTCCGACGCCTTCGGAACTCTCGTCGATCAAGTCTGGAGCTGTGTGGGATTCATGCGCCGCCGCATCCCCGGCTTCGAGAATGCGCATTTCAGCGGCCTGTCGCATCGCGTTGGCATCCGCGAGACGCGCCGGATCGTGTGCGACTACGTGCTGACCGGCGACGACGTGCTGAACGCGCGCAAACGCGAGGACGGGATTGGTAAAGGCTCGCACCATATCGACATCCACCAAGACGGCATCAAGCAGGTGCGCATCCCGGTGCGCCATGGCGGCTCGTACGACATGCCCTACGACATGATCGTGGCGCGCGGCATCAAAAACGTTTACGTCGCCGGCCGCTGCATGTCGGCCGATCGGGAAGCGCACGGCTCGGCGCGCGTCATGGGGCCGTGCATGGCGCAAGGCGAAGCGGCCGGTCTCGGTGCTGCGATCAGCCTGCGTTCGAACGATCCGGGCGACATTCGCAGCGTGCCCATACGCAAACTTCGCGACGGGCTCGCGATGCAAGGAGCGGTGCTCGAAGGTACGCATTGATGGGAATGTCGGTCCCAGGTACGCGGGCCGACTATCTGATCGTCGGCGGCGGCTCGGCAGGTTGCGTGCTCGCCTCGCGCCTGTCCGAGGATCCGTGTCGCCGCGTTTGCCTTGTCGAAGCAGGCCCCGATTTCGATGCGCAGGCGCGCGCCGACCTGACCGATACGTATGGCGGCCGCGCTTTCGTCGATCCGCAGTATTTCTGGCCGAACTTGCGCGCCCGACATGCCCAAGGCGGCGACGACGCAGCCTACAAACAAGGCATGCTGCTGGGCGGCGGCTCGTCGATCAACGGTCAGATCGCGTTGCGCGGTGCGCCAGCCGACTACGAGCATTGGCATGAGAGCGGCGCAGCCGGCTGGAACTGGACGGCGGTGCTGCCCTATTTCCGCAAACTCGAAACCGATCTCGATTTCGGCGGCGACCTGCATGGCACGACCGGTCCCATCGCCATCAAGCGCACGCACAGTGCGACGTGGGATTCGGTCATGGCCGCCTATGCGCGCGCCTGGTCGCGCCTAGGTTTTGCCCATATTCCGGATTTGAACGGCGAATTCGGCGACGGCTACGGCCCGCTGCCCTTCAGCAACGACGGCACGACGCGCCATTCGGCATCGCGCGCTTATCTGGGCGCCGACGTGCGGGCGCGCGCCAATCTCGCGATTCTGACCCAGACGCGTGTGCTGCGCGTCGTGACCGAAAACGGGCGCGCCGTCGGTGTCGAAGCGATGCGCGACGGCGAGCCCGTCCGCCTCGACGCCGAACGCGTGATCCTCGCTGCGGGCGCCTTGCGCACGCCACAAATTCTGATGCTGTCGGGCATCGGCGACGGCAACGCGCTCGGCCGTCACGGGATCGCGACGATCGCGCACCGGCCCGGTGTCGGCAAAAATCTCCAAGACCATCCGATCGTATCGATCTCGGCCTACACCGAACCGACCGGCCGCACGGTGCCGCCCTCGCGCGCGGTGACGGCGTATCTGCGCTATTCGTCGCAAGTCGCAGGATGCGAGCCGTCCGACATGGTGCTGTCCGGCGGTGCGCGCGCGATGTGGCACGCGGTGGGTGCGCGCATCTGCGCGCTGCGCGCCTATATCGCCCTTCCCTATTCGCGCGGATCCGTCGCCTTGCGGAGCGGCGACCCGCACGTGGCACCCGCCATCGACTTCAACGGCATGTCCGACCCGCGCGACGTGCGGCGCATTGTCGGTGGCTTCCGGCTTGTCGCAACCGTGCTGAGCGACCACCTGCGCCCCGAGACGGTCAGCGACGTTTTCCCCGCGCGTCTGTCGCAACGGATCGAAGGACTGAGCCGCCCTATTTTGCGCAACGAACTTCTTTCGCGGATCGGCGCCCTTGCCATGGACAGCTCGAAGCCTTTGCGCCGTTTCCTCATTCGCCGGGTCATTACCAACGGCGAGTCGCTGACAGACATCCTGCAGAACGACCGAACAATCGAGGACTATGTGCGTTCTACACTCGGAACGTCTTGGCACGCGAGCGGGACGTGCCGTATGGGTGCTCGTAACGACGACGCCAGCGTCGTCGATTCGAGCGGTGCTGTGATCGGTGCGCGCAATCTCTTTGTTGCCGACGCATCGATCATGCCGCGGATTACGCGCACCAATACGAATCTTCCGACCCTCATGCTCGCCGAACGTCTTGCCGACCTCATTCCGAAAGCTGCCGCATGACCCAAGAAACCCCGCCGCGCATAGAAGTCCGAAACGCAAACGGTACAATCGGCGCCGACATTCTTGGCGTCAATTTCGCCAACCTCGCGTCGATCGACATTCCGACTGTTCGCAGCGCTTGGCTTGAGCGCGGCGTCGTTCGCTTTCCCCAATGCACGATCGACGACGCCACGCATGTCGCGTTCGCGCGCGCCTTCGGCGAGCTTGATTTCAATCCCGGCACGCGGCTTACAGGGCGCGTCTATATCGAAGGTTTTCCCGAGTTGGTAAGGGTTTCGAACATCGTCGAGAACGGCGTGCCGATCGGCGAGCTTGGTGCGGGCGAAGCCGATTGGCATTCGGACATGTGCTTCATCGAACGCCCGCCCTCGGCCTCTTTGCTTCGCGCACTCGAAGTTCCGAGCGGCGGCGGCAATACCCATTTCATCGATATGGTCGGAATTCTTGAGGCGCTCCCGAATGACCTTCGACGCGATATTTCGGGCCTCTCGATCAAGCACGACGCAGTGTACGCTTCTTCAGGTAAGCAGCGCGCTGGCACTATCGCGCCAACGGGCGGGGACATACGCAACATACCGGGTGCCGTCCATCCGATCGTTCAGCGTCACCCGGAAAATGGGCTGGAGACGCTCTATCTGGGAAAACGGTATAATGCCTATGTCATGGGCCTCGAAATTGCCGACAGCGAAACCCTGCTCGATCGCCTCTGGCAGCACGTATCAAACGCCTCGCCGCAGCATTTGTGGACACAAACTTGGCGGATCGGCGACCTGATCATGTGGGATAACCGCCGAACGATGCATCGCCGTGACGCGTTCAATGGCACCGCAAGACGACTGCTTCATAGAGCTGTTGTGAAAGGCTGATCACCTTTGCGGACTTAAGGGATTTCTGAAAAGGTCGAATAGTTCTCACTTTCGTCGCCACTGGCGTGCCGTAATGGATGTAAGTGAGAGCCTTTGGCGGCAGGGCTGCAAAGCGCCGAAAAATTCACAACTATATAAAAATATTTGAGTACATGGCTCAACTATAATCGAGTCAACGCGGTGCCGATCCCTCATTTGGTGTGGTTCAATGGTTCAGTGAGGTCAAAGGTCGGCGTTCACGTCCAGACATCGCTAGCTCGGGTTGTAAAAGCCTTTTTTGCATCGACATCCGCGAGGAAGTCAGACCACAGTTCCTTGCCCAGTCTCCGACGCGCGAATGCGCCAGCCATTGAGAGATACGCTTTCAGGACCGCATGCATGTCGTCCACGTACCCTGAAAGGATCGTTTCAGTGCCAGAGCCATACGCAAGAAAAAGCGCCTCGCGATAATTCGCCTTGCCGCGGTAGCGTGCTGCCTGATGAACGAACCCCACAGGCCTCCGTTTAAGCCATTCATCCCGTAACTTCCTGGCAGCTTTCGAGCGGAAGCTATCCACGCCCAGATTCTTGAAGTCGCGGTGACGTTTCAGATCCTCTTCCGTCTTCCAAGCGTACCACTTTGCCGATCCCGACAAATATCCGGCAGCTGCGCCCAGTGCGTCCTCCATCCTGAGGGGGCGCTTCTGAAGGTTCCCCACGCTACCATTCCGCAGTGAAACGACCTCCGCCTTATAGGTCTCCTCCACGAGAGTGCTCACTCTCCAGTTGAACAGCACCATTGCGAGACCGCGACTTGCGATTTGCTCGTCCCACAGCCGCGCCGTTCCCGCGTGGTCCTCTTGGAAAGATCCGGATTGCGCGGCGGTCATCGCGCTCGCCGAGTTTGCGATGCCATATGGCCTGAGCCCATGAACTCACCCGTTTGAAGGTAGAGTCTGTTCCTTATTTGACCCTGTTTGGGTGGTTGTTGCAACGGGGCGAGGCGCGAAGCCCCGTGGGTAGCGCAGCGTCTCGCCCCGTTGCATCGCGAGGACGCTTGCCGCAGCGAAGGCTGCCGGTGTTTGGTTGTTGATCGAGCTGTGCGGCCGGGCTGTGTTGTAGTCGATCCGCCAAGCCTCGATCTTCTTGATGGCATCGACGAGCGAGCCGAACAGGTACTCGTTCAAACACTCGTCGCGCAGCTTGCTGTTGAAGCTTTCGATGAACGCGTTCTGCGTCGGCTTGCCGGGCGCGATGTAATGCCATTCGATGCCGGTCTCCATCGTCCACTGCAGCACGGCCCGGCTGGTCATCTCGCCGCCATTGTCGCTGACGATCGACAGCGGCTTGCCCCGCCGCTCGATGATCTTGTCCAACTCGGCGACCAGACGTCGCCCGGTGATCGACGTATCCGGCACCGTCGCCAGGCTCTCCTTCGTGAAGTCATCGACGACCGTCAGTATGCGGAACCGCCGACCTGTCGTGAGTTGGTCGGCAACGAAGTCCAGCGACCAGCGCTGGTTCGGGCCTTGCGGCAAAGCCAGCGGAGCCCGCACGCCAATGGCTCGGCGTCGGCCGCGACGGCGCTGCACCTGCAGCTTCTCTTCGCCGTAGAGCCGCCGGAAGCGTTTGTGGTTCATCCGCACGCCCTCCCGTTCGAGAAGCCAACGCAGTCGGCGATAGCCGAACCGCCGTCGCTCGGCCGCCAGCGCACGCATCCGAGCGCGCAGCTCGGCATCGTCCGGCCGCATCGACTGGTAGCGGAAACTCGTTCGATCCATCTCCAGAAGCCCGCAGGCGCGGCGCTGGCTCAGTCCGTGCGCCGTCATCGTGTGCTGCACCGCCCGACGCCGCGCCGCAGGCTTCAGAAGTTTCCCGAGGCGATATCCTTCAGCGCCGCGTTGTCCAGCATCGCCTCGGCCAGCAGCTTCTTCAGCTTCCGGTTCTCCTCTTCCAGAACCTTCAGCCGCCGGGCCTCAGACACCGTCATCGCCCCGTACTTGGCTTTCCAGTTGTAAAGAGTCGCCTCGCTGATCCCGTGCTGGCGGCACAGCTCGCCGACTTTCCCGCCGGCCGCGTGCAGCTTCAGGATCTCGATGATCTTCTCTTCCGTAAACCGGCTCTTCTTCATCGTCCGCTCCTCTCTTCGGGCGGACTCTACACTTCTCAGTGGGCGGGTTTCACGGGCTCAGGCCAGCGTGCCTGAGAATGCTTCGATCGATTCCAGAAAGGCGATCAATTCCAAGCATCGCAAGATTGCGATCGACTTCGCTGCGCAAGAGATCGATCGCGTGAAGCACGCCTTCCTCGCCGCTGACCGACGCCGCATAGTTGAACGGCCGTCCGACGAATACGCAGCGCGCACCAAGCGCAAGCGCTTTGATTACGTCGCTGCCGCGCCGAATGCCGCCATCCATCATGACCGTCATGTCGCCTGCTTCGCGGACAACCGCCGCAAGGACCCAAAGGGCCGACACAGCGCCGTCGAGCTGGCGCCCGCCGTGATTGGAGACGATCACTCCGTCGGCCCCGGTCTTTTTTGCAAGCGCCGCGTCCTCGGGACACAATATGCCCTTGAGGACCAGCTTTCCCTGCCAGATATCTCGGATCCGTTCGATATGGCGCCAGCTGAACTGCGCGCGGTTCGAGAAATCACGGGCCACGTTTGAAGACAGAAGCGGCGCACCGCGTTCGGCGAACGAATTCTCGAAATGCGGCATTCCAGAAGTCAGGAGCGTTCGAAGCATCGTGCCGATCAGCCATCGCGGCCGCACCAGCCCATCCCAAGCGAGCCGAAGGCTCGGCCGAAGCGGCGTCGAGAAGCCGGCACGAATATTGTTCTCACGGTTCCCGGCAACCGGAAGATCGACTGTCACAACAAGCGTCGCGTAACCGGCAGCCCGAACCCGGTCCAGCAGCGCGACGATCCGCGCATCCTCGCCCGGCAAGTAGGCTTGGAACCAGCTTCCCGGTGCTGCCTCGATCACCTTCTCCAACGGCGTCAACGAAGTGGCGCTCAGGACGAACGGAATACCAGCCTTCGCTGCCGCCCGCGCAAGCACCCTGTCGCCGTCGTACGCCGTGAGCGCCGCGAGCCCCATTGGCGCGATGCCGAACGGTGCCGAATAGGTCGTCCCGAACAGTTCGACCTTCTGGCTGCGCACCGAAACGTCCCGCAGCACGCGCGGAACGAAGCTCCATTGCCCGAACGCGCTCCGATTGTCCAAGAGCGACGCGTTCGTCTCCGCCGCTCCCGCGACATAGCCGAAGATCGGGCGCGGCAGCCTGCTCTTTGCCAATGGCTCGAAATCGTCCAGTGCCAGAACGCCGGCGAGCTTGCCGCGTGCTGACGCGCCGCTGAACGCCTTCCAGGGATCGATCGTTTGCGAAGCGGCGCTTGTATTCATGGAACTCGGATCGCTCAATTCACTTGTCCTCGTTACTCTTCACAAAATCCATGTCGAGTTCAAGCGCGAGGCCCGGTCGGTCGGGGACATGCATGAAGCCGTCGATCGGCGCCGGCGCGTTCTTGAAGACCCGTCCTGTGATCTCCTCGAACATCAGCAATCGCTCGAGGAAGAGCGCGTTCGGGACGGCCGCGACGAGATGCAGATGCACGTTTTCCATCGCATGCGGTGCGAAATTGACGTTCCACGCCTGCGTGAGGGCCGCGCATTTCAACATCTCGGTGTAGCCGCCCGCCCGCGCACCGTCGACCTGAACGATGTCCGCCGCCTCGGCAAGCAGCAGGTCTCGCACGCCGAACTTCGTGTATTCGTGCTCGCCGGTGGCAAGCGGAATATCCGTGCCGCGCTTGAAACGCGCGAGACCGGGAATGTCGTCGGCAAAGACCGGCTCCTCGAACAGAGCGATGTCGTATTCGCGGATCCGATTTGCGAGCTGGACCGCGGTCGCCGCATCGAAGCAGTTGTTCGCATCGACGAGGATACGGATGTTGGGAGCCACCGCTTCGCGCACTTTGCGCACACGCACCACGTCGCGGTTGATCGCACGTCCGCCATCGAACCCGACCTTGAATTTGATCGTCTTGAAGCCGCGCGCAACCATCCCCTTCATCTCGGCGACGAGTTCGTCGTCCGCGTACGAGGTCCAGCCGCCGCTTGCGTAGACCGGAACCTTCGTGAGGTTGCCGCCCAGTAGCTTGTAGACGGGCAATCCGGCGATCTTGCCTTTGAGATCCCACAGTGCGATGTCGATGGCGCTCAGCGCGCAATACATAAGTCCCTTGCGGCCGACGCCGCGCAGATAGTGGAAGAACTCCTGCCAGATCGCCTCGGTCTCAAGCGGGTCGCGCCCGATCAATTTCGGCGCCATGTTGCGCAAGATGAGGTCGCGGGTCGCCTCGCCGCCGACCTCATGGTAGGTGACGCCAACGCCTTCCAGCCCCTGATCGGTCGTCACGCGAACAAGCAGGAAGCCGATCGTCTCGACTTTGCGCGTCGCATCGGTGAAGCCGCCTGTGATCGGATATGAGACGAGATGGACGTCGATTTTGCGAATCTTGTGCTGCATTTTCGTTCCTTCTTCGGGGCACTTCACGCGACGCGGTAGTCGCGCCAAGCTCGTTTAGTGAACTCGACGCCGTGGCCCGGTCGCGTGGGCACGAGGAGCATCCCGTCCTCAACATGCAGACCTTCGACCAGCAGGTCGTCCATGAATGGATAGAACTCGACATAGGTCGCCCGCGGCAGTGCCGCAGCGACGTGGATGTGGAGGACCGTCATGAAATGGGGTGCGAGGGCGAGCCCGGCCGTATCGGCCATGCGCCCGATGCGCATCGTCTCGGTGATGCCGCCGACGAAGCACATGTCCGGCTGCACGACATCGACGGCACCGGTCGCGATGTAGGGCATGAAGTCGCGCCGCGAATGCACATGCTCCCCCATCGCGATGGCGATCGGCAGCGCACTGCGCATGCGGCGATAGCCCTCGATATCCTGCGAAAGCAGCGGCTCCTCGAACCAGTGCACGCCCAGATCGGACAGCTGTTTTCCGAGCCAAAGTGCGGTCGGCAGATCGAGCCGCTCGTTCGCATCGCACAGGATGCGCGGCCCCTCCCCGATCGCCTGGCGCACCGCGCGGATACGCTCGATGTCCTTGCCCGGTTCGCGCCCGACGCGGATTTTCACGGCGTTGAACCCGTCGCGCACATATCCGGCCGAGAGTTCGACGAGATCGTCGATGGGCAGCGACGGGCTGGCTTTTCCGCTGCCGTAGCACGGCACGCGGTCGCGCACCTGTCCAAGCATTCGCGCGACCGACACGCCGGCGTCCCGCGCCCGCAGGTCCCACATCGCGACGTCGATTGCGGCAATCGCCATCGACGTGATGCCGTGTCCGAGGCGATGCGTATAATGGAAGAGTTGGTCGTTGACCGCTTCAACCTCAATCGCATCGCGCCCGAGAATTCGTGGCAACAGCACGACATCGAGCAGCGCCTTGACCGCTTCGCCGCCGCCATAGTCGGACGTGAAGGTCCAGCCAGTGCCGCGCCCGCCCTTCGCATCTTCGAGCGTCACGCCGATCAGTTCGAAGAACTCGTCGCTGCGCTCTGCCGCAGCACGGTTCGAGGGAAACCGGAGCATCCAACTTTCGGCTCTTTTGATCGTCATCGCGCGTTCCGATCCTGTCTCGTGTCAGTCCGCAAGCACGACCGTCCGGTCGGCCGCGAACGAAAGCGTCACATCGTCGCCGGGTTCTGCGGCGGCGGGCGGCGTTGTCTGGACCCGCAGTTCCAATCCGCCGCCGACGTCGACGAAGTAGTCGATGAGCCCACCGGTAAAGGCCGTGGTGCGGACACGCCCTGCGAGCCGGTTCTCGGCGTTGCCCGCACCAGCGCCGCGGCTTATCGCAATTTCGACCGGGCGAATCGACACGCCAACCGTGCCGCCCGAGGATGCTGCCTCGATGGCCCCGACCCGCGCGCGAATGATCGCCCCGCCCGGCAACGATCCGGCGACGCCGTTGCCGTCGACCGCAATCGCGTGCAGCTCGACGAGGTTGGTCAGTCCGATGAAGGCCGCGACAAAACGCGAGCGCGGGCGCCCGTATATCTCCGTGGGCATCCCGATCTGGACGATGCGCCCGTCGCGCATGACGGCGATCTGGTCCGACATCGCCAGCGCTTCGTCCTGGCTGTGCGTGACGTAGACGCCCGTAATGCCGAGCCGCTGCTGCAGCGATCGGATCTCGAATCGCATCTGCTCGCGTAGCACCGCATCGAGATTGGAGAGCGGTTCGTCGAAAAGAAGTATGCCGGGCTCCGTCGCGATGGCACGCGACAGTGCCACGCGCTGCTGCTGGCCGCCGGAGAGCTGGCCCGGGAAACGCTCTGCATACTGCGACATGCCCACGATGCGCAGAACTTCGGCCACCTTGTCTGCGATCGCCGCGCGCGCGTGACCGCGCCGCTTCAGACCATAGGCGAGATTGTCGAAGACCGACATGTGCGGCCACAGCGCATAGCTCTGGAACACCATGCCGAGATCGCGCTGCTCGGGCGGAAGCCTTGTCCCGCCGTCCACGAGCACGCGCCCGCCCGCCACGATGCTGCCAATATCGGGCTGCTCGAGGCCCGCAATCATGCGCAAGGTCGTGGTCTTGCCGCAACCGCTCGGCCCGATGAGCGAGATCATCTGGCCAGCCGGGACCTCGAAACCGACATCGTGGACGGCGACGACGGACCCATAGGATTTGCGCAGTCCTGCGACGCGCAGATCGACGCCGGAGGCGCGCGATAGCGCCCCCGGCGAACCCGCTTCGCCTGTCTTATTTCCCGACGGCGTCATGGAACTTACGGGCCTGCGTGCGCTTGTTGTCGGAGATGAAAGTCGAATCGACCGGAATGATCTTCACCTGCTCGAGCGACGAACCATCTGGATATTTGTAGGCCACGTCGTTGCGCACCGGAGCGCCGCCGAGGGACGCCGGCATCAGCCCCTGCCCTTCGGGCGAGATGATAAAGTCGAGCCACATCTTGCCAAGCTCCTTGTTCTTCGATGCCCGCAGCAGTCCGAAGGCCGAGAGCTCGCCGGGCACGCCTTCGCTCGGCCAGATGTTGCTGGTCGGTTCACCGCGATTTTTCGCCGTCTGGGCGTTCGCCAGGAGATTGATCCCGATCGGACGCTCGCCGCTGACGGTCAAATCCCGGATCGTGCCGTGCGACGATTCGAGATGCACGCCGTTGGCGCCCATGCGTTTGAAATAGTCCCACCCGAACTTGGCCGGGTCGGACTTGACCAAATAGTCGGCGATGAACCACACGAAGGACTGGACCGACTGCGAACTGCTGGGGTCGGCCATCGCGATCTGATTCTTCCATTTCGGATCGGCCAGTTCGGCCCAGCTCTTCGGCACATCAGCCTCCGAGATCTTCCGCGTGTTGTAGTGGATCAGGTAGAGATTGACGAACGCGGGCGTGAAGATGTTCTGCGGGCTGCGCATCTCGACGCGCGCCTTGTCGACGTCCTTGGCGGCGTAGGGCTCGAAGGCATCGTGGCGCTTCTGCAGATAGGCGATAGACGCATCGTTGAGCCCCACGACATCTGCCTTGGGCGATCGGGCACGCAGTTCGAGTTCGATCGTGGCGAGAAGCTCCTCGCCAGGTTGGCGGAAATGATCGACCGCAATGCCCGGGTTTTTCGCTTCGAACGCCTTGGTCAAAGGCGCGATCTGCGAATTCTCGTAGGCCGAATAGATCGTCAGTCTCTGCTGCGCCGACGCAGGCGCGTGGGCGATCAAAGTGCCAATAAAAACGCCTGCAAGCAGATGAATCCGGGATTTCTGTTCCATGGCTTCCTCCCTTTGTTTTTTTGTATTTAAGTTCCGATACGCAGTCCGCCGCTCGCACGCTTGGCGATCGCGGCGGCCGTGAGAAGAAGAAAGCCGACCGAGGCGAACATCGTCATCCCAAACGCGCAGGCTTGAGCCAGACCGCCATTGCCGTTCCAGATGTCGAGAAGCACGGTGGAAAGCGTTTGGGTGTGGATGCCCTTGAGAATGATCGAAGCGCTGAGTTCCGGCAGAGCCAGCACGAAGATCAGCAGCCATGCATAGACCAGCGCCTGGCGCATCATCGGCAAGGTGATGAGCGCCACAGTCTTGAGCCCGCCCGCACCGCTGACGCGCGAAGCCTCCTCGAACTCGGGCGAAAGCTGGATCAACGAACTCTGGCTCGTGCGCACGCCGAACGTGATGAAGCGCGTGAGGTAGGCGACAAACAGGATTCCGAACCCGCCATAGAGCCCGAGCGCATTCAGCGGCGGGTTCAAATAGACGACGGCAAGCGCAATCGCCAACGCCGTTCCCGGCACCGCAAGCGGGATGATCGACATATAGTCGAGCAGCCAGCTCCCGCGCAGCTTCAGACGTATGACGACGTACGCAACGAGGAACCCCATGAAAGTGACGAGCGATGCGGTCGCGGCGGCGAGCGAAACGCTCAGCGTCGCCGCCTTGCGCACGGCCGGATCGGCGAAGACGGCCCGGTAGTTGTCGAACGACCAGTTCCCGGCCGAGAAACCCATCCCCACGCTTTTCATCAGCGAGATGACGGTCATGCCGCCATATGGCACCACGAGAACGGCGAGAACATAGACGACGCCGAGGACCGTGAAGGCGGCGGCTATGCGCCCTTCGGCGCCGGCGCGCTCGGAGAAGGACTTGCCGCCGACAGTGCGGAATCGCTCCGCCTGTCGCGTGGAACGCCGGTACAGAACGAGGGCTGCCAGCGACATCAGGATCAGCACCATCGAGGCGGCGGAGGCGGCCTTGAAATCGAGCCGGACGAGCGATTCGCGGATCGAGATCGTCAGCACGTTGAGCCGCAGCATATGCGGCGGACCGTACATTGCGAGGCTGCCGGAAAACGCGAGCAGCGCACCCGAAAGCAGGGCCGGCCGCATCAGCGGCAGCGTCACGTCACGGATCGTCTCGATCGGCCCGGCCCCCTGCACGCGCGACGCTTCTTCGAGCGCCGGATCGACGTTCCGGAGTGCCGGCATAAGCGCCAGAAAAACGTACGAAACGCCGTGCGGCAGTGCCGTCAGGACCAAGCCCCAGAGCGTGAAAATGTTGAGCGGGCCCGATTCCGTCTTCAGCTCAAAGACGGTGCGCAGGGCCTGATTGAAATATCCGGCATTCGGCCCGGCCAACGCGATATAGGCCATCGCCAAAAGAAAGTCGGGGCTGACGAGGCATACGATCATCGCGGCACTCACCACCGATCGGCCGCGCATGCGCGTGCGCGCGACGCCGAAAGCAAGCGGCGCCCCCACCAGCACGCTCAAGACCGCCACGCCGGCCGCGACAATCAAGCTGTTGCGCATGGCCGTGCGCCGCTTCGGATCCTCGAAAAAGTCGACATAGGCGGCGAGCGTCAGCCCGTCGTCGGTCAGGCTGTCGACCGTCATGTAGCCGATTGGAATTGCAACGAGATAGGCAAGCCACAAAGCTGCGATCGCCCACGCGATCGCGGGCCGATCGAGGAATACGCGCTTCGTCATGCCGCGCGCCCTGGCGCGATCTGTTCGAGAATGCGAACGGTTTCAGCACCGAGCACAACATCGCACGGATGAACCTGCGCTCTGTCGCGGATACGTTCGACCAACGCGGTCGCCGCGCGCACGTAGTTGGCCGTTCTGTCGAGCACCGGCTCCGGGGCGCTAACTTCGCCGGCCGGGCCCCGGAAACGATAGATGTTGCAAGTATCGCCAGGAGAGGCGCGTTGGTTGATGCGGCTCAGCGCGCGCGCGCCGCCCACATGCGTCGTTTCGAACCGCGTGAAGCCCCCTTCGGGTGCAAGTACGCGTGCCGCCGTGACCGGGCCAAGCAGCGGCAGCAGGATCGACAGGATATGCGGGCCGACGTCCCAGATATCCGATCCCGCAACTTGGCGCCAGACGGAGTTCCGGTACGGGCTGTCGGAAGCGAACGTGGCCGAGCGGACTTCGACCTCGGCCTCGCGCCAACCGCCGCCGGCATGTTGGGCGACGAAATCGGCGACTTCGGGAATGAAACGCCGCATGAAGAAGACGATGGTTACGGCATCGGCACGCTGTGCCGCCTCGGCAAGCAAGCGCGCGGCATTGGCGGTCGTCGCGATCGGCTTCTCGAGCAGTGCGTGCTTGCCCGCGCGCAGCGCACGCAACGCAAGTTCCTCTTGGATCTGCGGCGGCACCGCAAAACTGATCGCATCGACCTCTGCAAGCATGTCCTCGAAGCGCGCAAACGCGGCAACACCGCGCGCGGCAGCCAAAGCGCGTGTTTTCTCGAGATCGCGCCCCCATATGCCAACAAGGCGCGCACCCGGCGTCTGCTGCAATCCGACCGAATGGACGTTCGTCGCCCAATGCGCAGTGCCGACGACCCCGAACTTCGTTTCCATCCCGTCTCGCCCTCTTTCTGGGTCTCGTGTTTGGCATTGATGTAAGCGCTCTCATAAACTATGAATGAATGCGGCAAACTGTCAACCGGCATCGGACGGTCGGCAAGAAGACAAGCAAAGGAGCGTCGCGTTACGCGGCGAGACGACGCGCATGGAACCGGGCGATATCGATCGGAGCTTCGACTATGGCGGCATCGTCGCAGCACACGCCGCCGCCGCCGCGACCGCCGACTATCCGCTCGAAGTCCTCGAGAAAGGCAAGCTGCAACTCCTCGACACGCTGGCCGCGATCGTCTCGGGTGCTGCACTTGAGGCCGGCATCGCCGGACAGCGCTATGCGACCTCGTTGGGCGGCCGCCCGACCGCAGCGATCCTCGGGACAGCACTGCGTGCACCGCTTGCGGAGGCCGTGCTCGCCAACGGCATGGCAGCGCATGCCGACGAATCCGACGATTCACATGAAGAAAGCCAGACCCACCCTGGCTGCGGCGTGGTTCCGTCCGCGATTTCAGTCGCCGAGGAGTTGGGTGCGAACGGTGCGCGACTGCTGCGCGCGACGATCCTCGGTTACGAGACGACGATTCGCTTCGCCAAGGCCTTTGGCGCTGGGATGACGTTCAAACAGTCTTCCATGTCGAGCCACGCCTACGGTCCGCTGTTCGGCGCCGGATACGCGGCCGGATCCCTGATGGAATTCGATGCGGAGCGATTCAAAATCCTGCTCAACTATCTGGCACAGGAAGCGTCCGGGCTCACGACATGGCGGCGCGACGCGCGCCATACGCTCAAAAGCTACGTCTTTGCCGGCATGCCGGCGATGAACGGTGCCAAATGCGCGGCCCTCGTGCGTGCCGGCTTTTCGGGTGGCGGCGACGTGCTGGAGATGAGCGACCGCAACATGCTCGACGCCATCACGTCCCAGCCGCGACCGATGGCCCTCACAGATGCGCTCGGCATGCGCCACGAGATCCTCGAGACCGACATCAAGTGCTATCCGATCGGGTATCCGATCGCAGCGCCGCTTGCGGCACTCGAGAAGATCATCCGCCAGCACGGTGTCGGTTCAGGAGAAACCGAGCGTGTGCGCATCTACTACAACGAAGATTGGTACAAGGTCATCGGCGACAAGACCCAGATGCCAGACGTCAATCTGCGCTACTGCATGGCTGTGACGCTCGTCGACGGCAGACTGACGTTCGACTCTGCGCACGATGCCGAAAGGATGTTGGATCCAACCGTCGTTGCCGTGGGCCAGCGCATCGAGTTTCTTGGACCGAAACCCCATCTCGGCCGCTTCGACGCGCAAGTCGAAGTCGAGACCTCCCGCGGTACGTTCTTTGCGGATCAGGACCGGAACGTGCTGGGCCGTGCGGAAAACCCGATGTCGAAAGCGCAAGTCCAGGAAAAGGCGCTCGATCTTCTGACGACCGTGCTTGCAGCCGGTGCGGCGCGCGAACTCATCGGCATGGTCGATCGCATCGAAGATGTCGCCGACGTGCGCCGCCTAATCGCCCTGATGGTTCCGCGCCATTGACAAAGTTCGGCGCAGCGCCCCTCACGTCGGCCGAATGATAACCTTCGATGCCTCGCGGCGATGCCCCACATCGAAGCCAGCGAGCACATTCTCCAGCGAATAGCGATGGGTCACGAACTTTGCGTACATCGCAGGGTCCGCCGCCAGGCGCTTGACGACGTCCGGCCAGATCGAACCCGGCGAACTGAATGCTCCCACCACTTGAAGGCGTTTGCGCACAAGGCGGACGAGATCGATTTCGCCGGGTGCTGAATGGATGCCGACGACGACGAGCCGCCCCTTCGGGCGCAGCAAACCGAGCGCCGCCTTGAACGCCGATGCGGCACCCGACGCTTCGAAGACGCAATCCACCGAGTCTGCGAGTGCGGAAAGCGTCGAAGCCTGTGCCGGATCGCCGAGATCGAAGAGTTGCGTGAAACCGAGCGAACGCAGCACGGCAATGCGGCTTGCGTCGCGGAAGCCGACGACCGTCACGTCCGCGCCGGCACGGCGGGCTTCGACGGCAATCGCCTGCCCGATCGTTCCAGGCCCGAACACGACGACCTTCTCGCCTGCCTTCAGCGCTGTCGTCATGACGGCATTCACGCCGATCGCGACCGGCTCGGTGAGTGCCGCGACTTCGTCGGGCAACGCGTCCGGGATCGCGATGCAATTTCGTGCAGGTACGACGACGTAGCGCGCGAACCCGCCATTGCGCATCACGCCGATTCCACGCCGCTCGCGACACGCGTCAAAATCGGCCGCAAGGCAAGCGGCGCAACGGCCGCATGTCGTCGCAGGCACGACCGTTACGCGGCTGCCGACGGCCGGTCCTTGCCCAGAAGAACCCCGGCCGACGACGCGGCCGACGAACTCGTGCCCGAGCGTCAGCGGCAGCGACGGCCCGAGATGATGGTAGCCCGGCGACCAGTGGTCGATGTGCAGATCGGAGCCGCAGATGCCTGCGGCCGTCACTTCGATCTTCACGTCGTCCGGCCCCGAGATTTCAGGCTCGGCGACATCGACGAGTGCGACGCCCGGTGCGGCGCCGAGTTTGCGAAGCGCCAGCATGGCGAGCGGACCTACTCGGCCGCGCGCGAATGCTGGAACTTGCGCCCTGCCGGCAGATAGGCCGGCGCGTCGAGGCCGAAACGGTCGAAACAGCGGTCGAGATCGGCCTTGTCCTGGTCCGTGATCGCGGGCTGCGGCAAACGCGCCGTCGCGTGCGGAATGACGCCCTGGCGGACCAGCGCGTACTTCATGCGTACGCGATAGTCGCGCAGCGGCGCACGCCAGCAGATGCGCGCCAGCGGGCCAAGCGCGTTCCAGATTTGGTAAGCCTCGGTGATCTTGCCGGCCATGGCGAGTTTGTGCATCTCGACGATCTTGGCCGTTGCGGTTCCGGCAAAGCCGATGAGCGCGCCCGAGCAGCCCATCAACATCGCTTCGAGTATGAAGGTGTCGTTGCCGGTCAGGATCTTGATATGCGTATGTTCGGCTTCTTCGACGATTTCAACGGTGCGATCGACGTTGAAGGCGGCATCTTTCAGCGCCACGACGGATTTAAGCTTGGCAAGACCCTTGATCGTGCCGGGCGGATAATCGACGAACGGCGTGTGGAAAGCGATGATCGGCACGCCCGAGGCGTCGGCGATCGCCTTGTGGAAATCGACGACGACTTCGACCGGCAGCGGCTTGGAAATGAAAGTCGGCAGCGGCGGAAAGATGACCAGCGCATCGGCACCCGCATCGACCAGACGCTTGCCGAGTTCGGCCGCTTTCGTCGTACTCGCAGCAACGACGCCGGAAAGAACGGCGCATGCGCCGGCGGCAGCCTTCTTGGTGCGGCGGATGACGTCGAGCTGCTCGTCGATCGTCAGCGAGCCGCCTTCGCTTGCCGCCATGTTCATGGCGATGCCCTGAGGACCGCCTGCGGCGATCTCGGCCATGTAGCGGTCGAGCGTGACCCAATCGACGGACTCGTCGGGGTTGAACGGGGTGACGGGGGCCGCGATTACGCCCTGCGTTAGGTCGAACGCCATGGCACGTTTCCTTGTGTCGTTTGTTGTTAGTTAAGCGCTTACATGAATCTCTTTTACATGTCAATGAAGGCCTCGCTCGGCGTTGCGTGGACCGTATTGCAGCCATGCATATTCTGTTTAAATTCAACGATATGTGAATCTATCTGATGCGCCTTCCCGATTGCGCAACTGGGATGAAAGCGTTTATAAATCTATCAAGCAACAAGTGCGGCGCTTCTGCGCCGCACATCCAAGGGATGGACACGCAAAAGCGCTCGGATGTCACACGATTTCATCATCGTCGGCGGCGGATCCGCTGGTTCGGTTCTCGCGACCCGGCTGACCGAGAGCAGTGCAAACTCGGTCCTCCTTTTCGAAGCGGGTCCCAATATCAAAGACGGCGCGACGCCGGAGCGCATTCTCGACAGCTTTGCCGCCTACGCGTTCCTCGATCGCCGGTTCCTCTGGAACGACCTGCGCGTGACGACGGAGACGATCCCCCACAACCAGCCGGACGCCCCGCGCCCGCCCCTGCGCAAGTACGAGCAAGCGCGCGTCCTGGGCGGCGGCTCGTCGATCAACGGCCAGCTCGCCAACCGCGGCGGCCCGGTCGATTACGACGAGTGGGAGACGCTCGGCGCCGACGGCTGGAACTGGAACTCGGTCCTGCCCTATTTCCGCAAACTCGAACGCGACAACGATTTCGACGGACCGCTGCACGGCAAGGACGGCCCGCTGCCGATCCGCCGCATCTTTCCCGACATGTGGGCGGGGCAAGCCAGGGCAGTCGCAGCCGGTTTCGAGCGGCTGGGCTTCAAATACCTCGCCGACCAGAACGGCGAATTCGTCGATGGATACCACCCCTTCACGATCTCGAACCTCTACGACCGACGCGTGCCGACGGCGATCGCCTATCTGACGAGCACGGTGCGCGCGCGGCCGAACCTGACGATCCGGACCGAGTGCCGGGTTCGCGATCTCATCTTCGAGGGACGTCACTGCGTTGGCGTTCGCGCCTTTGCCGACGGCGAACTGCGTGAATTCCGCGCGCGCGAAGTGATTCTTTCGTGCGGCGCCATCTACTCGCCGCCGATGCTGATGCGCGCTGGCATTGGGCCCGTCGGCGAGCTGCACACGCACGGAATCGAGCTGCGGCATGCGCTTTCGGGCGTCGGCCAGCGGCTGATGGATCATCCGTCCGTCGCACTTGCCGCCTTCATCCACCCGCATGCGCGCCTGCAGGAGAAAACGCGGCGCCATCTTCTCGTCGGTCTTCGCTTCACCTCCGACATTCCGGGCATGCCCGTGTCCGACATGGCCGTGTCGGTATCGACGAAAGCCGCATGGCATCATGTCGGCGAGCAAATTTGCTCGGTGACGACGTGGGTCAACAAGACGTTCTCGGAAGCCGGCGAAGTCCGCCTCAATTCGGCCGATTGGCGCGACCAGCCAAAGGTCGATTTCAAACTGCTGCACGATCGCCGCGACCTTGTGCGCCTGATGGCGGCGATGCGACGACTGCGCGCCGTTTTCGACGCACCCGAGATGCGCGCGGCCGTGACCGATCCGTTCGCAGCGAGCTTCAGCGAGAAAATCCGCCAGGTGAGCGAAGTCAATACCAAGAACCGTATTCTCACGCGCATCCTCGCCACGATCCTCGACGGCCCTGCCCCGCTGCGCCGATTCATGTTCAACAACTTCGTCGTCGAATCCGAACCGCTCGACGTGCTGCTTGCCGACGACGACAAACTCGAGGCATTCGTGCGCAAGGCCGCCGTCGGCGTGTGGCACGCGTCGTGTTCGTGCCGTATGGGACGCGCCGACGATCCCATGGCGGTCACGGACTCTGCCGGACGCGTTCACGGTATTGGCGGCCTGCGCGTCGTCGACGCATCGATCTTCCCCGCCATCCCGCGCGCCAACATCAACCTGCCGACGATCATGGTTGCCGAGCGCGTTGCAGATCTCATCCGTGCCGGCGGCTAGCCGTCGGCACGCGGGATATCCATTGCGATTGACATAAAAAGAAAGCGGTTACATCATCGCTATCCAATTGGAGAAACATCATGTCTACCGCATCAGCTGCCTGGCCGGTGAAACTGCCGGGAACACCGATCGAGCTTCCGGCGATCGTCGGCGACAAGCTCGTCGAGACTCGCGATCGGGAGGCCATCGAGCGTCGGCATCCGACACACGATATCGCCATCAGCCGATATCCAAGGGCAACGGTTGCCGACGCTGAAGCTGCCGTCGCGGCAGCCTCGGCCGCAGCCGACAAACGCGTCTGGAGCGGAATGTCCGGCGCACAGCGCGCCAAAATCCTGCTCGACGTAGCGCGCCGCATCGAAGAGAAACTCGACGAGTTCCGCCGCATCGAATGTCTCGAATGCGGCAAGCCCGTCACCAATGCGGAGCGCGAAGTTCGCGGCGCCATCGCGCACTGGGAATACGCAGCCAGCCTCGCCCGCCATACCTACGGCGACACGTACGACAATCTCGGCGGCGGCCAGATGGGCCTCATCCTGCGCGAGCCCTACGGCGTCGTCGCCATGATCACGCCATGGAACTACCCGCTGCTCATCATCAGCCAGAAGCTGCCCTTCGCTTTGGCGGTCGGGTGCTGTGCGATCGTCAAACCAAGCGAACTCACCTCCGGCACGACACTCCTGCTCGGCCGCATCCTGCTTGAGGCGGGCGTGCCGCCCGGCGTCGTCAGTGTGCTCCCCGGCTTCGGCCACGATGTCGGGGCAGCTTTGTGCGCCGATCCCCGCGTCGACATGATCTCGTTCACCGGATCGACTCGCGTCGGCAAAGAAATCGCCGGCAAAGCGGGGGGTGCTCTCAAAAAGCTTTCGCTCGAGCTCGGCGGCAAATCGGCGCATATCGTATGCGCCGACGCCGATCTCGAGACCGCAGCGCAGAAAGTCGTAATCGGCGCCACGCGCAATGCCGGGCAGGCTTGCGTGAGCGGTTCGCGTCTTCTGGTCGAGCGCTCGATCGCGCGTGAATTTCTCGAGCGCGTCAGGGCCGGCATGCTCGCCGTCCGCGTCGGCGATACGCTCGATCCTGCCACGGAGATGGGTCCGCTCATCAGTGCTGCACAGTTCGAACGCGTCAGCGGCTACATCGCAGCCGGCCAGCGTGACGGCGCCACCTACTGGAGCCGACCGTCGGACGGTCCCGCACGAAAGAACTACGTGCAGCCGGGGCTTTTCACAAAGGTCGATCCCAAGATGTCGATCGCCCAAGAGGAAATCTTCGGGCCCGTCCTGTCCGCGATCGAGTTCAAAACGATCGATCAGGCGATCGCGATCGCAAACGGAACGCCCTATGGCTTGTCGGCCGGCGTGTGGACACGCGATCTCGACAAGGCCTTCCGCTTCGGGCGCGGGCTCAAGGCCGGCACGATCGAGGTCAACACCTATATGGCCGGCACGCCGGAACTCCCGCTGACGGGCCACAAGGAGAGCGGCAGCGGCCACGAGCGCGGCAGGTTCGCGGTCGACGAATTCACCGAACTCAAGACGATCCATCTTCAGCTCAATTGAACTCGTTCCGACGCGCGGCGCGACACCGGAGACCCACATGCTCGAGAAAATGAAAGTTCTAAGCTTCTGCCACGTGCTTCAGGGGCCCGCCTGCACGCAGTATCTGGGCGACCTCGGCGCAGACGTGACGAAGGTCGAACCGATCGAAGGCGAACGCGCGCGCCGGTGGGCGGGGCCCCATATCGGCGGCGTCGCGGGCCTGTATCTGTGCGCCTTCCGCAACAAAAAGACGTTCGCCGTGAATCTCAAAAGCCCTGAAGGGCTCGCCATCATCAAAGAGATGGTCGCGAAGTCGGACGTTGTGGTCGAAAACTACCGTGCGGGCGTAATGGACCGCCTTGGCCTCGGCTACGAGGAACTGAAAAAGGTAAAGCCCGACATCATATATGCGAGCGGTACCGGCTGGGGCAGCAAGGGTCCGATGATCTCGAAGGCGAGCCAAGACATCATCGTCCAGGCGCGCACCGGCCTCATGGCTGCGACCGGCAACGACGAACCGCGCGCGGTCGGCTCGGCTGTCATCGACCAACATGGCGGCGCCGTTCTGGCGATGGGTATCATCGCGGCCTTCGTGAAAAAGCTCACGACCGGCAAAGGCACAAAGGTCGAAAGCTCGCTCTACACGGCCGGCCTCGACCTCCAGACCGAGCCGTTGACCGTCTATCTCTCCACCCGCCCCGACCGGAAGATCCTGAAGCGCGATCCGCATCTGGCGACCTGGTACCATCAGGCACCCTACGGCCAATTCAAACTCGCCGATGCCGCGATCGCGATGTCCGTCAACGATCCGATGAAGGTCGCCGACGCGCTCGGCAGCGACGAGTTGCGCGCGATCGCGCATATCGACCGTTTCAAAGAGCGCGACCGCTACGCGCAGGTCTTTGCGAAGGTCGTTGCCACGAAGACATTTGCCGAGGTTTCGAAGGCGTTCGACGATGCGGGACTTTGGTACAGCAAGATCTACGATTTCGACGACGTCGCCGACGACCCGCAGGCAAAGGCAGTCGATGCCTTCACCGAGATCGACATCCGCGGCGAAAAGGCGGTTCTGGTCAACCACCCCGTCAAGTACGACGACGCGACGCTGCCGCTGCGCATCCGCGCCTACGGCATCGGCGAGAATACGCGCGAGGCCTTGAGCGAACTTGGCTATTCGAAAGAAAAGATCGACGATCTCATCAAGCGCGGCGTCGTGGGCGACGGGACGAAACCCGCCGCCTGACGGACCCAGCCTATTTACCGGAGAATTTCGGCGCGCGCTTCTCGACGAACGCCGACATGCCTTCGCGGCGATCCTCCGCCATCGAGTTGCGCCAAAGCGAGTCGCGCTCGTAGGCGATGCCGTTTTCGTGCGTGGCACCGACAGCCACGCCGATGCACGCCTTCGTGAACTGCACGGCGACGGGAGCGCGCGAGGCGATCGTCGCGGCGATCTCGACGGCGCGTGCAACGGTCTTGGCGACTTCGCAGATCTCGATCACATAACCTAGCCGCCAGGCCGTCTCGACATCGATCGGATCGCCCGTCATGAGCATGTAGGACGCCATGTTCGCGCCGATCTTGCGCGGCAGGCGCTGCGTGCCGCCGTCGCCGGCCATGCCGCCGATCTTCACTTCCGGCTGGCCGAATTTCGCGTTCTTGCCCGCAATGATAAAGTCGCAGGTCAATGCCAATTCGTTTCCTGCCCCGAACGCGATGCCGTTCACGGCGGCAATGATCGGCTTCGGGAACTTCTCAAGCCGGCGCCACGCCTTGACGCGGTCGGGATTGTTCGAAGTTCCGGCCGGGCCGCGCTCGAGCATCTCGGCAATATCGGCCCCAGCTGCGAAGGTTTCGTCCGTGCCCGTCAGCACGACCACTCGGACGTCGATGTCGGCGGCCGCCTCGTCGAGATGGCGCGCAAGCTCGATAACCATCGTGCTGTGGAGGGCGTTTTTCTTTTCAGGCCTGTTGATCCGCAACAGCGCGACATGCGCCACTGGCGTCTCTCGGGAGATCAGGTGGGACAGATCGGTCATGCTATCGGATTCCAAAGCGGGGTGAGGTCAACCCAACAATAGGCGGGGCAAGAAGGTTGTCAGCGGCGGGATTGCCGCGACCAGAAAGAGCGCCACACAAAGCGCCAGGAAGAATGGGAAGATGCCTCTCGAGGCCTCGCCGAGCCCGATGCGAGCCACAGCGGCGCTGATGAACATCAATGTACCGACCGGGGGCGTCACGCCGCCGATCAGGCAGCACATGACGATGATCGTGCCGAACTGCAGCGGATCGTAGCCGAGCGCTTGTCCCACGCCGAAGAGCGGGGCGGCAAACATGATCAAGATCGCCGTACCGTCGATGAAGCAGCCCAGGATCAGCAGCATGATTACGACCAACAGCAGCTGGATCTCGGCCACGCTCGTGATCGCGTTGAGCAGGACGATGGCTTCCGACTGGAACTGTGCCCGAGTCAGGAGATTTGCGAAGACGGTCGAAGCCGCCAAGATCAGCATGACCATCGAGGTTGTGAGCGCAGCACCCATGACGGCCTCGCGCAGCTTCCGCCAAGTGAAGCCGCCATAGAAAAAATGACCAATGACGAGGACCGCGACCGCGGCAACAATGCCGGCTTCGGTCGGCGTGAATACGCCGCCGACGATACCGCCGATGATGATGAACGGGATCGTCATAGCTGGTCCCGACTCTTTCATCACATGGACGAACCCGATCATCGTCCGCGGCGGCGCGTCGTCGTTTCTACCAAAACCGCCCCTGACCGAGAGGAAATAGGCCGCGATCATCAGCAGGATACCAACGAGAACGCCGGGCAACGCACCGGCCAAGAACAGCTGCCCGGTCGATACGCCGGTGAGGAAGCCGTAGATGATCATCGGGATGCTCGGCGGGATCAGAGCGCCGATCGTCGATGACGTCGCGCAGACGCCGACCGCATAGGATGCCGGATAGCCCTTGTTGGTCATGCTCGGAATGAGAATTCCGGCAGTGGCGGCGCAGTCGGCGACCGCGGATCCGGACACGCCGCCAAAGAGCATCGACGTCACAATATCGACCTGCGCAAGCCCGGCCCGCATGCGGCCGACCATGAAGCTCGCGAGTTGCATAATCCGATCGACTAGATTGCAAGCGCTCGCGAGCGTTCCCGTCAGGACGAAGAACGGAATCGCCATCAGCGGGAACGAATCCATGCCCCCGAAAAGGCGCGTGATCACCAGCGTGAAAGGCAAACGTCCGTCGAGCATGAGCGGAATGAAAGTCGCAGCACCGATCGAAAAAGCGATGGGAACGCCGAGTATCAGCAAGACGAAGAAAGTCGAGATGAGAGTGGGAAGCAAAACAGAACTCCTTCAATCGACCAATGGCTGTTCGCTGACAGGAATCGGCTCGCCGCGATTCCAGATTGTCCAGCCGAGCCGCAAAGTCTCGAAGAGCATCAGTACGCCGCCTATGGGGATGGCCACATAAACATATCCCATCGGGAATTCGAGCGAGGTGGACTGCTGCTCCATGTTCATGATCGTCACCTTCGATCCGAACCAAATCAGAACGACCTCGAACCAGATCATCACGGCAACGGCAAAAAAAGCGAGGGCGATCCCGGCCCGCCGCGGCAATTTGGCAAGCACGAGATCGACCCGGAAGTGGATTCCATAGCGAATGGTGAGACCCGAGCAGAGAAAGACCATCCAGATGCAAGCATACCGGATGATCTCCTCGGCCCAGTAGAGTCCGCCCCAACCTGGGACGGATCGCAGCGCCGTCGAGAGAAAGCCGATCCCAACCATCGCCGCGAGCGCGGCGAAGACCAGGACTTCGATGACCCTAACGTAGAGACGATCAAGCATTGTTTCTCTCGAGGACGACCTGTTGGATCAGTACTTGCTGAGCTTCAGCATCTTTTCGTACACCTCAACAACCTTCGGACCGCGGTTAGCGAAGTGCTGCCGGTTCATTTCGATGAGCGGCGCACGGAACGTCTGGATCTCGGCATCCGTCAGTTCAGTAATCGTGACGCCCGCCGCTCGCATCGTCGCGAGCGCCTGATCGTCGGCAGCCTTATGCAGTGTCAGCTGGTAGGCACCGGCCTCCTGCGCCGAGGACGTGATGATATCCTGCATATCCTTGGGCAACCGGTCGAACCATGCTTTGTTGGCAACGATCGGCTGGGGATAGTGGTTGTGCCGCGTGGTGAGGAGGAATTTGGCCTTCTCGTGAAAATTGCTCGTCACCATAGTCTCATGGGTGGCTTCCATGGCATTGATGACGCCGGATTCGAACGACGTATAAACCTCGGCGAGCGCAATCGCGGTGGGCACAGCACCCCAGCTGCGCGCGAGGCCGACGAAAAGCGGCGTATTGGGAATACGAAGCCGAAGGCCCCTGAAATCCGCCAGCGTCCGAAGCTGTCGGGTCGAGAGTACGTTGCGCGGCCCCTGATACATGAGGCCGACGAGTTGAAAGCCCTTGGGCTGAACGAAACCCTGAAGGTCGCCAAAGATAGCGTCGGTAATGAGCTTAAGGTCTTCGACATTACGATAGACGTAGAATGCCTCCATCACCTCAATCTCGGGCGCGTAGGCGCCTGTGCCCGGGAGACCACTCAGCACCATCTCGAGCGAGCCGCCGCGAACCATCTCGGCCATCTCGCGTTCCGAACCGAGCTCGCTGTTGTTGTGGATAGTAACCGACAATCTGCCGCCCGACTTCTGCTCGGCGAGCTGCTTGAAGCGGCCTGTAGCTACCGGAATCGTGTGCGAAGCGGGATAGACGTTGCCGACCCGGATTCTCACGGCCTGCGCCGATGCGCGGCCAATGATTGTCATCGAGCCGACGGCAGCAGCACTACCGGCAAGAAATTTGCGGCGAGAGTTCATAGCGGTTCCCTTCCCTTTATGTTGGCCACGCAGCCCGGCTTCACCGATGCAGAAGCGTGGAATTTTTTGAGGTTGCCTGGCTCGGCGCCCAGAAATGCATCAAGGCATCGAATTAAGAAACCGCTTACATCGTGCTTATCAAGCGACAAACTGTCAAGCGGAACGATGGCTTGGCATATCAAATCTTATAATTGCTGGTATTTGGGGAGTGACCAAATTCACCGTCTCCCGCATATCAAAATGCTGCTTCTGAAGACTATGTAAGCGATTAACTTATGCCTTCAAGGGCGCCTCAGACGTGCTGCCGCGGATCATCAGTTCGGCATTAAACCGCCCCGGCAGCCTGGTATCCGGCGCCTTCTCGAGGCTTCCGACGATGAACTTCGCAATGGCATGCCCGATATCGATCGCAGGCACTCGCACTGTTGTCAGCGGTGGCTCGATTTGAGCGGCCATTTCCAGATCGTCAAAACCGGTGACGCTGATATCCTTCGGAACAGACAGGCCCGCCGCCTTCGCTTCGATCACAGCACCGGCTGCCAAATAGTCGTTGGCGCAGATTACGGCCGTGGGGCGCACGCCTTCAGACTTCAGCAAACGCTGCATGCCTTCCCGCCCGGCACCGATCAGATATTTCTCGACGATGATTTCATGCTGCGGCCGCACCGCCAGGCCGACATTGGCGAGCACCGCCTTCACCGCCTCGATACGCTGGCGGATACGGTCATTGCCCTCATACTGGCGGGAAACGATGGCGAAATCGCGATGGCCGAGGCTCAGCAGGTATTCGATCAGCCGCGACATTTCCAAGAAATTGTCGAAACCGATGCAGTTCTTTCCGCCGTTGCGCCCGCTGGTATAGGCCGTCACGTAGAAGACCTTGCGGCTATCAAGGAACTCCACTAAGGCCTGCGGCTGCTCCTCGCCCATAAGGATCAGGCATTCGATGCCGTGCTCCAGCATCTTCGTCGCCTGTCGCAAGGTGCGGTCCGGCTGCAGTTCGGGTTTGCCGAGAAAAAGCGTATATCCGGCGTCGCTCAGATCCTGCTGAATCGCCTCGACCATGGCCATGATCGCCTGATGGCCCAAAGTCGGGATCAGCGCGCCGACCGTGCGCGTACGCAGCGAGGCCAGCGCCTTGGCGGCACCGTGCGGGATCCAGTTGAGCGATCGGATCGCCGCCTCGACGCGCTGGCGCGTATCGGCCTGGACCTTGTTCGGCGAATTGAGAACACGCGACGCCGTCGCCGTCGAGACACCCGCAGCCCGGGCGACGTCCTCGAGCTTCGCCGACGACGGGCTTTGCTTGCGCACGCGTCGCTTGATCGGCTTGACGCGCTCCTGCCGAGACGTTGACTTGGACTTCTTTGCCACCCCGCGCGCCTTTCGTTGTTCGCATCGAATCTAAGGCTTTGCACCCCCAAATCCCTAGTGCAGTTCGACGATTCGATGCAATTCAAACTTATCGGTCAACCGACTAGAAAGAATGCCACCCCTTGTATCGGGCATGCCGGCTGTCGATGGGCAGGTTCTCGGTCCGGCCGGTCTCGGCGGCGGAATAGATCGCGGTAATCAGCTCCAGCGCGCGACGTGCCTCCTCGAGCGTAATATCGAAGGGCAAGCCCTCGGTCACCGATTTGTGGAACGCGCGGAACTGGCCCGCAAAAAAGAGATCACCCGTCGGGAAGCCGGCGGTCGCCGCATCGATGTCGCGCTGCAGCTCGGGGCGCATCGGCACGATCGTCCAAGGCTCGAGCGCCGGCTTGGGCGCATCGAGATCGAAACAATTGCGCTCGATCGTGAAATTCTCGAAGCAGAAGCGCATGCGGGTCGAAGGACGCGCGGAGCCCAGCGTCGCGGTGAGAGACGCAAGCGAACCATCCGACATCTGAAGGCTTGCCACCGCGCAATCCTCGACCTCGATGGGATTGACCCGCGTGGTCTTGAACGAAGCGACCTTCGCGACCGGGCCCGCGAGGCACATGAACAGGTCGTGGATGTGAATGGACTGCGTGACGAGAACGCCGCCCAGTTCAGTCGCAAACTTTCCGCGCCATGGCACCTGATAGTAAGCGGCACCGCGCAGCCAGGCCGTCTCGATCGAGGAAACATAGAGCTTCCCGCCGAGGCCCGAGCGCACCAATGCGCGCACGCGCTCGAAGCCGGGGCCATAGCGATACTGGAAGATCGGCATGACCCGCGCCTTGGATGTCTTCTGTGCTGCGATCACATCGTCCATGAGCGCGAGCGAACTCGTGAATGGCTTCTCGCAAAGCGCATGCTTTCCCGCCGCAAGTGCGGCCCGAACCATCGAGTGGTGCTCGGACGGCGGCGTGCAGATGCTGACGGCGTCGATGTCGGGCATTGCAAGAACGTCGGCATAGTTCGTCGTCCGTCCGGCAATCCCGTACTTATCTGCAAACGCGGCCAGGCGCGCCGGCTCGATCTCGCAGCAGACGGCGATGTCGAATTGATCGCGCAGCAACGCAAATCCGTTCTCGATCTGGTTTCCGGCCACCCATCCGCATCCGACGATCGCGATCTTCAATTTCCGCACGTGTCTCCCCTCTCGGTTAATCGATAGATTCAGTTCCGCCGTGCGCGGACGGGTACCTTGCGCAGGAAATCGAAATCGCAACCGTGCTCAGCCTGCAGGACCTCGTCGAAATAGAGGCCGTAATAGCCGCGCTCGGGCCTCAGCGGCGGGACCCACCCCTTGCGACGTTCGGCAAGGGTTTGCGCATCGACCAGCAGTTCGATCCGGCCAGCCGCCACGTCGAGCGCGATGCGGTCGCCATCGCGCACGAGTGCGAGCGGCCCGCCATCGGCGCACTCGGGGCTTATATGCAGCACGATCGTGCCGAATGCCGTACCGCTCATGCGCGCATCGGAGATCCGCACCATGTCGGTCACACCGGCTGCCGCGAGTTTCCTTGGGATCGGCAGATAGCCGGCCTCCGGCATGCCCGGTGCGCCCTTCGGCCCGGCATTCTGCAGGACGAGCACGTCGTCCGCCGTCACGTCCAGATCCGCTGCATCGATACGATCGGCCATGTCGGCCAGCGACGTGAACACGACCGCGCGCCCTTCGTGCTTCAGCAGCCGCTTCGTTGCGGCAGCCTGCTTGATCAATGCACCATTGGGTGCAAGGTTGCCGTGCAGCACGCGCAATCCGCCGCCCTTGTGGATCGGGTCGGAGACCGGGCGAATTACGTCCTGCTTCCAGCCCGGCGGCGTGCGCGGAATTGTTGACGCCAGGGTACCCCCAGTGACCGTGAGGCACTGTTTATTCAGGTCGGCTTCGATCTCGCGCAGGATTTGGCCGAGCCCGCCGGCCTTGTGCAGATCTTCCATATAGTGCTGGCCCGACGGTTTGAGATCGACGAGCACCGGCGTCTCCACGCCCATCCGGTCGAAGGCGGCATAATCGATGTCGATACCCAGCCGCCCCGCGACCGCGGCAAGATGGATGAGGCCATTGGTCGATCCGCCGACCGCCTGCAGCACGCGCAGCGCGTTGTCGAACGCTTCCTTCGTCATGATCTTCGTCGGCCGCAGATCTTCCTTCGCCATCGCCACGGCGCGGGCACCGGTTGCCTCGCCGTGACGCAGGCGGTCGGCATGCACGGCCGGAATGCAAGCACCGCCGGGCAGCATCATGCCAAGTGCTTCGGCGCAAAGCGCCATCGTGCTGGCGGTTCCCATGACCATGCAGGTCCCGGGGCCGGGCGCGAGTTGTTCGTTGATCTCGTCGATCTCGGCCTGATCGATCTCCCCGGCGCGATGCTTGCCCCACAGGCGGCGGCAATCCGTGCAAGCACCCAGCCGCTCGCCCTTGTGGCTCCCGGTGATCATCGGACCGGTCACCGTGAGGATCGCAGGCACGTCCGCACTTGCCGCGCCCATCAGCAGAGCCGGCACGGTCTTGTCGCAACCGCCAATCAGCACGACGGCGTCCATCGGCTGGGCGCGGATCATCTCCTCGGCCGCCATGGCCATCAGGTTGCGCAGGAACATGCTCGTCGGGTGCGAGAAGGCTTCATGGATCGAGATGAGCGGAAACTCGATCGGCAACCCGCCCGCAAGCATCACACCGCGCTTGATCGCGTCGATCAGCTCCGGGACGTTGCGGTGGCATGCATTGTAGGCCGAGTAGGTATCGGTAATGCCGACGATCGACCGATCGAGGGCGTCGTCCGAATAGCCCATCGCCTTAATGAATGCCTTGCGCAGGAACAGCGAGAACCCCGCGTCGCCGTACTGCGCCAAACTCTTTTTCATGCCCTTCATGGAGCGCCTGCCAAACCTGTTGTGCCGTCAATCCTTGAGGATGCCGGTCGCACTGAAAATGTCTTTGATGGTCCCGCAATAGCCCACGAGTTTGGGCGACGCGAGAACGGCACTGCTGCGCGGGCGCGGCAGATCGATGTCGATGATCCGCTCGACGCGGCCCGGGCGCGACGTCATCACCACGACGCGATCGGAAAGTGCCACCGCCTCGGCAATGCCGTGCGTGATGAACAAGACGTTCTGTCGGCGATCGAGCCAAAGCTTTTCGAGATCGACGCGCATCTGCTCGCGCGCCAGCGCATCGAGGGCGCCGAACGGCTCGTCGAAAAAGAGGAATGGCGGGGCATGGACGAGTGCGCGGCAGATGGCGGCGCGCTGGCGCATCCCGCCGAACAGTTCGAACGGGTAGCGGTTCTCGAAGCCCTCGAGACCCACCTTCTTGAGCAGATCCATCGCGCGCGGCAAAAGCTCCTTTGCGAGGATCTTGCGCAGATCGGACTGCAGCATCACGTTCTGGAGGACAGCACGGCTGCAAGGACCAGAAGCGGCTCGACTGCGTCCAAGAACTGGCGCTTGCGCAAAAAAGACGCCCCCCAGGCGAATTATGAAATCGCTTACATAATACACGGCGGATCGGCTCGGTCAATAGACCGACGCACACGACGCCGGCGCAAGCCAAGTTAGGGCAACTTGCCCTGTGCGGCGGCGAGGATCTCATACCAATCCTGCCGATCAAGCTGGATATGCGCGGCCGCAGCAAGTGCGCGCAGGCGCACGAAACGTGTCGTGCCGAGCACCGGGACCGGTCGACTTGGCAGGCAGAGCAGCCAAGTAAGCGCGACAGTGCCGATATCGTCGGCTCCGCGACGCAAGCCCACCTCGCGCAACGCCGCACGGATTGGGCTTGTGGACGCATCTGCAGCGTCGAAGAGCCGGCCGCCGCCGAGCGGAGACCAGATCATCGGCGCTGCACCGGCTTCCTGCGCCTGTGCAAGCGTTCCATCGAAGAGGGGTGCGCGCGCGAGAACCGACAATTCGATTTGGTTCGTGACGATCGGCAGCGAAAGCATCGACTGCAGCAGCGACAGCTGATGCGGCGCATGGTTCGAGACGCCGACCGAGCGGACCTTGCCGGCGGCGACGAGCGCTTCGAGGGCACGCGCAGTTTCCTCGGCAGGGGCGAGAAAGTCGGGCCGATGCACGAGGAGAAGGTCGAGATAGTCCGTACCGATCGCCTTCAGCGCATTTTCGACCGTGGCTTCGATGTGCGCCCGACTATTGTCGTAGTGCTTCACCCGATGCAGCGGGCGCGCGTTACCGATATTGCAGAGCCCGAACTTCGATACGATTTCGATCCCGCTACGACCGGCCGAACGCGCACGCAGGGCAGCGCCAAAGAGCCCTTCGATCTCATAGTTGCCGTATATGTCGGCAAGGTCGAAGGTCGTGATGCCGATTTCGACGCATCGATCGACGAAGACGGCAAGCCTCGCTGGCGTATTCGTCTCCTCGCCCTTCAGCGCCCGCCATACGCCCCAAGCAAGGCGAGAGATGTCGGGACCTCGGGCGTGAATCTTCTGTCTAGGCACAAGCATCGCCAAACCTCATACATGCGCACACATGTTCAAGGACATGCCGTATCTCGCCCTGTGTGCAAACTGAACAATCTTGTCCCTCGATCTGCGCAACATTACCAAAGGGCAAATACCACCAGTTCGAGCCAACAAGAAGGCCCGGCAACCTCGCTCCCGGCGACGCGCTGCGCCCCGCATGCAGGGCGGCGAGATCGCGCCGAATTAGGCCGCACGCTTTAGGTATTGTCGAAGCCGCCAACCGCCGCGCTCAATGCAGCGCGAATACGCGCATTGCACAGAAGTTCGCGGCCGAAGACGGGTTCGAAGCTGAGAAAGTCGTCGGTCGTACGCAACTTTCCCAATGCTTCGGCCAGCGGGTCGGACAGGTTGCTCTTCAAACGGCGCACATAGTCGATCCAAGCGGCAACAGCCTTTATTGCCTCAGGAGCGGTACGGCCTGCGGCATACGCATCGGCAATCGTGCCGAGGAGGCGCTGCGGAAGCTTCTGCGATCCATCCATTGCAATCTGAGAAAGCCGATGCTGGATACCAGCGTTGGCAAAACGCACGCGGAGCTGCGCGCTGTAGGCGGCGATATCGAGCCTTGGCACTGGATCGAGCGTGGTTGCAGCCTCGGCCATCAGCGCGCGGATTGCGGCGGCGAGTTCGGGATCGGCCATCGCCTCTGCGACGGTCGTGTACCCCTTGGCGAGGCCGCGATAAGCCAACGCAGAGTGAGCACCGTTGAGCAGACGCAGCTTGGCGCGCTCGAAGGGGGCGACATCCGGCACGATTTCGACGCCGACGCTATCCCAGGAGGGGCGCGCGTCCGAGAAACGATCTTCGATCACCCACTGGGCGAAGGGTTCGGCAACGACCACGGCACGGTCCGCGCACCCGAGCAGCGTACGTGAGGCCAAACTATCGTCGTCGGTCGTTGCAGGAACGATGCGATCCACCATCGTGCAGGGAAATCGCACCTCTTCGGCAATCCACGTGGCCAAGCCCGGATATCGCAACGCGGCAAACTGCTTGACCAGCTTCGCTAGGACGCCGCCGTTGGACGGCAGATTGTCGCAGGAGACAATGGTCGGCGGGGTGTGGCGACGCGCACGGACGGCTGAAAGGCCTGCCGCCAGAAAGCCGATGGCGGAACACGGCGCATCAGGCTTGGCCAGATCGGCACGAATATCCGGATGCGATTCGTCGAGATCGCCGGTTGCCGGCACGTGACAATAGCCCTTTTCGGTCACTGTTAGCGTAACGACGCGCGTCGCGGGATCGGCAAGACGCTCGACGACAAGCGCCGGGTTGGCCGGCGCGTACAGCGCTTCGACGATGACGCCGACAATTTCGACGTCCAGCTGCTCTGGCCCACGCGTCAAGATCGAATAGAGGCGTTCCTGCGCGTTCAGCGCTTCAGGCACCGTCCCGCCGCGCAGATTGACGGCGACAACGCCCCACGGGCCGGGAACCACTTCGATCGCGCGCTGGGTGAACCAAAACGCGTGCGCACGCGCGAAGGCGCCGCACCCCAAATGCACTGTCCCAGGCGCAAGTTCTGCAGGAGAAAAGCCCGGGCGGCGAACTATCTCGGGCAAATGCGCCAAACATGCGCGGTCGAGATTCATGCAAGTGCGATCGGATTTCCGGAGGCGGCAGACGAGATCATCGCATCCAGCAATGTCATCGCTGCCACACCCGCCCCGATTTCGGGGGCAGAAGAGGGCTGACCCCGCACGCGCGAAAAGAAATCGCCAAGAATCGCGTGGTAGCCCTTGTGGTCTTCGTTTGCAGCGACGGTCAGGTTCGGCTCCCATACGAGCGTATCGACTGCGTCGGTAAGGGTCGCGTCCGCCTTCCCGACCTTGAATTCGGGCGCACGGAAATAACGAACTTCGTGTACATTGCGCACCTCGACCCGCTTGTGGTCGCCCATCACCTGCCACCATTCCATCGGCGTGGCACGCGACTGGTGTGTACCCATAACCAGCGTCGCAAGGCCGCCGCCCTCGAAGCGGAAATCGACATGAAGAAGCAGTTTACCGGGCGCAATCTCGTGGCGGCGCGCAAGAAGAGAAACGGGCTTTCCCATCAGATGCGGCACGAGGTCCATATAGTGGACGCAATGGTGAAGATAGAAGCCCGTATAGTCGGGATCGCGCGTGAAATAGGTCGGCGCCGTCATGTACTGGCCCATGAAACTCGCCGGCGCACCGAACTCGGGCGCATGCACCAAATTGATCGCAATTCGGTTCGCAGTCGAATAGCGCTTCATAAATCCGAGCACCAGCGGCTTGTCCGCACGCGCGGCGGCATCGGCCAATCGGCGCGCATCGGCCGCGTTGGCGCCGGGCGGCTTCTCCATGAATACCGGCAGGCCGCGCGCCAAAGCGGCGATGCCGAGTTCGACATGAGCTGCAGGCCCGATCGCCATGCCGATCGCGTCGATGTCGCTGCGCGCGAGAAGCGCAGCTGCGTCCTGCAACCGATCGGCCTCAGGGACGCCGTAGCTGCGACCTATCTTGCCGAGCCGGTCCGCATCCTTGTCGCACAGCGCCGCGATGACCGCGTCGTGGCGCACCAGATGCGGCAGAAGCATTTCCCCCGCATGTGTGCCGCAGCCGATCCAACCAATTCGAAGCATACTCACTTTGCCCTCCCGGCGGCGTCGAGTGCTGCGCGAAGATACGCCGCACTCGCGGCAAGTTCCGCGTCCTCGTTGCGCGACGGCGCACGCCACTGCGCAACGCAAGTTCCAACCGGCACGTCGTCTCGTCGGAACGGTTCCAACGTAATCGGGCCGCGATAGCCGACAGCAACCAACGCCCGCGCAACCGACGGCCAATCGATGTGCCCGTCGCCGAGAAAACCCCGATGGTGCTCGTTTGCCTGGAAATGGACCATGCGCGATCCGGCTTTGCGGATCGCAGCCGCGATGTCGCGATCTTCCATGTTCATGTGGAACGTGTCGAGCATGGCGCCTAGCGCGGGCGAACCGACCGCATCGACGATCGCAAGCGCATGTTCGGTCGTATTGGCGAAGTCCGTTTCGAATCGGTTGAGCGGTTCGAGCGCAAACACGACGCCATTGTCGGCAGCACGTGCCGCCACCTTGCCAAGGGCCTCGATCACCTGATCGACGCGAGTCCGGCGCAGCGTTTCGTCGATCGGTGCGGGTGCACGCCCCGCGAACACGAGCGGGGCGCCGTAAAGCGGGCCGCCGACGATCTTGGCGCCGAACGCAACGGCCGTCGCAACGCAGCTTTCAAGATAGGCCAGTCCCGCGGCGCGCATGGCCGGGTCCGGGCTTGCAAGGTCGCGCTGCAGATTGACGCGGGCTGCGAACAGGATCTCGAGACCGTTTGCGGCAGCGGCAGCCTTCGTCTCGCGCGCATCGAGTTCGCCCGGCTCCGGCACCAGCAATTCGACAAACTGCATGCCTACGCGGGCAGCACGGGCGAAACAGTCGAAATGCTCTCGGCCGAAGGGCCGTGCATAGAACATCGAGATGATGCCGATAGGGTTGGATTTCATGATTTTACGGCTCCGGCAGTCAGTCCACCGACCAAATGGCGTTGGACGAAGAGAAACAAGATGGTCACCGGCAATGCGACAAGCGTGCCGCCGGCCGTCAAAAGGCCCCATTGAATCGTGTATTCGCCGATAAACAGCTGGAGGGCGACCGTCACAGTGCGCACATTCTGGCCCGACAGCATCATCGCGAATAGATACTCGTTCCAAGATGCGACGAAGACGTAGATCCCGGTCGAAGCGATGCCGGGTGCGGCCAACGGCAGCAGAATGCGCGTGATCGTCTGCAGACGCGTGGCCCCGTCCACCATCGCCGCTTCGTCGAGTTCTTTGGGAATTCCGTTGAGATAGCTCGTGAGCATCCAGATCGCAAACGGGATCGCGAAGGTCGCGTGGCCGAGCACTACGCCCAATACCGTATCGAGCAGTCCGAGGGCACGCATCGCCACGAACAATGGGATTATCATCAACACGACAGGAAACATGTTGATGGTCAAAAACTGCGTCATCAGAAAGCGGCGCCCGACGAATCCGAAGCGCGAAAACGCGTAGGCTGCCGGCACGCTGAGGCCAAGGCCTAGCAGGCTGGCACACGTCGCCACAATCAACGAGTCGAGCAAGTTCTTGGGGAAGCTGGTGCGCGAGAGCAGATCGGCATAATGCCCCAAAGTCGGCGCTTCGGGCCAATAAACCACGGGAAAGCGCGCAATGTCGCTGTCAGGTTTGACCGAGGTGATGGCCATCCAAACGTAGGGAGCCAAGGCCACGACGACCAGAAGCAGAGCCGGCAGCTCGATCTCGAGAAAGCGGCGCAGCCGCGACCGACGCTCAATCATCGGAACGCCTCGCGCATGGTGCGCCAGACATACACCGCCGCAAGCGACATCAGGAAAAGAGTGAGGACGACGGCGAGCGCGGAGCCGTAGCCGAACTCCATGCCGCTATAGGCGCGCAGGAAAGCGTAGAGCGGCAGCGTATGCGTCTCGTAGCCAGGTCCGCCGCCTGTCATCACGAGAATGACGTCGAGCGAGTTCGCGACCCAGATCGTGCGCAGCAGCAAGGCTGTGAGTATGACCCCCTTCAAGCCCGGCCATACGACGTGCCGCAAGCGCTGCAAGCGCGACGCACCGTCGATTTCGGCGGCTTCATGCAGCTCGTTCGGTATAGCTTGCAAGCCGGCAAGTATGACGACCGCGAAGAACGGAAACCCCTGCCAGACCAATGCAGCGACTACAGCCAGCAGGGCAGTATCCGCACGCGCGAGCCAAGCCACCGGCCCTTCGAGCACCCCGATGCGCAGCAAAAGATCGTTTAGAAGACCCAGATTGTAGTCGTATATCCAGGTGAACATCAGGCCGATGATAACCGACGGCAAGGCCCAAGGGATGATGACCAAAGCGCGCGCAGCACTGCGCCAGAAGAAGCTTTCGTTGAGCACCACAGCTGCCCCGAAGCCGAGCGCAAACTGCAGGCTGACGGCAAGCCCGACCCAGACAAAGGAGTTCCACAGCGAGATCCAGAACGCCTCGTCGGCGATCAGGCGCGCATAGTTGCCGAAGCCGACGAACGGCACGTTGTGCGGCCGAAAAAGCACGAAATCGTGCAGGCTCATCCACAGGGTCGTGGCGACCGGATAGAGCACGATCGCCGCCGTCGCAAGAAGGGCCGGCGCCAAAAACAGATAGGGCGTGAAGCGATTTCCGATCATTGCGGAAGAACGGGGCGGCGCCGAAACGCCGCCCCTGCCGCCTCAGCCATGATATTGGCGTTCGATCGCCCGCATCATCTCGTCGGGCTCGATCTGGCCCAGCAAGGCTCGCTGCATGTTTGTGGGCCACACGGTGCGCACGAAATCCGCCGTCTGCGTCACATTGGGCAGCGCATCGGCGATCGGCACCGACTGGGCTGTCGCATCGACGAAGCGTTTCGGGTGCAGCGTCCAGTTTGCCGCCCCCGACTGCGTCACCGTCAGCTGCCCGGTGAACTTGTTGAACTCGACGTTCGCATCGCCGCTCGACAGATAAGATATCCAGCGGAACGCGGCTGCTTTGTTGCGACTTGCCGCAAAGACGGCGTTCGACTCGTCGCCGAACGACGTCCAGCCTTTGCCGTCGGGTCCGCGCGGAACCGGAACGGCCGAGACGCGGTCGCCCAACGCCTGGACCATCTCGTTTGCCGAGCCGATATGGTGGATCGTCATCGCGGTTCGACCGGCCTTGAAATTGTCCACGATCTGCCGGAACCCGTCGTTCGGCGCCGACGGCGGGAACACGCCGTGCTGGCGACCGAGCGCCACGAACCAGCGATTGGCGGCCAAAGCACGCGGGCTCACCATGCCGCCGCGCGCGAAACTGGCGCCGCCACCGAGGACGAACGTGCCCCAATGATCGTGCCCGCCCGCTCCGCCACGCATGCCGAAGCCGTGGACGTCGCCCTTGGTCGTGGCGCGCGCTGCCGCGAGAAACTCCTCGAACGTCTTGGGCGCTGCAACGCCGGCCTGCTGGAAGAGATCGACGCGATAGTAGAGATAGAGCACGACATATTGCAGCGGCAGATAATAACGCTTGCCGTCCGGCGCTTTATGCAGGGTCCACAGGCTGTCGGCGATGTCCTTGGCCCCTGCCCAGGAGTCGACCATCGCGTCGAGCTGTTCGAGTGCGCGCATCTCGAGCAGGCGCGACATGTTGGCGAGCTTGACCATCGCGCAATCGGGCGCATTGTTGGCGACAAGGGCCGCATAGAGCCGAGTGTAGTAGTCGTTGCCCCCGCCCCAGGGGATGCTTTCGGCCTGAATCTTGATGCCTGGGTTTGCGCGCTCGAACGCGGCAATCAAGTCGGTCGGCGAATGCTGCGGATTGTCGAAATGGTACCACCAACGCACCGTCGCAGGCGCCTGGGCGCGCGCGATCGAAGGAGCTGCAAGTGCGGCTGCACCGGCGGCCAGGAAGTTTCTGCGTTTCATCGGCGTTTCTCCCGTTTTTTTGGTTATTGAAGTTTTTCCGCAAAGAAGCGGCCGGCCGCACGATGCGCTATGCGGGCCGGTTCGAGTTTCGCGGACATCTGCATGAAGCCGTGGCAAACACCCGCAAAGATGTCCAAACGAACGTCGTTGCCCGCCTCGCCGAGGGCGCGCGCAAAACCGAAACTTTCGTCGCGCAGCGGATCGAGGCCGGCGGCGTTCAGATAGAGCGGCGGCAATCCGGCCAGGTCGGGCAAATGTGCCGGTCCCCGCCAATTCGCCCAGTACCAGCGCATGCGCGCGGTTGTGAGCAGATAGGCGCCGCCGCCAAACGCCGCATGGCTCGGCGTGTCGAATATCGGCGCATAGCAGCCGTAGAACAGCGCCGCCGCCCGCAGGCGATTGCGCCCGCGCGCCGCCGTCAGAACGCCGAGAGATATCCCTGCCCCGGCCGAATCGCCGGCGAGACCAATCCGGGACGGATCAACCGCATCGCCGAGCAAGCCTGCGCGCACGGCATCGAGTGTATCCAGCGTATCGTCGATCGCCGCCGGATACGGATGTTCGGGAGCGCGACGATAGTTGATCCCTAGAACGCAAGCGCCCGCCTCGATCGCCAAGCGCGCCATGGACCCGTGATGCGTATCGATCGAACCGAAGGTCCAACCACCGCCATGGACAAACACGATGACCGGACGGTTGCGCTCGAGCGTGGGCCGCAGCAACCGCGCACGTATCGGGCCGCCCGCCGCCGGTATCTCCAGATCCCGGCTCTCGCCGAGCGCAGGGATCGCAGTATTCCAGTTTGCCGCAAGCCGCTCGAACGTCGTGCGTGCCTCAGCGAGCGGCATGTTCGGATAGTCGGGGGCCGCCCCGCCGCCCGCTAGAATCGCGGACATTTCCGGATGCAGATAGACGTCGCTCATGCTGCACGCCGTTTGCGCGCGCGCGGCGCTACGATTTCGACGATCGTGTCGAGATGGTGCGCAATCTCTTCGGCAAGGCGCGCACCGTCGCGCGCGTCGAGTGCCGCAATCAGCACGTCGTGCCGCTCGGCCGTGCGTGCGAGGCTGCGCCTGTGCCCTGGCGCCCAAAGTTTCTGACGGTGCGAATGGAGCATGCAGCGGATCAAGATCTGTTCGAGGACCGGCGGGCTCGCGAGCGCGAAAATCGCCGCGTGGAACTGCATGTCAAGTTCGATCAAGGCATATTCGTCGTTACGGCGCGCCGCGCGCGCCATACCGTCGCGCAACGCAACAAGATTGGCGCGCGCATCTGGCTCATAGGCAGCAACGGCGCGCAGCGCTCCACGCGTCTCCAATCGTTTGCGTAGATCCAGCACTTCTTCGGCCGCAGCCGGATCGAGTGGCGTAACGCTCGTGCCGCGATGACCCGAACGCACGACCAAACCGTCTTCCTGAAGACGCAGCAACGCTTCGCGCACCGTGCCTTGGCTGCATTCGAGATCGCGGGCGAGACCAAGCTCGGTCAGCGGTTCGCCCGGACTGATCTCATTGAGCACGATGCGCTGTTTCAGCGTCGAATAGACGACTTCGCGCGGTCGCGCGGCCTTCGCCATAAGCCCCCCTCAGATTCGATTGTTACCTCTACATTATCGATATCAATAATAGATGGCAAGCGCGTGTCAGAGGTCTGCTAAACATGCCACCCGTGCCCGGGCCAAACTTCAAACGTGTCAGCATGGATTGGCCCGAATTGCTGCGGCGAAGTGACAGCCCCCCTTCCGGCCGAAAGCGCGAGCAGATAAACTCAGGTCTGAATAAACAAAAGCCCGCCGACCGGTTTCCCGGCGGCGGGCTTCGTTAGTGGTCGGAGCGGCGGGATTCGAACCCACGACCCCCAGTCCCACAGTTTTCAAAAAACTGAGCAGTTTCAATATCGGTTTCCGGCATTTCTAGCAAAAAAAGAATTGAGTGGAAACCAAGGGCATATAAGGCCGATTGAAAGCAACGCCGACCCGTGCCTTTCATTTGTAACCGTCGTCGTGAGGCCACGGTTGACCTGAACTGATGCCGTCAGACGGCGCGGCGTTTCCGGGCTGCCGGTTTGCGCGCCCATTTGCGCGCGAGAGCGAGCAGTGCCAGGTCGATGGCGGGGATGTCGACGGCAGCCGGATCGAAGCCATCGAGATCGATCCATTCGTCGAACTCGGCACGCCGTTCGTGATCGGGATCGGCCTTGGCTGCGAGCATCTCCATGTAGCCGGGGTAGCCGCCGACGTCCTCGGGCGGACAGCGTCCGGCGGCGTCGAGAAGCCGGGGATACGCCCTGTTCGGCACCGTCGGCTCAATGCGCTCGATCTTGAGCGTGTGCTCCCAGTTGTCGCCGAAGTCGTAGACGTATTTGAGGGTTTTGGCGCCGGCATCTTCGAGGGCGTCAACGAGCCGGGCTTTGCGCGCGTCGAGCGGACCGCCGCCGAAGTCTGGATCCGGTAAGCCCCATCCAATGTCACGCGCCCGGATCTCGTAGAGATGGCTGTTCGTCCAACCCATCGCAGCTTGAATCGCCAGATGCAGCCGGTCGAGACGGATATCGAGCGGCACCTCGATCCGGCGCATTACCTTGGGCTCAATGTCGTCGAGCGTGATCTTCAGGCGCACGATTGCAGTCATGCCGCCAGTTTAGGATCGCTCCGCGTAATTGCCCAGCGCCATGGCAGCAGCTCGGCGATGCGATTGATGGGATGGCTGGCGGCGAGCGCGTCGAGAACGACGGTGAGGTAGGCGAGCGGATCGACTGCGTTGAGCTTGGCGGTTTCGATCAGTGAAGCGAGACACGCCCAATGCTGCGCGCCGCCGTCGCTGCCCGCGAACAGGGCGTTCTTGCGGGTGAGCGCCTGGGGCCGGATCGCACGTTCGACGGCGTTGGTGTCGAGCTCGACGCGGCCGTCGTCGATGAACCGGATCAACCCCGCCCAGTGCGAGAGCGCGTAGCGGATCGCCTTGGCGATCGGGGATTTGCCCGACACGCGCTCGAGATTGGCGCGCAGCCATGGCTCGAAGGCCTCGATGATCGGCTTGCTGCGCTCTTGGCGGGCTGCCGCGCGGATATCGGGCGCGCTGCCGCGGATTTCAGCCTCGATCTTGTAGAGAGCTGCGATCCGGCGAAGCGCCTCCTCGGCGATCGGTGCTGGACCGGCCGCCGCAATCTCGTAGAACTTGCGCCGCGTATGCGCCCAGCACAGCGCCAGCGTGATGTCGCCGGTCTCGGCGAGGGCGCCGTAGGCAGCATAGCCATCGACCTGTAGCACCCCCCGGAACCCGGCAAGGTGCTCGCGCGGCCGCGCTTTGGTCCGGTCGGGCGCGTAGACATACGCGACTGATGGGGGTGACGTTCCGCCCCACGGTCGATCATCGCGCGCATAGGCCCAGAACTGGCCGGTCTTGGTCCGCCCCCGTCCGGGATCGAGCACCGGTGCCGTCGTCTCGTCGGCGAACAGCTTTTCCGAGGCGTTCAGATCAGCCCGCAATGCCGCGTAAAGCGGCGCCAGATACCAAGCCGCCCGCCCGACCCAGTCGGCCAGCGTGGCGCGATCGAGCTCGATGCCTTGGCGCGCGTAGATCCCCGCCTGGCGGTAGAGCGGGCAGTGATCGGCGTATTTGCTGACGGCGACCTGCGCGATCAGCCCTTCCGTCGGCAAGCCGCCTTCGACGATGTGCCCAGGGGCTGGCGCCTGCACGACCGTACCCTCACACGCCCGGCACGCGTATTTGGGGCGGCGGGTGACGATGACGCGGAACTGGGCCGGTACGATGTCCAGCCGCTCTGCTACGTCCTCGCCGATCCGGTGCAGTTCCCCCCGGCAGCACGGGCACGCCTTATCGTCGAGGTCGATGACGCGCTCGATGCGCGGCAGATGGGCGGGCAGGTTCCCGCGATTGCGGCGAGGCCTGGCCGCACGCGCGGCGGGCGTGAGCTTGGCATCAACCTCGGCCGCAACGGCGGCAAGTTCCTGCTCGGCATCCTCGAGCCCCAGGTTCAACTGGTCGGGATCGAGCTTCTCCGAACGTGCGCCGAAGCGGTTCCGGTTCAGAAGGGCGATATGCGCATCGAGTTGCTCGATCCGCGCATTCGCCGCGTCGCGCGCCAACTCGGCGGCTATCCGTGCGAGCCGCTCGCGCTCGGCCGTCTCGTCCGCCGCGATCCGCAGCGCGTTTTCCGCGACCAGCATCGCGCGCAACGTTGCGGCATCTTCGGGCAAGTTGCTGAGATCGAGCGCCATGATTCCCATATGGAATCGCGGCCTCCGCGCACAAGACCCGGTGCGGGCTATTTATGCGCTCGCCGTCGGCGTTGCCGTGTCCTCGGCATGTACGCGCATCCAGTCGAGCCCTTCGATCAAGGCACCAAGCTGTGCCGGCGTTAGCCGTATCGCGCCATCCTCGATCTTCGGCCAGCGGAACCGCCCGTCCTCCAGCGTCTTGGCGAACAGGCAAAGCCCCGTGCCGTCCCAGTAGACCAGCTTCAGTCGATCGGCGCGCTTCGCGCGGAACACGAACACGGCCCCCGAGAAGGGGTCGGCCTTGATGGTTTCCTGCACGAGTGCTGCCAGGCCGTTCGCACCCTTGCGGAAGTCCACGGGCTTCAGCGCGATCAGGACGCGGACCCCGCGCCCGGGAACGATCACGGACGGCCCCGCAAGGCACGGATCGCCGCCGTCACGATCGAAGCCGGCGCATCACCCGGCAGTCGTACCCGCGCGCCCTTCATCTCGATCTCGATAAACGATAATGGCGTAGCCGACGATACGGGGGTTTCAGCCGGCGGGGCCGGGCCCGTCAGCAGCACCGGCGCAAAGGACATGCTCGGCTTCGGCGCCGATCCGCGCGGCGCCGTACCCAGCCCCGCCTCCTTCCGCCACTTGTAGACCAGGCTCCGATTTACTCCGAAGCGCCGAGCTATCGCGGCACCGCTCGCCCCGGGCTTTGCGAGTTCCGCCAGGATCTCCGCCTTCTCGTCCTCGCTCCAGCGACGGCGCCGTTCGGGACCGTCCAGAATCTCTGCTCGTGTCATGCGTCACCTTAGCGGCGCCGCTAACACTGTCGCTTAATTCAGCGCCGGACCGACACAATCGCTGCCGCGTAGATCGCCAACAACAAGGGCCCCATGACGACGCTCACTTTCATTTCGAAATCTTGGCGATTGTTTAGCAGCACCGATCAAACGAACTGGTTTCCCGTAGCCCGACGTTCGATTTCCCTACGGCGTGCCGTAGCGGGCGAAGCTGGGCACTATTGGACTCGTGTTCTTTAACCCGTTTCGGCATACCTGGAGACAGCCAAATCAGACCGGTTCTCACTTTCGTCGCCGCTGGCGTGCCGTAGTGGATGTAAGTGAGAACCTTTGGAGCGAGATATACAAAGTTCCAAAATTCCTTTAAATATCTAAAAATACTTACATTTTCGAGCGGCCGCTTATTGTGTCCGACATGTGCCCGCTCTTTCATTCGGCTTGGTTCAAAAACTCGATCAGGTCAGACCTGCTCCTCGGCGGTGCCGTTAGGCGGGGTTTGTTTCATCGGTCTCATCCTCGTCCCTTTCACGGTGACGATGATCCGACAACTCTCCGGTACGCAAACTACTCAAACTGTCCTATGGGCGCTGACGACGAACAACCTCGAGTGCCGTGTTGAAAATGAAGGATGCTGACGGCGGCGATGACGGTTACGATCTTCCTTGCGGCAACGCTGATGCGCATCGTCTATACTGACGCCTCAATCGGCTTTCTTGCGCGTTCGCAAGCCTCGCGGCGGCGGTGAGCGCGTCCAGGTTGCCGGAAGAAGGGGCATTCGAATGGCCGACGACCCGACTACACGCGTTTATGACCTTGCAGTGGTCGGCGCCGGGATCGTTGGGCTTGCGCACGCCTATGCTGCTGCCAAACGCGGCAAACGCGTAATCGTTATCGATCGCGATGCGCAGGCCAACGGCGCCTCCGTCCGGAATTTTGGATTCGTCACCGTAACCGGCCAAGAAAGAGGACAGTGCTGGGCGCGCGCAATGCGAAGCCGCGACGTATGGACCGAGGTCGCGGACGCGGCTGGGATCTGCATCGAACATGCCGGACTTTTTGTCGCGGCGCGTAGACCTGAGGCGATGTGCGTGCTCGAGGCATTCATGGCGACCGAAATGGGGCAGGATTGTCGGTTGCTGGCCGCTGCCGATGCGCAAGCGCACGTTCCCGTCTTGCGCCTTGGTTCGGCCCTTGGCGGGCTTTGGTCGCCGCACGAGCGGCGTGTCGAAAGTCGCGATGCGATCCCCAAACTCGCAGCCTGGCTCGAAGCAGCATTAGGCGTCGTTTTTCTGCGCTCGACACTTGCAAAGGACGTCACTCCGCCGCGCATCGAAACCACGCGCGGAACCGTTTTTGCCGAAGCGGCAGTTGTGTGCCCTGGCCACGATTTTCTCTCACTGTTTCCCGACCGGCTGGCCGCCTACAGGCTTACGACCTGCAAGCTCCACATGCTCCGCGTGCAGCCCGAGTCGCATGTGCGCAAGCTCGACTGCGCGGTTATGTCCGATCTTGGCCTCGTGCGGTATCTGGGCTACGCGGCGCTGCCCGAGGCGCAAGCGCTTCGCGTCCGACTCGAGGCGGAGCAGGGATCGTCTCTCAAGCACGGCATCCATCTCATCGCCGTGCGGTCGGCGGACGGATCGCTGGTAGTCGGCGACAGCCATCATTACGGCGATACGGTCGATCCTTTTGCGCCCGACGAAGTTGACCGGCTCATTCTCGACGAACTCGACGCGGTGCTCGATCTCGGCGCGCGAAAAGTGACCGAGCGCTGGGTCGGAACCTATGCCTCGTCGCCCGATCGGTTGATGCTGATCGATCAGCCCGCCGACAACGTCCGACTTGTCATCGTTACGAGCGGAACGGGCGCTTCCACGGCCTTTGCAATTGGCGAGGAAGTGATCGACGACCTTTTTGGCAATTCGAAGCAGGAAGTCCCCCAATGACCCTTAAAGCGTTGGTTTTCGACTGGGCCGGTACCATGCTCGACCACGGCTCGCGCGCGCCGATGGGCGCGTTTGTAAAAGTATTCGAGCAGTTCGGAGTGGCGATCTCCGTTGCCGAGGCACGTCGCCCGATGGGGCTGCCGAAATGGGAGCATATCGAAGCGCTCTTGGCTGCGCCGGAGATTGCGACCCGCTGGCAGGCTAAACACGGTACAGTACCGGGAAATGCGGATGTTGATCGGATTTACGAAGTTTTTGTACCAATGAACGCTGCCGTCGTCACCGACTATGCCGACCTGATTCCGGGCGTGATTGAAACCGTTCGCGCAGCGCGCGCACGCGGCCTCAGAATTGGTTCCACCACGGGGTACACACGCGAGATCATGGATCGTCTGGTTCCTGCCGCCCGAGCCCAGGGTCTCGAACTCGACAATCTCGTTTGCGCGGGCGATTTGGCGCTCGGGCGCCCGACGCCGATGATGATGTACAAATGTTTTCTTGATCTCGGCGTTTGGCCGGCCGCGTGCATGGTAAAGATCGACGATACGGAAGTGGGCATTGCCGAAGGACTGGCCGCCGGTTGCTGGACCGTTGGCGTCGCCCTTTCGGGCAACGCTTGCGGGCTCTCGCAAGAGGAGCTGCAGGCATCAACACCTTCCGAGGTCGCTGCGCATCGCGCGCGCGCGCTCGAAACATTGACGCGATGCGGCGCGCATTTTGTCATCGACAGCGTGGCGCAGTTGCTTCCGATCCTCGACGTCATCGAAGGGAAGCTAGCACGTGGCGAACGGCCGAGTTGAAACATCGAACCTTTTCCGTTGCACCATAGCCGACGGCGTCTACCACTAAAAGCATGCGACGAGTACTGCTTGCGGGTCTTGCGGCGGATCTCGCGGACATGTTGCTCGGCGGTGCCGTTCGACGGGGTGTGTTTCATCGGTCTCATCTTCGTCCCCTTCGCACTGACAACGAGCCGAAAACACCCCGATACGCAGCCTACTTAAACTGTCCTACAGGCGCTGACGGTGAACACAGTTCATCCTTTAGTCTCTAAAGTCGGCCTATTTATCCCAAGATCCCTGGGTAAATCATAAATCCGTAACCGGTCCGCCATAATTTATTTGCGAAGTACGATTCACTCTAATTACTCGACACACATTCCAATCGGTTGAGGCAATCCATGTTCAAAACCCTGAAGCGCGGCATCAAACCGCTAGCAATTGCGGCTACGGCGCTGGCAACGTTGCTTGCAGCCCAAACGGCGGACGCCCAGCAGCGTACCCGCATCACCGTCTATACGGCGCTGGAGAACGATCAGCTGGCGCCGTTCAAGGAGGCTTTCGAGCGTGCGGTCAACGATGTCGAGATCGCCTGGGTCCGCGACTCGACCGGCACCATCACCGCCCGCTTCCTTGCCGAGCGCGAAAATCCGCGCGCCGACGCCATTTGGGGGTTGGCCGTCACTTCGTTATTGGCCTTCGAGCAGCAAAACCTGCTCGCCGAGTACAATCCGCCCAACGCGGCCGCGCTGAAGCCCAGCTTCCGCGACACCAACGGGCCGGTCACCTGGCACGGCATGGACGCGTTCGCAGCGGCCATTTGCTACAACTCGGCCGTCGCCCGGCAGCGCAATTTGCCGCCCATCCGCACTTGGGCCGATTTGCTGAACCCCGCCTTCCGCGGCCAGATCGTCATGCCGAACCCGGCCTCGTCGGGGACGGGTTATCTGACGGTTTCGGCGTGGCTGTCGATCATGGGCGAGGCACCGGGCTGGGAGTACATGACTCGCCTGCACGACAACGTGGCCGTCTACACCCATTCGGGCTCCGCGCCGTGCGTGCAAGCCGCGCGCGGCGAAGCGGCCGTGGGCATTTCCTTCGACATGCGTGCGGCGCGCGAGAAGACGCAAGGTGCGCCGGTCGACATCGTCGTGCCGACGGACGGCGTGGGTTGGGAAATGGAAGGCTCGGCCATTGTTCGCGGCACGCGCAACATGGCGGCAGCTCAAAAGCTGATGGACTTCTCGGCGAGCCAGGCAGCCAACCAGCTCTATGCGCGCTACTACAACATCGTCGCCCACCCTGCCGTTCAGGGTGCAGCGCCCAACTACCCGGCCGAGACCGAAAGCCGCCTGATCCGTGCGGATTTCGCCGCGATCGCCGGAATGCGCGACCGCGTGCTGGCGGAGTGGACGCGCCGCTTCGACGGCAAGTCCGCGCCGCGCTGAACGCGTTTGGCGAAGATGGAGGACGGGGCGGCGACAGGGTCGCCCCGTTTCCCGTTCTTCAAGAGACTGCAATGATCCATTTGTCCGTCGAAAACCTGACCAAGCGCTTCGGCCCGTTCCACGCGGTGCGCGAGGCAAGCTTCGAGGTGGGTCAGGGCGAATTCGTCTGCCTGCTCGGCCCCTCGGGCTGCGGCAAAACCACCTTGCTGCGCATGATCGCAGGCCTCGAGTACGTCACCTCGGGACGCATCGTCCAGACAGGCCGCGACATCACCAACCTGCCGCCGTCCGAACGGGATTTCGGCATCGTTTTCCAGTCCTACGCGCTGTTCCCGAATCTCAGCGTATTCGACAACATTGCCTACGGCCTGCGTTCGAAGGGCATCGGCCGCGCGCAGTCGCGCGAAAGGGTCGAGGAGTTGCTCGCCCTCGTGGGCCTGCCCGGCGAATCGTCCAAGTACCCCGCACAGCTTTCCGGCGGCCAGCAGCAGCGCGTGGCTTTGGCGCGGGCACTTGCCATCCAGCCCGGTCTGCTGCTGCTCGACGAACCGCTTTCCGCTCTCGATGCGCGCGTACGCCACCATCTGCGCCACGAAATCCGCGCCCTGCAGCGCCGCCTGGGCGTGACCACGATCATGGTCACCCACGATCAGGAGGAGGGTCTGACGATGGCCGACCGGATCGCCGTGATGAATGCCGGCGGAATCGAACAATTCGCGACACCCCACGAGCTTTACGCCAGACCCACCACGCCCTTCGTGGCCGACTTTGTGGGTACGACGAATTTTCTGGCCGCGACGTTCGTCGCCCCCGGACGCGTGGCCGCCGCCGGTCGCGAGCTTGCCGCCGAAACGCCGCCCGGTTTGGGGGCGGGGGCCAAACTGCGCTTGTGCGTGCGACCCGAGGATATCCAGGTGCGCAACGTCTTCGAGGGCACGCCCAACCGGCTCGACGTTGCGGTCGGCGAGTTGGTCTTCATGGGCGCCTTCAGCCGCGCGCGACTCGACACAGCCGACGCCAGCTTGCAGGCCGATTTCTCGGCCAACCTGCTGCGCGATGCGCAGGTCTCGAAAGGTGTGAAGCTCGCGATAGCACTGCCGGCCGATCGCTTGCGCGTCTTTGCGAACTAGCGCGTTGCGTACCCGCCTCGATCTCGATGCGATTTTTCAACGCCTTGCTTTGCTGGCGGTGGCGGGTTTTCTGGTCGTCGCGCTGGCGCTGCCGCTCGGCACGCTGTTCGAAAAAAGCTTCCGCGATCGCGACGGCGCCTGGGTCGGGCTCGCCAACTGGCTGCGCTATCTCGAAACCCCGTCGCTGGTCGCGTCGCTGTGGAACACGATTTGGGTTTCGGCGCTGGCCACCGCCGTCGTCGTGCCGCTCGCGTTCGTCTACGCCTACGCGCTCACGCGCACGACCATGCCGTGGCGCGGATTCTTCCGCGCGGTCGGTCTCATCCCGATCCTGGCGCCGTCGCTATTGCCCGCAATCTCGCTCATCTATCTGTTCGGCAATCAGGGTTTTGCGCGCTGGATGCTGATGGGCGAAAGCGTCTACGGGCCCATCGGCATCGTGATCGCGCAGGTCTTCTACTGCTTCCCGCACGCTTTCTTGATTCTGGCGACGGCTTTGTCGATCGCCGACAAGCGCCACTACGAAGCCGCGGGCGTGCTCGGCGCGGGCAATGCGCGCATCTTCCTGACCGTGACGCTGCCCGGCGTCAAATACGGCATCGTCAGCGCCTTCTTCGTGGTGTTCACGCTGGTCGCCACCGATTTCGGCATCCCCAAGGTGATCGGCGGACGCTTCAACGTGCTGGCCACCGACATCTACAAACAAGTCGTCGGCCAGCAGAATTTCGAGATGGGTGCGGTCGTCGGCATGGTGCTGCTGATCCCCGCTTGCCTCGCCTTCGCCGCCGACCGTTGGGTGGCGCGTCGGCAGGTCGCTTTGCTATCCGCACGCGCCGTACCCTATGCGCCCGAGCCCGACCCGGCACGCGATCGCGCCCTGCTGGTCTTCTGCGCGCTGGTGGCGTTCTGCATCGTGGCACTGCTTGGCGTCGCAGCCTGGGGCAGTTTCATCCAATACTGGCCCTGGAACCTGAGCTATACGCTGCGCCACTATGTGATTTCGAACGCCGATGCATCGGGATGGGAGTCGTATTTCAATTCGCTGGAGATGTCGGTTCTGGTCGCAACCTTCGGCACGGCCGTCGTGGGCTTCGGTGCGTGGCTGGTGGAAAAGACCAAAGGAGCCGGCGCATTGCGCGGTCTGGTGCATCTGCTGGCGATGATTCCGCTGGCGGTCCCAGGCCTCGTGCTGGGTATCGCCTACATTTTCTTTTTCAATTCGCCGAACAATCCGCTCGGCTTCATCTACGGCACGATCGCGATTTTGACTTTGAACACGATCGCGCATTTCTACACGGTTGCGCACCTTACGACGCTGCAAGCGCTCAAGCAGATGGACGCCGAATTCGAGAGCGTTTCGGCTTCGCTCAAAGTATCGGTCTGGCGAACCGGCTGGCGCGTGACTTTGCCGGTAGTATCGCCGACGCTGCTCGACGTGTGGTTCTATATGTTCGTGAATGCCATGACGACGGTCTCGGCCGTCGTCTTCCTCTACGGGCCGTTCACCAAGCTCGCGTCGGTTTCGATCGTCAACATGGACGAAGCCGGTTTCACCGCCTCGGCGGCAGCGATGGGCGTGGCTATCATGCTCACCTCGGCCTTCGCCAAGCTGCTGCATTCGATGCTCGCGGCGTGGCTGGCCAAGCGCACCCAAGCCTGGCGCAAGCGCTGACAAGCGTGCCTGATTGCCGTCAGACGGCCAGGCGACCTTTACCTAGCGGGGTGTTCTTGGGCCTGACAGACCGAGACCATATGTTCGGGAGCGGCGTCCCGACGAGGAAAATGATGAGAACCGTTGGACGATCGAAACTATCACCGATCCAGTAGGAAATCGTCGCGCACCGACCCGATAGAAATCCGTCACTATAGCGAGGGTTGCGTCCCTCCGCGCACGTCGTATCGTTGCGCGCAAAATGATGTGCCCTAGAGCGTGATCGCTTCATTGTGACGCGTATCCGGCGTTTTTGAAGTAGTTGGCGCATTCTCGCGGCTCGAAGACGTGGCACAGCGAACCAATGCGGCGCCATGTGTCTTCGACGGTCCTTGGCTCGGCTTTGCGCAATAGGGTCTTGAGTTTGGCGAAGACCTGCTCGATCGGGTTGCGATCGGGGCTGTAGGGCGGCAAGAAGAAGAGCTTGGCACCGGTCGCGCGTATCGCATCGCGCACCGCTTGGCTTTTGTGGCTGCCCAGATTGTCCATCACGACGATGTCGCCGGGCTTCAAGGTCGGAGCCAGTATCTGTTCGACATAGGCCAAGAAGCTCTCGCCGTTGATCGGCCCGTCGAACACGCACGGTGCCGTGAGCCGATCGCAGCGCAAAGCGGCAAGGAAGGTCAGCGTGCGCCAATGCCCGTGCGGCACGCGGTCCACAAGCCGGACGCCGCGCGGGCTCCGGCCGTGGGTCCGCGTCATGTTCGTCTTGGCCCAAGTCTCATCGATGAACACCAGACGGTTTGGATCGACCCGGCCCTGGTAGCGCCGCCACTGGGCGCGTCGGCGCGCCACGTCCCGGCGTCTTTGTTCGCTGGCGTAGAGGCTTTCTTTTGAAGCTGTAGTCCTCGCGCTCGAAGAAGTGCCAGACCGCGTAGTAGCTCG
>JBILXZ010000051.1:0-18262 GCA_044378015.1 Tagaea sp.
AAACGGTCGAGCAGGGCTTCATGACCAAGGACCTCGCCGTGCTGATCGCACCCGATGCGCCGTACCTGTCGACCAACGCGTTCCTCGCCAAAATCGACGAGAACCTCGTCAAGGCGATGAACTGAGCCCGACACTGCAGGTCGCGTGTCAAACTTTCCACGCTTGAACCGGCATTGAGTGCCCGCCGCCGACGGTGTCGGCGGTGGGGGGGCGGGCAGCGGACGCCGAAGAAGATCTGGTGCCCAATCGCTGAATTGGTTTCTGTCGCGCGGTATTCAGACTTGATCGTGAAATTCCCGTCTGACACCCTCGCGCTGTTTCAACTACCAGGAGACCAAAGCGATGCCTGCCTACATCATCGATCCGCCGCCGATTGCCGCTGCACCGATCAAGGGCTCCGACAAGCTCTTTCCCGTCCGCCGCGTTTACTGCATCGGCCGCAACTATGCTGCGCACGCGATCGAAATGGGGCACGATCCGAACCGCGAGCCGCCGTTTTTCTTCCAGAAGAATCCCAACAACATTGATTTCTCCGGCACGTTCCCGTACCCCTCGCAGACGAAGGATGTGCACCACGAAATCGAGCTGGTCGTCGCCCTTTCCAAAGGCGGGACGAACATCCCGATCGCCAAAGCCCTCGATCATGTTTGGGGCTACGCCGTGGGCCTCGACATGACACGCCGCGATCTCCAGGGCATCGCCAAGGAAATGGGCCGTCCGTGGGAGATCGGCAAGGCATTCGAGAAGTCGGCGCCGATGGGGCCGATCGTCCCGGCCTCCGAGATCGGCCATCCGGCGGCCGGCAAGGTCGAGCTCAAGGTCAACGGCAAAACCAAGCAGACCGGCGATCTCAACCAGATGATCTGGAAGGTGCCGGAGATGATCTCCTACCTGTCAGACTATTTTGAACTTGCGGCTGGGGACGTCATCATGACCGGCACGCCGTCGGGTGTGGCGGCTGTGGTGGCCGGCGACACGATGGAAGCCGCGATCGACGGCATCGGAACGCTGACGGTCAAGGTCGTCTGACCGCTAAGTCCCGCGCTCTCCGGATGAACACCGGAAAGCGCGGGGATCACGCGGTCGCGGACGGAGGCAAGATGTTCGCGCATCAGCGCGGCAGCACCGGACGCGTCACGCGCGGAAATTGCAGCGACGATCGCGTCGTGCTCTCTGAAGCTCGGATGTGTGCGCGGAGGCAAGGTCGATGCCCGAAGCTGGCCCCAGACGATCGATCGGCGCACCACGTTGAGCGTTTCGAACAGGTGGATCAGCACCTTGTTGTGCGTCGCCTTCGCGATCGCGAGATGGAAATTGTTATCCCACGCCTCGTAGGACCGCCAATCGCGAGCCTCTTGGCACTTTCGGCTGCAGGCGCGGATCTCGTCGAAATCGGCCTTGGCGCCGTGGATCGCCGATAGGCGTGCGAGTTCGGGCTCGATCGCCAGCCGCGCCTCAATCACCTTGATCGGGCGCGCAAGCTTTTCGAGATATTCGACGTCGTTGAGATTGTGTACAGGGCGCGCGCCGACGAATGTCCCGCGCCCGACTTGGCGCCAGATCAGGCTGTCGTTTTCGAGATCGGCCAACGCCTTGCGCAACTCGCCGCGCGAGACGCCGAGCGTGCTGCAAAGCGCGCGTTCGGGCGGCAGGCGGGCATTGTGGTCGAAGCCGCTGTCGACGATGTAGCGCCGAAGCCTCTCGGAAAGCGTCATCTGCGACAACATTGCCATCTGACACCAATTGCTGAATTGGTAAGCGGACCCTTCTTCTCAGGAAGCGCACTATATCATATCAATTGGAAGCTAGGGTGGGTACCGTGGATTTCGGCGACGTCGGCACAACCGATGCGCCGACGGTGCTTGCCGGGCAGGAGGAAACGCGCGTGGCCCTGGCAACGATCCGATTCGAAATGCGCCTTGAGCGTGCGGCAGCTTGGGGCGCCGCCGCGCACGGCGCGGCCCGGCTGTAGATGCGGCACGCACTGACATGACAAACCGAATCACGCTCGCCTGCTGGGACCACGACCGCGCCATGCCGGTCGTCGACGGGATCGTGCCCGTGCCGGGCTTTGCGCTCGAAACGCACGTGCTTCCGACGAGCCAACTGTTTCCGATCGCGGTCCAGGAAGCGCGCTTCGACGTGACCGAATTGTCGTTGTCGAGCCATCTCCTGCAGGTCTCGCGCGGCGACGCTGCATACACCGCGATTCCAGTCTTCCTGTCGCGCGCCTTCCGCCACAACGGATTCTTCCGTCGCGCAGGGTCGGGGATCGCGACGCTCGCGGATTTTCGCGGCCGCAGCATCGGGGTGCCGGAATATCAAATGACGGCGGCCCTGTGGATGCGCGGCATCCTTGCCGACGATTTCGGCGTGAAAGCGACCGACATGCGGTGGCGCACCGGCGCGCTCGATGCGGGCGTGCGCCGCGAGCGGCTGGCACTGGCACCGCCGCCCGAATTGCAGATCGAGCCGATCGCGGACGGCCGCACCTTGCAGGATTTGCTGCGGGACGGCGAGATCGACGGGTTGCTGGCGCCCGCTCCGCCCAAGGCTTTTCTTGCGGGCGAACCCTGGATCGAACGGGTGTTCCCGGATTTCGAGGCCGTCGAGCGCGACTACTACGCGCGGACCGGCTTCTTCCCGATCATGCATGTAATCGCCGTGCGCCGGTCGCTTGCGGCGCGGCATCCCGAACTGCCGAGGCTTCTTTTCGACGCGTTCGGCAAGGCCCGAGACCTGGCGCTCGCGCGCTTGAACGATGTCTGGCTCGGCTCGGCCAACAGGCTGAGCCTACCCTGGCTCAACGCGTCGATGGAGCGAACGCTCGCCTCGCTCGGCACGCATTATTGGCCCTATGGATTTGCAGGTGCGCGCGCGGAGCTTGCCGCGGCGTGCCGCTACTCGATCGAGCAACACCTTGCCGTGCGCGCGGTGGCGCCGGAGGAACTCTTCGATCCTTCGGTGCTCGATACATGACGACGATGCCGGTTCCCCCCGGACCGGCCGATCGAAAAGGAGATTACGGATGACGCTGACCCCCCCCCGTTCGCTCGCCGCCCTCGTCTTGTGCGGCGTCGTGTCGCTCGGCTTCATGTCGAGCCCTGCACCGGTCACCGCACAGGAGATGCGTGCACCCCGAGGTCCGGTCGAAATCACCGTCGGCGCCGGTGCCGGCGGCACGCCGGACGTGATCATGCGCACGATCGCCAAGATCATGGCCGACGAGAAGCTGGTCGACATCCCGATCGTGGTCCAGAATCGCACTGGTGCGGGCCACGCCAATGCCTTCAACTTCGTGCTCGGCAAGCGCGGCGACGAAAACACGCTGCTGACGCTCGCTTCGCCCGTGTTCACGACGCCGATCGTGCAGGGGACGCCCTCGGTCATCGACCGCATCACGCCGATCGCGGGCTTCATCCAGTCCGAGCTCGTGCTGCTCGTGCCGGCAAACAGCTCGTTCAAGTCGCTGAAGGAGTTCGTCGAGGGCGCCAAGGCGCGTCCCAGCCGTGTGCGCATCGCCGGCGGTGCCTCGGGCGGCAACGACCATCTTGCGATGGCGCTGATCGAGCAGGCCGCCGGCATCAAGATGACATATATCCCGCACGAGAGCGGCTCGGCGGCGTTGGCGACCTTCCTGGGCGGCAATGTCGAGGGCTATTTCGGCACGTTGTCCGAAGGCCTGCCGCACATTCAGGCCGGCAAGGCGCGCGCCGTGGCGATCCTGTCCGAGAGCCGCCGCAGCGACGACGGCTACAAGGACGTGCCGACGGCGCGCGAGCAGGGCGTCGATGTCGTCTACACCCAGTTCTGGGGCGTTGGCGGCCCGCCGGGCATGGACCCGGCCGTTGCGGCATGGTGGGCCGACAAGTTCCGCAAGGCCACGGAAACCAAGGCGTGGCAGGACGGGCTCAAGGACAAGCTCCAGCTTGGCCGCTTCTACGGCCTCGGCGAAGCCGATGCCTATTTCAAGCGCGAGCAGGACACGTTTCGACGGTTGCTGACGAGCGTGGGCCTCGCCAAGCCTCAGTAACGCGATCCCAACAGCGAGGTCCGTCGCCATGCGACCGGTCGAGGCCGTTCCGGCCGTCTTCCTGATCGTCCTGTCCGCACTCGTCCTGTTCGGGACGGCGGACCTCGTCTATTGGGCGGGCATCACGCCGGGCCCGCGGTTTTTCCCTGTCTGGATCGCAGGTGTCGGAATCGCGCTTTCGGCGGCGCTGCTCGTGCAGCTTCGCCGCGGCACCGATTCGGGCACGACCGACCTGCCGGAGCGCGGCGCCTTCGCGCGCGTGGCGCTGACGACGGCGGCGATGGCCGCCTTCGTCCTCGCGATGCCTTTGATCGGCGTGGTGCCGGCCGTGCTCGTCTTCATGCTGTTCATCCTTCTCGTCGTGCTCGGCCAGCGTGCGGTGCCGAGCGCTGCCGCGGCCGCGATCGTCGCCGGCACGATCGAAATCGTCTTCGTGCGGTCGCTCAAGATTGCGTTGCCGCCGATCCCCTTCCTCTAAAGCCCGGGTCCCTTCATGAGCACGATCGACCTGCTGGCGGAGGGTTTCACGACCGTCTTCACGTTCAAGAGCCTCGCCTTCATCTTTCTTGGCGTGCTGATTGGGCAGATCATCGGCGCGCTGCCGGGGATCGGCCCCTCGGCCGGCATGGCGCTGCTGCTTCCGCTGACCTTCGGTCTCGATCCGGCGACCGCGATCATGATGCTTGCGGGGATCATGTATGGCGGCCAGTACGGAGGCACGCTGACGTCGGTGCTGATCAACGTGCCGGGCGAGGCCTCGGGCGTGATGACGGCCGTCGACGGCCACCAGATGGCGAAGGCCGGGCGGGCAGGGGCGGCACTCAGCATTGCGGCGATCGGTTCGTTCCTTGCCGGCGTCGGCGCGGTCGCCGCCGTTGCGTTCATCACACCGGCGCTGAGCGCGTTTGCGCTGCGGTTCAACGCACCGGAGTATTTCCTGCTGGCGGTGCTGGGCATCACGGCGGCCGCGAGCCTCGGTGGCTCGCCGGTGCGTGCACTGATGGCCGCCACGCTCGGACTGATGATAGCACTGGTCGGCGCCGACCCGGTCACCGGCGCGCCGCGCCTGACCTTCGACCAGCCGGCGCTGTTCGAGGGGATCGACTTCATTCCCGTCGCGATCGGCGTCTTCGGCATTGCCGAAGTGCTGTCGTCGCTCGAGCGCGCGCACGACATGCAGCCGATCCGCACGCGACTGAAGGACATGTGGCTGACCGCGGCCGAATGGGCGGAAAGCCGGATCGCGATCCTGCGCGGCGGCTTCATCGGCCTCCTCGTCGGCATCATGCCGGGGGCCGGTGCTTCGGTTGCCTCGATGCTCGCCTACGTCACCGAGCGGCGATTCAGCCGCCGGCCCGAGCGTTTCGGCAAGGGCGCGATCGACGGCGTGGCGGCGGCGGAGGCGGCGAACAACGCCTCCGCGCACGGCGCCACGATCCCGATGCTCGCACTTGGCATCCCGGGCTCGGCAAGCACGGCGGTGCTGCTGGCAGCCCTCGTGCTGCATGGCGTGCGGCCGGGCCCGATGCTGATGCAGCAGGAGGCGACGCTCGTCTGGGGGCTGATCGCCAGCATGTTCGTGGGCAACGTTTTCCTTCTGGTCATCAACCTGCCGCTGGCGCCGCTCTGCGCCTCGCTGCTGCGCGTGCCCTATGTTTTTCTGGCGCCGGGCATTCTCGTTCTGTCGCTCGTCGGCGCCTATGCCGCGACGCTCGATATGGGCACGGTCTGGATGTGCCTCGTGTTCGGCGTGCTCGGCTGGCTGATGATCAAGTTCGATATTCCGCGCCCGCCGCTCGTTCTCGCCCTCGTGCTCGCCCAACTGCTCGAGACGTCGATCCGGCAGTCGCTGCTGCTTTCCTTCGGAAGCCTCGAGATTTTCGTCGAACGGCCGATCGCGGCGTTCCTGCTCGTGCTCGTGGCCGGCTCGGTTCTGCTGCCGGTGGTCGGCGCGCTGCGCCGCCGCTTCGGCGGGAACTGAGCCGGTCTTCAGAACAGACCGGCGCCGGCAAGCGTTGCTTGGGATAATGCGGCAGTCGCACACCAATCGCGAAATTGGTTAAGTGAACCGCCTTCACGGCATGCACCTTCTATAATACCTATTAGGGTGTTCGGATAAATTTCCGGATTAAAGCGACGCTGGGCAAACTGGCGCGTGGATCGGCAGGAGGAAGTGCGCATGCGTTTGGCGACAATTCGTATCGATGAACGCTTTGAAAGTGCTGCCATCTTGCCCGATGGCGGAGCGCTCCGGCTCGAGGCCGCAGCCCGGCTCGCGGGCATGCCGACCGAAACATTCGCATCTGTCCAGGCGATCATCGAGGGTGGTGAGGATACGCTTGCGTCGGCAAAAAGGCTTGTTGCGTCTGCCGGCAGCATGGCGGCTGCGGTCGTAGCAGCAAAGGCCGTGATACTGGCAGCACCGCTGCCGCGCCCGACCAAGAATGTGTTCTGCGTCGGCCGAAACTACGCGGAACATATCGCGGAAGGCGAGCGCGCGCAGAACATCAAGGTGGGCATCACAGAGCATCCGGTGTTTTTCACCAAGCCCTCGACATCGGTTGTCGGCCCGGGCAGCGTCGTGCCGCTGTTTACCCATGTCTCGACGCAGATCGACTACGAGGTCGAACTTGCCGTGATCGTCGGCAAGCCCGGGCGCGATATCCCGCGCGAGAAGGCTTTCGAGCACGTCTACGGCTACTCGATCATCAACGACGTCACGGCACGCGACGTCCAGCGCCGCCACGGCGGCCAGTATTTCAAGGGCAAAGGGCTCGACGGGTCGTGCCCGATGGGTCCATGGATCGTTACGGCCGACGCGATGCCGGACCCGACCAAGCTCGCCATCCGCCTCAAGGTCAACGGCAACCTGCGTCAAGACGGAAATACGGCAGCGATGATTTTCGACATCCCGACGCTCATCGCCTCGCTGTCCGAAGGCCTCACGCTCGAACCCGGCGACGTCATCGCGACCGGTACGCCTTCGGGCGTTGGCTACGCGATGGTACCGCCGCAATTCCTCAAGCACGGCGACGTCGTGGAGTGCGAGGTCGAGGGTATCGGCACGCTTGCCAACAGCTTTGCCACGGCCGCTGCCGCCAGTAACGCCGCGTAAAAGTCGCCGGACCGCGAAATGGCCCGGACGAAATCAAAAGCAAAAAAGAGGAGAGGAACCATCATGAGTGTCTCGACATTTTCCCGCACCGGACGCCGCGCTGTCATCGCAGGCTCGCTCGCCACCGTCGCCGCAGTGGCACTTGGCGCCCGCGATGCGCGCGCCCAAGTCCAGAACGTCACCTTCGTCCAGCCGAGCCCGTCGGCGATAAACTCGTTCCCGATCTATGTCGCGATCGGCGAAGGCTTTTTCCGGGAAGAAGGCCTCAATGTCCGCGTCGAATCGATCAACGGCTCCGGTCCTGTGCTGCAAGCGCTCTCGTCGGGCCAGGCGCAGTTCGGCCGTCCAGGCCCCAGCCCCGTTCTCTCCGCGCGCGCGCGCGGCGTCGATGTGATGTTCATCTACAACGTGTCGACGCGCACAAATTTCGGCATCGTCGTGCGCGACGGCGCGCCCTACCAGAAGCCGGCCGACCTCAAAGGCCGGACGATCGGCACGGGCACGGCCGACGGTGCGGAAGTCGGCTTCGCGCGCAACGTGCTGCGCGGCGCTGGCCTCGTCGAAAACACGGACTACAAGTTCCTTACGGTCGGCGACGGCGGTCCGGCAACGGCGGGCTTCACGCGAAACGACATTCAGGCCTACTCGGCCTCCACCGCAGACATGGCGATCTTGAACAATCGCGGCATGAAGGTGCGCGACATCACGCCGGCTGAGTACCTGACCCTGTTCGGAAACGGTATCGCGACGATGGGCGCCACGGTTCGCAACAACCCGGATCTCGTGACGAAATTCGGTCGCGCCGTCGCGCGCGCGCACGCGTTTTCACTCAATCCGGCAAACCGGGCGCGCGTACTGGCGCATCTGAAGGCGGGCATGCCGCAGGAGAGCGAGGACGGCGCCTTCGCCGCAGCTTTGTTCGACGCGGTTTCGGCCAAGACGATCCCCATCGACCGCTCCAAGGGCTTTGGCTACCAGCCGCCTGAGACGTGGGAAGAGTGGCACAAGAACCTGCAGGCTACCGGCGATCTGAAAGCGCCGCTGCCCGATCTCAGCGCGGCCTACACGAACCAGTTCGTGGCGGCGTGGAACGCCGGGATCCGCTGATGTCGAGTGTCGCAGCCCTCGCGTCTGTGCCGGTGCAATCGGCCGAGATCGTCTACCAGCTTTCCGGCATTGGGAAGACCTATGCAAGGAACGCGACCCACGCGCTCCAGGGGATCGACCTCACGCTTCGGAGAGGCAGTTTCTCGTCCGTCATCGGCTCCAGCGGCTGCGGCAAATCGACTTTGCTGAAGATAATGGCGGGGTTGGTTCCGCCATCGACCGGGCGGGTCGTCCTCCAAGGACGGCCCGTCACCGGCCCGCGTCGGGACATCGGCATGATGTTCCAGCAGGCCACGCTCTTTCCATGGCGCACGACGATCGAGAATATCGTGCTGCCGATCGAGATCCGCGACGGCAAAAAGGCGGCGCTTGCCGCCCACGATCCGGCCCGCGCGCTCCTCGAACTTGTCGGGCTCAAAGGATTCGATAAGGCCTACCCGGGCGAGCTTTCGGGCGGCATGGCGCAGCGAGCTGCGATCTGCCGCATGCTCATCACCGAGCCGGCCGTGCTGCTGCTCGACGAACCGTTCAGCGCGCTCGACGAGTTGACGCGCGACTTCATGAACATGGAGCTGCAACGCATCTGCGCATCGCGCGATGCGACCGCGTTCCTCGTGACGCATTCTATTCCCGAGGCGGTCATCCTCTCGGATGTCGTCTACGTGATGAAACCTCGGCCCGGCCGCATAGCGGAACAAGTCGTAATCGACCTGCCGCGTCCGCGTACGCTCGAGATGATCACGACGCCGAAATTCGGCGCGCTGGTCGAGCGGATTCGCAGTCGTCTCGATAAGGAGGCCTTCATTTGACCGCGCCCGCAAATCCGGCTCAGCAAGGCGCCGACGCCGAAACGATCTGGGTCGAACACGTCGCTTGGTTCGACCGTGTCCCGCGCGCCGTTGCGATGGCCTTTGTGTTCGCCGTGTTCATCGGGCTTTGGGAACTTGTTACGCTGCTCGGCCTCGTTTCGCCGATCATTCTGCCGACGCCGCGCGAGACGCTCAAAGACATCGTCGTCGTCGGGCGCAATCTGATCGGCGGCGAATACATGCTCGCGGCCCTGTGGACCACGCTGCGCGCGGTCGCCTACGGCTTTGCGCTCGCGGTTGCCATCGGCTTCTCGTTGGGCGTCCTGGTCGGCGAGACGGCGTTCGGCGAGCGCGCGATCATGCCTTATCTTGTCGCGATCGATACGATGCCGAAAGTCGCTTTCGCGCCGATCTTCATCGCCTGGCTCGGCTTCGACATCGAATCGAAAGTGGCGCTTGCCGCCTTCATCGCGACATTCCCGATTGTCGTGGGAACGGCCGCAGGCTTGCATTCGGCCGACGCGAATGCGCGCATGCTGTTCAAGACGATGGGAGCGACGCGCTGGCAAACCCTCGTCAAGATGAAACTGCCGACCGGCCTGCCGCAGATCTTCACCGGGCTCAAAATCGCTGCAGTTGGCGTGATGGCGGGTGCGATTACCGGCGAGTTCCTGGGCGGGGGCCGCGGCTTTGGCGAACTTATTCGCATCGCCTCGACGCAGCTCAACACGCCGCGCGTTTTCTCGCTCATCATCTATCTCAGCCTCGTCGGCATGTTGCTGTTCGGGATTGTGGTGTGGATGCAGCGCCGGTTCGTCTTCTGGCACAAGGACCGCGTCGTCGGCGGCGAAGTCTGAGACCCATGGGTGCCGACGGAGCCGTTGCCCGGCGGTCGCTCGAAGATTTCGTAGCGGCCGTTTTTGAGACCTTGCGCGTGCCGCCCAAGGACGCGCGCACCGTCGCGGGCCTGATGGCCGAGGCGGACGCGCTGGGCTACGACACGCACGGCGTCTTCCGGCTCCGCCAGTATGCCAACCGTCTGCGCGACGGTGGCTGCAATCCGCGCGCGCGGCCCAGCGTCGTGTCGGAGACGATGGCGACCGCCCTTGTCGACGGCGACAACGGGCTTGGGCATCTCGCCATGAAGTTCGCCTGCGATCTTGCCATGCAGAAGGCCGGCGTTGCCGGCATCGGCTGGGTCGGCGTGCGCGGCGGCAATCACGCCGGGCCGGCCGCACTCTATGTGCGCCCGCAGGCAACCGCGAATATGATCGGGCTATGCGCAGCCGTCGGCAGCGCCAACCACGTCCCACCGTTCGGCGGCAGCGAAATTTTGCTTGGCACCAACCCCATCGCGATCGCAGCTCCGAGCGGCGGGCCGGACCCGTTTGTGCTCGATATGGCGACCACGGTTGCGGCGATGGGCAAGATCAAGACATTGGCCCAGCGCGGCGAGAGAATGCCGGAAGGTTGGATGGTCGGCCGCGACGGCAAGCCGCTGACCGATCCCGCCAAACGCGACGAAGGGTTCCTGCTGCCGATCGGCGGGGCCAAGGGCTACGGCCTGTCGCTTGCGATCGGCCTGCTCGCTGGCGTTCTCAACGGAGCCGCCTTCGGCGCCGACGTTATCGATTTCACGAACGACACGAAAAGCCCGACCAATACGGGCCAGTTCGTCGCCGCTATCGACGTCTCAGCGTTCGTCGGGACGGCAGCATTCGAGGCGCATTGCCGACAGGCGTTCGGCACGCTCAAGGCATCGACGCCGTTGCCTGGCCACGATTCGGTTCGCATCCCCGGCGAGGGCCGAGCCGCGAGACGCGCTGCCGCCGACGTAGGCGGTATTGCGCTGGCGCAGCCCCTGCGCGCCGAACTCGACCGGATCGCCGCCGAATTCGGCGTGGCGCGGCTCCGATAGCGGAAATTTGGCTACCGCTCGTCGTTGATTTTCGTCGTCGAGAACGGCTGAATGCTGGGTGCGAGGCGCCAAGAAGCTTCAGTATCTGGAGGAAATACGTAATCTCTCATGAATCTACAACAACTGGGGTTCTTCCGCGGCTTCGATCCAAAGGTTCTCATTTGCAGCGACTGCGGCACGCCATAGGAGAATTGAACTTCGGGTCTAAGGAACTGGGGGACTGGAGCGCGAGGCATCGCCTCGCGGGGTTGGAATCCCGCCGCCGGGAAACCGGTCGGCGAGCTTCTTTTCTCGAACCGTATGCCGGCTTCTTCGGTCGGTATGGATCATGGACGCTGGGCGCTTCAGGCGCCGACTTCCCCGGCATGGACCGGTTTTTGCGGGCCGTAAATTTCCGGCAGGTCCACGATGTCGTCGAGCGCAAGGCCGTCGACAGTGACGAGCGCGCTGTCGAAGCTGCCGTCGGCGCGGAATTCGTGCGCCACGTAGCCGACCAACTTGGTTCCCATCCGCTGCTGGTATCCGTCGCCAACGACGAATGCTGCGGACGGCGCCCATAGATGCGTCATGCCGTCGTGCTGAAGGCGCCTGTACTGGTGCATGTGGCCCGAAGCAACGAGTGCCGGGCGCCGCGTACCGAAGGCCCCCATCAGCGCGCTGCGCCCGACATTGCGCACGCGCCAATACGTGCCGTCGGGATCCTCGCCGCCCAGATAGAGAGGCTTGTGCAGAAACAAGGCGATCGCTCGGTCGCCCGCTTCGTTCGCCGCATCGCGCAGCATCGCAAGCTGATTGGCCGCCGCCGGCAGGTCCGAGCCCAAAACGAGGCTGTTGATGCCGATGAGGCGCCAGCCCGGCGCATCCACGACAAACGAGTCGTTGCCCACGATCTCCGCATAACGGGCGAGCCGCTCCGCATTTGCAGGCTGGCGGGCAGTCGGCAGCGGATCGTCGCCGACATCGTGGTTGCCGGGAACGGCATGCCAGGGCAGCCCGATCGCGTCGTGCAGGCTGCGCGCCATCGCCAGATCGTCGGCGCGATCCGCACCGTCGACCGTCAGATCGCCGGTGTTGACGACGAGATCCGGCGCAAGTCGCCGCAGATCGGCCGCGATCCGTTCGAAGTTGCCGACGAAATGCGGATGCACCGGCGAAAGATGGGTGTCGGAAATCTGGGCTACGCGAAAAACCATCGTCTCCTCCAAAGGGGAAATGACGGCGGCTCCCGCGCTGCGCGAGGCCGCCGTCTATCCAACGTCGCTTCGCCTGTCAGCCGCGCGGGATCAGGCGACGCACGTCTGTCGCCATGTCGGCCAGCACTTGTTCGGGCGTCGCCTTCTGCTCGGCGATCCGCGCAAGGTGATCGACCATCACCGTCGTCACGCGCACCGAGTTCGCACCCGGGAAGGCGTACCATGGGATCATCAGATGCACCTGCTTGGTCGCCGCTTGGAACAGCGGGTTGGCGCGATAGAATTCGCCCAGATACTGCGGGTCGTCGATCGCGAATTGGTTGCACGGTACGTAGCCGGTGTTGCGAACCATCAGCGACGTCCCGACTGCCGACGTCGCGAACTTGACGAACTCCCAAGCCGCAGCCTGTTTGGCCGGGTCCTTCGCCACGATCATGGCACCGGCACCGCCGGTCGGCAGACGGCCTTTTTGCGCGTCGATGACAGGCATGACGGTCGTCTGGAGCGTGAAGTTGCTGCCGACGGAGTCGGCGATGCCGCGCACCTGCGCCGTCGTGCGGAACATCATGCCGAGCTTGCCGGCGGCGAAGGCCTGGAGATCGGCCGTGCCCGCATAGTTGGGCATGCCGGTTTCCTTGACCATGCGGTCGAGCAACCTGAGTGCCGCGAGCCCTTCGGGGCCGTTGAAGGCGACGTCGCTTTCCTGCTCGTTCAGCATGCGGCCGCCGTGGCCGTAGAGCAACGCCGAGAACATCCAATCGTCGCCGGGCCAGCGGTAGAACATGCCGTCGATGCCGTCGCCGATGGCGCGGATGCGGCGCGCAGCGGCGATCGCGTCGTCCCAGTTCGTCGGGAAGCGCGCCGGGTCGAGACCGGCGCGCCGGAACAGATCGACGTTGTAGTAGGAGATCGGGTTCGAGGTGGCGAAGGCGAGACCGGCCTGCATGCGGCCGTGGAACCCGAGGCCGAGCAGGGCGGGCGAGTATCCGAGCTTCGCCGGATCGCCTTCGCGGGCGAGCAGCGGCCGCAGATCGACCGCGATGCCGCGTTCGGCGAACAGCCGCAGACGGTTGAGTCCCTGGAAAGTCACGTCCGGCAGGTCGCCGGTCGCCGCGCCGCGCAGCACGAGCTGCGCCCCGTCTTCGTAGTTCGGCGTCGGATTGAGATAGGTGGCGCGGATGTTGGGGAAGCGCTTCGAGAATTCCTCGAGCACGGCGTCCTGGGCCGGCTTGAAGATCGCCGGCATCGAGTAGTGCACGTTGATCGCGACGGCACTCTGGGCCCGGACGGCAGGAGCCGCCAGCGCGGCGGCTCCGCCGGCGATCAGTCCGATCGCCGACCGGCGGTTCATCGTGTGGAAAGTTTCGGCCATTTGCATTCTCCTGTTCGCGGTGCCCCGTCGTCCCCGGGGCGTTGGGGCGAGGGTTCAGCCCTTGATTCCGGTCATCGTGATGCCTTCGATGAACCGGCGCTGGGCAAAGAGAAACGCCGCGACAAGCGGCGCCATGGTGAGCGTGGCGGCGGCCATCAAGGCGCCGTAATCGTCGCCCGCTTCCTGGGAGTGGAATCGCAGCACGCCCAAAGCGGGCGTGTAGAGATCGCCTTTGGTGACCACGATGAGCGGCCAGAAAAGATCGCTCCAATGCGCGACGACGGAGAAGATCGCGAATGCCGTCGCGGCGGGCCAAGCATTGGGCACGGCGACGCGCCAGACGATCGACGCTTCGCTCATGCCGTCGATGCGTGCGGCGTTGATCAGATCATCGGGCAGCGCCTTGAAGAACTGGCGGAAAAGAAAGATGGCGAAGACCGAAATCGTGAAGGGCGCCACAAGTGCCGTATAGGTGTTCAGCAGCTTCGCATTGGCGAACGCGATGTAGAGCGCGATCGCGGGCACGTGGGCGGGAACCAGAAGCCCCAGCATCACGAACGCGAAAAGCGTGCGACTGCCGCGAAACCGGAGCTTTGCTAGCGCATAGCCCGCAGGCAGCGCGAAGGCGAGCTGGAAAGCCAGAATCAGCGCGCAGACGACCGCGCCGTTCCACAGGTAGCGCAGAACCGGAACCTCCCGCAGCACAAGTCCGTAATTCTCCGCCGCATGCCAGGTCTCCGGCCAAAGCGACAAGGCGGCCGAGAACACTTCCGACTTCGGCTTGACCGACACGGCGAGCATCCAGGCGTAGGGCAGCAGAAAAGCCGCGGCCAGAGCGACGAGCAGAGCCAAGCGCGGGGCATCGCGCAGCCAGCTTTTCAGGGCGTCGGAAACGCGCTCAGCCATAATGCGTCCGCCGTTCGATGAGGCGCGTCTGCAGGGCCATGAGCACCAGCACCACCGCCAGAAACACGACGGTCATCGCCGACGCGTAGCCCATGCGCAGATACGTGAAGCCCTCGCGATAGATCGTGTAGACGATGAGCTCGGAGGCTTTGTTCGGTCCGCCTTGGGTAAGGGCGGCGACGGTGTCGAAGGTGCGAATTGCGCGGATGGTCGTGATGAGCACCACGAACAGCATCGTGGGCCCCAGCAGCGGCCACGTGACAAGGCGCAGCCTCGCCCATGCCGATTTGGCGCCGTCGATTTCGGCGGCCGCGTAGAGTTCGCGCGGGATGGCCGTCAGCCCCGCCATGATCAGCACCATGTTGAAGCCGGCGTTTTCCCAGATCGATATGAGGCCGATGGACAGGAGCGCCCACTCGCTCGATCCCAGCCAGTTCGGCGTTGCAAGCCCGAGATCGCGCAGGATGGCGTTGACCGGCCCGATCGTCGGATGGAGCAGGTATTGCCAAGCCGTCGCCATGGCCACCATCAGCGACACGACCGGCAGAAAGAAAGCTGCGCGGAAGAACGTTCGGCCGCGCGGACTCGCTTCGATCAGCAAAGCCAAAGCCAGCCCGGAAAGGATCGAAAGCGGCGTCACCAGAGCCACGAAAATCGCCGTGTTTCGAACGGGGATCGCGAAGTTCCGGTCGCGCATCAGCTCGGCGAAATTGTCGAGTCCGACGAATCGGAACGTCGGCACGCCGAGTTCGAAATCGGTCAGCGCCAGCAAGCAGACGGCGAGGGTCGGCACCAGCAGCATCAGCACGAATGCGACGATCGCGGGTGCTGACAGCAGCCACGCCGCTGCTGCCTCGCCGATCGGCGCGCGCGACGCGGCCGCGCTCGCCACCCGGCGGATCGCGACGTCAGCCATGGACCGGCTCCGCTTCGGCTCGCGCCATCCGCTCGGCGCGCAGGCGCTTGCCGCCGGTCTCGAAAAGGAATGCGCGCGCGGGATCGGGCCGCAGGAGAAGCTCGGCGCCCACGGCGAACATGCCGCGTGCGCGTCCATCGAGACGCGCGATCATTGCCGCACCCGTACCTGCGTGGCGGGCATGCAGCAGCAGCGACTCGCCGAGGAATTCGATATGCTCGATACGCGCGGGCATTCCCGCTTTGGGATCTGGCGCCAGATCTTCCGGACGAACGGCGAAGACGACTTTTCCCGACGCGCGCGTCGCAAGGCCGGGGGAAAAACCGTCGACCGCGACACGTCCGCCCGTTTCGACCGCAGCGTCGAAAACGTTGATGCTCGGCGAACCTACGAAGGCAGCCACGCGGAGGTCGGCAGGGTCGCCGTAGATCCGCTCCGGCGTATCGATCTGGAGAATTTCGCCGGCCATCATGACCGCGACGCGATCCGACATCGTCATCGCTTCGGTCTGGTCGTGCGTGACGTAGACGGTCGAAGCGCCCACGCGCCGATGCAGTTCGACGATCTCCTTTCGCGTTTGCACGCGCAAGGACGCATCGAGATTCGAAAGCGGTTCGTCGAGCAGGAATGCCTTCGGACGACGCACGATCGCGCGGCCGAGCGCCACGCGCTGGCGTTGGCCGCCGGAAAGCTGCCCCGGCCGCCGGTCCAGCAACGTCTCGATCGACAGCATCTGGGCCGTCCGCACGATTTCGTCGGCGATCGTGGCGACGATGTTTCGCGTTCCGGCCAAGAAGGAGCCGACGAGGGGAAGACGCTGCCAGCCGTTCAAACGTCGCATCGCGAGCGGGACGGCCATGTTCTGGCGCGCCGTCAAATGCGGGTAGAGCGCGTAGGACTGGAACACCATCGCGACGTCGCGGTCGGCGGCGCGCAGGCTCGTCACGTCGCGCTCCCCGATGCGAACGGTGCCCGTGTCGGCCGTTTCAAGCCCGGCGATGATCCGCATGAGCGTGGTCTTGCCGCAGCCGGAGGGTCCGACAAGCGACACGAATTCGCCCGGAGCGACATCGAGCCCAACGCCTTTCAAGGCTGCGACGTCGCCGAATCGCTTCGCGACTTTGTCGACGGATATACCTGTCACGCGCGCTCCTTCTCGAGATTCGTCGGCGTCAGTCCGTCGATGTAAGCGACGTTCTCGCATTTCGTTCGTTGCAGCGCGCGGCTGCCTCGGCCTGCGGCGAGAGGCGTTTCAAGGTTTTGCCAAACGGGCTCCGGACCGCCGATCGCTTCGACCAGAATGCGCCCGGCAAAGCCGGTCGCATCGAGCCCCAGCAGATAGGCAACGGTCGGTGCCGCGTCGACCAATCCAGCGGGCGCCTCGCACACCGCGCCGCGCCGGAACGGACCGCCCGACACCACGAGCACGTTGGCAAGTTCGCGCGGATGCAAACCGCCATGGATGCCGCCGCCAAGCGGCAGATCGGCATCGAACAGGCATGTGCCGCGATTTCCGTGCGTGTCCGTTTCGTCGCTGGCGGCGAGCGTGAAGACGAGATCGGGTGCGCCCGGCCCGTCGATGCCGAGTTCGGCAAGGCCCGCACCGCGCGCGAATACCGCGTCGCACCATGGCTCTCGGGCGAGCCACCGTGCCAGCGCATCGCGCTCGGTGACGGATCCGCGGGCGTAGACGAAAGACGCGGAGCCGGGAATCACGAGGAATTCGCCGTCGGCAGGCGGCCCGTCGGCGATCTTGAAGCCGCCGGCGCGAATCAGTTCGAGCACGTCGATCTTGCTGCTGCCGGTGATGTGGCCGTGGTCGGACAGCACGATGACGACCGCATCGCCGGCCGCCTCGATCACCTTGCCCAACGCGTCGTCGACGGCGGCTTCGGCCGCCGCGGCTTCGGGCGAGCCGATGCCGCAATAATGGTAGGACGTATCGGGCTCGTTCGCCCAGAACACGGCGAGGTCCGGATTTGACTTCGGCAAGACATGTTCGCACATGGCGCGCGCGGCATAGGCGATCGTGTCGCTGCGCGGGAGTGCGGGCGCCGGGACCGGGCCGCAAGCATCGGCGATCTCGGCGGCCAGGCTAGCCGGATACTGGAGGTCCGGATGGATGCTCCAGAAGGCCGCATCGCCCCGCATCGCGCCGTCGGCGAGGATTCGGCTCGTGCCGGGCGACGCGGTCGAAACGGCGGCGTAGCGTTTGCCGACGGCTGCGATGCGTTCGGCAAGGGTAGGCGTTGCGAGCAGTCGTCCGCGCAGCTCGGCGATGCGCGCAAGATCGCCCGCGTCGGCCGTCGCCAGCGCGCGTCCCGGAAACAATGCGGGGTCGAAAAAGTCGTTCGCGACGATGCCGTGCATGCCCGGCTGGCTGCCGGTCACGAACGAGGCTGCGGCCACGCGCGTTTCGCTCGGAAAAACGGTGCGCGAGTTGCGGAACCACACGCCTCGATCGCGCAGGGCGGAAAGGTTCGGCATGCGCGACGGGACGATGCGGTCGGGCCGCAAGCCGTCGCACACGAAAACGACGACGCGTGCCATCAGGCGAAGCCCAGATTGTCGGGACGAAGATCCATGAAGAAGAAGGTGTAGGGGCGCCAGCGGATATTCTTGCGCACCCCGTAGGTTTCCAGCGGCTGGTAGAGGATTGTGCCGGGGCATTCGTCCTCCCAGGCATCTAGCATGTTTGCGAACAAGGCCCGGCGCTTGCCGAGATCGGTTTCGGACTCCAGGGCACGTCCCGCAGCGTTGAACGCTTCCGCGCTGTTCCATTCCTTGAGGCGCTGCGGATTGCCCGCCGGGCCCCACGACACCCAGAGCGCGCCGAGCGGATCGGGCAACCGGGTGGAATTCGACCATTGGCCGACCTGAGCGCCCGCAGCGC
>JBILXZ010000052.1:0-18104 GCA_044378015.1 Tagaea sp.
CCGTTCGCCTACCTTGGCGACATCCTCGCGCGCCTCGCGCAGGGTCACCCGATCAAACGCATCGCCGAGCTGCTGCCGTGGCGCTGGAGCGCGACCTCGGCAACCGTGTGACGGAGACGACGCTTACTCATGATCCATGATCGCCTCGAATCAAAGTATGCCTTGATTCCGTCTCGTGTTTGATTGCCTCGTGAAAGTTAGTTCGGATATTGATGCTTGACTCAGCGCGCACAATCCCGACGAGGGGCTGCAATGGCTCGCATGACACGACGTTGTCAAAGCTGTCGGCCTATTTCATAAGAGGCCGCCTCAACTGACTGAAGAGTCTTTCCAACGCTTTACGATGCCGCTCTCGACATCAAAAAGATCGAGCGCTCGGCCGACTGTATGATCGACAATGTCGTCGAGAGTTTTCGGCCGATTATAGAAAGCCGGTACGGGCGGAAGTACGATCGCGCCGGCCTCCGTTGCCTGTATCATTGCGCGAAGATGGCTGAGACTTAAGGGGGCCTCGCGAGCAATCAACACGACACGGCGGCGCTCCTTGAGTTGCACGTCAGCCGCACGCGTCAACAAGCCGCCCGTATTTCCATAGGCGATCTCCGATAACGAGCGCATTGAGCATGGAGCTACGATCATTCCGATCGTCCGGAATGATCCGGACGAGATCGCAGCGCCGAGATCGGTCGCAGCGTGTACGACATCCGCCATCTCGTGAACGGCCTTCAACGTATAGTCGGTCTCGCAAGCGATTGTCTGCGCTGCCGTCTTGGTGACGACGAGATGCGTCTCCAGTCCCGCCGCGCGCGCTATCTGCAACAGTCGAATGCCGTAGATCGCGCCCGATGCGCCCGATATCCCGACAATTATGCGTTGTGGCATTTACAAGTCCCCTATGCCTTGCTTTCAGCCAAGGCCCAGTCGCGAGCGGCACGCAGGCAGGCGACGATGTAAGCGCGCGCCTTGGCGGCTCGGTCCGGCGCGAGCGCATACGGCGCCTGCTCCACCATGTAGCTCCGCCATGTCATCTCGAGCTGAATGGCGTGAATACCCGCAGCCGGCTTGCCGTAGGTCCGCGTAATGTAACCACCGATGAAGCGGCTGTCCCAGACGGCGCTGAGGCTTCCGGCCGAGCTTGCAGCGCTTCGAACTGCGGCTACGAGCGACACGCCTGCAGCAGCCCCCTTAGCCGTCCCGAAGTTCATGTCGGTCAAGACGCCGCTAAAGAATCTCGGCACAACACTACGTATCGAATGGCCGTCCCACAGCACCGCAACACCGAACTTCGCCGTCAACCGATCCAACTCGTGCCGAAGCGCCTGGTGATAGGGCTCCCAGTAAAGCTTGATGCGGTTCGCAATCTCATTCGCGTTCGGGATCTGGCCTGGTTGATAAATCGGTTCGTTCGCAAATGTCGTGGTCGGAACCAGCTCGGTGACGCTCTTTCCAGGATAGAGCGAGACATTATCCGGCGCGCGGTTGAGGTCGATGACATAACGCGAATGCGTCGCGGTCAACAGTCCGATACCGAGCGACGCGGCGACATTGTAAAGAGTATCGACGAACCAGTCGGTATCCTCGACTCGAAGCGCTTCCGGCGTCATTGTCGATGCGATTGCGGCGGGAATATATATGCCCGCATGCGGAACGCTTACCAACACAGGCACTTCGCTAACCGCGAATCTGTAAAGTGGTTCCATGAGCCTCAACTCTTTTACCTATACTAGTATATAACACTGATTGACAGAGACGGCAATATCTGACTTCATGACGCCAATGATTTTAACAGGGCAGCGGGGCACGTGGTTCCGATTAAAGAAAGAGCCGTCGATAAGACCGAAAGGCGCGTACCGTATCGCGACGCGGTCACGACACTTGTGCCGTACAATGCCGGCCTCGGCGTCGAGGAAATACATCGCCTTTATGCGCCGCCCCGTATCGCCAAACTCGGCAGCAACGAAAACCCATACGGGCCCAGCCCGCGAGTAAGGGACGCGTTGCTGGAGGCAGCGCCGCTCGAATATTATCCTGACCCCAACTGCAAGGATTTGCGCGAAGACATTGCGCGGACGCTTGGAATAGCGCCCGACCGCTTGATATTCGGCAACGGGTCGGAAGACATCCTCGCGTTCGCCTGCCGCTGTTTCATCAATCCGGGCGACGAGGTCGTCCTTTCTTCGCCGACTTTTTCGGTCTATCGCGACAATGCGATCGTGATGGGTGCGGCAATCGTCGACGTACCGCGCAAGCCGGATCTCTCACTCGACACGGCGGCCACGATTTCGGCGTTGACCCCCAAGACGAAGCTTCTGTTTCTCTGTAATCCGAACAATCCGACCGGCAATGCGATTCCAGCCACGGAGTTCGAGGCAATCTGTTCGGCCGCCCATACAGATACCGTGATAGTCGCGGACGAGGCATATTACGAATATGCCCGCGGGGGCGATTATCCCGAAAGCATCCCGATGCTCGATGGGATGCGCAAACACTATCTCGTCCTGCGAACCTTCTCGAAAGCATATGGTCTTGCGGGACTGCGTGTAGGCTACGGCATTGCTTCTGAAGCCGCTTTCGCGCGGCATCTTGATCTCGTGCGATCGGCATTCAACGTCAATCGCCTCGCCCAGATCGCCGCACGTGCCGCATGGTCGGACCAAGCCGCTGTGGCGAAAGTCGTCGCACTCACGACCGCAGAGCGCGCGCGCGTTTCTCGCGCGCTTGCCGCAATGGGACATGAACCGGCAGCGAGCCGGGCGAATTTTGTTTTTTTCGATGCTAAACGTCCTGCTGCCGCCATGGCCCAAGCGCTGCTTCGCCATGGAGTGATTGTCAAACCATGGGGTGGGAGCTTCGCGACATGGCTGCGCGTCAGCATCGGCTGCAAGGAGGATAACGACCAGTTTCTCGCAGCGTTTGAAAGCGCCGCACACGCAACGGATACATCCGGTAACGTTTCGTGAGTCACGTCAGCTAACCAATCAGGCAAGGAGGAAAGAAATGCGCATACAAGGGAGCCTCGCCGTCGCGGCACTCGTCGCGTGCCAAATTTCCAGCACCGCCATCGCGCAAACGACGATCACTATGAACGCCACGGAGCTTGGCCCGATGAAGGCCGTGTTCGAGCCGCATCTACCGAAATTCGAACGCGAGAATAACGTGCGCGTCAACATCGTGGCGGGCCTCGGCGCGCCGACGGTGGCCATGGCGCGCAACAAGGAGGTCGACGTTCTAATCACGGATCCCGTCTACTCCTACCAGATGCAGAAGGAGAAGCTTCTAGTTCCACTCGACAAGTCGAAGATTCCGAATATGGCGGACCTCTACCCCGTCGCGATGATGGATCCCTATCAGGTTGGTCTGTTCTATGGGAGTTTCGGCGTCTGCTACCTGCCCGGCCGAACGGGCCCTATCGAGAACTGGTCCGATTTGTGGCGAAACGATCTGAAGGGCCGCGTCAGCATCCGAAGCTATCGCGTCGATTCTATTAGCCTGTTGGTGACGATGGCTAAGCTGAATGGCGGCGATGAGCGCCGACCCGACGCCGGTTTCAAGAAGATGTCCGAACTCGCGCCGAGCGTCGCCAAGTACTACGAGAATTGGGGCGATCTCTCGACGCTATTCCGCACCGGTCAGGTCTGGGCCTCCACCTGTACCAACGGTCGCGCCAATTGGCTCGCGACGGACCAGAACCTGCCGGTGAAGTTTGTGAATCCGAAACCAGGCGGATTCGCGCTGATCGGCACGCTTCAGGTCGTCGCGGGGCGGCCCAACACGGAGCTGTCGATGAAGCTGGTCAACTATCTGCTGAGCCCTGAGATCGCGGCGAATCTCGCCAAGATCATGAACTACGGTTCGGCGAATTCGAAGCTCGTTCTCGAGCCCGACGTCGCTGCGCGCGTGCCGCACGGCAAGGACGCTATCGAAAGCCTGATCAACGTCGACTGGGAATACATCGACGCCAACAATCGTGTCTGGGAAGAGCGCTGGAATAAGGAAGTTGTGTTCCGTTGAAGTCGGGCTCGGCCGACGCTTCCCTCCCGAAGCGTCGGCTGCTGACCGCGGTCGGCATGTAGACACGTCCCGCGAACACTCCCCACGTTTTGGATCTCATCAATGTCCGAAGCCTTCGTCTCCATCCGCAATCTCGAGAAGCGATATGGCACCGTCCGCGTCCTAAAAGGCGTGTCGCTCGACATCAAGCGCAATCAGTTCGTATCGCTCCTCGGGCATAGCGGCTGCGGCAAGACGACCACGCTGCGCATCGTGCTCGGCTTTCTCAAAGCCGACAGCGGCTCGGTCCAAATCGACGGCAAAGACATGACCAACGTGTCGCCGCGCCATCGCGGAATCGGCATGGTGTTCCAAAGCTACGCGCTTTGGCCGCACATGAATGTGTTTGAGAACGTCGCGTTCGGCCTGCGCGTCCGTAAAGTGCCGGAAGCGGAGATCATGACCCGCGTCGGCGCCGCCATAGAACGCCTGCACCTAGGCGGCCTCGCGCAGCGAACGCCGCGCGAACTGTCCGGCGGCCAGCAGCAGCGCGTGGCGCTGGCCCGGGCGCTGGTCATCAATCCACCACTGTTGTTGCTCGACGAACCGCTGAGCAATCTGGATCGCCAGTTACGCGAGGACATGCGCCTCGAGCTAAAACATCTTCAGCGCAGTATCGCCCAGACGACGATCTACGTCACCCACGATCAGGACGAGGCGCTGTCGCTGTCCGATCAGGTTGTCGTCATGAATCTGGGACAGATTGAGCAGCACGGCACCCCGCACGAGATCTATTTCGAGCCGCGTACCGAATTTGTCGCGCGCTTCATCGGAAAAGCGACTTTCCTTGACACGGTTCTCGACGGCGCGAATGCCGACGGCGTCGCGCGGCTGCGCATGGCCGACGGGATCGAAGTCCACGTTTCCAGGCTGCGCCGCAGAGATGCGATTGCGCGCGGCGGACGCGCCCTTCTGGCCGTGCGTCCGGAGGAGGTCTCCCTCGTTTCGCCGGGCGAAGCAGGCGCCATGCGCGCGCGAATCGTGGAGTTCCTGTTCCTGGGCAACGTCTATCGCTACCAACTCGTACTCGACAACGGCAGCGACGTGTTCCTCGACAGCCGGATCCCGTTGGAGGGCAGCGAGTTCGCGCATGTTCGCTTCGACGGCGGCTGCCTTGTTCCCAAGGCGGTTCAATGACCGCGCCCGCATCCGGCCCCGCGACCGCCGAACCGCCTCGACGATTCCTGCCTGCGATCGGGCCGCATTGGCTGCTGCTTCTGCCCTCCGGCCTCATCCTGATAGGATTGTTCGGCTTCCCGCTCGCGTGGCTGGCTCAGTTCAGCGTGACGCCCCCCGGCCAGCAGCCGACCTTCCTCGGCGTCATGACCGGGGAGAACTACACGCGCTTCCTTGGCGATTCATTCTATCTTGAGCGGATCCTGTGGACGACGGTGCGCGTGTCGCTGCTCTCGTGCCTGTTTGCCGTTCTGATCGGCTATCCGCTCGCCTTCTTCGTGGCGCAGACGCGCAACCAGAAGATCAAGGCGATCCTGATCGCGGCGATCGTTTGCCCGCTCTGGCTCAACACTGTCATCCGCGTCTTCGGCGTGATGCTGCTGCTGTTCGACAACGGACCTGTCGTAACCTTGGCTGGGATGATCGGCCTGCCCGCGCTCCAGCTTCTCTACAACGAAACTGGCGTCGTCATCGGCCTCACCTATCTCGCTATTCCGTTCTTCGTCATCGCGATGATCGGCGTCATTGAACAAATCGACCAGCGCCAAGTCGAAGCGGCCTATTCGCTGGGGGCGAGCGGACCCTACGTGTTTCGCCGCGTCGTCTTCCCTGCGACTTTGCCCGGCGTGCTTAGCGGCTTCGTGCTGATCTTTTGCATTTCGATCGCATCCTTCGCCATTCCACAGCTTCTGGGCGGCGGCAAGGTACCGATGCTTGGCATGCTGATCTACCGGACCGCCAACGTTACCGGCAACGTCGCCTTCGCGTCGGCGATGAGCTTCATCCTGCTCGGCGCGACACTGATCTCCCTCGCTGTCGTAACGCTGGCGCTTAAACGCGCCGCGGAAGGGCGCTGACCATGTACGCAGACTCCGGCTTCCGCAGCCCCACTCGCATAACGCTCGCGATTTTCGGTCTGTTCTGGATTGCGGTGATGATCGCGCCGATCGTTGTGATCGTCGCGTCGTCTTTCAATCCCAGGCATGTCGTCTTTCCGCCGGAAGGCTTTACGCTAGAGTGGTACCGGCGCGCCTTCGCCGCCGAAAACTTCGTGCGCGCGTTCTTTCTTAGCATCCAGATCGGTGCGGTCGCGGCGGCCGTGTCCGCCGGCGTCGCGTTGTGCGCCGCCATAGCGATCGTGCGCTACCCCTTCCGCGGCAAAGGCGTTGTTACACAGTTATTGATGTCACCGTTGCTAATCCCTACCGTTGTCATCGGGCTCGCCATCTATCAGGCGGCGATTACGATCGGCGTAGGCCGTTCGTTCCTGGCGCTGACCATCGGGCATATAATCATTTCTCTGCCATTCCCGCTGCGCACCATCATGGCAAATCTGCAGAACACCGATCCATCGCTCGAGGAAGCTGCAATTATGCTGGGCGAGCACCCGGTGAAAGCATTTTTTAAGATCACATTTCCCCAGGTGCGCATGGGCGTCGCTGGCGGTGCTTTGCTGAGCTTCATCGTGTCCTGGAACAACTATCCCCTCTCGATCTTTCTTTCGACTCCAGAATTCGCCCCGCTGCCAGTCGAAATCTTCTTTTATCTGCAATGGCAGTTCGAACCGCTGATCGCGGCGGTATCGACCATTACTATCCTGTTTTCGATCCTGCTGATCTTCGCCGTGGAACGGATGATCGGCCTGTCGGCGTTTACTAAGTAGGGGCCATATCGGTCGGAAGGAAGGTTGCGATGCGCGAGTTCATGAAATCTCTCCAATCCCAAGGCCAACTTCTAACGGTGAAGCGCGAGGTGCAGGCCAAACATCAGCTTGCCGCCATCACCGATCTCGTGCAGAAGAAGCACGACAAGCCGTTGCTGTTCGAAAAAGTGTCGGGCTCACGCTTTCCTGTTCTTACGTCGGTTTACAGCAACCGCGCGCGTCTGGCGCAAATCCTGGGCATCAAGCCAACGGACTTCTGCCGCAAATGGCACCAACTCACGACGCTCGGCACTGCGCTGAAGGAACCGCCGATCCGGCAGGTGCCGTACCCGAAGGAACTGGAGGATGTGAAAGTCAGCGATCTGCCGCTCATCACTTACTCGGAGCGCGACGCCGGCCCCTATTTCACTTCGGCGATCTTCCTGGCGGAGGAGCCGGAAACCAGGGTCCGCAACTTGTCCTTCCACCGCTCGATGTATGTGAGCGACGAGGAACTGCGCGTGCGCCTTGCCCCTCGCCATCATCTGACCCTATATCACGAGAAGGCGGAGAAGATGGGCAAGCCGCTGGAAGCGGCCATGCTGATCGGGCCGCCGCCCCAATTGTTCCTGACAGCGGCGACGCCGCTGCCGTACGACGCGGACGAGGTCGAAGTTGCGGCCCAATTGCGCGGCGAGCCGATAGAAATGCGCCCCTGCAAGCATATTGATCTGAAGGTGCCCGCGAATACCGAGATCGTTATCGAAGGCCGCTTCCTGCCCAACGTGCGCCGCCCCGAAGGTCCTTTCGGCGAGTTTATGGGCTATTATGTTCCCATCGACAACAACGCGGTATTCGAGGTGCTGGGCGTGACCGCTCGGCCCAACGCGGTGTTCCACAGCATCCTGTGCGGTTCGCCAGAGGAAGTTCTGACGTTGGAAATCACGATCGCCGCGAACATCTTCCAGCGTATCAACGCAGTCCTGCCCGGTATTATCGACGTGATCTGCCTGCCCTTCGCGTTCCACGCGGTCGTGCAAATCCGCCAGCAATACGAAGGTCACTCGCGCCAGGTATTGCAAGCGGTGCTTGGTGCAGAACCGACTTGGGCGAAATACGTCACTGTCGTCGATGAGGACGTCGATCTCTATGACTTCAACGACGTGTTCTGGGCAATATTGACCCGCGCACGCCCCGATCGCGACACGATCATCGTACCCGAAACGCCGACCTTCTATCGCGATCCGCACAAAGATCATTGGGGCCGCATGGCCATCGACGCCTGCGTGCCATTCGCGCGCCGCGCCGAGTTTGAACGCAAGCGGTTGGTTGGCACCGACCAGATCGATCTCGAGAAGTGGCTGTCGCAAGCTTAACTGGAGAACGTCATGGACAAGCAAACGATCGCCAAGAAAGTAGCGGATCACGTCGAGAAAAACCGCGACTCCATGGTGGAGTTCCTGCGTCAGGTCGTCTCGGTGCCGTCGATCTGGGGCGACGTGCCGCAGCTCGCGCGTATGGGCAAAATGCTTCACGACAAACTCGCCACATCGGGCGTACACGCCTCTCTGCCTGACTCCGGCACACCGGGTGCGCCTAACGTGCTCGGCCGCGTCGGCGATCCGTCGAGCGGAAGGCGCATTCTATTCTGCGGGCATTTCGACGTCTATCCGCCGTCACGCTCGTGGAGCTTCGATCCGTTCAGCGCGCCGGTGCGCGACGGCAAGGTTTACGGCCCCGGCTCGACCGATATGAAGGGCGGCACGACGGCGATGATCGTCGCGGCGACCGTGTTGGCCGAACTCGGCCTGCCGAAGGGCGGCGAGATCGTGGTGCTGGGCGTGCCCAACCATTTCGAAGGCGGCGAAGGAACGCGCCGCTATCTCGATTCCGGTGAGAAACACGAGGCCGGCATCGTGTGCGAACCGACCGATCTTGATATCTGCTCGTCGCAGCGCGGCATTCTTTATATGACCGTGCATATCAAGGGCGTGTCGGCGCATTCGACTGCCGCACATATGGGGGTCAACGCGATCGAGAAGATCGTGCCGCTGATCGCCGAGTTGAAGAAAGAGTCCTTCACCAAGCCCGGCCACGACAGTTATGGACCGGAGAAGATCGTCAATGTCTCGATGGTCACGGGTGGCTTGCGCCGCTGCCTGATCCCCGAAACCTGCGACGTGACCGTCGATGTTCGTTTCAGTCCGTCGGCAAGTGCCGCGTCGGTCCTCGCCGACATTCAGGTGATCCTCGACAAGCTGCATGCGATCGATCCGACCTTCAACGCGAGTGTGGAGCCTGAGGAAACCTGTATCCGCAACCCTCGCAGCGCGATGGATTGGGTTAACCATCCGATCGTCGATGCGGTAAGCGCGTCTCATGCCGTCTTTACCGGCAAGGAGGCCACACGGGCCTGCCATCCCGCGTGGCCAGACACGCCCGTGATGATCGAAGCAGGCATTCCGTCGGTCACTTACGGGCCGGGATCGAAGTTCTGCTACTGGGACGACGAGTACGTCTCGATCGAAGAGTATCTTCAGGCTATCCGCGTTTACGCCACGACGGCTGCAACTTGGTTCAAGGGCCGCACCCAATGAATGAACTAGTCAATGAACCCATCGAACTTGGCCGAGGGCCTGTGTTGCGCTGCAAAGGCTGGCGCCAGGAAGGCCTGCTGCGCATGCTGGAAAACACGCTGACCAACGGCGAGAAACCGCAGCAACTGATCATCTACGGCGGTTCCGGACGTGTGGCCCGCGACTGGAACTGCTACCGGCGAATCGTCGAGACCCTAAAAAATCTCGCCGAGGACGAGACACTGCTGGTCCAGTCCGGCAAGCCTGTCGCGGTATTCCGGACCTCGCCCGCCGCCCCGCGTGTTCTGACGGCAAACACCAATCTTGTCGGGAAATGGGCGAATTGGGATCACTACCGTGAGCTCGAACGGCGCGGGCTGATGATGTACGGCCAGTACACCGCCGGCACCTGGGCCTATATCGGGACACAAGGCATCTTACAGGGTACCTACGAAACTTTCGCGGCGTGCGGCAAGCGCTTCGGCCCGCAAGGGTTGAAGGGTCGCATCCTCGTCACCGCTGGACTGGGCGGCATGGGCGGCGCGCAGCCTCTCGCGGTCAAGATGGCCGGGGGCGTGTGTATAGCGATCGAGATCGATCCGTCGCGTATCGACCGGCGTATTGCCAACGGCTATTGCGACGTTAAAGCCGCGTCGCTGGACGACGCCAAGCGGCTGGCCGAAGACGCCGCGACACGCGGCGAGGCGCTGGGCATCGGCGTCGTCGGTCACGCCGCCACGTCGCTCGAAACTCTGTTGGAACTCGGCCTCGCTCCCGCCGCAGTCACCGATCAGACCTCGGCGCATGATCCGCTGAACGGCTATATCCCCGACGGCTACGACGTCGCTGCGGCGATCGAGTTCCGCAGTCGCGACCCCAAGGGCTATATCGACGCGAGCATGGCTGCGATGGCCCGTCATATGCGCGCCCTTCTCGCCTTCAAGGCACAAGGTGCCACGATCTTCGAGTACGGCAACAATCTGCGCGGCCACGCGAAGGAGGCCGGTGTCGCGAACGCCTTCGATATGCAAGGTTTCGTGCCACTCTACATCCGCGACAGCTTCAGCGCCGGGCGCGGCCCTTTCCGATGGGTCTGCCTGTCGGGCGACGCGGACGATCTGAAGGCGACGGACGAAGCCGCACGCATCACGTTTCCTAAGGACGAACAGCTCAATACTTGGTTCGACATCGCGCAGACGCGCGTACCCATTCAGGGCCTGCCATCGCGGACCTGCTGGCTGGGGCTTGGCGAACGCGACAAGTTCGGTCTGATCCTTAACGACATGGTGCGCACAGGAAAGCTGAAGGGACCGGTTGCGATGTCGCGAGATCATCTCGACACCGGATCGGTCGCCCAGCCGACGCGCGAGACCGAAGGCATGCTTGACGGTAGTGATGCGGTAGCCGACTGGCCGTTGCTCAACGCGTTGAGCAACGCGGCATGCGGCGCCGATCTTGTGACGATCCACCAAGGCGGGGGCAGCGGAATGGGTGGCTCGATTTCCGCCGGCATGACGATCATCGCCGACGGCAGCGCCGGGGCGGCCGACCGCATTGCGCGCTGCCTTTTCGCCGACCCGGCGATTGGTGTAGTGCGCCACGCGGATGCAGGCTATCCGATTGCCCGTGACACCGCGCGCCACAAGGGTCTTCATACGCCCATGCTGCCCGAGTGACATCATGAAGATCGCTGACGATCGGAGATTGATCACGCTTTCGCCGCACGACAACGTTTGCGTTGCGTGCGCCGATTTGGTGGCGGGCGAAACGCTTATCGTCGACAGTGTGCCGCTAACCGTCGATTCTAAAGTTGCGCTGGGGCATAAGATCGCTAGATACGATATCTCAGCGGGTGCAGATATAACCAAATATGGTGCGCGGATCGGCATTGCGACTCGGGAAATCCAGCGCGGCCACCATGTTCATGTCCACAACATGAGAAGCGGCTATCTGCCTACCTACACGCTTGACGCGGCCCACCGTTATCTCGGGAGGACGGAATGATCGGCTATTTGCGGCCCGACGGCCGCAAAGGCGTACGCGACATAATCGTCGTCGTCTATCTTGTCGAGTGCGCGCACTTCGTGGCGCGGGAGATCGCATCCGCCTTCGCGCCACAAAAAGTCCAGGTCATCGGATTTCCCGGCTGCTACCCGAATGACTATGCATTCGCCATGATGCGCGCGCTTTGCACCCATCCGAATGTCGGCGCAGTTGCTCTGGTGTCGCTCGGCTGCGAGGGCTTCGACCGCTGGGAGCTTGGATCGGCAATCGCCGCGTCGGGCCGCCCGACCACGACGCTGACGATTCAGGAGACGGGCGGAACGCGGCACACGATCGAAGCGGGACGGCGCTGGGTCGCCACCGCACTCGAGTCGCTGAAGGCCACGCCCCCGGTTCCCCTTGCATGGTCGGATCTGATCGTTGGCACGATCTGCGGCGGGTCGGACGGAACCAGCGGAATTACAGCGAATCCCGCAATCGGCCGGTGTTTCGACTCACTTATCCGCGACGGCGCCGCGTGTATTTTTACGGAAGCCGGGGAACTCGTCGGCTGCGAGGAATTCATGGCTTCGCGCTCGCTGGATCCGGCCGTGTCCGAAGAGATCTATCGCTGCCTGTCGAAGGCGGCGACCTACGATCACGCCATGGGGCACGGTAGCTTCGCGCCAGGCAATGCCGAAGGTGGCCTGACGACACAGGAGGAAAAATCTATGGGGGCGTATGCCAAGTCCGGTGATTCTAGGATCTCTGGCGTGTTGCGCCCGTGCGAGCTCCCGACGCGCGGCGGGCTTTTCCTTGTCGACGATATCCCGGAGGGCAAACCCGTCTTCGGGTATCCTAACGTCAACGACAACGCCAAACTCGCCGAGCTGATCGCTTGTGGTGCGCAAATCCTGCTGTTCTCCACGGGGCGCGGATCAGTCGTTGGATCTGCAATCTCGCCAGTCGTAAAGATCTGCGCCAATCCCGATACATTTGACCGGCTGAGTGATGATATGGATATCAACGCAGGCGCCATTCTCGCTGGCGCTTCGACGCTTGACCAAGTTGGCGTGCAGATACGCGCCGCCATCGCCGATGTCTGCCGAGGAGCGCTAACGAGGTCGGAAGCGCTTGGCCACCAAGAGTTCATCCTCTCCTACAAAACCTACGGCGCGCTGGGCCCGTCCTGTCTGGCATAGACATGCTCAAAACGAGGTAACAATGAACGAGTACGACGACGCGATGCCCGCTTACGAACAGGTGAAGCGCTTCATCACCGACCATATCCAATCCGGAAAATGGGAAGCTGGGCAACGCGTGCCATCGGAAGTTGAGCTTATCGAACAGCTTGGGGTCTCGAAAATGACGGTCAACCGCGCGATGCGCGAGCTCACGGTGGCAGGTATCATCGTTCGTCGGCAAGGCGTGGGCTCATTCGTTTCGAGAACGAAGCCGCAATCGGCTCTGCTTGAAATGCGCGATATCGCCGAGGAAATCGAGGCGCGCGGCAACCGGCATGATGCAGAAACGAAAGTGCTCGAGACGATCACACTTGAGAAGCCGGATGCCGAAACGATCGGCATGCGCGCCGGTCTTCGCGTCTTCCATTCGCTGATCGTCCATCGCGAAAACCGGATACCCGTGCAAATCGAGGAACGCTGGATCGATCCAGCCGTATTTCCGAACTATACCAACGTCGATTTCTCTAAGGTAACGCCATATCGCTATCTGCGCGGGAGCGTCGAAGCGACAGAGATAGAGCACATCATCCACGCTGTCATACCGACCCCGCGAGCTCGCGAATTGCTGGAGGTACCGGAAAACGAGCCATGTCTGCTGTTGTTCCGGCGCACCTGGGCGAACGATACGCTCGCCACCAGCAGCCAGTTCTTGTTCCCGGGCTCCAGCTATGCCCTCGGCAGCCGGTATTGCCTCGATCGTTTGGGGCAGCGCCCCAACCTGCTGCCCCTGTCGAGTCGAGTGGCCAACAACACGGCCTCGCAGGCCTTTGCCGGCCCCCGCACGAGTGACGAAAGGAAGTAGCGCAACTCATGAGCAAGACACTTAGACTTTCGTCCGGAAGCGTGCCGCTCGCGACGTTGCGAGTGATCGCACAAGAGCCCTGTACGATTGAATTTATCCCAGCGGACTGGGATCGAATGGCCGGATCAGCAAATGCGCTCACCCGCCGCCTCGACGAAGGCAAACCTATCTATGGCGTCAACACCGGATTCGGGAAGTTCTCCCAGAAGCGGATCGACGCTTCGAGCCTCGACGAGTTGCAGCTTAATCTTGTTCTGTCGCATTGCACGGGATCTGGCCCGCTACTGGACGACACCGTTATGCGACTTGTCCTCGCGTTGAAGGCAATCGGCTTGGCGCGCGGCCATTCGGCGGTGCGCGCCGAGATCGTGCGCGCCCTGATAGCACTTCTGACAACACAAGTGTACCCATGCGTGCCCGCAAAAGGCTCGGTGGGCGCGTCCGGAGACCTCACGCCGCTCGCGCATATGACGGCCGTGCTGATTGGGCGCGGCACCGCGCGCATCGGGGGAAAATTCACCGACGGAGAAGCGGCCCTAGCCGCCGCTGGGATCTCGCCGCTACGCCTGGGGCCGAAGGAAGGTCTCGCCCTGCTCAACGGCACACAGGTCACGACGGCATTGGCGCTCGCTGGGCTGTTCGCGGCAGAGAACGTGTTCGCCGCAGGTATCGTCGCCAGCATGCTTTCGCTCGAAGCCTGCAAAGGCATTTCCACGCCGTTTGACGCGCGCATTCACGCCGTGCGCGGCCATCGCGGCCAGATCGATGTCGCAGCAGCGTGTCGTCGACTGATCGACGGCAGCGGGATCTGGGCATCGCATCGTAACGAGCATCGCGTGCAGGATCCGTACTCCCTGCGCTGCCAGCCTCAGGTCATGGGCGCCTGTCTCGACCTTATACGCAACGCTGCGGCAACGTTGACGATCGAAGCTAACGCTGTTTCCGACAACCCAATAGTGTTTGCCGATACGGGCGAGGTGCTTTCCGGCGGAAACTTCCATGCCGAGCCGGTCGGGTTTGCTGCCGATACGTTAGCGCTGGCGATCGCCGAGATCGGCGGCATCTCCGAACGGCGCACAGCGCTACTGATGGACAACACGCTGAGCGGCCTTCCCGCATTCCTGACCGACAATCCCGGCCTCAACTCGGGCTTCATGGTCGCGCAAATTTCGGCTGCGGCCTTGGCGTCGGAGAACAAGTGTCTCGCGCATCCGGGTACTGTCGATAGCATCCCGACCGCCGCGGGCCAGGAGGATCACGTCTCCATGGCGACTTACGCCGCGCGTCGCCTGGGCGAAATGGCGTCGAATGCGGCCGGCATCGTGGCGATCGAACTACTCGCGGCTTGCCAAGGGCTCGACTATCGCGCTCCCTTGAAGACCTCTCCTGCCTTGCTGACAGCTCATGATGCTGTGCGCGCGAAGGTGTCGCATCTCGACCGCGATCGCGAGCTTGCACCCGATATCGCTGCCGCGACCGAGTTGATCCAAAGCGGCTTCTTCCGCGACCTTGTGCCAGAACTGACACTGAAATAGACATGACCCAAGAAAGTCCAACGTCCGTAGCGCGCGCATTGGCGAAGGTCGGAAAGATTCCCGAAGCGGAAAGCGCCATCAAACAACTCATTGCCTCAAACTTTTCGATGGACGTTACGTCCGTCAAACTGAACTATGATTGGACGAGCCTCAATTCGCTGAACGGCATGATTCAGTCGCACGATGGCGATTACTTTTTCAAACTGCACCAAGAAGAAGGAGAGGAAGAAACTGTCGCAGAGTACTACCGGGGCGAGCTTCTGAAACGCAATGGCTACGATGTCGATGTGCCGGTTCGTGTTTGCCGAGATCCTGGAAGACAAATTCTGCTCTATCGCATCCGCCGCGAAAGCACTTTAGCTGCCGAACTCTTGGCGATCGAACGTTGCGAGTCGGGCGCCAACGTTAGCGCGCCGCTCGTCGTCGCACAGCGTATTTTCGACACGGATGTCGCGGATGTCTACCTGCGCACGCTGCATGAGGCCGATCCCGAAACGGTCGCAGCCGAACCTATCCACCGACTCTTTCATGCTCGACTTTGCGAGCCCGAGCAGCCGGACGCTCTTGGCGGACGCGCCGTCCGGTTCTATGTGGGCCGTCAGATCGACGTCTGCGGTACAAGCCTGCCCTGGGCCGAGTTCGCCGCTGCGCGATGGATCGTGAACGGCGTGGAGTACGCGGACACGCTACATGAGGTATTCCTGCGCGCACTACGCCTCCTCGAACCACGACGTCTGGCACGCTTTGGCTCCGTCGTCGCACATGGTGACGCCCACAACGCCAATGTTTGGGTCGAGCGCGAAGGCGAGTCGTGTCGGCTTGTAATGTTCGACCCGGCATTTGCTGGTGCCTCGGTTCCAGCATTACTCGCCGAAGTTAAGGCAACGGTACACAATATTTTTGCCCACCCATTCTGGCTCTATCATCCGGCCGAAGGGGCGGGCCGCTTTGGCGTCGCCGCACGATTTGAGGCCGGCTCCATAAGGATCGAGCACGATTGGCGACTGGAGGGCATGCGTCGGGAGTTCCTCGAATCGAAGCGCGATCTCCTGTGGCGGCCGCTACTGGCGTCGATGAAGGCGCGTGGCCTCCTTCCGGACGATTGGCGGGAGACCCTGCGGGCCGCCCTGTTCGCTTGTCCGACGCTGGTGCTGAACTTGCTCGGCGATGCGGCAAAGCCGCGGCCGGCCGGTGTGGTGCTGCTGTCCTTCGCGCTTTCGCTGGCGATGGGCAGCACGCCGGTGGATCAACGCGACGTTTTCTCCGAATTCATCGATGGGATTTCGCCATGACGGCTCCTTGGGACCTGCTCTACAAGGGATGCCGTGCCGCAACGATGGTCGGCAGCACGTCCTATGGTCTGATCGACGACACTGCGATAGCCGTCGCCGACGGTAAGATCGTCTATATCGGCCCGCAGGGCAGCTTGCCGTCGGAAAATGCGGCTATCGTGCGCGACTTGGGCGGTGCGTGCGTGACGCCCGGCCTGATCGACTGCCATACGCATCTTGTCTTCGGCGGCGACCGCGCAGACGAGTTCGAATTGCGACTGACGGGAACCACCTATCAGGAGATACAGCGCGCGGGGGGCGGCATACGATCGACCGTGCGCAAGACGCGTGCCGCAAGCGAAGACGAGTTGTTGAGCGCCGCCCTCTGGCGTGCGAAGCGCTTGATGGCTGAAGGCGTGACGACCATCGAGATCAAATCCGGATATGGCCTCGATCTTGACAGCGAAGCGCGAATGCTTCGCGTTGCCCGCCGATTGGGCCGCGAGTTGCCAGTCACCGTGAAGACGACCGCATTGTGCGCACACACCGTGCCACCCGAGTTCGCCGGCAGGGCCGACGACTATGTCGCCGAGATTGTCGATCGGATGTTACCCGCTTTGGCCAGGGAGGGTCTGGTCGATGCCGTTGACGGATTTTGCGACAGTATCGGCTTCACCCATGCCCAGACCGCGCGCGTATTCGATACGGCCCGGGCGTTGGGCCTGCCAGTGAAGCTGCATGCCGACCAAGTATCGGCTTTCGGCGGCGCTGAAGTTGCTGCCCGCTATGGTGCACTGTCGGCGGAGCATTTGGAATACGCGTCCGAGGACGGGATATCGGCGATGGCTAAGGCGGGCACGATCGCCGTGATTTTGCCCGGCGCATACTACTATCTGCGGGAAACGACAAAGCCGCCGATAGATTTATTCCGCAAGCACGGCGTCCGAATCGCGGTCGCAACTGATTTCAACCCGGGCTCTAGCCCGCTCGCGTCTCTGCTAACGGCGATGAACATGGCTTGCACGTTCTTCTTCATGACGCCCGTAGAGACGCTCGCCGGTGTCACACGTCACGCGGCAACGGCACTCGGCATGGGTGCCACCCACGGCACATTGGAGGTCGGAAAAGCGGCCGATCTTGTTGTGTGGCCCACAGCAAACCCTGGCGAACTCAGTTATTGGGTCGGTGCACTACGGCCGACTCTTATCGTACAGAACGGGCGGGAACGCGTATTGAGTTGACGGCATTCCAGATATCGTGTGTTCGCCAGCATCCGGAGACGGGCCGCCGTCTTGAGGCAAGCGCAATCTGTACCCGCCGCAGCGGTTACGCAGCGGCCCGCCCCGCCGCTTCGGGCGGACGGACGACCGCCTCCCCGTTGGACGTTTTTGGCCCCGCTCAGAGAGACGGCCAAACGCAACGGCATCGATCCGCTCGGTAAGCCTCCGGCGTGGGCCGCCTGTACGCGGCGAGCGTGATGTCGGAATATCCGAGATGTTGTGGGCACGATGAAAGTGTCCACGATCTTGGAGCTGGACACTTTCAAAGATGACACTTTCGAAGATCAAGCGCCGGCATCGGCTGTGGCCGGAGGCCGAGAAGCGCCGGATCGTGGCGGAGACACTCGAGCCGGGGGCATCGGTATCGGTTGTGGCGCACCGCGACGACGCTTACTCTTGGGGCAACCCGCTCTCTTATGTAAGCGTCGTCTCCGTCACACGGTTGCCGAGGTCGCGCTCCAGCGCCACGGCAGCAGCTCGGCGATGCGTTTGATCGGGTGACCCTGCGCGAGGCGCGCGAGGATGTCGCCAAGGTAGGCGAACGG
>JBILXZ010000103.1:0-4742 GCA_044378015.1 Tagaea sp.
TCGTCGTCCATCGCCATGCGCGCGAAGGTTTCGCGCACGTCGCGGGCCGAGGCGACCGGGTCGGGATTGCCGTTCGGGCCTTCCGGATTTACGTAGATGAGGCCCATCTGCACGGCCGCCAGCGGGCTTTCGAGCACGTGATCGCCCGTGTAGCGCTGGTCGCCGAGCCAGGTCTTTTCCGAACCCCAATAGATGTCTTGTTCGGGCTCCCAGATGTCCGCACGCCCGCCCGCGAAGCCGAACGTCTTGAAGCCCATCGATTCGAGCGCCACATTGCCCGCGAGCACAAACAGGTCGGCCCACGACAGCTTGCGGCCGTATTTCTGCTTGATCGGCCACAGCAGGCGCCGCGCCTTGTCGAGATTGCCGTTGTCGGGCCAGCTGTTCAGCGGTGCGAAACGCTGGTTGCCGGTGCCCGCGCCGCCGCGCCCGTCGCTGGTGCGGTAGGTGCCCGCCGCATGCCACGCCATGCGCACCATGAGGCCGCCGTAATGGCCCCAGTCGGCCGGCCACCAATCCTGCGAATCCGTCATCAGCGCCGCGAGATCCTTCACGACCGCGTCGAGATCGAGCGTCTTGAACTCGGCCGCATAGTCGAAATCCGGCCCCATCGGGTTCGAAGCGGGCGCGTGCTGGTGCAGCATGCCGAGCTTCAACTGGTTGGGCCACCAATCGGCGTTCGAAGGGGCGGCCGCGACGGCGTTTTTGCCGGCGACATGGTGGAACGGGCACTTGGCTTCAGCGGACATCTTGCATCTCCGGTTTCGGGTCGGCGCGAGGCCAAACGCCCCGCCTTCGTGTTCCTATATGGACCCAACCGACGACGCCGTCAATAGTTTAGAATTATTCCAGATTAATTTTCAGATATATGAAATATATCAAAAAATTTAGAATTCATTAAGGGGAGCCTCCGCTGTCGGGAGGGTCGCGACGAACGTCTAACTTAAAGGTGTATTACAACACATGGTTCTCGCGACGCCGAAGAACGGATCGCGTCAGCCCGGCACGCCTTTGGTGGTCGAGTATTCGAAATGCAGCACTTCGCCCGGATGCACGAGCTTGTGCGCGGCATGGGCGGCCATCGCTGCTTCGGCGAAGCCTTGCAGGATGAGTTTGAGCTTGCCCGGATAGTCGGCGATGTCGCCGATCGCGAAGATGCCGGGCACGGACGTGGCGAGCGTCGCCGCTTCGACCGCGATGTTGCCCTTGTGCAAGGCCAAGCCCCAGCCCGCGATGGGCCCGAGATTCATCGCCAGGCCGAAAAAGGCCAGCAGCGCGTCGGCCTCGAGCTTGCGGACTTTGCCGTCGAGATCCTTCAGCACCACATGCGTGAGCGCGCCCGGCTCGCCTTCCAACGCTTCGAGCTGGTAGGGCGTCACGAGATCGATTTTTCCCTGCTTGGCAAGGTCCATGACCTTGGCGACCGTGTCGGGCGCACCCCGGAACTTGTCGCGCCGGTGGATGACCATCACGCGCGCGGCGACGTCGGCCAAAGACAGCGCCCAGTCGAGGGCCGAGTCGCCGCCGCCCGCGATCGCCACGCGACGCCCGCGGAAATCCTCGCGCCGCGACACGAAATAGTGCACGCCCTTGTTTTCGAACGCGTCGATGCGGGCGAGCGGCGGCTTGTTGGGGCCGAACGCGCCCACGCCTGCCGCCAGGATCACGGCCTTGGCGCGAATGCGGGTACCCTTGGCGGTCTCGAGTTCGAGCCAGCCATCGTCGACCCGCGCCAGTTTTTCCACGCGTTGGCCGAGATGGTAGACCGGGGCGAAGGGGGCCGCTTGGGCCTGCAGATTCTCGATGAGTTCGAGGGCGCCCACTTTGGGATAGCCGGGAATGTCGTAGATCGGCTTTTCCGGATAGAGCGCCGCGCATTGCCCGCCCGCCATGTCGAGCGCGTCGACCACGTGCGTTTTCATTTTCAGCATGCCGCACTCGAAAACGGCGAACAGCCCCACGGGGCCTGCCCCGATGATCGCTACGTCGGTCGTGTGGATCGGCTGTTCGGGCATCGGAGGGCGCGGCTTTCGTTGGGGAAACAAGAAGGATCAATTGATAGCGTGCGGCCCGGCAATTTCAATCGGATTTGCCGGGCCCTGGCTTCCCAAGCCTCGGCGGCACGCGCTAGAAAGGAACCATGGAGACGCAAAGTGCGAGTCGCGCGATGACGCTCGAGAATCCGGCCGCGACCGCCGCACTCGCGGCCCAGCTGGCGCGGCTTGCGCGCGTGGGCGACGTGCTCGCCTTGCGGGGCGATCTGGGCATGGGAAAAACCGCGTTCGCGCGCGCTTTCGTCGCGGCACGCGCGGGCGAAGCGCTGGTGGTTCCGAGCCCGACCTTCACGCTGCTGCAGACCTACGATCTGCCGGGCGGGCCGGTCTGGCATTTCGATCTCTACCGGCTGGCCGCGCCCGACGACGTGTGGGAACTCGGCTGGGAGCAGGGCCTCGTCGAGGCGATATCGCTGGTCGAATGGCCGCAGCGCCTGGGCGATTTGCTCGCCGCCGACCGGCTCGACGTGTCGTTCGCGCAAGGCGACGGGCCCGAACAGCGCCGCGTGCGGCTCGAGGCGACGGGTGCTTGGGCCGCGCGCCTGGAGGCTTGCCATGTTTGAACCGCGCGCCGACGCACGGCCGTTTCTCGACGCGCATGGCTGGGCCGGCATCGCGCCCCAGCCGCTTGCGGGCGACGCGAGCTTCCGGCGCTATTTCCGCCTGGCCGACGGGGCGCGCCGCGCCGTGCTGATGGACGCCCCCCCTTTGCACGAAGACGTGCGCCCTTTCGTGGCCGTGGGCGAACATCTGGCCGCGCTCGGGCTTTCGGCCCCGCGCATCGCCGCCGGAAATCCGCACGACGGTTTTCTGCTGCTCGAAGATCTCGGCGACGCCACCTTCGCGCGCGTGCTGCGCGAAGCGCCGGCGCGCGAATCCGAACTCTACGCGCTCGCGACCGACACGCTGGTCGCGTTGCACAGGCACCCGGCCCAGACGAACGTCGACGTGCCCGCCTACGATGGCGCGACGCTCGACCGCGAAGCGGCCTTGCTGGTCGACTGGTTTCTGCCGGCTTGGACAGGGTCGGCCCCCGCGCCCGCGCTGCGCCGCGACTATCTCGAATTGTGGCGCAAGCTCTACGCTCTCGCCGATATCGGCCGCCCGTGCCTCGTGCTGCGCGACTACCACGTGGACAATCTGGTGCTGCTTGGCCAGCGGCCGGGCGTTGCCGCGTGCGGCCTGCTCGATTTCCAGGACGCGCGCCTGGGCAGCCGAGTCTACGATCTTGGCAGTCTCGTCGAAGACGCGCGCCGCGACGTGTCGCCCGACGCGCGCGCCGCTTGCATCGCGCGCTATCTTGCGGCGTTCCCCGATCTCGACGCGGCGGCGTTCGGCGCGGCGCTCGCCGTGCTGGGCGCGCAGCGCAGCGCCAAGATCGTCGGCATATTCGTGCGCCTGGCGCTGCGCGACGGCAAGCCGCACTATCTCGGGCACGTCGCGCGCGTGTGGCGCCTGCTCGAGGCAAGCCTCGCGCACCCGGCCCTTGCCGAACTCGGCGGCTGGTTCGCGGCCCACGTGCCGCGCGAATGGCGCACGGCGCCGAAGATCGAGAGTGCCGCATGAGCGCGATACGCACGGCCATGGTGCTGGCCGCGGGCTTGGGCAAGCGCATGCGCCCGCTCACCGACACGCTGCCCAAACCGCTGGTGGAAGTCGCCGGGCGCAGCCTCATCGACCGCGTGTTCGACCGGCTGATCGCGGCGGGGGTCACGCGCATCGTCGTCAATCTGCACCACCATCGCGCCATCCTGGAAGCGCACGTCGCCAAACGCCGCGACGCCGAATTCGTGCTGTCGCCGGAGGCCGAGCTGCTGGAAACCGGCGGCGGCGTGCTGCACGCGCTGCCGTTGCTGGGAGACGCGCCTTTCTTCTGCGCGAATGCCGACGTGCTGTGGTTCGACGGCGCCACGCCTGCCCTCGCGCGCATGGCCGATGCGTGGGCAGCCCAGCGCCCGCAGGCGCTGCTGCTGATGAATTCGGCCGCCGCCGCGCGCGGCTACGAAGGGCGCGGCGACTATTTCATGGACGGCTTCGGCCGCGCGCGCCGCCGCCAGGGCAACCAGATCGCCCCCTTCGTCTATGCGGGCGTGCAGATCCTCACGGCGTCCTGTTTCGCGGGCCAAGAACCGGGGCGCTTTTCCCTCAACCGCGTCTACGACGCGGCCGAGGCCGCAGACGGCCTCGTCGGCATCGCGCATGACGGGCTGTGGTTCCATGTCGGCACGCCCGAAAGCGTGGCCGAAACCGAGTTCGAACTGGGCTGGTCGCACGTGCGACCCTACCCGCCGCGTCGATGACGGCGGGGGCGCCGAAGCTTTACGACATTCCCGCCGGCACGCCTTTCCTGGCGGCCTTGGCGAACGGCATTCGCAAGCAGCTCGGCGCCGATCCGCTGGCGCTGTCGCGCGCGACGGTGCTGCTGCCCAATCGCCGCGCGGTACGCGCGCTCGGCGAAGCGTTTCTGGCGGCGGGCGACGGCGCGGCGCTGCTGCTGCCGCGCATCGCGGCGATCGGCGACGTCGACGAAGACGAGCTGTCGCTGGCGGCCGAGACCGCGTCGCTTGCCGCCGAATTGCCGCCCGCGATCGACGCGCTCGCGCGCCATCTGCTGCTCGCCCGGCTCGTGGCCGCGCGCGGCGATCTCGTGCCCTCGCCTGCCGCCGCCTTCAAGCTCGCCGAAGCGCT
>JBILXZ010000053.1:0-17803 GCA_044378015.1 Tagaea sp.
CTTGGCGGCTTGACGCCGAAGGCCTTCGCAGACCAAATAGACCGTGCTCAAAAGATCGCTTAGCAAATGGACCCAAGTTCGGGGCAGGACCATGGCCACAATGCACTAACATTCTACCCGGACCACTCGATGGGGGCCGATCACCGCGATCTTGCCGCACTCGCGTCGCTTCCGGATGTCGTCTGCAAGATTTCGAATTTCTGGATGCCGGGCGATCCGCCGGTCCGCGATGAAATCGCCCTCGCGTTCTTTCGCGAAGTCGTCGCGGCCTTCGGCGCGACCCGGACGATCACGGGTGCCAACTGGCCGCCTTCCAGCCTCGCCGGTCCCTACGAAGCGAGCTGGGATCGCATCGATCGGCTCGTCGCAGCCGTCGGACTGGACAGCGATGCCGCACGCGCGATCCTGTTCGACAACGCCGACCGTATTTTCCGGACACCGAAGATCTGACGAAAATGCCCGCCGAATTGGACTATATCATGGTCGGCGGCGGCTCCGCCGGGTGCGTGCTCGCCAACCGCCTTTCGGCGCGCAGCGCCAGCAATGTGCTGTTGCTCGAAGCCGACATCAACTACGCGCCGGGACGCGAGCCCGATGCGATCACGGATGTCTATCCATACCGGGCTTCGTTCAACAAAGGCTATCAATGGGCCGGACTCATGTCCAGGTTTCTGCCCGTCTCGCACGACCACCCCGAGGACTCGCTTTCGCGGCCCTATGCCCAGGCGCGGATCATGGGCGGCGGTTCAAGCATCAATGGCGCGCTCGCCAATCGCGGCACCTCGGACGACTACGACGAATGGGTGGCGATGGGTGCTGCAGGTTGGTCCTGGAACGACGTTCTTCCTTACTTCAGAAAGCTCGAGACCGACCTCGACTATTTCGGTCTTCTGCACGGCGATTCGGGCCCGATAAAAATCAGCCATGTGCTTGCGCATGAATGGCCCGGGTTCGCACGGGCGGCCGCCGAGGCTTTCGCGGCACACGGCTATCGCGACATTGCCGATCAAAACGGCGTGTTCGACGATGGCTGGAATGCGAGTTCCCTAAACTCCGAGGCTTTCCTGGGCCTTTCGTGGAAACCAAGAACGGTGCGGTTCGGAGCAATCTTTCCCTACATGATGCCGAATTTGTTCCAAGCATCGACAGTGCTCATTCCCTCGCGTATCGCCATCGCGACGCGTTTTTCTCCGCGTGCCTTTTCGAAAGCGAGCCTTAAGGTCTCTTTCTCGGCGGCCTTCGGGATAGCCACGACGCCGTCGATGTCGCCGAACAGAATCGTGCCCGGATCGATCGTCACGGCGCCGATTTCGATCCGCAGGCGGAAGTCGAGCACCTTCCCGCGCACGCCCTGATCCTGACCATAGGACCCGTGACAGAAGGTCGGGAAGGCGAGTTTTCGGATGGCATGCGTATCGCGCGCATAACCGTTGAGGATCGCGCCGGCCGCACCGAGAACGCGAGCACGGGTCGACATCATCTCGCCCCACTGGGCGTAGGCGCCGCAGACGCCGGAGGTGACGTAGATCTCGTTCGGCTTGAGATCGTCGAGTGCTTCGAACATGACCCCGAAAGGCTTCTTGGCGAGAGCGGAGCGCCCCTCCTTGCCCGGTTCGACGAAAAAATCGGCTTCGAGGACCGTCATCGCCCGTCCGACGATCGCCATATCGTCCGACAGAGGTCTGATATTGGGCGGTAGATATTGGTGCCGGAAGCCTTGCGTATCGAGGACATCACCGATCACGCTCGAAAACAACTCCTTGCGCATGAGCGCGAACATATCGGCATCGTTGTCGGGCAGTTGGGAGGACATAATCTTTCCTTTCGCGACGACGCGCTCGATTTCGACCTAGCCCTTGGGCCCGGCCGGGAGTTCGGGACCGAGTTCCGGTCCGTCCAGCCCGGCGGCCAAGAAACCGCCATCGACCGCAATGGTCTGTCCGTTGACGAAGCGCGCCGCGGGCGACGCCAGGAACACGGCGGCGCCGACCAGTTCCTCGAGGTCGCCGAAGCGCCTTGCCGGCGTGCGCCGCAGCGCGGACTCCTTGCGGTCCTGACGCATCTTGTCGCGGTTCAGGGCGGTCATGAAGAAGCCGGGGGAGATCGCATTCACCCGCACGCCGCGCGTCGCCCACTCGCTGGCCAGAGCCCGGGTGAGCCCCAGCACGCCGTGCTTGCTGACGGTATAGGGCGAGGAAAGCGGCATGCCGCGATGGGCTGCCATCGAGGCGATATTGACGATCGCGCCGGACCCTCGCGCCAGCATGTCGCGGCCAACGCGGGTGCAGGCGAAATAGACGCTGGTCATGTTGGTGTCCATGATCTGCGCGTAGTCCGCGCGCGTTACGTCCACGGCCGCCTTCAGCGTGGTTGTGCCCTGCGAATTGACCAGGATGTCGATCGTGCCGAACGCCTTGGTCGTTCGCGTCACCGCGTCTTCCAACGCCAGCGGATCGGCAATATCGGCCGAGATGGCCTCGGGCGCCGCACCCGCCGCCTGGAGGCGTTGCACGGCGGCAGCCAGCTTGTCTTGCAATCGTCCGACGATCGCAACGCGGGCACCGGCCTGATGCAACCCGACCGCGATTTCGAGGCCGATGCCGCTCGTTCCGCCGATTACGAGGGCGGCTTGGCCCGCCAGCGAGAACCGTTCCGCGTGGGTGGTCATGATGCCGCCTTCGCGATGCCGATCGCGCGTTGAGGTCCGAGCGCATCGGCGTTGGCGACCAAGGCGCGCATATAGCCCAGCGCAAAAGCCTTGCCGGCATGCCAGGGTGCTGGGCATTCCATCTCGGGCGTGTGGTCGGGAATGAGCACGCCCTCGTAGTTCTCGTCGCGCAGGATGCGAACGATCTGTGCCATGTCGATATCGCCTTCGTCGATGAAGACCTCGTGGTAACGCGGGATCTTGCCGCGCACGTTCCGGAAATGGATGTACCCGATCCGCCGACGTCGCGCGTATTTGCGCACGACATCGTAGACGTCGCCGGTCCGCATTTCCTGAACGGTCCCCAGGCAAAGCTCGACCGCATTGCTCGGGCTATCCACGATCCCGAGAAGACGGTCGTATTTCGCGGGTTCGTTGACCAGCCGCGCCGTGCCCCGCAACGAATCGGCCGGCGGGTCGTCGGGATGGGCGGCAAGGACGACGCCGGCCTCCTCGGCGACCGGTACCATGGCGCGCAGGAAGTCGCCCAATCTGGCCCAGAGTTCGTCGTTCGTGACTTTGACGGCTGGCGCCCCTTCTCGTTCCGGCCGGTAGCGCATGTTCCACACGACGCCGTCGGGCATCGGCATGTCGGGATCGATCGCGTCGGCGTCGAACCCGACGGACATCGCACCGCCGCGCGCGAACGGTCCGCGCGTCCAGCCCCACACCCCGGCGATCGAGAAATTGTAGCCGATGCACGGGATTCCGGCAGCACCCGCATCCCGCACCATCCGCTTCAAACCTTCGATTTGCGAAGCCTTCTCGGGTCCGTCGAGCAGGATGTCGGACCAGAATTTCGGCGAGAAGTTTTCGATGCCCGCAAGTTCCAGACCATGCGCACGCACGAGGGCGATCAGGTCGTCCATCTCGCTCCGGGTCCATAATTTGTCGTCCGAACAATCCCCCCAGCCTTGCGAATTGTCGCCCCCAGACAGCACCGGACTGGCGCCGCGGAAATAATTGGTGAGGTGGGCGACGATATGGGTGGCGCCGGCGTGCCGCGCGAAACGCAGATTCGCCGGTGTCAGCTGCTCCCGATAGAGTCCCAATCCGATTTTCATGACCATCTCCTCGCTTGCTCTTTGTTCCGGCCGAGATTCAGCCGCGCAATCCGCTGGTCGCGATGCCCTTCATGATATGCCGGCGCAGCAGCGAAAACACGACGAGCATCGGCAGGATGCTGATCACCGCACCTGCGGATATCGGCCCGTACTCGATGAAAAACTGTCGCTGATAGATCGCGAGTCCCAGCTCGCTCGTGTACATGTCTTTGCTGGTCACGACGACCAGCGGCCAGATGAAGTTGGCCCAAGCTTCCGAGAACGAGAACACGCCGAGCGCCATCAGCCCCGACTTGCTCAGCGAAAGCACGATGCGCAGATAGATCCAGAATTCGCTCGCACCGTCGATGCGCGCGGCCTCGATCAACTCGTCGGGAATCGACATGATGACCTGGCGCATGAAGAAGACGCCGAACGTCATGATGACGAACGGAAAGACAAGCGCGAAGTACGAATCCATCATCCGCGCGCCGAAAACCAGCAGATACAGCGGAATGATGTAGACCTCGAGCGGGATGATCGCGGTTGCAAGAACGATCGAGAAGAGCAAGCCGCGGAGCGGAAACTGGTACTTGGCGAAGATGAAACCGGCGAGACTCGACGTGAACAAGATCGCCGTCATCGACGTGAGCGAGATCACCAGCGAATTGAACACGTAGCGAAGGAAATTCTCTTCGCCGAGGATGCGGCGAAAATGCTCCAGCGTCGGATCCACGGGCAGGAACTGCGGCGGCCACGCGTTGATCTCCGGGTTCGACTTGAGCGCCGTCATCAGCACCCAGAAGAACGGCATCACGGCCGTGAAAGCGAAGAAGGTCACCACGATGTAGGCGGTGACGGCGATGTGGCGTTCCTTGAACATCCCGATCCTCAGTGCTTCTGACGCAAGGCCAGAAACTGCAGGCCGACCAACGTCAAAACGATGGCCAGGACGACGACGGACTGCGCCCCCGCATATCCCATGCGATAGAAGACGAACGCGTTCTGGTAGATTTCGCCGATGACGATCTTGAGATCGTAGGCCGGGGCACCCTGCGCCGACGCGGTCAGCACATAGACGGGCGCATAGACATTGAAGAAGATGATCGTCGCGATGATGACCGTGAACAGGATCAGCGGGCGCATCAGCGGAATGATGACGTAGCGCAGGCGCTGCCAGGGCGTGGCGCCGTCCAGTTCCGCCGCTTCGAGCACTTCGTCGGGTATGTTGCGAAGCCCCACGCCGTAGACGACGACGAAGTAACCCAGCATTTTCCAGACCGTGACCATCACGATCGCGTACAAAATCGTGCTCTCGTCCTGCAGCCAGGCGATGCGCTCGACGCCGACGAAGGAGAGCAGATAGTTCAGCACGCCGTGGATCGGATCGAAAATCCATTTCCAGATCACCGACGCCGGAACCCAAGGTGTGACGACCGGAATGTAGAGAAGCAGCTCGTAGATCGGCGCGGCTTTTTCGATCGAGCGCAGCAGAAGCGCGATGACGAACGCGAGTGCCAGCGTGATCGTGACGGCGAGCCCGCAAAACAGCAGCGTGTTGCGCAAAGCCGTGTGGAACGCCTCGTCCTCGAGCAGGCGCGTGTAGTTGTCGAGGCCGACGAAGGGCCGGTTGCGCTGCGTCGGGTGGTATCGGAAAAACGACAGGCGGATCGTTTCGAGGATCGGATAGACGCGAATGATCGTGAACAGCGCCAGCACGGGCCCGAGCGCGCACACGATCCACAAAATATGCTTGCGGCTGACGTAAAGACGGAACTCGGTCAACTGTCCCGAAATTCTGCCGGTTGCTTTCGATGCGCGCATGGCCTGGCTTCGCTGTACTGAACGACGGTCGGGGGCGGCTGACGGCGCGAGCCGCCCGAAGGCGGCCCGCGCCGGCCCGTTACTCCGCGAAGATGCCCTGATCCCTCAGGACGCGCGCCGCGACGTCGTGAACGCGCATCATGGTCCGCTTGGCTGCGTCCATGTTGCCGACGATCGACGCGTCGCGGAACGCCGTTTGAATGACCTCGCCCATCCGGGTCGTGACTTCCTCGTAGGCCGTATTCGGCGCCTCGAGATACTGCGTCTGCCCGGCCGGCGTGTTGATCATCGAACCGTAGCGCGGTTCCTCCGCGAGGATCGCCGAATAGTCGCGATCCTTGCGCAGCGGAATCCATCCGGAACTTTCCAAGACGTTGTTGAGGATCGGCTGTCCTTGCATCACGCGGATGAAATCCCAGGCGGCGTTCTTGAGCCGGGAATCCTTGTTGACCGACATGATCTGGATGAGGTTGAACGCCCCCCATGCAAAGCCTCTTGGGATCGGCGAAACGCTGAAATTGATCGTTGGGCCGTTTTTCTTGACGAAGGGGATGACCCAGCTTTCGCGCATGAACATCGATTGGTCGCCCGACGCGAAACCTTGCGCGTCGGCGCGCAGCGCCCAATCGTCCGACTTCTTGGGACCGTGCAAATGCTCGACATGGTCGAGCATCACGCGGCCGGCGGCGTCGATCTTCTCGCGGATCGTCGACCGGACGGTGCCGGGCTTGCTTCCCGGTTCCAGCATCTGCACGCCCGCGAGCTGGTAGTAGAAATACACGAACTTCTGCGTGACGCCGGACGGGCCGGTCTTGCGCAGGGAAATCCCGGCGCGGGTCAACTCGCCGTTCGCGTTGCGCTTTGCGAGCTTCTGGGCGTGCGTCCAAATCTCGTCGTAGCTCGTCGGCGGGCCGCTCAGGCCGGCTTCGCGCAGATGGTCGAGATTGCAGAACAGCGCGTTTCGGCCGCTCCACCACGGCACGCCCCAGGGCCTGCCGTCGCGCGTCACGACATTCTTGAACGGCGTGTCGATCACGCGCGGATCGTTCACAACCTGCGCGAGATCCGCCGGCACGGTATCGAGCGCGCCGCTTTCGTGGTAGCGCGGGAACAGGAAGTCGTGGAGGGCCAGAATGTCGGGCCCGCTTCCGGTCGGCACCGAGATCGCGAGCTTCGCCTCGAACTCCCGCAGTTCGAAGGTCAGCAATTCGACTTGGACATTCGGATAAGTCCGCCTGAACTCGGCCATCGCCAGCCGGTAGGCTTCGGCCGTTTCCGGATAGCCGAGCCAGATGGTCAGCCTGCCGCGCGTCGCGGTGTCGGCACGGGCGAACCCCGCCGGCAGCGCCAGGCTCGCCGGCACCGCGGCTGCCCCCATCAATACATCGCGTCTTTTCATCGCATGCCCTCCCCTTTTTCGGACCCGCTTTTTGGCATTGCGCAACGAAGCAGGTCCTCGTCGTCGCGCATATTCGTCGCCGCGGCGCAAACGGAGCCGCCTAGGTCCCTCGCTTCGGCTTTGCGCCCGTCATTCGACGATCAGATCGGGGTGCAAAGCGAGCAGCGTCCGCGTCGCCGTGAGGACTTCGGCCATGTGCTCGCGCATCGCCGCCTCGGCGGCGACCGGGTCCTGCCGGCGGATCGCGTCGAGAATCGCGCGATGCTGACGCACGAGAACATCCACCGGCGTCGCAGCACCGATCGACAGGAACCGCACGCGGTCGAACTGGACCTTCTCGCGTTCGAGCACGGCCCAGAGCTGGTGAATGCCGATCGCCTCGACCAGTGCCCGATGGAAGCCATCGTCGGCGGAGGTGAAGGCGTTCGGGTCGTCGTCGGCCGCCTGCTGTTCGACGATCGTCCGTTCGACGGATTCGATCGTGCCGGCCGACAGGCCCATCTCGGCGGCGCGGCGGACGACCGACAGCTCGATCGCTTCGCGCACGAAGCGCGCACGCTGCATGGCCGCGATCGATATCCGCGTGACGAAGCTGCCGCGCTGCGGGCGGACCTCGATCAACCCTTCTTCGGCGAGGCGGATAAAGGCCTCGCGCACGGGCGCGCGACTGGTGCGGAAGCGAAGTGCAATCTCGTTTTCCGACAGGCGCTGGCCCGGCTGAAGCGCCAGACGGACAATGTCGCGGCGCAAAGCGCCATAGAGCGAACTCGCCGACTGCGGGGCACTCGCCGCCGACGGAACGAAGGACACCAGGGACATCGGGCTCGTGGTGCGCATGAATCCCCTAGGAATGGACATGACCCAAGTTTTCAGAATGCATACTACGTGGCTAGTCGACAAGTCGGCAAGCAGCACGTAAAATCGCTGCCATCAGCGCCCGAAGGGCAAGTCGCGCAGTCCGTGAACCGGCCACTTAAGGCCGGACCACAACACCCAAGGAGGAACCCCATGACGATCACGCGCCGCACATTGCTGCTAGCGGGCACCGCCGCGCTCGCCACACCCGCCATCCACAGTGCGCAGGGCCAAGGCCGCGTGACGCTGCGGCTCGGCCATCTCGGCAACGAACAGAATGTCTGGCACCGCGCCAGCCTGCATTTGGCGGAGCAGGCGCTTGCCCTCTCCAACGGCCGCATCGAGGTCCAGGTCTTCCCGAACGAGACGCTCGGCCGCGAGATGGACGTGATTAACGGCATGCAGCTCGGCACCGCCGACATGTTGATCACCGGCGAGAGCCTGCAGAACTGGGCGCCGCTTGCCTCGCTGCTCGGCGTGCCCTATGCCGTGACTTCGATTCAGCAGATGGATACCGTCGCTGGCGGCGCTATCGGCCAGCAGATCAGCGCCGAGATCGTCGCCCGCGCCCGCGTCCGCCCACTCGGGTACTTCGCGCGCGGCCCGCGCAACTTGACGTCGAACCGCGCCATTCGCACGCCGGCGGAAGTGAGCGGACTGCGGCTGCGGGTGCCGAACGTGCCGCTGTTCGTTGCGGTCTGGCAGGCGCTCGGCGCCCGCCCGACGCCGATGGCCTTCGGCGAGGTCTTCACCTCGCTGCAGAACGGCACGATCGACGGGCAGGAGAATCCGCTGGCGCTGATCCGCAGCGCCAATTTCAACGAGGTGCAGCGCTTCGTGAACCGCACCGAGCATGTGTGGAGCTGGATCTACATGGCGATCAGCGAAAGGCGCTGGCAAAGCCTCGCCGCCGCCGATCGCGATATCGTCGCGGAGGCGACGCGTCGCGCCCAGGTCTTCGAGCGCACGCTGTTCTTGGAAGACGAACGCGCCTTGGAAGCCGACCTTCGGGCCAAGGGAATGACCTTCGTCGAGAGCGACAAGGCCGCCTTCGCCGCGATCGCCCAGCCAGCGGCGATCGCCAATGTACGCCCAGAGGCAAAAACGCTGCTCGAACAGATCCTGGCGACCCGAGCTTGATCGCAAGACAGCCCCGCACCCCGCGCCTGCGCGCGCGGGTGCGGCGCAGACAGGACAGCATGCTGACCTTGCTCGACCGACTGCACGCCGCGCTGCGCCTCGCGGTCGGCTTTTGCTTTGCCGTGCTACTTTGCGCGGTGATGCTGCAGATCGTCAGCCGCCTCGCGCTGCCGAACCCGCCGGTGTGGACGGAAGAGCTGTCGCGCTTCGCCCTGCTGTTCTGTGCGGGCCTCGGAATCGGTCTTGCACTGCGATCAGGCGAGCTGGTGGGCGTCGATCTGCTGACGATGATGCTGCCGAAAAAAGGCAAGACCGCAGTCGAGGTCGTATCCTGCGCGGTCATGGTGTGCTTCGGCCTGTTGCTGCTGAAGCCCGCCTGGTCCTTCGTGGATATCGGGTCTTTGCAAACCGCATCGGCGCTACAATGGAACATGTTCTGGGTGCATATGGCCGTGCTGATAGCACCGGCGGCACTTGTGCTCGCCGCCATCGAGCGGATGCTCCGCGTGCTCCAAGGCCTCCCGCCAGAAGTGCGCGACGACACCCAAGTGGAGCTGAACTGAGATGGACCCGCTTTATCTGCTGGGCGGGATCTTTTTGGCAGCACTACTCGCCGGGATGCCGGTGGCCGTCGTGCTGGGCCTCTCCTCGCTGGCCTATCTGCTGGCCGGCGACATTCCGTTGGAGGTGATTCCGCAGAAAATGTTTTCCGGAATGGACAGCTTCGTCTTGCTGTCGATCCCGGCCTTCGTGCTGGCCGGCAACTTGATGAATAGCGGCGGCATTACCGACCGAATCTTGCGATTCTCCAATTCGATCGTCGGGCATTTCCGCGGCGGGCTGGCGCAGACCAACATCGTCGGCTCGATGATCTTCGCGGGCATCTCCGGCACGGCGGCGGCGGACGCGGCAAGCCAGGGCGCGGTGCTGATCCCGGGCATGAAGCGCGTGGGCTATACTGTGCCCTATGCTGCGGCAGTGACCGCCGCTTCCGCCGTTGTCGGGCCCATTATCCCGCCTTCGGTGCCGATGATCATCGTCGGCTCGCTCACCGGCATCTCCGTCGGGCAGATGTTTCTGGCCGGCGCCATTCCCGGCATCCTGCTCGGCCTCGGCATGATGGTGCCGGCCTACATCCTGGCGGTGAAGCACAATCACCCGCGCGAGCCCTGGCGCGGCTGGCGCGAGGTCGCGGTGTCCGGCCAAAACGCGATCTGGGCCATGGGCATGATGGCGCTGGTACTGTTCGGCATCGTCGGCGGCTACTTCACCCCGACCGAGGCGGCCGTGATCGCCGTGCTCTACGCCATCGTCGTCGGTCTGTTCGTTTACCGCGAACTGCGTTGGCGCGATCTGCCCAAGCTGCTGATCGACAGCGCCATCTCCGGTGCTGCAATCATGGTGCTGGTGGGCTTCGCCAACGTCTTTGGCTGGATCCTTGCGGCCGAGCGCGTGCCGCAGGCGCTCGTTACCGTCATGACGTCCATCTCGACCGAGAAATGGGCCGTGATGCTGATGATGAACATCCTGCTTTTGGTGGTTGGGATGTTCATGGAGACCATCGCGGCACTGATCATCTTGTTTCCGCCGCTGCTGGCCGTGGCGATCCAGGTCGGCATCGACCCGATTCATTTTGCAACCTTCGCCGTGCTGAACCTGATGATCGGGTTGGCGACGCCGCCCGTCGGCGTCTGTCTTTTCATTTGCGCCAGCATCGGTAGGATATCGCTGTGGGAGATCACGGTGGCAATCTGGCCATTCCTGCTCTCCAACTTCGTTGTGCTTGCGTTGGTGACTGCGATCCCGGAAATCTCATTGTGGCTGCCACGCCAGTTTTACGGTTAAGGAGGATGTACCAATGAAGACCGACGCCTGCGTGCTACACGGCCAGCGCGATCTGCGCATCGAATCGGTGGACGTCGCTACCCCCGGGCCGGGCGAAGTGCTGGTGGATATCGGTGCGGGCGGCATCTGCGGATCGGACCTGCACTATTTCCTCGATGGCGGCTTCGGCACGGTCCGCGTGCGCCAGCCGATCGTCCTCGGCCACGAAGTCGCGGGCACCGTCGCGGCACTCGGCGCGGGTGTGGCCGGCTTGCGCGAAGGCGACCGCGTGGCGGTGAACCCCTCGAATCCCTGCGGCGTCTGCGAATACTGCGTCCGCGACGACCCGCAGCACTGTCTCGATATGCGCTTCTGGGGCAGTGCCATGCGCATGCCGCATGTGCAGGGTGCCTTCCGCCGGCGCCTTGTCGCCGCAGCGCGGCAATGCGTGAAGGTCGGCGACACGGCGTCGATCGGCGAGGCGGCGATGAGCGAACCGCTGGCCGTGGCGCTGCATGCCGTGGCGCAGGCCGGCGACGTGCGCGGCCGTCGCGTGCTCCTCACCGGATTCGGTCCGATCGGCGGCTGCGTGCTGCTGGCGCTGCGGCATGCGAACGTCGGCGAGGTTACGGTGACCGACGTGGTGGACGAGCCCCTCGCCTTCGCGCGCCGCCTGGGTGCTGCCGCGGCCCTAAATGTCGCGGCCGCACCGGACGCTCTGGCCGCCGAGGAACGCGACAAGGGTCGCTTCGACCTCGCCTTCGAATGCAGCGGCAACCCGCGTGCACTGACCCAGGCCATCGCCTGCACCCGCCCGCGCGGCACCATCGTGCAGGTCGGCGTCGGCGGCGCTTTCGACGTGCCGATGAACAGCGTCGTCGCGAAGGAGCTGCGCCTTGTCGGCACCTTCCGTTTCCATCCGGAGTTCGAGCGCGCCGCCCGCCTGATCGCGCGCCGCGAGATCGATGTCCGCCCGCTGATCACCGCGACGCGCCCGCTGGCGGAAGCGGAGGCCGCCTTTGCCCTGGCCGCGGATCGCCGCGCGGCCATGAAGGTTCAACTGAGTTTCGATTGAAGAGAGCGCGACGATCGAAGAAGCCCGACGCAGGTTCGGCCCCCCGCCGCGATGCGGTGCGTCGTTCCCCGTCGGCACCCTAGAGCATGATTGGTTCACGGTGAAGCATACCCGGCGTTTGCGAGGTAGTTGGCGCACTCGCGTGGACTGAAGGACGCGATCAAGGTTCCGATCTGGTCGCACGTGTCGTCAACGGTCCGGGCATTGGCTTTTCGCAGCAGGGTCTTGAGCCTGGAGAAGACCTGCTCGATCGGATTGAGATCGGGGCTGTAGGGCGGCAAGAAGAACAACTTGGCGCCAGCGTCGCGGATTGCGCGACAGACGGCTTGGCCCTTGTGACTGCCGAGATTGTCGAGCGCTGACCCGCCCGGGCTTTTTTGGATCAGGCTGATTGAGATAATCAGTTTGGAAAGGAAGCCCCGAAGATGCCCAAGAAGCGAAACAATGCCGAGCAGGCGGTCACGTGTCCGTCGTCAGCGCCTATAGGACAGTTTGATCTGAAGGTATGCGTCTGGCGGTTGGCGGCCTCAATCTGCGCCAGATTCGGATCGGATGAGACAATGGAACAGCTTTTTGCACTCGTCGCCGAATATGGAACCCTCGTCTACGTGCTTCTCTTCGGCTATTCGGCCTTGAAAAGCGGAAGTTTGCCGCTTCTCGCAGGTATTGCCGCGCAGGCGGGTGCGCTCGATGCAACGGCAGTTGCCGCGTCGGCGTTTGCCGGCGGCATTCTTGGCGACGAAGCGCGCTATTGGGCGGCCCGGCGATACGGCCCATCTATCATGGCCCGTCCGGGACGAATCTCCGCCATCGTCGTTCGAGCGACGTCCCTGATTGCCCGGCACGGTCGCTGGTACATGTTCTTGTATAGATATCCCAAAGGGATGCGGACCGTCGGCGCCTTTCCCGTAGGCCTGACCGGGATGCGGTGGCCGGAGTTTGCGGCACTGAACGTCGTCTCGGCTGCGCTATGGTCTTGCTTACTGGTCGGTGCCGGCTATCTTCTTGGAGAGGCAATCTCAGGTGCAGTCGAGGCCGGTTTCGGCGCAGCAAGTATCGCGATGCTCGTATTTGTATTGACCTCTTTCGGAATAGTCGCCCACCGGACAGGGGCCTTCGCCGGGTGATCCGTGAAATGCGATTTTCGACAATTCTGGGTTTTGCCGCAGTGGTCGCTCTCCGCGATCAGGCGACCATTTTACAGCGCCCGACTGACCCGCTTTGGCATGCCTCGGGACGTGTGGATTAGGCCGGTTCTCACTTTCGTCGCCGCTGGCGTGCCGTAGTGGATGTAGGTGAGAACCTTTGGTCGATGGCCGGAAACTCTGTGCGTTTTCCCTCAAACACCTGAAATATATGCGCCTTTCGTCGCTCTAGTCTTCAACTTACGTATAAGGCGCCTCGCGAAAGACAAACCTAAAAACCACCAACGACTGGAACCCAATCTGGTCGATACGGGTCTTGATGGAAACGTGCGTAGTAGTCGCCTTTGGCTTCGTAATGCGCGGCATAGTGCTTCATCTTGTCTTCGTCGAGCGTGACGCCGAGACCAGGTCCAGTTGGAACGCGAATTGATCCGCCTTCGTAGCGCATCAAGCCTCCTTCGATAATGTCGTCGGTCAGATAATGGTAATGCGCGTCCCCCGCCACGGTCATCTCAGGGATCGAAGCTGCGGTGTGGAGCATGGCGGCAAGTTCGACGCCGAATTCGACACCGGAATGCATCGCGACACCGAGACCGAACGTGCGGCAAACCGCCGCCAAATCCTTGACGCCGCGCGGCCCTTCCCAATAGTGGATGTCGGTAAGCACGATATCGACGGCACCCATTCGGATTGAAGGTCCGAGATCGTCGAACTTCGCCGGATACATGTTGGTCGCGATCGGCATGCGTACGGCGCGCCGAACTGCGGCGTTGCCCTCCAAACCCCACGCCGGATCCTCGAAATACTCGAGCCGTACCGCCTCCAGACGCTGGCCGATCCTAATGGCGGTCGGCACCGACCAAACGCCATTGGGGTCGATACGTAATGCGAAATCCGGCCCCATTCGGTCCCGACACAGCTCGACGGCTCGCGCCTCGACTTCGGGCGTCAGCACCCCGGCCTTCAGCTTCATCGCATTTACGCCCAGCGTTTCGTGCAGATGCTGGCAATGATCCGCCATATCTTCGGGATGCGCGTCGTGACCGCCGCCGGGGCGGTCGTAGCGCCAAAACAGATACGCAATGAACGAAATGCGGTCGCGTACAGCGCCGCCCAAAAGGTCGCAGAGCGGTCGGCCGAGTGCCTTACCCTGGATATCGAGGCAGGCCATTTCGATCGCGGCATAGAGCCGCGCGTTCGACGCGTAATAGACCGAACGGAGCGTGCGGAGCTTGATCTGCTCAAGATGGAATGGGTCGATACCGACGACCCGGGGCTTGAGTTTCAGCAGCGCGCCGCGCTGGTCGCCGCCGCCAACTTCGCCCAGGCCGACGAGTCCTTCGTCGGTCACAAGTTCGAGAATCGTGCGCATGAAATAGCCGGGATGGACGCCGGTGTTATGGCGAAGCTGCGCGTTGGTCGGAATCGCTACGCACCGCACTTTCATATCGACGATTTTCATGGCGCTTTGCCTTATTCGAGACGCGAGTCGAGCGCGTCACGCAGCGCGTCGCCCACCACGTTGAACGCGAGCACGGCGAGGAAAATCGCCAAGCCCGGAAAAAAGCTCATCCACCAGCTTTGCCAGAACTGCATGCCGGTCGCGACCATATAGCCCCAGCTCGGGGTCGGCGGCTGCACGCCAAGCCCCAGGAAACTTAAAGCCGACTCGTTGATAAGCGCCTGCGAGCCCGACAGCGAGCCGTAGACCACGACATTGCCCATGATGTTCGGCCACACATGGCGCAGCACGATGCGGATGTCCGAAGCACCTGCCGCCTCCGCCGCGCGTACATATTCGATGCGCCGCAGCCGGACGACCTCGCCGCGCACGAGGCGCGCAAAGCCGGGCGTTTTCGTCACCGCGATCGCGATCATCGCGTTCAACAGATCCGGTCCGAGCACGGCGATGATTGCAAGCGCCAGGACAAGCAGCGGAAATGCGAGCAACCCATCCATGATCCGCATCGTGACGGCATCCCAGACGCCGCCAGCATAGCCGGCCGCAAGTCCGATGGCTGAGCCAACGACGATAGCGCCCGCAAGTGCAAACACGACGATCTGGATCGAGACGCGGGCCCCATAGATCGTGCGCGAAAGCACGTCACGGCCGATCTCGTCGGTGCCGAACCAGAAGGTCGCCGAAGGCGGCGAATGCGGTTCGCCGACCAACACATCGTCCGGCGCAAACGGCGCAAGAACGGGTGCAAAAATCGCGGCAAACACGATCGCTGCCAGGATCGCAAGTCCGACGACGCCCAGGCGATGACGCAGAAGGCGCCGAATGACCAACCGACTGGGGCTTTCAACCGTCGCGTTGGCATTTTCGGCTGCGGGTGCCAGCGCGGTCATGCTTGCGCCCTCGGATCGACTAACCGATAGACGATGTCGGTCGCAAGATTGACCGCAAGCACGCAAAGCACGATGAAGATCACCGCACCTTGGATAACCGGAAAATCACGCGTGAAGATCCCTTCGACGACCATTCGACCCAAGCCAGGCAGCGAGAAGACAGTTTCAGTTACGACCGCACCGCCGAGCAACGCGCCGATCTGCAGGCCGATCACGGTGACGACGGGAATCAGCGCGTTGCGCAGCGCATGTTTGAACATCACGACGAATTCGCCGAGACCCTTTGCACGTGCCGTGCGCACATAGTCCTGCGAAAGAACTTCGAGCATTGCACCGCGCGTCTGGCGCATGATCAACCCCGCGAAGGCAAGCCCGATAGTCAGCGACGGCAACACCATCAGGCGCAGGTTCTGGATGGGGTCCTTGGCGAAAGCGACATAGCCCGACGGCGGCAGCCATCGCAGCTCCTGCGCGAAAAGCAATATCAGCAGAACCCCCATCCAAAAATACGGAACCGCCATGCCTGATAGAGCCGCGATGCTCGATACCGTGTCGATCCAAGTGCCGCGCCATCGTGCCGCGGCGATACCGGCCGGCATACCGATCGCGACGGCGACCAGGATCGAGAGCCCAGTCAATTGCAGCGTGACGGGAACACGTTCGGCAAGTTTATCGATCACACGCTCGCGGCTGCGCAGCGAGCGGCCAAGATCGCCGGTCGCGGTACGGCCGAGCCAGCGCAGATACTGGACGGGTGCGGGCGCATCGAGACCGTACTCGATCCGCGCCTGCGCGCGCTGCTCGGGCGTCGAATGTTCGCCGAGAATCGTCACGGTCGGATCGCCCGGGAGCATCTGCGTCAGCAGAAAAATCACCAACGTGACGACGAACACGACCGGCACCATCTGCAACAGTCGGGAGCCCAGATATCGGATCACTTGCCCCCCTCCAGCGCGTCGTCGAGGCCAATACCTTGGGTACGCCCCCGATCGGCAATGATTGCATCGACAACAGGGCGCGTGGCGTCGAAATGCGCTGCCATCGCACGCCGGGCCGCTTCAGGATCGCGCGCCCGTACAGCGTCGAAGATTGCCACATGGCGCGCGAGCGTCGCCTTTGTGTCGCGAAGGTCCGTCTGCTTGCCCATCGCGCGGATCGACAGCCGCATCACATCCGTCAACGCACCAACCAGATGCGCCAGCAACGCGTTTTTTGCACCCCGCATCAAGGCAAGATGGAACGCGAGATCGGCTTCGAGCCACGGCTCCGTATCGTCGACGGTGATTTCCATGCGCCGTACCACGACCGCGAGATCGGCGAGGTCGCCAACACCCATGCGCTCGGCCGCAAGTCCCGCGATTTCGGTTTCCAAAGCACGCCGCAACTCGATCGCATCGCGCAAGCCGCTCTGGTTGGCGCGAATCGCGATCCGGAAATAGTCGTCGAGGGGGCCCGCCCCCATCGCACGAATCGTCGTTGGCCGCCCCTGCTTGATCGACAAGACGCCAAGTGCTGCGAGTTGTCCTAGCGCCTCGCGCACGACCGGTTTGGAGACATCGAATTGACGCGCGAGGTCGGATTCCGACGGCAAGGCGGATCCGGCCGGCAATTCGCCGCGCGCGATCCGATCGACGAAGATGTCGACGATCCGGTTGGAAAGTTTCGGTTTTTCGCCCCGCGAAAGCATGCTCGAGTCAATCATTCTATAAAGATATATGATAAGTGCAAAGATGTCAAACATCTGAAAATAAGTGGATAATTCTTCTGTTACCTGACAGCAAGAATCTGCATTGACTACTTATCTGATATCTGAAAAAATAACCTCAACAATAAAATGGAGGAAGCGATGAACCGAGTTATTGCAGCGCTGGCGTTGGCCTTTCTGCTGATGTCAGGCATCTCTCACGCGCAAGCGCCGCAACGCGGCGGTACGCTCAACGCCTCGATGGATCTTCAGCCGCGCAGCCTCGACCCAATCATGGGTGACGCGCCAACGTCGGATCGCTATCTCCTGCTTCAGATCTACGAAGCGCTGCTGCGTTTCGACGCGCAAGGCAAGCTCGAACCCGCACTTGCCGAAAGCTGGACATTCGAGCAGGGCGGCAAGGCGATCCTATTTCGGTTGCGCTCCGGCGTTCGCTTCCACGACGGAACGCCCTTCGATGAAGCGGCCGCTGTCTGGAATCTCCGCCGCGCGCTCGATCCGAGGATCAACGCACCTCGCCGCTCCGACCTGTCTGCGGTCGAAAGTGTCGAAGTAGCTGGACCACTCTCGATCCGCGTGGTGCTGAAAGAACCTTCCGGTGCAGCCCTCAGCGCGCTCGCTGTTGAAGCCGGCATGATGTCGTCGCCGACCGCCGTCGAAAAATTCGGCCAGGATTACGGCCGCAATCCGGTCGGCACCGGCGCGTTCAAGTTCGAAGAGTGGGTTTCGGGAAC
>JBILXZ010000054.1:0-17707 GCA_044378015.1 Tagaea sp.
AGCGCGCGCTTGGCTGCCGCGCGCTGCTCGTCTTCCTGGCGCCGTTCGAGGCTTTGCAGGGCTTCGAGCACCAGTTCGGGCTGGCTGCGCAGCGTTTCGACAATCAAAGCGCGGATCGCGTCGCGCTGGGCGGGTGCCAGGGCTTCTTGCGCGCGAGCCTGCCCGCCCGACGCCGCCGCGAGCAGCACGAGCGCCAGCGCTTTGGCCGCAAGCTTCACCGCGAAATCGATATCTCGGCGACGTAGCCGATGGCGACGCCCGCCTCCGGCGGCACGCGACCCGAAAATCCGCCGGCCGCGACGATCGCGATCTGCACGCCTTCGAGCGAATCGCCGGGCCAGAAATAGCGGTAGACCTCGCTGAGATCGATGGCCTCGACATGCCACGCCCCCGCTTGGCCCGTGCGCGGCTGGCGCAGCTCGAGCCTGCGCCCGGCGTTGTCGACGGCCCATTTGCTCTGTGTGGCTCCGTCGCTGCGCCCTGCGCCGAAGCCGCCGAAGGCGATCTCGACGCTGCGGTCCCATTCCGGAGGTCCCATGCCGAGGAGCGCAAGATAACCGCTGCCGGCCGAGCGGTTCGGCGTGCGGAAATAGACCGCCACGCGCATGCCGCGCTCGACGCCTGCACCGGGCCCGCCGCCGAAAATGGCGGGCTCGAGATACCAGGTCCAGCGCAGAAAGGGCGTGGCCGTCAGGGTCGTGCTGAGGCGGCGGCCCATCTGCATGCCGCCGGGCGCGTCGGCGCGCAAGGCGATCGAGCCCTGCAGATCCACGAGCGCCAAGTCGCCCGCCCCGTTCGGGCGCGACGTCCACCAGTCGCGCTGGTCGGCGTTGCCGTGCACGCCCGGAACGCCGTCGGCGAGCAGGCGCAAACCGCCGTCGACGACGCTGCCGCGCGGCGGCGCCGAGCCCGCGCAGCCGCCGAGCACGGCAACGCAGAGAAGAAGCGGAACGGCAAAGCGGCGCAGACGAGCTGTCATCTTGTTTGGGGCCTCAAACGTTCGGCGGCGTTCTTGATGTCCTGGATTCGCAGGATATGGGGGGAACCGGCCGGGAGCAACCGCTCTGCGCGCTCGGCAAAGCCGCGCGCGTCGACGCGCCTGCCCAGCAGCAGAGCCTGCTCGGCCTGCGCCAGCGACGACAGGCCCAATTGGCCGTCGCGCCCGTAGGCGACCGACAATTGGCGCCACAACTCGGCCGAGTTGGTTTCGAAGCGCTGGGCCGTTTCCAGATTCTCGATCGCTTTGGGGAGCAGCGCGCGGTCCTCGGTGGCAAGCATGGCGCTCGCCAGACCGAGGCGCAGCAGCGCGTTGTTCGGCACGGCCGCAACGGCCTTTTCGTAGTAGGGAAGGGAGTCGAGCGGCCGCCCGCTCTCGTAGGTGAACTGGCCGCGCGTCTCGTTGTAGTAGGGATCGTCGGGTGCTTCGGCGAGCAGGCTGTCGGCAAGCGCGATCGCGCGCTGCATCTCGCCGCGCCGGTAGAAGGCGAACGCGCGCGCATAGCGCCCCTCGGGCGAGGTTTCGCCCTCGCGATACTGGACGAGGGCGCGCGACGGGTCGGTGTAGCCGAGCAGTTTGGCGCGCATGCGTTTGTGCAGTTCCGTCAAGGCGGGCGGCGTGGGCATGTTCGACATGCGCGAATTGGCGACCCATTGGCGCACGAATTCGACCCGCTCGGCCGAGATCGGGTGCGAGCGCACGTAAGGATCCTGGCGCTCGACGACCATCAGTTCCTGGTCGACCAGAACCTGGAGAAATTCCATGAGGCCGCGCGAGGATTGCTGGGCGCGGTCGAGGAAGATGACGCCGGCCTGGTCGGCCGAGGCTTCGAGCGTGCGCGAATAGCGCAGGAACTGGCGCTCGGCGATCTGTTGGCCCGCCAGCATCGATGCGACCGCCGCGTTGCCGTTGCCCGCCACGGCCGCCGCCGCCGCTCCGAGCAGCGAGATCACCATCGTTTCCCACGACGCCTGCATGCCGTCGGGCAGGCGCGCGAGATGGCCGCCGGAAATGTGGCCGGTTTCGTGCGCGATCACGCCGATCAGCTGGTTCGGCGTTTCGACGCGCAGCAGCAAGCCCGTATGGAAAAACATGTTGAGCCCGCCCGCAACGAAAGCGTTGAGCGAGCGGTCGTTGACGATGTGGACCGAAATGTCGTCCGGGTTGAGGCCCGCCGCGCGGAACACTGGTGTCGCGTAGACGCGGATGGTATTTTCGATTTCGGCGTCGCGGATGAAACTGATACGCTGCTGTGCCTGTGCCGCGAACGGCATCGCGCAGACGAGGGCAAAGGCCAGCAGGCGCGCCAGCGTCGGCAGCCGATGGCGACCGTCGCCAAGGCGCCCTCGGAGCAACCCAAACGGCCCCATTTTGGACGCAAATTCGTCAAACACTGCGCGGATCCATTCGACTCCTGAACTGGCCGCCAAACCCTCGAGACAAGCTATGCCGAGCACCACCCGAAATCAATCGCGGGCCCGCCGACACATTGTTGCCGCACTTGCCGCAGCGTCGCTTCTCGGCGGCTGCAGCGCGCTGGGTTTGGGCGGCAAGGAGGAAGGCGTGCCGGGCGTCGTCGGCTCGGTGCGCGGCTTTCTGGGCGGGGCCGCCGCCGACGAGCCGCGGGCGGCCCTCGTCGCGCGCGACATCCTGTCGGCCGGCGGCACGGCCGCCGACGCGGCGGCGGCGGCGGCATTGACGCTCAGCGTCACCTATCCGGGGCAGATGCCGCTGGGCGGCGGCGGGCTGTGCATGGTTGCCTCTGGAACGGGGCGCGTGCGCACGGTCGAAACCGTTTCGTTCCCGGCCGTCGCCGCGCGGCCCGACTCGGTCGTTGCCACGCCCGGTCTGCCGCGCGGCCTGTTTGCCATGCAGGCGCGCTACGGACGCTTGCGCTGGGAGCAGGTCGTGGCCCCGGCCGAAAATCTCGCGCGCGGCGGCACGACCGCGGCGCGCGCGCTCGCGATCGACGTCGCGCGCCATTGGAGCGTCGTCTCGGCCGACCCTGCGCTTGCCGCGATCTTGAGCCGCGACGGGCAGGCTTTGACCGAAGGCCAGCCGCTGGCGCAGCCGCAACTGGGTGCGGTCCTGGGCGCTTTGCGCCAGCGCAGCCCGGGCGAGCTGCACCAGGGCGCTGCCGCCCACCAGATCGCCCGCGCCGCACAGGCCGCCGGCATCGATCTGCGCGTCGAGGATCTCGCCGCAGGCGTGCCGCAGATCCTGCCCGCCTTCAACATCGGCGGCATGCCCGACTTTTTCGTCGCGGCCGCGCCTGCCGTCGGCAGTCTTGCGACCGCACAACTCTACGGCGCGCTCTCCGACCGCTGGCGCGCGACGCCGGCCGACCAGCGCGCGGGCCTGATGTTGGCGACGGGCGCTGCCGCCTCGCGCGACCGCGCCGAGTGGCTCGGCCCGGATCTTGCGAACCGCATCGCGCTCGGCGACGCGCTTGCGCCCGCGCGGTTGCGCGCATTGGCGGGTGCCGGCGGGGCGTGGGCGCCCGAGCCCGATACGCAGGCGGGCACCGCCCTCAGCGTCGTCGACCGCAACGGCATGGCGGTCGCGTGCAGCTTCACCGGATTGCAGCCGTTCGGCATCGGCCGTCTGCCGCAAGGGATCGGCTTTCTGCTGAGCCCCGCGCCGACGGCCGAGCGGTCCGCGACGCGCTGGCTCACGGCCGCGATCGCCTTGCGCAACCGGCAAACCGTGGTGTTTGCGGGCGCCGCTTCGGGCGGGGTTGCGGCGCCTTACGCGCTGTCGCAGACGGCGCTGGGCGTGCTCGCGGGCCAACTCGCGCTTGATCGCGCCCTCGACATTGCGCGCGCGGCACCCTTGCCCGACGGGCGCGTGGGCGTCGACGGGCCCGGCCTGGTGCCCGTCCTTGCCGCGCGCGGCTACGGTGCGACGGAGGTCGCGGACGGCATCGGCCGCGTGCAGGCGATCTACTGCGTCGACGGCGCGACCGAAAAGCCCGAAACGTGCCGCATCGAAACCGACCGTCGCGGGGCCGGTTTCGCCACCGGCTCGCAATAGCCGGGAGGGCCGAAATGGCCTTGAAAGTGGCGCGGCGCGCGGGCATTTCGCCGTTCATCGTGATGGACGTGATGCGCGCCGCCAACCGGCGCGACGAAGCGGCGGCGCATGCGGGCGAACGCGCCGTGCATCTCGAAGTGGGCCAGCCCGGCACACAAGCGCCGACGCCGGTGCGCGATGCCGCCAAAGCGGCCCTCGACGCCGACAAGCTCGGCTATACCGACGCCATGGGCTTGCCCGCTTTGCGCGCGCGCATCGCGCGCCACTACGCCGACGCCTACGGCATCGCGCTCGACCCCTCGCGAATCTGCGTGACGACCGGTTCGTCGGGCGGTTTCCTGCTCGCGTTCCTGGCGGCGTTCGATGCGGGCGACCGCGTGGCGCTCGCCGATCCAGGATATCCCGCCTACCGCAACATCCTGAAAGCGCTCGATTGCGAACCGGTCGGGTTGCCCGCGACGGCCGCCACGCGCTTCCAGCCGACGCCGGAATTGCTCGAACGCGGCGGCGCGGGGCTGGCGGGTCTCATCGTCGCAAGCCCCGCCAACCCGACGGGCTCGATGCTGTCGCCCGACGAACTCGGCGCCTTGTGCCGCTGGTGCGCCGCCAACGGCGTGCGCCTCGTGTCCGACGAAATCTACCATGGCATCGTGTTCGAAGGCCGGGCCGCGACGGCTCTTGCGTTCGGCGACGACGCGTTCGTGGTCAACAGTTTTTCGAAATACTATTCGATGACCGGTTGGCGCCTGGGCTGGCTCGTGGTGCCGCCCGATCTGGTGCGTGCGGTGGAGCGGCTCGCGCAGAATCTTTTCATTTCGCCGCCGACGCTCGCCCAGCTGGCCGCGATCGCCGCGTTCGATGCCAAGGCCGAGTGCGAAGCGCACGTCGCGACCTACCGCGCCAACCGCGATTTTCTGCTGGCGGCCTTGCCCAAAGCCGGGTTCCGCGATTTCGCCCCGCCGGATGGGGCTTTCTATCTCTACGCGGACGTGGCGCACATGACCAACGACAGCGCGGCGTTCTGCCGCCGCATGCTCGACGAGGCGGGGGTGGCGGCGACGCCGGGGCTCGATTTCGACCCGGCACGCGGCAATCGTTTCGTGCGCTTTTCGTTTGCCGGCACGCTCGCCGACATGGAAGAGGCCGCCAGGCGACTGGTCGCCTGGCGGCGCTAGATCCTCAGCCGGTCAGGCGATTCCACCAGCCGCGCTTTTTAGGACGATTGGGATCGTCTTCGGGCGGCGGCGGGGCGGTTGCTTCGGCAGCGGGCGTCCCGGCAGGCGCTGCAACCGCTGCGGGTTGCGAGGCCACGACGATCGGCTCGTTCGGAGCGGCAATCTGCGGCGGCATTGCGGATGCGGAAGCCGGAGCTGCGGCCGGCGCCGACGGCTCTTCGCCGGGGCGGTTCCAGGGCCAATCGTGCGCGTCGCCGGGACCCTGCACGCGCCCGATCGGGGCGGGCGCATAGGCGTCGATCGAGGCGACCGGGGCGGTCGTGCCGGGCAGTGCGGCGGCTGCGACCGGCATGTCGCCGTGGCTCGCGTCGCCGTTCGCCGTTTGCGGCTGATCCGCACCGTTTTCGCCGTCGGCACGCCGTCCGCGACGTCGCCCGCCGCGCCGACCGCGTCGACGGCGGCGGCGGCTGGCTTCGTCGCCGCCGGCCTCGTCGCTGCCCGGTGCCGCATCCGCGCCGTCCGTCGGCCCGGTTGCCTCGCCGGTCGCATCCGGCATCGGCGCGGCTTGCTGCGCGTCGCCGTCGGCAAGCGCATTCTCGGCGCGCCCGTCCGGGCGTCCGTCGGCCCGATTGCGGCCGCGGCCGCGGCGGCGGCGGCGGCGGATGCTGCCGTCCTCGTTGCGCTCTTCGGCCGCGCGCGGCGCGGCCGGATTTTCGCCCGCGAAACCTTCGTCGTCGCGCGCCGCTTCGGCCGCCGCGTAATCGGCGCGCGGTTCGGGCGCGCTCGGCGCGAAGTCTTCGATCTGCCGGATCGGGGCCGAACTTGGCGCGTCGACCGCTTTGGCCTTGCCGCGTTCGATGCGGAAGGCGGGCGGAATGAGGCTGTCGTCGGAATGGAACTGCAGATGGAAGCCGTAGCGGCTTTCGATGCCCGCGATCGCCGCGCGCTTGTTGTTGAAGAGATAGAGCGCGACCGAAGTCGCGACGTAGACCAGCACTTCGGCCGCGCGCAGTTTAACGCCCTCTTCTTCGACGCCGCGCAGCACGTGCAGGGCGGCCGATTCGGTCGAGCGCAGACGGCCGGTGCCCTGGCAGTGCGGGCAGACCTCGAAGCTGATTTCCGAAATCGACGGGCGCAGGCGCTGGCGCGACAGTTCGAGCAGCCCGAAGGCCGAGATGCGGCCGATCTGGATGCGCGCGCGGTCGGACTTCATCGCCTCCTTGAGGCGCCGTTCGACCGCCGCCTGGTGGCGATGGTCGTCCATGTCGATGAAGTCGATGACGATCAGGCCCGCCAAGTCGCGCAGACGCAGCTGGCGCGCCACCTCGTCGGCGGCTTCGAGATTGGTCTTGTAGGCGGTCTCGTCGATGTTGCGTTCGCGCGTCGAGCGGCCCGAGTTGACGTCGATCGCGACCAGCGCTTCGGTCGAGTTGATGACGATGTAGCCGCCCGAGCGCAGACGCACGGTCGGCAGATGCATTTCGTCGAGTTCGGTTTCGACCTGGAAGCGCTGGAAGAGCGGCACTTGCGCGTCGTCGTAGCGGCGAATGCGCGCGACGTCGCTCGGCATCAGCATGCCCATGAAGTGGCGCGCCGCGTCGTAGCCGTGTTCGCCCGCGACCAGGATTTCGTCGACGCCGGAGCTGTACATGTCGCGGATGGCGCGCTTGACGATGCTGCCTTCCTCGTAGATCAGCGCAGGTGCGGAGCTGCGCAGCGTGAGATCGCGGATCTCTTCCCACAGCCGCATCAGATATTCGTAGTCGCGGCGGATGTCGGCGGTCTCGCGCTCCATGCCCGCGGTGCGCAGGATCACGGCCATGCCGTCCGGCAGGTCGAGCTCTTCGATCAGATTCTTGAGGCGCTTGCGGTCCTGCTGCGAGGTGATTCGCCGCGAAATGCCGCCGCCGCGGTCGGTGTTGGGCATCAGCACGCAATAGCGGCCCGCGAGCGAAAGATAGGTGGTGAGGGCAGCGCCCTTGTTGCCGCGCTCTTCCTTGACGACCTGGACGAGCAGCACCTGGCGGCGCTTCAGCACTTCCTGGATTTTGTACTGGCGCGTCGGCCGCGCGCGGCGCCGCGTTTCGTGCGCGTCGTCGACCGTGTCGCCGCCGACCGATTCGACGATGTGCTGGCGCGGCTCGCCGGGCTCTTCGCCGGGCAGCGCTTCGTGCGGGGCGTTCTCGAGCGGAGCCCCTTCGAGGGCGGCCCCTTCGAGGGCGGCCCCTTCGAGGGCGGCCGCTTCGAGCGCGGAGGGATCGGGGTCCGTGCCGGCGATCGAGCGCGCGTCGGCGCCGGGTGCCGCTTCGAGGCCGGGCGTCGGCAGATCGAGCTGCGCTTGCATTGGCGCGGGCGCTGCAGGCTCGCCCGGAGCGGCCGCGTCGTGCGGGGCGGTGGCCAGCTCGACGGGACCGGCATCGGCCTCCGTCGGCAGGGCGATGACCGGTGCCGGGTCGGGCGCCTCTTCGCGGCTGCTGCGGCGCGGGCGCTCGTCTTCGTCCTCCGCCTCGGCCATCAGCGCCTGCCGGTCGGAGACCGGGATGCGGTAATAGTCGGGATGGATTTCGTTGAAGGCGAGGAAGCCGTGGCGGTTGCCGCCGAATTCAACGAAGGCCGCCTGCAAGGACGGCTCGACGCGCGTGACGCGCGCCAGATAGATGTTTCCCTTGAGCTGCTTCTTGCTGGCGGTTTCGAAATCGAACTCTTCGAGCCGGTTTCCGTCGAGCACGACCACGCGGGTTTCTTCCGGGTGGGTCGAGTCGATCAACATGCGTTTTGCCATTTCGATACTTTCTCTCCGATGCGCTGCGCGCGCCGCCCGTTCGTTTCTTTTGCAGCGCGAATCGCGCGGCGAAAACGCCGCGGAAACGCGCGAAACGAGTGCGCGCGCAAATAAAATTTGACCGGATCGTCGTGGCGCACATGCCGCCGGGCCCGTGGACCCGTTGGCGTTGCGGTCGCGCGCGGGTTCCTTGGGCCCGTGCCGCGGTCTTGACCTTCGCAAAAGGGGATCCGCCCGCTTGGGATCGCCCCCGGAATTGCCGGGAGCGGGGGCGGACCCGCCGCATGCGCGGGTCCTTTTTGGGCGTGCGCCGTTCGGATCGGCCGCCCTGATGCGTTCGCCGCGGTATCTTGGGGAGGTTTGCGGCTGCGCGAACCGAAATCCGGACGCGGGTGCTGCAATTCCCTGGGGACCCGCACGGAAAGGGCGCTCCGGTCTGGGGCGCTCGCTTTCCAGCGAACAACGAACAGTATGCGGAGATAACAATACAGACCAACCGCCCCCCCCACAATTGGTAATTTAGGCGTGCTTCGTGCTTGCCGTCGATTCGCGCCGCAGGATATATCTCGCGTCGATGCGCGCGCGCTTTCTCAATATCTTGTGGGTTGCGGCTTGCTTGGCCGCCTGGGGCTTGGCTTTGCCCGCAGCCCATGCCCAAATGCCGCAGCGGGCGTCTCCCAGCGCGCCCTTAACCCCCGGAACGAGCGGGGAAATCGTCGTGACGGGCGTGTCGCTGGGCGAAACCGTCGGCGCCACGCGGCTTATTCTCACGCTCAATCGCCGTATCGACCACCGGGTATTTTTCCTGAACGAGCCGATGCGTGCCGTCGTCGATCTGCCGAGCGTGCAGTGGCGCATTTCGGGCGGCGAGGTGGCCCCGTCAGGGCTGGTTTCGGGCCTGCGCTACGGCGCTTTCGACGCCGCCACGGGGCGCCTCGTGCTCGATCTTGCCCAACCCGCCAAGCTGCGCGAGGCGCGCTTCGACCTCGCCCCCAGCGGGCGCGGCCAACGTCTGGTGCTCGATTTCGAGCGTTCGACCCCCGACGCCTTCGCGCAAAACGTCCAGCCTTGGTCGGCCTCGGGCGTGCTGCGCGCGATGCAGGCAAACGCCCCGGCGCTTGCGGCGGCAATGGCGCCGCCGCAGCTGCAAACCCTGACGCCGCCCCCGGCATCGCAGCAGCAACCCCCCGCATCGGCCAGCCAGTTCGCGCAAACGGCCGCGCCGCGCGTCGCAGCTCCCCTGGCTCCGACTGCGCCCACGACCGCGGCGGCGCCCGCGGCAGTCGCGAACCCCCGCCCGCCGCAGCTGCCCAATGCCCAGGGCGGCGCACCGGCGCGCCCGACCGGCCGGCCGACGATCATGCTCGACCCAGGCCATGGCGGCGTCGATCCGGGGGCGATCGGCGTTTCGGGAACGCACGAAAAAGAGATCACGCTCGCGATGGCGCGCGAAATCCGCCGCCAACTCGAACAGTCGGGCCGCTACCGCGTCGCGATGACGCGCGACGACGACGTCTTCGTCCGCCTGCGCGACCGCATCGCGCTCGCCCGCCAGCAAACGGCCGACCTGTTCATCTCGATCCACGCCGATTCGATGGGCAGCGGCAACGTCGCCACGCGCGGGGCGTCGATCTACACGCTGTCGGAAAACGCGTCGGACAACGAAGCGGCAGCCTTGGCGGCGCGCGAAAACCGCGCGGACATCATCGCGGGGGTGGATCTCACGCGCGAGAACCGCGACGTGACCTCGATCCTGATCGATCTTGCGCAGCGCGAGACGATGAACCGCTCCATCGTGTTCGCGCGCCATCTCGTGTCCGAAATGGGGCGCGAAGTGCTGCTGCTGCCGCAGAGCCCGCATCGCTTCGCGGGCTTCGCCGTGCTGCGCGCGCCCGACACGCCCTCGGTGCTGATCGAGATGGGCTATCTTTCGAATGCGCAGGACGAGCTGCTGCTGAACCGGCCGCACCATCGCGCGAAAGTGGCCGCAGGAATCCTGCGCGCGATCGACGCCTATTTCGCAGCCAATCCCGCGCGGCGCGGCTGAGGCCTTCCGGTACGCTTCTTGCTGCGCTTGCCGCCGTGCGTTCGCCGCCGAAACCGACTTGTGCCTCCGAGGAGTTCTTGCCGGTACCGACCAACCGACCTGCTGCGACGCGGCGCGCGTTTTTGTCCGTCGCCGCTGCCGCGATGCTGGTACCGTTCGCGGGCCGCATCGACGATGGCGGCTTCATGGAAGCGGGCTATCGCGGCTTGGCCGCGGCCGAGGCCAAGCTCGGCGTCGAGATCGCGCATGTGGCCGGCATTGCCCCCCCAGCGCGAAGCGCTGCTCGCCGCGCTGCAGAGCTTGGCCGCAACCAAGCCCGATCTGGTGCTCGCCCATGGCGGCCAGAACAACGAAGCCGCGAAGGCGGCCGCCGAACAGTTCCCGGATGTCCGCTTCGTCGTCACGCAAGGCAACGTGACGGGGGCTAATCTCGCGAGCTACGAGGTGCTGCAGGAACATTCGGCCTGGCTCGCCGGCGCTGCGGCGGGCTTGCTCACCAAGACCGGCATCGTCGGCCACATGTCGGGCATTCGCGTGGTGCCGGGCCTCGCGGGCCGCGCGGCGTTCGCAAACGGCCTTGCCGCAACGGCGCCGGGCGCCCGGCTCCTCACGAACTTCTCCGGCAACCAGGACGACGCGGCACTTGCCAACCGCATCCCGCTTGCCGAGATCGACGCAGGCGCCGATCTCATTTTCACGATGCTGAATGCCGGGCGCAGCGGGGCAACCGAGGCGTGCCGCGCGCGCAAAGTGCGCCAGTTCGGCAATGTGCGCGATTGGATCCCGGTCGCCCCCGACGTGTTCGTGGGCTCGGCCGTCGCGGACTCGGGCCTCGCCGCCTTCAACGCGATCGCCGATCTTGCGGCCGGGCGTTTCGCCGCAGGCCAGATCCGCCGTATCGGCATCGAGCAGCCCGAAGCCGTGCGCCTGACGCTCGCTGCCGACGTCCCCGTCTCGGTGCGCGCGCGCATCGACACGTTGGCGGCCGCCATCGCCTCGGGTGCGCAAGCCGTTTCGACCGAATGGCAGGGCCAAGAATTCGCGCCCGCTTGAGCGCGCGCGACTGCCGGGCCCCGTCGGCTCGCACTATCGCCCTTGTTCGGCAAAGGGCCGCGCGCGCAGTCGCTCGGCCCTTCGCATGTCTCGGAATTGCTGGGCTGAAACGCGGTTCGGCTTCGCTGCGCCGAGCCTCTTGTTTTTTTCGTATCGTCGGCAGCGATTTTGCGCAACGTCGATGCTGTGCGGACTCTTCGACATTGCCGGAGCCGATTTCTGCTTGAGTTCGAGTTCAATTGTACGCATAATGTTCTCCTAATCGATAAATAAATAAATATACCTAAATAAGATAATTAGTCAATAACAATCCAACGGCACGTCGTTTGGTCTGCGGGATTGCCGAAAAGACGGACCTTGCACAAGCGCGACAGCGCCGCAGTACTGCGCTATATCAGCACTTCTCTGCGAACCCGGATGGTCCCAAAAAGATGCGTCGCGCGATCGTCACGCTTGTCGTTCTGCTGGTGTTGGCGCTGGTCGGCGGCAGCGGGGCCGTGCTCGCCGGGCTCTGGTATTTCGGGCGCGGCTTGCCCGACCACGGCGCCCTCGCCGCCTATCAGCCCTCCGTCACCACGCGCGTGCATGCGGCCGACGGGCGCATCCTTGCGGAGTTCGCGATCGAACGGCGCATCTTCGTGCCGTACGACGCGATCCCGCGCCAAGTCGTCGCAGCGTTCCTCGCGGCCGAAGACAAGAATTTCTATTCGCATCCCGGCGTGAGCCTGCCCGACATCGCGCGCGCGGCCGTGCAGAATCTCGCCAATCTGGGCGCGCGCCGGCCGGTGGGGGCGTCCACGATCACGCAGCAAGTCGCCAAGAACATGCTGCTGACCAACGAAGTGTCGATCGAGCGCAAGGTCAAGGAGGCGATCCTCGCCTTGCGCATCGAGGAGACGCTGTCCAAGCGGCGCATCCTCGAGCTTTATCTCAACGAAATCTATCTCGGCTACGGCGCCTACGGCGTGGCGTCGGCGGCGATGAACTATTTCGACCGGTCGCTGGCTGAGCTTACGCTGGCCGAAGCGGCGTTCCTGGCCGTGCTGCCCAAAGCGCCCAACAACTACAACCCCGCGCGCTTCATGGACCGCGCGGTCGAGCGGCGCGACTGGGTTTTGGGCCGCATGCTCGAAGACGGCCAGATTTCGCAGGCCGAATTCGAGGCCGCCCGCCGCACGCCCATCGTCACGCGCAATCGCGGCGCGGAAGACACCGTGCGCGCCGACTATTTCGCCGAGGAAGTGCGCCGCGAACTGTTCGCGCGCTTCGGCGAGCGCGAGCTGTTCCGCGGCGGCCTCAGCGTGCGAACGACGATGGATCCGGCATTGCAGGCGGCGGCCGAAGCGGCCCTGCTGCGCGGCCTGCTCGCCTACGACCGCCGCCACGGCTATCGCGGCGCGGTCGCGCGCATCGACGCGGGCGGCGATTGGCGTCGGCGCCTGCAAGGCGTCGCCCGTCCGCCCGGAATGCTGCCCGAATGGTCGCTGGCGCTGGTGCGTGCGGTCGGCAGCGAGGCGGCCGAACTGGGCCTGCCCGACGGCGGCCGCGCCGCGCTCGCCCTCGAGGATCTGCGCTGGGCGCGCAAGACCGAGCGCGAGCAGCGCCTGGGCCCGCCCGTTCGCGCGCCCGCCGACGTGCTGGCGGTGGGCGACGTGGTGATCGTCGAAAAGCGCGCCGACGACGCCTCGCCCCTCGATCGCCACGCGCTGCGCCAGATCCCGAACGTCGGCGGGGCCATCGTCGCGATGGATCCGCATACCGGGCGCGTGCGCGCGATGGTCGGCGGCTGGAGCTTCGAGATGAGCCAGTTCAACCGCGCCACGCAAGCCCAGCGCCAGCCGGGCTCGTCCTTCAAGCCGTTCGTGTATCTGCCGGCCCTCGACAACGGCTTTTCGCCCGCAAGCCTGATCCTCGACGCGCCCATCGTCGTCGACCAGGGGCCGGGCCAGCCGGCATGGCGGCCGGCCAACTATTCGCGCAATTTCTACGGCCCCTCGCCGATGCGCGTGGGCATGGAGCAGTCGCGCAACCTCATGACCATTCGTCTCGCGCAGGCGATCGGCATGGAAAAGGTCGCCGCCGCCGCCGAGGGCTTGGGCGTGGTCGAAAAACTGCAGCCGACCCTCGCCATGGCGCTGGGGGCGGGCGAGACCACGCTGATGCGCCAGACCACCGCCTACGCGATGTTCGTGAACGGCGGCAAGCGCATCCAGGCCACGCTCATCGACCGCGTGCAGGACCGCGAGGGGCGCACGATCTACCGCCACGACGCGCGGATTTGCGAGGATTGCCGCAGCGATCTTTGGTTGCCGGGCTCGGCGCCGCCCGAGCTGCCCGACGCGCGCGCGCAAGCGATCGACGCGGCGACGGCCTACCAGATGACCTCGATGCTGCAGGGCGTGGTCGAGCGAGGCACCGGCCGGCGCTTGCGCGAACTCAACCGCGCCATCGGCGGCAAGACCGGCACCACCAACGATTCTTTCGACACTTGGTTCGTGGGTTTCTCGCCCGATCTCGCCGTCGGCGTCTGGGTGGGCTTCGACAATCCGCGCACGCTGGGGCCCAACGAGACCGGCTCGTCGGTCGCGGTCCCCATCTTCCGCGACGTGATGGCCGAAGCGCTGAAGGGCACGCCCAACGTGCCGTTCCGCATCCCGCCCGGCATTCGCCTCGTGCGCGTCAATCCGCAGACGGGTGCGCCCGCGCGCCCCGGCGAGCGCGACACCATCCTCGAAGCTTTCAAGCCCGGCACGGAACTGCGCGCCGACGGCCCCGTGCTCGACGGCGGCGGGCGTTTTGCCGATCCGAGCCTCACGATTTCGATACCCGGCGGCGAAGGCGGCGACGGGATCTACTGAGCCCATGCGCGGCCTGCTCGATGTCGGCGACGGGAATCGCGTGTTCTGGGACGAGCGCGGCGGCAAAGCTGGTTTGCCCGTCGTCGCACTTCATGGCGGGCCGGGCTCGGGCATGTCGCGGAGCGTGTGCCGCTGGTTCCCGCCCGGCACGTGGCGGCTCTTGCGTTTCGATCAACGCGGCTGCGGCCTCAGCACGCCGCATGCAAGCGACCCCGCCGCCGATATGGCGGCCAACACGACGGCACACCTGATCGGCGACATCGAACGATTGCGCGTTCGCATGGGTGTGGCGCGCTGGGTCGTGTTCGGCAGTTCGTGGGGGGCGACCTTGGCGCTCGCTTACGCGCAGCAAATGCCCGCGCGCGTGGCGGGCATCGTGCTTGCGGGAGCGACGACGACGCGCGCATCCGAGATCGATTGGCTCTATCGCGGTTTGGCCCCGCTGTTTCCGGAAGAATGGGCGCGGTTTCGCGAAGGTGTTCCCGTCGGCACGCCCGATACGGGCCTCGTCGAAGCCTATCGCCGCCTACTCGAATCGCCCGAACCCGCGATCCGCGCGAAGGCGGCCGACGCTTGGCATGCGTGGGAAGCGGTAACCTTCGCGATCGTTCCGGGGGCGGCACCGCCCGCAAAATGGCGCGATCCGGCCTATCGTCAGGCGCGTGCGCGCATCATCGCGCATTATTTTGCGCACGGGGCCTGGCTGGAAGACGGCCAGCTGCTGCGCAATGCCAACCGCCTTGCGGGCATCCCCGGCGAGATTGTTCAGGGCCGTCTCGATCTCGAAGCGCCGCTTGCGACCGCGTGGGAGCTTGCACGCGTGTGGCCGGACGCGACCCTCACGATCGTGCCGAACGCGGCGCATTCGACGGCCAATCGCGCGATGGCCGCGTCGATTCGGGCTGCGGTCCAGCGCATGGCGGTTCGCGCGCGCGATTGAGCGGGTTCTACCGCACCGGGCGCGGCGGTGCGGTCGGCAATTCGGCGGCGCGCGCCGCCGCGCGGGCTTTGGTTTCGGCGTCGAAGCCTGCGGAGAGCCGGTTGCGTAGAGCCGTTGCGGCGCCCACGCCGCGCCGGTGCGCGGGATCGAGATAGGCGAAAGCTTCGACCGGATCGGCCGCGTCCCCTTCGCCGCCGCGCAGCATGCCGCCCAAGGCGCGCGGGGCTTGATTGTGTCCGAGCTCGCCTGCCGCGCGCAGCCGTGCGCGCGCGGCTGCCGCATCGGCGGCGATCCCCTGGCCCGCGCGCAAGGCAAGGCCGAGGCGGAAGATCGCTTCGGAGTTGTTCTTTTCCGTCGCCAGCTGCCAGAAGCGCACCGCTTCCGCCGGATCGACCGCGACATAGTGGCCGAACGCGCAGGCGTTGCCGAGCTGCATTTGGATGTAAGGCTCGGAAGGGCCGCGCAGCCGCGCGACCTGCGCGTCCATGAGTCGATGAAGCTATAGGACTATCTGAAGTAAGCCTAGCTGCCGAAAGCTTTGAACGTTATCAGCGTGAACGTGTCTTTGACGCCGGGCAGGCGCTGGATCGTCATCACGAAATGCCCGATATCCGCGTCGTCGGGCAGATAGCATTTGAGATGCAGATCGTACTGGCCGGAGATCGAGAAGACCTCCGAGACCTGCTCGGTTTCCATCGCGGCTTCGGCAACTTCGTAGGCGCGGCCGAGCTCGCATTTCACCATGATGAAAATCGTCTGCATCGTACCCTCGGCGCCGGACGTTGACTGCCGCGAACGCTAGCCCGCCGCGCGCTTGCCGCGCAACAGGAACGCGGGCACCTGGTCGTCGTCGAAGCCGCGCCCCTGCGGATCGGCAAGCGGCGTTGGGCGCTGCTCGCGCAGGCGTTCCGGCGCTGCCGCGCGCGGGGCAGGGCGTTCGCGCTTGGGAGCCGGCGCGTCTGCGACCGGCGCCGAGACCGGCGCCTGTGCGGCAAGTTCGAGCGGCATTGCAACCGGGGCGGCCGTTTCGGCCGCGGCCATTTCGGGGATGGCGGGCGCATCGCTGCCCGGGCCCCAACCAGCACCGGCGCCCGACGCGACGACGACGTCGTCCGTGCGGCTGCTGCGATGGCGCGGCCGGCTCGAGCCGGATTTGGCGCCGCCGCGCGATCCGCCGCGCGAAGAGCCGCGTTCGCGGCCGCCGCGCGGCTTGGCGGCGGCGTCGGCGGCTTCTTCTTCGGGCGTGGAAACGGGGGCGACGAAACCTTCGAGGTCGATCGGCGGAATTTTCTTTCCGATCAGCTTTTCGATGGCCGCGATGAATTTGTAGTCGTCGCGGCTCGCGATCGTGTAGGCCACGCCGCTCCGGCCCGCCCGGCCCGTGCGGCCGATGCGGTGCACGTAGTCTTCGGCGTTGATCGGCACGTCGAAATTGAACACGTGCGACAGGCCGCCGATGTCGAGCCCGCGCGCGGCCACGTCCGAGCAGACGAGGATCTGCACTTCGTCCTTCTTGAAGCCCTCGAGCGTTTCGCTGCGGGTACCCTGGTCCATGTCGCCGTGCAGGGCGCCGGCGCTGAAGCCGTGGCGCTTCAGCGACTTCCACAAAATGTCCACATCGCGCTTGCGGTTGCAGAACACGAGCGCGTTCTTGATCTGCGCGGCGCGGACGAGCCTGCGCAGCGTTTCGCGCTTCTCGCGCTCGGCCACCGAGACGATGCCTTGCGTGACCGTGTCCGCCGTCGCGGCCGGGGCCGAGACCGAGACTTCCTTCGGGTTGGACAGGAACCGGTCGGCGAGCTTGCGGATTTCCGGCGCCATCGTGGCGGAGAAGAACAGCGTCTGGCGCAAGGGCGGGAGCAGCGACACGATGCGCTCGACGTCCGGGATGAAGCCCATGTCGAGCATGCGGTCGGCTTCGTCGATCACGAGGATCTTCACGTCGTGCAGAAGGATGCGGCCGCGGTCGAACAGATCCATCAGGCGGCCCGGCGTGGCGATCAGCACGTCCACGCCGCGGTCGAGCGCTTTTTCCTGGTCGTCCATCGATACGCCGCCGATCAGCAGCGCTTTCGTGAGCTTCAGGTACTTGCCGTATTTGTCGAAGTTTTCGGCGACTTGGGCGGCAAGTTCGCGCGTCGGCTCGAGGATCAGCGAGCGCGGCATGCGCGCTTTGGCGCGGCCCTGGCTCAGCGCGTCGATCATCGGCAGCGTGAAGCCGGCGGTCTTGCCGGTTCCGGTCTGCGCGCAGCCGAGCACGTCGCGGCCCATCTGAACGTAGGGAATGGCTTTTTCCTGGATCGGCGTCGGCGTCGTGTAGCCGGCATCCGCGATGGCCTGGAGCACAGGCTCCGACAGGCCCAAATCGGCAAAATTCATCGTGTCGTATCTTCTTTCGGTTGGCGCCGCTTTTGTCTTCGGCAGCGCGTCGTGTGCATATTCGCCCACGACCGGTCCCCCGAAGGGGGAACCACGGACATATGCCGCGAAGGCGGTTTCTGCAGGCGCAAAAGCCCCGAGCGACGCCGGGAACCTATGCTTTTCCCGCGAAAAGTCAAGGTTTCTTGGGCATGGCCAGCTTCCACATGGCGTGGAACGCGTCGCCCAGCGCCTTGCCGAAGGCGGGCGCGTCGCCGAGCTTGCTGGCCGCAAGCCTTCCCCGCAGGCTCGCGCGCAAGGCGGCAAGGGCCGCGACGTCGGAGGCCGCCGCGACCGCGCGGGCGACATATCCGGGCACGTCGTTTGCGACCCAATCGCCGAGGCCGGCCGCCCCCAGGATCGAATCGCCGAAGCGCCCCAGCGGAATGCGGTCGCGCTTCGAG
>JBILXZ010000055.1:0-17508 GCA_044378015.1 Tagaea sp.
AAGAAAATTGAACTGTCTGACCTGCGCAGCCAACGCTGGTTCGGGGCCGCGGGCCAACCTGGCAACCACAAGTCCTATCGCACGAAGCAGATGGGTTTCAGCAGCGAGGATTTCCAGAAGAAGCCGGTGATCGGCATCCTCAGTACGTGGTCCGATCTCAACAGTTGCCATACCCATTTTCCGCAGCGCATCGAGGAGATCAAGCGAGGCGTATGGCAGGCCGGCGGCTTCCCGGTCGTGATGCCCACACTCAGTGTCGGCGAGACGTTCGTGCGCCCGAGCACGCTGATCTACCGTAACCTGCTGTCGATCGACGCCGAAGAGATCCTGCGCTCGCACCCGATCGACGGCGTTGTGCTGCTCGGCGGCTGCGACAAGACGACGCCGGGTCTGGCCATGGGGGCGGCGTCGATGAACATCCCGGCGATCTTTGTGCCTGCTGGCGCCATGCTGCGCGGCAACTGGCGCGGCCAGACCCTTGGCAGTGGTTCGAGCACCTGGAAGGCGCTTGCCGACTTCCGCGCCGGCAAGATCGACGAGCCGACATGGCGCAGCTTCGGCGAGGGCACATCACGCTCGCCGGGCACTTGCAATGTAATGGGCACCGCCTCGACGATGACGAGCCTCGTCGACGTGCTTGGCCTGACGCTACCGGGCGCAAGCTCGATCCCGGCAGTCGATTCCCGACATTCGCAGATGGCCTCCCTGTCGGGCCGGCGGATCGTCGAGATGGTGTGGGAAGACCTGCGCCCGAAGAGCTTCATTACAGCGAAAAGTTTCCGCAACGCCGTCATTGCCGACATGGCGCTGTCGGGTTCGACGAACTCTCTCATCCACCTCGTCGCGATGGCGCGCCGGCTCGGGCTCGAACTGTCACTCGATGATTTCGCGGTGGCCAGCGAGACCGTACCCGTCATCTGCAATCTGCAGCCCAGCGGCAAGTATCTGATGGAGGATTTCTACTACGCGGGGGGGCTGCAGGCCCTGCTGTCACGCCTTAAGGACCATCTCGACCTTTCCTGTATGACCGTGAACGGCCAGACATTGGGCAGCAATATCGTCGACGCGCAGGTCTACGACGACGACGTCATCCGACCCGTCACGAATCCCGTGTATGCCAGCGGCGGTCTGGTCGTGCTGCGCGGAAATCTGGCGCCGCGCGGTGCGGTCCTGAAGCGCGCGGCGGCCGATCCCAAGCTGTTGCAGCACACCGGCCCTGCGGTCGTGTTCAAGAACTTCAATGACATGCTCGCCCGGGTCGACGATCCGGATCTGCCGGTCACGCCCGACAGCGTACTCGTGCTGCAGGACGGCGGTCCGGTCGGTGGTCCCGGCATGCCGGAGTGGGGCATGTTGCCGATCCCGAAGAAGCTGCTGGAGCAGGGCGTGCGCGATATGGTGCGCATTTCCGACGCGCGCATGAGCGGGACGAGCTACGGCACCTGCGTGCTGCATGTTTGCCCCGAAAGCCGCGTAGGCGGGCTGCTTGGGCTGGTGCGCGATGGCGATCCGATCCGGCTGGATACGAAAGCGCGCACGCTCGACCTGCTGGTCGATGCGGCGGAGATCGAGGCCCGTCGCAAGGTCTGGGTCGCCCCGCCGCCGCACTACGAGCGCGGGTACGGTGCGCTGTTCTCCGAGCACGTGCTGCAGGCCGACGAAGGCTGCGATCTCGATTTCCTCGCGCGCCCCGGCGAAATTCCGGATCCAGAGGCCCGCTTTTCCTGATCGCGCGGACGAAACGTTACACGCGCTGGACGTCGACCCATTTGCCGAGCTTCGTCGAGGCAAGGCACGCTTCGACGAAAGCGAGGCCGTCGGCGCCTTCTTCGACCATCGGTACGCTCGAATAAAGCGGATCGGGTGTCACGCCGGTTCGGCGCGCGGCGACGAGTTCGGCGAAGTCGCGATAGAGATTCGCGAATGCTTCAAAGAACGCTTCCGGATGGCCGGCGGGAATGCGCGCGGCAGCGCGGGCGAGGGGATGTAGCGTCGGCAGGCCGCGCGTGCGGATCTCGGCCGGGCGGGCGTTTCGCATGAAGCGCAATTCGTTTGCCGTGGCCTGGTTCCAGGAAATGCCGCCGGCCTCGCCGTAGGCTTCGATCGACAGCGCGTTCTCGGCGCCCGTCGCCGCCTTGGTGACGAAGAGTGCACCGCGCGCCCCGCCTTCGAGGCGGACGATCACCGATGCCGTGTCGTGCGCGGTGCGGCCCGGGATGACCGCCCCGACATCGGCAAGCACCGCCTCGATCCGCCGGCCCGCGATGTAGCCGACAAGCTGGTGAACGTGCGTGCCGATATCGCCGAGCACGTGGCTGAGGCCGCCGCGCGCCGGATCAAGCCGCCAGCGCAACCGGTCGGATATCTGTTCCGGATGGTCCTCGACGCGCGTGCCGAGCGAGCCCTGGACGTAGGATGCATGGACCACGCGAAGCGGACCGATCTCGCCGGCGGCGATGGCGGCGCGCGCCTCGCGGACCATCGGATAGCCCGAGTAGTTGTGCGTGACGCAGAGCAGGCGCTTGCGTGCCTTGGCGCGCGCGACAAGATCGAGCGACGAGGCAAGATCGTTGGTCAGCGGCTTGTCGCAGATCACGTCGAGCCCGGCGTCGAGTGCGAGTGCGGCGTAGCCGTGGTGACTGTCGTTCGGCGTCATGATGGCGACAGCATCTATTCCATCGGATCGTGCGGCCTCGCCGGCAATCATCGCCGCCACGCCTTCGTAGCCGCGCGGCAGACCGAGGCGGGCGGCCTCCGAGAGCGCCTTTTCCTTGTTCGATGACAGCGCACCGGCGACGATGTCGAAGCACTCGTCTAGGCGTGCCGCCACGCGATGGACGGGTCCGATCAATGCGCCACCGCCACCACCGATAAGGCCCAGGCGCACTCGACGTCCGAGTTTCGCTAGTGCAGGTGTCGACATCTTCAGTCCTCTCAGCGCAGGCCGGCGTTCACGAGAAGCATCTGCTTGGTGATCATCCGGCTATCGTCGGCGGCGAGGAAAAGAGCGGCAGCGGCGACATCGCGCTCGCGCACCATTTCGGGGATGCATTGCTGCGCGAGGATGCCTGCGGTCGATTCCGGCGTGTGCCAGAGCCGCATCTGCCGTTCGGTCATCACGGCACCCGGGGCAAGCGCATTTACGCGGATGCGATCAGGGCCGAGCTGGCGCGCGAGCGAATTCGTCAGACCGACGATGCCCGCTTTCGCGGCACTGTAGGCTTGGAGGTCTGCGATGCCGCCGATCCATGCACCGGAACTGACATTGACGATGGAGCCACCGCCCGCCGCGCGCATCTGCGGGGCGACGGCCTGTGCGGCGAAGAAGTGCGGCCGCAGGTTGATGTCGATCGAGCGATCGAAGCTTTCGGGGGTCACATCGGCAAAAGCCTGGCGTGAATCATTGGCCGCGTTGTTGATCAGGATCGTCGCGTTCCCAAGGCGCTTTCCAACCGCGCCAATGGCGGCCTGGAATGCGGCGATGTCGGTCAGGTCGCAATGCGTATAGGCCGGCGCGGTGTGTCCTGCCGCTGCAATGTCATGCACGAGATTCGCGGCCGGCTCGTCCTGAATGTCTAAGAATACGACGTGCGCGCCGTTCGCCGCGAAGGCCCGTACGATCGCCTCGCCAATGCCCGTAGCACCGCCGGTGATGATCGCCACTCGCCCTACAAGGCTAGGATACCGCGCATCGTTGCCTAGGGGATTGTCTCGCTGGTTCAGCACGAACAAGGCTTAAATTCGGCCAAAAGAGCTGTCAACAAGATAGACCGTCATTCTGCAACGTCACACTATTAGTGCACCCGTGCCCGGATCGAAAAGGCAGACGCGGCGCATGTCGAGGGCGAAACGACCGCGGTCGCCAGGCTGCAGCCGCACATCGGGCGACACGCGTGCGAGCGCACGCTCGCCGCCGAGACGCGCGAGCACGATTGTCTCGGCGCCGGTCGGTTCGGTCATCTCGACGGGCAGTTCGAGGGTGACACGTTCTCCGCCGTGCCCGAACCGGCGATCTTCCTCCGCGATGCATTCGGGTCGCAGGCCAAGGACGACTTCGCGGCCGGCCTGCGCGGCAAATGCAGCGGGCAAAGGCAGCGACACGGCCGTCTCTTCTTGGCCAACCACTGCACGCACACCGCCGGCGGTGGCCTCGATGCGCGCGGGCAGCGTGTTCATCGGAGGCGCTCCCATGAAGCGCGCCACGAACAGGTTGGCCGGCCGGTTGTAGACCGTATCGGGGTCGGCGAATTGCTGGATCTCGCCCTGGTGCATCACGGCGATACGGGTCGCCATCGTCATTGCCTCGATCTGATCGTGGGTGACGTAGACATTGGTCGAGCGGATGCGCTGGTGGAGTTGTTTGATCTCCATGCGCATCTCGACACGCAGCTTTGCATCGAGATTCGAGAGTGGTTCGTCGAACAGAAACAGAAGTGGATCGCGTACCAGCGCACGGCCCATCGCGACGCGCTGGCGTTGACCGCCTGAGAGTTGCGAGGGCTTGCGATCGAGCAGCTTCTCGATCTGGAGGAGGGCGGCCACCCTCGTAACGGCTGCTTCGCGCTCGCGCTTCGCTACGTTGCGGCACTCCAGACCGAAAGTGATGTTCTGGCGCACCGTCATCGACGGATAGAGGGCGTAAGTCTGGAACACCATGGCGATATTCCGGTCCTTGGGCGCCACGTTGTTGACGACCCGGCCACCGATCTCGATCGTGCCGCCGGTCGGAGGCTCCAGACCGGCGATGATGTTGAGCAACGTCGACTTGCCGCAGCCCGACGGGCCGACCAGTACGGTGAACTCGCCGTTCTCGATTTCCATATTTATGCCCTTGAGCACGGGCATCGCTCCGAAGGACTTGGTAATACCGCTGAGGCTGAGCGCCGACATGGGAAACTCCTACTTCACCGCGCCGGCCGTTAGCCCGCGCAGGAAATATTTTCCGCCAAACAGATAGACGAGCAATGTCGGCAGTGCTGCGAGGACGACAGCGGCGCTCTGAACGCCGTATTGGGGAACGTCGGCGATGGCCGCGTTGAGCCCGATGAGCGCAGCCGTCACCGGTTGCTGGTCACCAGTCGTGAAGGTCACACCATAGAGGAACTCGTTCCAGATATGGGTGAACTGCCAGATCACCGTCACGATCAGGATGGGCGGCGAGAGCGGCAGTACGATCCTGAAGAAGGTACGGAAGAATCCCGCCCCGTCGATACGGGCGGCCTTCATCAGGTCCTGCGGAATGGAGACGTAGTAGTTGCGGCAGAACAGCGTGGTGAAGCTCATGCCCTGAATGGTATGGATCACCACGAGCCCCGTCAGCGTGTTGATGAGGCCGATGTCACGAAGAACGAAGGTCCAGGGAATCAGGCGCACCTGCTGCGGCAGGAAGATCCCGAGCGTGACCAATCCGAAGATCCAGGTGTCGCCGCGGAAGCGCCACAGCGAGATCGCGTAGCCGGCGACCGCCCCTAGCAGCGTCGAGACGATGGTGGCGGGGATCGTCACCGCAGCCGAGTTCCACATGAAAGGCTGCAGTCCCGTGCAATTCTGCGCGACACAGAATTTCGACCACGCCTCGGCGTAGTTGGGGAAAGCCCAGCTTTCGGGCCAGCCGATCATCGAGCCCTGGGCGATCTCCTGCGCCGTACGTAGCGAGTTCAGGACCACGACCAGAAACGGCACCAGAAAGGCGAGGCCAAGGGCCCAGACCACTACATGCGCCAGCAGCCGTCCCCAGGCGGGCATCGTGTCGGGTGTGGTTCGCTCAAGCATTGGCCGCGCGCCTCTGCTGCGCATACTTGAACAACGCGTGCGGCACGAGCACGCCGAGCAGGGTCAGGAGCATCAGGACCGCAGCGGCAGCGCCGCGCCCGATCTGACCGCGCTGGAACATGAAGTCGTAGACGACGAGGGCTGGCAACTGGGTGGCGATGCCGGGGCCGCCGCCGGTCAGCGCGCGCACGAGGTCGAAGGTCGTGATTGCCATCTGCAGCAGGATCACGAGCACGGCGACCATGATCGGCCACAGCGTCGGCAGTATCACCCGCGTGTACATGCGCAGCGGACCTGCGCCGTCGATCTGCGCCGCCTTTACGAGGTCGGGCTCCACCGAGCGCAGGCCCGCCAGCAGCAGCGCCATCGCGAAGCCTGCGGCCTGCCAGACGCCCGCGAGCACGATCGTCCAGATCGCCATTTCGCGATCGACGATCCAGTCGAACCGGAACCCGGCCCAACCGAGGTCGTTGACCAGCTTCTGGATGCCCATGCCCGGATTGAGTAGCCAGGACCACACGACGCCGGTGACCACGAAGGAGACCGCCATCGGGTAGAGGAAAATCGAGCGTAGTACGTTCTCGCCGCGGATGCGCTGGTCGATAAGGATCGCAAGCAGCAACCCGGTGAGCATCGTGAACGCCACGAAGCCGCCGCCGAAGACGAACAGATTGTCGAAGGCGATCTTCCAGTTCCGTGTCGCGAGCACGCTGTTGTAGTTGCGCAGGCCCACGAACTCGTTCACCGGCATTAGCGTCGAAGCGGTGAAGGATATCCACACGGTCCAGGCCGTGAAGACGACGATATGGGCCGCCGCGAGCAGCAGCGGCCCCCAGATCACCAGCAGTTCCGGTACCCGCCGCAAACCCGCCGCGAGGGCGGATTGCGACGGGGGACCGGCCGTCGAGGCTTTGACGTCGGCGGTCAACGTGCGCTGGCCACCGCCTCGACGAGACGCTTAGTCGCCTGATCGGGCGTGATGGTCTTGTTCTTCACGAACTCGGTCAGCACGTCGATCATCGCCGCGGTCATGCCGTTCTCCTGCGCCATGTTGTGCGCGAGGCTGAGGACAGACTGGTTGGCTGCGACCGCCTCCTTGAGCGTGCGTGCCGCTTCGACTTGACCGGCGGACCAGCCGGCGCCCGAGAGATCGACGTCGGTGCGCACCGGGATCGAGCCGGTGATCTGCGAGTACATCGTCTGGATCTCCGGCATCATCACCAGTTCGGCCATGAGCTTCTGACCCGCCTGGAGATCGGCTTCCTTGCGCTGCCAGAAGATGAAAGCGTCGGCGTTGAGCACGAAGACCGGCTTGCCGTTTTCCGTTGGCCCCGGCGCGATGATGAAGTCGTCGAGCTTGAAGCCGCCATTAAGCAGCACGCCCTGCGCCCAGCCGCCCTGGATGAGCATGCCCATCTCACCCGCCACGAAGCGCGGCAGGAACACCGAGAAGTGCTGTGCGGCAGTATTGGGATCCATCCAGTCGGCGATCTTGCGAAGTTGCGCGAAGGCGGCGCGCACCTCCGGGCCGCCGAGCGCCTTCTCGTCGAGTTCCATGATCGCCTTGCGGTAGACGCCGGGGTTGAGGCCCGCGAGAACCGCCTCGAACTTCTGCCCGTCATCGGCGCGGGCACCCCCATTGGCGACGGGGTACGGGACGCCGGCAGCCTTCATCTTCTCGCCGAGTTCGTTGAACTGGGCCCAGGTGGTCGGAATCTTGTCTGCCTTTGCCTTGTCCATGGCGCGCTTGGACAGGAACAGGGTGTTCGTGCGGTACACCTGCAGCGGCAGGGCCGACCATTTCCCGCCGGGCTTGTGCAGTTTCGCGAGATCGGGCGCCACGACCTTCTCGTAGCCGGCGGCGGCCACCGTCGCGTCGAGATTCACCGTCGGCGCGATCTTGGACCATGCCGCGATCTCGGGGCCCTTGAGCTGCGAGCAGGCCGGCGGGTCGCCGGAGATGATCTGCGCGCGCAGCTTGTTCATCATGTCGGTCGTGAATCCGGGGACGGGCGAGTGCTGCCACACGCCGCCGCGCTCCTCGAACTTCTTGCCGAGCGCGGTGATCGCGGCGCCGTCGCTGCCGGCCGACCACTGGGAAATTGCTGTCAGCCGAGGCTTAACCGCCTGGGCGCGGGTCGCACGCGGCGCTCCCACGAGCGGAACGGCCATTAGGCCGGCGGCACCGGCAAGGACGGAACGACGATGCATGGACGTCATGGGGGTTCCTCTCCAGAGTTTTCGCCAGTTTTTGTGATTTCTATTGGCAGCACGAAGTTAGCGCGTAATTTCACGATAGCAATCGTTTTTTTTCGTAGATGGGGTGGCGCCGATGTTCCCGAGATGCCCGGTTAGAGGGAGTCGCCAACCATCAATGTGCGTGGTTCGCTGCTGAACCGCGCAGAGCGATGGAATGCTCGATCCGGCGGAGCTCGGCATCGTCCAAGTATGCGGGGTTGACCTGCGCTGACCGCTCGATCTGCTCGGCGCTGATTCAGGTGTCAAACCGGCCGCGAGGCCCGTGATCTGGCATAACGCCGTCTCCGTTTCTCGGTCATCGTAAAAGCATGTCAAGGTGATGTCGCTGGGGCGGATTCAGACCGTGAGGCAGCCCAAGGCATCGATAAAGTTATTGTCACTAAATTCCAGAATTGGGGCGTGGCGCGGTCACCCCTCGTGTCACGCCAAGGCTGAATCGACCCGATTTTCTTCAGTTAATTGGGTTACCCAAGGATTTCAACGACGACCAGATATGCTCGAAAAGCAGCAGAAGGTCCGCCATTTAGCCAAACGCTCAATGATTCATAAAAATGTGCTAACTGGAGAAATGGCAAAGAATATTTGGACCGATCCTGTGGTTGGATGATCTCAGGATTCTGGGAGGCGATCAATCGCCGCCTCGACGAGCTTGGCATAGAGGCCGCGAAGGAACGCACCGGGAATGCGGGTGAGTTCGGGTATCGGTTCGGCCATCGACTGTGACATTTTTTTGATTAGTGGGCGCGCGGAATCCGGGACTTTTCCGTCCCGCCATGCCGAACGAGGAGGGACAGTCTGGCGGAATTCGAGAAGAAGCCAGACGATCGCGCGATAGCCCTCTTCGATCGTCATGAGTTCGGCTTCGAACCCGCGGATGTCCATTTCGAGAATCAGCGTTCGCGAAACGGTCATTGCCGTCACGTTGCGTTTGTTCGACCCGAGAAATCCAGACTCGCCGAAATACTGGTTGGGCCCGAGCCGCTCTATCTGCCGGTACTTGCCGGGCGCGCCATCCGACCGGACGATCGATACCTCGCCGGTCACGATTCGGAATGCCGAAGTGGCCACATGGCCTTCGTAGAAAATTCCGGACTGCGGCTCGATCGTCCGCGCCCGGACATCTGCCGCTACGGCGATCGGAATGCCGTCGATCTGCATCTGCGATGCCGGCCCGTTCGCCGGGATCGGTATCCTGCTGGCCACTCCGCCGTGAACTGAACCGCTCATCGCCTGAAGCAGTCTTGGAACTCGCCGCCCCCAAAGGCGCAAACCTTCATTTGGCGCATACGATAGCGGTTGGCAACGTAATGCCCCGGCCCTTCGTTGCCCGATTGCAGTGGATTATGCCAATGCTATTGTTTATAGAAAACATGTTATAGTTTATATACTTACCAGAATTTAAACGACTAATAAAGTTCGAACCAAAGGTTCTCACTTACATCCGCTACGGCACGCCGGTGACGACGAAAGTGAGAACCTCTGGGCTACGCGGATAAAATGGCTCTAAATCAGCGCTATTTCATATAGCCAAGTTGGCGGGAGATCTGGTCTGCCGTCGATACGACGAGGCCGGCGAGGGCGGGTAGCCTCGCGTCGGTGAATCGCACGCGTGGGCCGGTCACGCTGATCGCAGCAAACACGTGCCCGGCGGGCCCGCGGATCGGGGCGGCCACGCAGCGCACATCGGGCTGGTGCTCGCCCTCGTCGATCGAGTAGCCCCGCTTGGCGGTGAGGGCCAGCTCCTTGCGCAGCTTCGACGCGTCGGTGATCGTCGTCGACGTGTAGGGCAGCAGCCCGCCCCGAACGATCTTTTCCACCACCGACCTGTCCTGGAATGCGAGCACCGCCTTGCCCACGCCTGTGCAGTAAGAGGGCGAGATCGACAGCGTCGTTGTCCAATCGACAGACTCCCCGCTCGGTTCCCGGTGCTCGACATTGACCATGTTCGTGCCGTCGAACACGCACAAATGCGAACCCTCGCCGGATGCAGCCTTCAGCCGCTCGACCAGCGGACGCGCCTCGCGGTAAATGTCGAGATTGCCGAGAACGATGCTGCCGAGCTCGAAAAGGCGTATGCCCATCCGGTAGCTTTCGCGACCGCGGTCCTGCTCGAGCAGCTTCGCCTCGCGCAGGCTGCTGACCAGGCGGTGCACTGTTGTCTTCGGCATTGCGCAGCGCGTCGAAATCTCGTTCAGCGTCAGGGAGCGGTCGTAGCGCGAGAAGCAGTCTAGAACTGCCATCAGCTTATGCATGACGTTGAGCGAGCCGCTGTCGGCGCGCTGCACGCGCCGCGGCGAAACAGCCGCACGCTCAGGAAGGTTTTTTGGTTTAGGCGCTCTTGCCATACTCTTCTCTCTCACTGGCGTACTTGACGTCGCGGGCCGCCCTATAGCGCAGGCTGCCGCAACTTAGAACCGGAATCGGATTGACAACCTCATCCGGTCCTACATAGATAGCAATTCCGCATTACGGAATAAAGGTCCGAATAGATTGGACCAGGCACTTTCCAGCGAGGGACGCGACATGAAGCTTTCGGCAGGCAAACTGCGCGGCATTCGCCGCCTTGCGGGGTCGGACGGCCGGTTCAAGATGGTCGCGATTGACCAACGGCCGCCGCTGCTGAAGGGGCTGGCGCCGAAGCTGGCGCCCCGCGCGCCGGGCTATGCCGACCTTGCCGAGGTGAAAGCCATGCTGGCGGCAAAGCTCGTGGGCGACGGCTCGGCCATTCTCGTCGATCCGGACTACGGCTACAGCCTCGCGCAGGCCGTGATTCCGGCCGACCGCGGCATGCTCATCACGCTCGAGGATTTCAACTTCGAGGACACGCCGGGCGGGCGCAAGACCAGCGTGATGAACGGCTGGAGCGTGGGCAAGATCAAGCGGATGGGCGCGGACGGAGTCAAGCTGCTGCTGTGGTACCGCCCCGACGCTGCCGCGGACGTCGTCGCCCACCAGAAGAAGCTCGTGCGCGACGTGGGCGATGCGTGCCGCAAGTATGACCTTCCGCTCCTGCTCGAGCTTCTGGTCTACCCGTTCAAGGGCGCCGATGGCCACACGACGGACTACACCGAGGACAGCCGCAAGTATCCCGAACTCGTCCTGCAGAGCCTGCGCGATTTCGCCGGCCCCGAGTACGGCGTCGACATCTACAAGCTCGAAAGTCCGCTCGTCGCGGGCGACCTGCCGGATCCCGCCGCGGATACGCCGGCCACGCGCGCCGCGCAGGCCCAATTCGATGCAATCTCGAAGATCATCGACCGGCCATGGGTGATGCTGAGTGCGGGCGCGAGCATGGATGTGTTCCGCCGTGTACTGACCTACGCCTACCGTGCGGGCGCCAACGGCTATCTCGCCGGACGCGCGATCTGGTGGCCGGCATTCGAATTTTTCCCCGACCGGGCGGCGATGGCGGCGAAACTTGATACGCAGGCGCGCGGCTACATGGCCGAGATCAACAAGCTGACTGGCGAGTTGGCAAGGCCATGGATGCAGGCCCCGGCAATGGGCGGAAACGTCGAGCTCGCTTCGGCCGGGCACGAATTTCCCGTCGACTATCCAGCTTTCGAACAGGCCGTCTGAGGACAAAGGAATCAGGGAAAGCCGCCAACATCCAATATCGGGGTTGACGAAAACCATATAGCGGTGTTGAATTCCGCAATCCGGTATAGACAAGAACCCGGGAATCGAGGAAACAGCCAATGACCAAGAAACTCTTCGGGGTGATTCCGCCCATGACGACGCCGTTCCGCGAGAACGGCGACATAGCGCTCGAGGCCGTCAAGGCCCAGGTCGACTTCCTTGTGGCGAGCGGCTCGCACGGTCTTGCCGCCGGCGGCTCGACCGGCGAAGGACACACGCTCGACATCGCCGAATATCGCGACCTGATGCAGGCCACGGTCGATTCCGCCGCGGGGCGCATCCCGGTGATCGCCGGCATCATCGTCGATTCCACGCGCGATGCGGTCAAACGTGGCAAGGCCGTGCGCGATCTCGGAGTGGCCGCCCTGCAGGTGACGCCGGTCCACTACCTCTTCAAGCCCGACGACGACGCGATGGTCCGCCACTTCAAGACGATGGCCGACGAAGCGGGCGTCCCGATCATCATCTACAACGTCGTGCCGTGGAGCTATCTGTCGCCGGCCCTGCTGGTGCGCATCATGACCGAAGTGCCGCTGGTTGTCGGCGTCAAGCAGAGTGCGGGCGACCTCAAGCTCTTCGCTGACCTGATGCTGATGGCGCCGAAGGACAAGCTGATCTTCTCGGCCGTCGACGCGCTGATGTACCCCTCCTACACGCTGGGGGCGGCCGGTTCGATCGCCGCGATCCTCGCGGCGGCACCCAAGCCGTCGGTCGATCTGTGGGACGCGGTCAAGGCCGGAGACCATGTCCGCGCCCACGACCTGCACAGGAAGCTGCTGGTGCTGTGGAACGCGATCATCGCCGACAACCTGCCGGCATGCACCAAGTTCGCCCAGCGCCTGCAGGGCATCCCGGCGATGTTCCCGCGCCAGCCAATGCCGGTCGCCTCGCCCGCCCAGCAGGCGACGATCACCAAGGCGCTTGCCGGCCTCGGAATCGTCGCCCGGGAAAAGAACGTCGCCTGATGCCGAGCGGCGGCCGGAAAACCGGCCGCCGTCAAAAAAACGAAGAAACGTCTCTCTTGAGGAGGAACCCATGAAGCTCACACGACGCGAATTCACCGCGGGGCTGGCGGTTGCCGGTCTCGCATCGCCCGCGATCGCACAAACCTTCCAGCGCGACATCACGATGGTGGTGCCGTGGGCCGCCGGCGGCGGTACCGACACGCTCGCGCGCACACTCGTCAAGAACGCAAAGCAGTATCTCGGCGTGGGCATCAACGTCGTCAACCGCACGGGCGGCACGGGAGCCGTCGGCATGCAGTCGGTCTCGGCCGCACGCCCCGACGGCTACACGATCGGCCTCATCACGTTCCACCTCAGCGCCTACCGCCTGATGGGCCTCAGTGACCTCTCGTACCGCGACTTCGAGCCGATCGCGCTTCTGAATCGCACGCCTGCGGCATTCAGCGTCAAGGCGGACTCGCCGTTCAAGACGCTCAAGGATCTGGTCGACTACGCCAAGGCGAACCCGGGCGTCGTGACGATCGCCAACAGCGGTGCGGGCGCCAACACGCATCTCTCGGCGGCGATCCTGGCCAAGAACCAGGGCATCAAGCTCAGCTTCGTGCCGTTCGACGGCGGGGCCCCGGCACGCACAGCGATGGTCGGCGGCCACGTGACTTCGCTGGTCTCCGGGCCCGACGAGGTCCTGCAGTATGTCAAGACCGGTCAGGTCCGCATGCTCGCCATGGTCGGCGAGCAGCGCCACCCGAGCTTCCCCGACGTGCCGACGATCGCCGAGGCCGGCTTCCCCAACAAGGAGATCGTCTACGACTGGCGCGGCATCGGCGCGCCCAAGGGACTGCCGCCGGCGACATCGAAGGCTCTGTCGGAAGGCTTCGCGAAGATGGCGAATGATCCCGACTTCATCACGCTCATGGACCAGGCCGCCCTCGCGCGCGTTTACATGGACGGGGCGGACTTCACCAAGTTCCTCGCCGGCATGGAAACCTCGCTAGAGCCGGCACTGGCCGAGGTCGGGCTCCTCAAGAAATGACATCCGGCGAAACGCCCCGACAGGTCCGCATGACGATCGCGGACCTGTCGGCGGCCTTCATCTCGCTCGTCTTCGCCGGTTGGGCGTTCTACGAATCCGGTCGCTGGCCCGCACCCGAGTTCATCGGCGGGCCGGCGATCATTCCGCGCGCCGTCGCGGGGATTCTCGTTTTCGTCGCGGGCCTGCTGGCGTGGAACGCGCTGCGCGGTCGCTCCAACGTCATCGAAAAGCCGGTCGATGCCGCTAAATTCCGCCGGATCGCCTCGATCCTCGGCCTGACGGCGGTCTATTCGCTGGCACTCGAGCCGGCGGGCTTCATCCCGGCAACCGTGATCTACCTGATCGTCTTTCTCCGGTTCATGGGGGCGACGAAGTGGCTTTCGATCGTCGGCTTCTCGATCTTGCTGACCGGCGGCTTCCACGCGATCTTCGATCTCGCGCTCAAGGTCCCGCTTCCGCCGGTCGAATGGCTCAACTGAAGGATCCGGCAAAACGATGCTCGATTTCAGTCTCCTGCTGCAAGGCTTCGCGACCGTCCTGAGCGGGCCGAACCTGCTGGCCATCATCCTCGGTTCGATCGGCGGCATCATCGTGGGAGCACTTCCCGGCCTCACGGCAACGATGGCGATAGCACTGCTGATCCCGTTTACGTTCAGCATGAATCCGACGACCGGTATTTGCATGCTGCTGGCGGTATATGCCGCCGGCATCTATGGCGGCGGCATCGCGTCGATCTTGATCCGCACGCCTGGAACGCCGGCTGCCGTCGTCACGGTACTGGACGGCTATCCGATGGCCCAGAAGGGGATGGCAGGCCAGGCGCTCGGTCTCGCGACGATCGGGTCGGGAGCGGGCGGTCTTTTTTCGGCAATCTGCCTTGCCCTCTTCGCACCCATCCTAGCGGCCTTTGCGCTTCGCTTCAGCGCACCCGAGTATTTCGCCGTCGCCGTCCTCGGTCTTGCCGTCACGATCACGCTGACCGGGCGTTCGCCGTTGAAGGGTGCCGTCTCTGCCTCGATGGGGCTTCTCATCGCGATGATCGGGCTCGACCCGATCGGCGGCTTCCCGCGCTTCACGTTCGGCGTCACCGAGCTCACCGGCGGCATCAGCTTCGTGCCGATGCTGATCGGCCTGTTCTCGCTGTCCGAAGCCTTCCGCCAGATCGAGCTTATCGAGACGACCGAGCGCGTGACCGCGAAGATCGGCCGCGTGCTGCCGACGATCGCCGAACTGGTCGTCCACAAGTGGACGATGCTGCGCGCCTGCGTCATCGGCATCGTCGTCGGAATCATCCCGAGCATGGGGCCGGAGACAGCCGCGTTCGTCTCCTATTCCGAGACCAAGCGCAACTCGAAGAACCCCGAGGAGTTCGGCAAGGGCCAGCCGGCCGGCGTGGTGGCGGCACAGACGGCCGAGAACGCGTCGACCGGCGGCGACGTGCTGCCGATGATCACGCTCGGCGTTCCCGGCGATGCCGCGACGGCTGTGCTGATGGGCGCGCTGACGATCCACAATCTCGAACCCGGCCCGCTGCTGTTCCGCGACCATCCGGATGTCGTCCACATGCTCTTCGCGGGCCTGATCGTGGCGAACATCTCATTCCTCGTCATCGGTCTCGTCGGTGCGCGCCAGTTTGCGAAGGTGCTCAATCTCGACCGGCGCTATCTGGTGCCCGGCATCATGCTGTGCAGCCTGATCGGGTCCTACGCGATCAACAACAACCCGGCCGACGTATGGGTCTGCCTGATATTCGGCTTCATCGGCTACCTGATGCAGCGATACGACTATCCGGTCTCACCGGTCGTGCTGGCCCAGATCCTCGGCGCGATGGCGGAATCCAATTTCCGCCGGTCGCTCGCGATGTCGCAGGGCGACATGGGCATCTTCCTTACCCGCCCGATCACCGCGGTGATCCTGCTGCTCGCCGTCGTCGCGGCCGTCAGCGCCATCCGAAGACAGATGCAGCCCGACGGCGCCAGGCCATGAAGCGGGTCGTCGCCGTTGGCATCGCCGTTATGGACAAGATCTTCGGCGTCGACGCGATCCCGACCGAGGCGACGAAAGTCTTCGCGAAGTCCTATCTGGAGGTGGGCGGCGGCCCCGCCGCGACGGGAGCGGTCACCATCGCGCGTCTGGGCGGTACGGTCGAGCTGTGGGCGCGCGTTGGCGACGATCCGGTCGGACGGCGCATCGTCGAGGAGCTGAAGGAGTGGGGGGTTGCCACGGCGATCCGCCACGATCCCAAGGGGCGCTCGGGCGTGTCGTGCGTGGCAGTCGCCAGGGACGGCGAGCGCCTGATCTTCGCCTTTGCCGATCCCGCCCTCGATCCCGATCCGTCGTGGCTGCCCTTCGAACGCATCGCCGGGGCCGACGCGGTGCTCACCGACCTTCGCTGGCCGCGCGCCGCACAGGCAGCCCTGCTCAAGGCGCGCGAACTCGGCGTTCCCAGCATCCTCGACGCCGACCTCACGACCGACGACATCGCGCGCACGCTGGTCCCGCTTGCCGACAACGTGGTGTTCTCGTCGCCCGCCTTGCGCAAGCTCACGGGCGAGGCGTCGGTGGAGGAAGGGCTTCGTGTTGCCGCGAAGCTGGCGCGCGGCATGGTCGGGGTTACGACGGGTTCCCAAGGCTTCAAGTGGCTTGCCAACGGCAAGATCCAGCACGAGCCCGGCTTCGCTGTAGCTGCCGTCGACACCTTGGGGGCAGGAGATGTTTTCCACGGAGCCTACGCGCTTGCCGTTGCAGAGGGGTGCGACGTGCGCGGCGCCGCCCGCTTCGCCAACGCGGCATCGGCTCTCAAATGCACGCGCACCGGCGGGCGCAACGGCATTCCGACGCGTGCCGAAGTCGATACGCTTCTTGTTGGCCTGAAGTCGACCATCGCGGTGTGACCTGGTCGAGCCTTTGTACCAAACCGGATGAAAGTTCTAGGCTGCCTCAAGTTTCGTGAGTGCTAAATCGGATGCGTAAATACTTTCAGCAGCTTACGCTCGATGATCGAGCATTGCTGGTCTCCCGCCAAAGGTTCTCACTTACATCCACTACGGCACGCCAGCGCCGAACAAAGGTGAGAACTTCTGGCCCGTCATTCGGCACGCCGTCCGTTGTCGCTCCCACCAGGGCGCTTTTGGGTCCTTCGATCGTTACCTTCTGCTTATCCACCCCCACACGTTCAATGAATGCGCGCAAATACGCCTGACGGACACGCGGGTCGCCTGAGCGCATGCGCTCGGCAACCTCAACCGCGACCCGCCCCAAGGCAGCGTCGTCAAGATGCGCAGGCGCCGCCTGCGAGGCCCGCTCGACAGCCCGACGCTCCTCCACGATCAGCGCACGCCGCGCCTTGAGGGCCTCCAAACGCGGCTTGAGCGCGGGGTCATCCATATCGAGAAGCCCTTTTTCGACCATGCCCAAGAGCCCCGTGAACCCCTTTTCGACCTCCGAGGCTTCCCGGCGAAGGATATCGAGCCGGGCCGCGCGCTTGTTGGTCTCTTGGCCCGCGCGTGCCAGATGACCCTCAACCAGCGTCCTGAGCCGTGTAGGCACAAGGACGCGGCTCACGAACTCGTCGATGACCAAGGTGTCGAGGCGATCCATCCGGACACGGTTTCCCCTGCATTCGGTCGTGCCCTTCTTGAGCGCCGTCGAGCATGCGTAATAGCGGTAGGCACCGCCCTTGCCGGTGTTCAGGACCATTCCGGCCCCACACCTGATCGGCCCCCATCGAGTGGTCCGAGTAAAATGTTAGTGCATTGTGGCCTCCTTCGCCATTGTCGGCTGTAGGTGGAGCGAAGCGGAACCGGAAGGCGGCAATGGCGGCGTCGCGGTTTCCGGGGC
>JBILXZ010000056.1:0-17156 GCA_044378015.1 Tagaea sp.
CCAAAACCGGAACAACGAAATGCCGCCTGTCGGGCAATTCCGCCATCGTGCCGAACGCGTAGCCGAACCGCCGCTTGGCGTCGGCGAGCGTCGCGGCATCGCCGTAACACGGCAGCGGCGCCTGAATCGCATGGTTGACCGCACGTAGCTCGTCGATGCCGTGCATGTGGTCGGCATGCGCGTGGGTGAAGATCACGGCGTCGAATTTCGGCGCCCCGTCGAGCCGCAGCAATTGCTGGCGCAGATCCGGGCTCGCATCGACGAGGATTCGCGTTGCGGCCGTTTCGACGACGATCGACACGCGCAGCCGCTTGTTGGCGGGCTCGTCCGAAAGGCAGACGGCGCAGTCGCAGCCGATGACCGGCACGCCGCTCGAAGCGCCGCTGCCCAGCACGGTGACTTTGAGTTTCATGCCGACGGGCGCTTGGCGCGCGAGAACAGCCGGTAGAAATTGTCGCTTGTGGTTTTGGCGAGTTCCGGCAGGCCAACGCCCTTGAGATCGGCCACGAACGCGGCCGTATGCAGCACGTAGCTCGGCTCGCACGGCTTGCCGCGTTTGGGCACGGGCGCAAGATAAGGCGAGTCCGTTTCGACCAGCAGACGTTCGATCGGGAGCGCCCGCACCGTTGCACGCAGATCTTCGGCATTCTTGAAGGTTACGATGCCGGAAATGGAAATGTAGAAGCCGAGATCGATGGCCTTTTGCGCAAGTTCGAGCGACGAGGTGAAGCAATGCAGCACGCCGACGGTGCCCGGCAATTCGCGGTGCGCCCAATCGAGCAGATCGGCCGTATCGGCGTCTGCATCGCGCGTGTGAACCACAAGCGGCAGGCCGCTTGCGTGGGCCGCGCGCATATGGGCGCGGAAATTCTCGGCCTGCGCCTCGCGCGGGCTTTTTTCGTAGAAATAGTCGAGCCCGGTTTCTCCGATGCCGACGATCTTGGGATGGTCGGCGAGCGCCAACAAAGCATCGGCGGCCGTCCGCTCGTTCGCCGCTTCGTGCGGGTGGATGCCGACCGTGCAGAACACGTTTTCGTTGGCTTCGGCGATCGCGCGCACGGCGTCGAAGTCGCGCAGCTTCGTACCGATCGCGAGCATCGTTTCCACGCCCGCCGATTTGGCGCGCGCCATCACGCCGGAAAAATCCTTCTGCAGGTCCGGATAGTCGAGATGGCAATGGCTGTCGACGAGCATCGCTCCTAGACCTTTGGCTCTTCGACATAACGCGGGAACAGGCCGCTCGGCGGCGGCAGCGCTGTTCCGGGCACAAGGCTTTGGTCCCAAGCGGCAAAGCCGCGCGCGGCCGCCGGGACCGCCAGCTGGTCGAGCAGTTTTGCCATTGTGCCGGGCATAAAAGGCTGCAGCACGAGGCCGACGCGCCGCAGCGTTTCCACCAGCACGTAGAGCACCGTCGCCATGCGCGAAGGATCCGTCTTGCGCAGGCTCCACGGCGCTTGGCCGTCGACATAGCGGTTCGCGTCCGCGATGGCGGCGAAAATCGCTTCGAGCGCCTTGTGGAAATTCTGCTGCGCGAGTTCGCCGCGCGTTGTGTCGAGCAGTCCGGCGGTCGCGGCCAGCATCGCGCGGTCGGCATCGACGTACGCGCCCGGAAAGGGCACTTCGGCGCCGGCATTCTTGGCGATGAAGGACAGCACGCGCTGGCTCAGATTGCCGAGATCGTTGGCAAGATCGGTGTTCGTGCGCCGGATCATCGCGGCCCGGCTGAAGTCGCCGTCCTGGCCGAACGGCACTTCGCGCAGCAGGAAATAGCGCACCTGGTCGAGGCCGTATTGCTCGACGAGCTTCAGCGGCTCGACAGCGTTGCCGAGCGATTTCGACATTTTCTGGCCTTCGATCGTCCACCAGCCATGCGCAAACACGCGCTTGGGCGTTGGCAGACCGGCGGCGGCCAAGAACGCGGGCCAGTAGACCGTATGGAACCGCACGATGTCTTTGCCGACCATGTGCAGGTCGGCGGGCCAGAAGGTCTTGAACTTTTCGCCGTCGATGTCGGGATAGCCTGCGGCCGTGACGTAGTTCGTCAGCGCGTCGAGCCACACATACATCACGTGCTTGTCGTCGCCAGGCACTTTGATGCCCCAGCCGAATGTCGTGCGCGAAATCGACAGATCGTGCAGCCCCTGGCCGACGAAACTGCGCACCTCGTTGAGACGCGTCTGCGGGGCCACGGCGGCCGGATTGTCGCGGTAGAAGTCGAGCAGCCATTGCGTCCAGTCCGACAGCCGGAAGAAGTAGGACGGCTCCTCCACCCACTCCGCTTCCGCGCCCGATGGCGCGCGCTTCTTGCCGTCCGGCCCTGTCGTGAGCTCGCTTTCGTCGTAATAGGCTTCGTCGCGCACGGCGTACCAGCCGCGATAGGCGTCGAGATAGATGTTGTCGCGCCCGAGCGGCGTCTTGCGCGCTGCCATGGCCTGCCAGATCGCCCGGCTGGCCTCGACATGGCGCGTCTCGGTCGTGCGGATGAAATCGTCGTTCGAAAAACCGAGGGCGGGTCCCAAGGCGCGGAAATTGGCCGAGACCTTGTCGGTGAATTGCTGCGGCGTCATGCCGGCGGCGAGCGCCGATTTTTCGACCTTCTGCCCGTGCTCGTCGGTGCCGGTCAGGAAAAACACCTTGGCTCCGTCCAGCCGCATGAAGCGCGCCAGCACGTCGCAGGCCAGCGTCGTGTAGGCGTGACCGATATGCGGCACGTCGTTGACGTAGTAGATGGGGGTCGTGATGTAGTACGAACGCATCTGGATTTCCTGTCGCAAAGCGCGCTGTTTATGGAGGATTCCGCGCACTCTGGCAACCGCCGGACGATTGGCATCCGATGTGCATGTTTTCGCTTTCTTCGCGAGAGTACGGGAGTTTGGTTTTGGACAAAGTCGCTGTCGAAGAATACGTGGATCGTGCGGCCGCCGCCCTTGGCCTGTCTTTGGGCGCGGAATTCAGGCCAGGTGTGGTCGCGAATTTCGAGCGCACTGCGGCGATCGCCGAACTGGTCATGACGTTCGAATTGCCCGATACGGTCGAAGCGGCCCCGGTCTTCCGACCATGACACCGATCGAGATGGGGGCGCACGAGATTGCGCGCAATGTCCAGTCCGGCGCGCTCAGCGCGGTTGCCGTGGCCGAAACCCATTTGGCGCGCATCGCCGCGGCCAACCCCGCGCTCAACGCCTATACCGACGTTACGGCCGCGCGCGCCCTTGCCAAAGCGCGCGACATCGACGCGCGGCGCGTGCGCGGCGAAAAGCTTGGCGCGCTTGCGGGCGTTCCTTTCGCGGTCAAGAACCTGTTCGACGTTGCGGGCCTGCCGACGCGTGCGGGCTCGAAAATAAATCGCGACCTGCCCCCTGCCGCAACCGACGGCGCGCTTGTCGCGCGCCTCGATGCAGCGGACGCGGTGCTGTTGGGCGCGCTCAACATGGGCGAATACGCCTACGATTTCACGGGCGAAAACGTGCATGACGGCGCTTCGCGCAATCCGCACGATCCATCGCGCATGACCGGCGGTTCGTCCGGCGGTTCGGGCGGTGCGGTTGCGGGCGGTTTGGCTGCGATCGCGTTGGGCTCCGACACCAACGGCTCGATCCGCGTGCCGGCCTCGTTCTGCGGCGTCTTCGGCCTCAAACCCACATTCGGGCGCCTCACGCGCCACGGTTCGTTTCCGTTCGTCGGCGCGTTCGACCATCTCGGGCCGATGGCGCGGTCGGCAGCCGATCTCGCTCTTGCCTACGACGCGATGCAAGGCCCCGATGCCAACGACCGGGCCTGCGCGCAGCGCGGGCTCGAACCGACGTTTCCGACGCTTGAAAGCGGCATTGGCGGTTTGCGCGTGGGCATGCTCGGCGGCTATTTCGGGACCGGCGGCGAAGCGATCGTCTACGAAGCCGTGCGCCGCTGCGCGGAAGCTTTTGGCACGAAGGACACGGTCGAAATGCCGCAGGTGCATCGCGCGCGCGCCGCCGCGTTCGTCATCACCAATGTCGAAGGCGGGCAGCTGCATCTCGCGCGTCTTCGCAATCGCGCGGCCGATTTCGATCCCGCCACGCGCGACCGTCTGATCGCAGGCAATCTTGTCCCCGGTGCGTGGTACATGCAGGCCCAACGCTTGCGCAGCTGGTTCCAAGGCGAAGTCGCCAAGCTGTTCGAGAAATTCGATCTGCTGCTCGCTCCCGCCACACCTTGTGCAGCACCGGCGATCGGCCAGCAGACCTTCACGCTGAACGGCCAGGAAATGCTGCTGCGGCCCAATATCGGCGTCTATACGCAGCCGATTTCGTTCGTCGGCTTGCCTGTGGTGGCAGCCCCACTCCACGGGTTGGGCCCCCTGCCCGTTGCGGTCCAGATCATCGCCGCTCCGTGGCGCGAGGATATTGCCTTGCGCGCCGCGCGTTTCCTCGAAACGGCCGGCGTGGTGCGCGCACCGGTCGCCCTCTAGGTCCCCTTTTGGAAGGTCCTCGCATGCCCGAGATCGATTTGCCCGACGTGCTTGCCGAAGTGAAGGCGGCTTTCGCACGCTACGAAGTGGCGCTCACCACGAACGATGTCGAAACGCTCGATGCGCTGTTTTCGCAGGCGCCGACGACCGTGCGCCTCGGCATTGCCGAAAACCTGTTCGGCTACGAGGCCATCAAGGCGTTCCGCGCCGCACGATCGCCGCAAGGGTTGCAGCGCACGCTCGAGAACACGGTCGTCACGACGTACGGGCGCGACTTTGCCGTCGCTTCGACGCTATTCCGTCGCGCAGGCAGCGCCAAGCTCGGCCGCCAGCAGCAGAGCTGGGTACGATTCCCCGAGGGCTGGCGCGTTGTCGCCGCCCACGTCTCGTTGATCGACCCGCCGACGGCGTAACGCTCAAATCGAGCGGATCAGATCAAGCGACGCGCGCAGGCGGGCGACCGCAGCTTGCGCGTCGGCCTTGCGCTCTTTGTTTTCGGCGATGACTTCCGGATCGGCTTTCGCCACGAAATCGGCATTCGCGAATTTCTTGTCGATCTTGGCGATTTCGCCGTCGAGGCGGGCCAACTCTTTTTCGAGCCGCTTGGTTTCGGCAGCCGCATCGACAATGCCGGCAAGCGGCAACACGAACGTCGCGTCTGGAACCACGATTGGGGCACCCCCCTTGGTTGGCCCGCCGGTCTCGGGGCCGATCGCGTCGACGCGCGCGAGCGTGCGAATGAGGCCGCCATGGCGTTCGATACGCTGCCGGGCCGTCGCGCTCGCGTCGCGCACATGCAAGGCGAGGCGGGCGGCTGGCGGCACGTTCATCTCGGCGCGCAGCGTGCGGATCGCCGAGATCGTCTCGACGACCCAGTTCATCTCTTCCTGGGCGGCTGCGTCGCGGGGCGTCGCCGGAAGATCGGGCCAGTTCCCGACCATCAATTGCGGGCCCGCCCCGCGATAGCCCATCGTCTCCCAAAGTTCTTCGGTGACGTAAGGGGCAAGCGGGTGCAGCAGTTTAAGGCACTGGCCGATCACGAAGCTTGTGGTGCCGCGCACTTCGCGCTGGTCGGCCGCAGCGCCGCTCTGCAGCAGGGGTTTGCTGAATTCGAGATACCAGTCGCAGAAAGTACCCCACACGAAGCGATAGAGCGCGTCGGCCGCTTCGTTGAAGCGATAGGTTTCGAGCGCCGCGGTCACGGCGGCAGCCGTCTTCGCAAGCTCTGCCAGGAGCCAGCGGTCCACCGTGAGCTTGGCCGACGCGGGATCGTACGCAGGATCGGGCGCCACGCCGTTCATGCCCGCGTAGCGCGCCGCGTTCCACAGCTTGGTGATGAAGTTGCGGTAGCCTTCGACGCGCGCAGGGGCGAGCTTGATGTCGCGCCCTTGCGCTGCCAACGCGCACAAGGTGAAACGCAGCGCGTCGGTGCCGTATTTGTCGATGAGATCGAGCGGGTCGATGATGTTGCCCTTCGATTTCGACATTTTCTGGCCGCGCTCGTCGCGCACCAGCGCGTGGATGTAGACGTGTTTGAACGGCACGCGCACGGCGAGGTCCTTGCCGGGATTGCCGAAATGGATGCCCATCATCATCATGCGGGCGACCCAGAAAAAGATGATGTCGAAGCCGGTGACGAGCACGTCGCCCGGATAGTAGCGCGCCAGTTCGGGCGTCCGGTCCGGCCAGCCCAGGGTCGAAAACGGCCAGAGGGCCGACGAGAACCACGTGTCGAGCACGTCGTTGTCTTGCGCAAGCTCGACGTCGTGCCCGAACTTTGCACGGGCGGCAGCCTTTGCGGTTGCCTCGTCGGCCTCGACGAACACGCTGCCGTCCGGCGCGTACCAGGCCGGAATGCGATGGCCCCACCAGAGCTGGCGGCTCACGCACCAGGGTTGGATGTTGCGCATCCACTCGTAGTAGGTGTTTTCCCAATGCTTGGGCACGAAGCGCGTATGTCCCTGCTCGACCGCTTCGATTGCGGGCTTGGCGAGCGTTGCCGCATCGCAGAACCACTGGTCGGTGAGCCACGGCTCGAGGGCGACACCCGAACGGTCGCCGTGCGGCACCGTGTGCGCATGCGGCTCGATCTTTTCGACCAAGCCCAAAGCTTCGAGATCGGCCACGATCGCTTTGCGCGCGGCATAGCGATCGAGCCCGCGATAGGCTTCCGGCACATCTCCGGATATGCGCGCGTCTTTGTCGAGCACGTTGATAAAGGCGAGACCGTGGCGCTTGGCGACGTCGAAATCGTTGAAGTCGTGCGCAGGCGTCATCTTGACGGCGCCCGTGCCTTTTTCGGGATCCGAGTATTCGTCCGGGACGATCGGCAGCAGGCGGCCGACCAGCGGCAGCACGGCCTGCTTGCCCTGAAGATCCTTGAAGCGAGGATCGTCGGGGTGCACGGCGATGCCCGTGTCGCCCAGCATCGTTTCGGGCCGCGTGGTCGCAACGACGATGAAGCGCCCCTCCTCGCCCGCGATCGGATATTTGAGGTGCCAGAGATGGCCCTTTATCTCGCGCTGCTCGACTTCGAGATCGGAGATCGCCGTATGGAGCTTGGGGTCCCAGTTCACCAGCCGCTTGTCGCGGTAGATGAGCCCCTGCTTGTGGAGATCGACGAAGACCTTGCGCACGGCCTTCGAAAGACCTTCGTCCATCGTGAAGCGCTCGCGCGCCCAGTCGGGCGACGCGCCCAAGCGGCGCAGCTGGCGCGTGATGGTGCCGCCAGACTCCGCTTTCCACTTCCAGGCTTCTTCGAGGAATTCGGCGCGGCCGATCAGCTGCTTGTTGCCGTCCGCAACGCCGCCGCGGTCGAGGGCAATGCCGCGCTCGGCCAGGCGGCGCTCGACGACCATTTGCGTCGCGATACCGGCGTGGTCCGTGCCGGGCTGCCAGAGCACGTCGCGACCGCGCATGCGCCAGAAGCGGACCAGCGCGTCCTGCAAAGTGAAGGTGAGCGCGTGGCCCATATGCAGCGAGCCCGTCACGTTGGGCGGCGGCATCATGATCGTGTAGGGCGCGCGTCCCGAGGCGGGATCGCAGGCGAAGCTGCCTGCCTGTTCCCACGCTGCGTAGTGCCGTGCCTCGATCTCGGCGGGCGCATAGGTTTTTGCGAGGCCGCTCTCGGCGCCCTCGGGCTTGGCTTGTTCGCTCATGAAGCTGCCCTGAGTGGTGCGGCGCCGAAGCTCAATAGTCCTGCGATTCGCGCGTGATGCGGCGAATTTCGCGCTGGACCATGCGCTCGACGAGATCCGGCAGATACTGGTCGAGCCAAGCCTTGAGGATCGGACGCAACTCGGCTCGCACCAAATCTTCGATCGTGAGATCGGAATTGCCGAGCAGCAGATTGCGCGGGACGCGTGCCTGCAAACCCTGCAACGCGTCCGATGCCTGGCGCGCGGTGCCGTCGGACATCAGCCTGCGCGGTTCATCCGCCACTATCGGCGGCGGCTTGTCGACCACGTTCGTAAGCTCCATCACCTCGTCCAAGTCGGGCTCCGGCATTGGAGCTCGTTGACGTGGCGGCGGCGGCGGTGGCGGAGGGGGCGGTGGTGGCGGCGGCGGCGCAACCACCATTTCCTCCATCATCGGCTCCGGCTCTGGCTCCCTCACTGGAGGCGGCGGGGGAGGTGGCGGCGGAGGTGGCGGCGGAGGTGGCGGTGGCGGAGGTGGCGGAGGTGCCGGCGGCGGGGCTGCTTCAGCCGCAGGCGGCTCAGCCGGAGGCGCCTTTCCAGCGTCTCCATCCTCCGAAATGATTCGGCGGATGGAGGCGAGGATTTCCTCCATCGACGGCTCTTGTTGGTTCTTTGAATCCGTCATCGTCGTGCTTTAGCCATTCCTGAAGTGAACTTTAGGCGACAAAACCTTTAGGCGCCAGAGATATCCACCGCTTGCCCGCGAACAAAACCGGAATTATTTGTTTGCAGACTCACTCTGTATGTCGGTACCGATCCAGCGCGACCGCGCCGTTTCCGTGTAGACCGACGGATCGTAGACTTCGACCGGCAACGCCAAATCTTTGGCCGACAGCCGCCCGATTGCGCTCAGCAACTGGAACGCAGCCAAAACCTGATCGCGCTGCGATTGGACCAAGTTCACGCGGCTCGTAAGCAGCTCCTGCTCGGCATTGAGCACGTCGAGCACGGTGCGGGAGCCGACGCGCGCTTCCTGCGTGACGCCTTCGAGAGCGATTTCGTTCGACCGGATTTGCTCGCGATAGGACACGATCTGGGCGCCGGCGGTATTGAGTTGTTGCCAAGCGCGGGTCGCGTCGTCGGAAACTTGGCGCGTCGAGACATCCACCAGCGTGCGACGCTGGCCTTCGACCTGTTTGGCCTCCCGCGCACGCGCATCGGGCTGGCCGGCTTGGTAGAGCGGTACGGACACGGTCAGCAGAACATCGACGGTGTCGCGCCGGAAGCCGCGCGAGCCCGCCGGTTCGACGGAGCGGATGGCGTCGGCCTGCAACGCCACTGTCGGCAACTTCTCGCCCTCGACCAGAGCCACGTCGTGCTTCGAGGATTCGTGCGCGAAGCGCGCCTGCACCAAAGACGGGTTGGCGGCCATGGCAAGTTGGCGAGCTTCTTCTTCCGAGCCGGGCAGCAGCGCGCTCGGCAATGCCGGCACCGCCACGCGGCCCGCTTCGCCGCCGACCACGCGCAGATAGGCCGCGCGCGCGGTCGCAACGTTGCCGTCCGACCCGGTCCGCGTCGCTTGCGCCTGCGCGAGACGCGCCTCGGCTTGGCTCACGTCCGTGCGCGTGATTTCGCCGACCTGGAAACGGTCGCGCGCGGCGTCGAGCTGGCGCTGCAGAACCTGGACGTTGTTTGTGTTGAGCTCGAGCACGGCAAGTTCGCGCGCGAGATTGATGAAGGCGGTTGCCGAATCCAGCAGCACGCGCTGTTCGATGGCGCTCAATTGCGCGCGGCCGGCCTGGACGTTGGCCTCGGCGCGGTTGAGTTCGGCCGTCGACCGCCCGCCGCGATAGAGCGGCTGGATTGCCTGCAATTGGCCGATCGTCTGCGTGCGGCGACGGTCGGCGTAGGTCGTCGTGCGGTCCGACGTGCCGTTGGGGCCGTAGACTGTGGCGGTGGTCGCGTTGCTGTCGCGCGCAGGCCCTGCGTTGCCCGTCGCCGTCACGGTCGGCCGCCATTGCGACAAGGCGCGCGGGAGCTGTTCGTCGATCGCGCGAAGACCGGCGCGCTGGGCAAGAATTTCGGGATTCGATCGATAGGCGTTCGACAGCGCCTCTTCGAGCGTCTGGGCTTGGGCGCCGACGACGGCGCCGAACCCGATCGCAAGCGCCACAGTTGCGGCAGCAGACGCGGTGAAAATCCTGTTCATCGTCAAATTGCTCCTAAAACAAATTCAGTACCGACGCATGCCGGGATAGACGCGGGCGGCCCAAAGATCTATGCCGCCGCGCAGATTCGTCGCGTTGTTCCAACCCTGCCCGCGCAGCCAGCCGACGACCTGCATCGAGCGCATGCCGTGGTGGCAAAGCACCACGACCGGACGATCGTTCGGAATGCGGCCGAGCGCATCGGCGAACTCGCCCATCGGCACATCGAGGCTGCCGTCGATGCGGCAAATCTCGGTTTCCCAAGGTTCGCGCACGTCGATCAGCGCGTGGGCGAATCCCTCCGCGCGCCAAGCGGCCAACGTATCGGGCTCGATTTGCAACGGCAGCGCGTCGGGCTCTGAGGTCGGAAGTTCGGCGGCCGCGCTCAAAACACGAATCCCGGCTCTCGGGCCATGCCCGGCAACAGCGGCGTCGCGGCGTCGAAGAGGCCGCGCGCGGTCAGTGTGCCGGCGAATTTCTGCCACAGCGTCGCCTTGCCCTGGCGCTCCGGCTGCGCGACGACGGCAAGCAAACGCCCGCCCTCGCCCACTTGCGCGGCGAACGCGGGCGGCAGATCGCCGATGGCGCCTTCGAACAGAACTGCATCGTAGGGTGCCGCTGCAGGCCATCCGGCCGCCAACGGCCCTTCGACAATTGCGACTGCGCCGACGCCGTTGGCAAGGCATGCGGCGCGCGCCGCAGCGGCGAGATTGGCGTCGCATTCGAGCGCCGTCACATGTGCGCCCATATGCGCGAGAACGGCCGCTCCATAACCGCAGCCACTGCCGACCAGCAGGACGCGCGCACCCGGCGCCAATTGGGCGCTCTGCACGAGCCGCGCGAAAACCATGGGTTCCATCAAAGTGCGCCCGCCGCCGAGCGCAATGTCCTCGTCGACATAGGCTATCGCGCGCAGCTGGGCCGGCAGAAAAGCTTCGCGCGGCACGCCGGCCATGGCCTCCACCAGGCGCGAATCGACGACGCGGTTGGTGCGCAGTTGGCTTTCCACCATGTTCAATCGAGCGGCAGCGAAATCCATGCTTTTGAGCACCTGCAAAACGAGCGCGCGAAACGGCGAATTCGAGGGAACGAATCTGAAGACTATATCTTATAAGTCGTTAACGCCGACGTTACAATTGCACCGGCCGCCACGGGCTTCGTCGTCGCTAGTCGCTGTTGCGTTGCGGCAACGCCCGCCTGTTGACCCTTGCGGCGGTCCTGACTATACGTCCTGTCCGCGACCCGTGGCCGGGTAGCAAAGTGGTAATGCAGGGGACTGCAAATCCCCTATACGGCGGTTCGATTCCGCCCCCGGCCTCCAGTCGCCGGTCCGGTTTTGGCGCATCTTCGCGATTTTTGCTGTGGCATAGGCCGGGCATTTTGTTATATGCAGGCGTCTTCCGTTCCCTGGTAGCTCAGCGGTAGAGCAGCCGACTGTTAATCGGCTGGTCGTTAGTTCGAATCTAACCCAGGGAGCCATTTCTTCCGTACGAGGGCGGCGCCGCTTCCGGCGCCGCTCCTTTTTTCCGGCCTTGGCACGGCGATTCGCCGCTTCGCGCGCTGTCCTAGAGCGTGATTGTTTGGTTTTGAATCGATAGGGGATTCCCAAAGGCTGCGAATTCTGATTCAAGCTTGGTACTGGATTGGAGGCCAGCATGGATGCGGGTAGCCTATTCGAAGGACTTGCGTGAGCGTGTGATCCGCGCGGTTGCGGCGGGGCGTTCCTGCCACGCAGCGGCAGCGATCTTCGGCGTGAGCGTTTCGAGCACGATCCGGTGGGTAAATCGGCATCGGACGACGGGGGAGACTCAAGCGCGCCGACGCGGCGGCAGCAAGCCTCGCACGCTGGCGGCACACCGCGATTGGCTGCTGGCGCGCGTTGCGCAGAAGCCGGACATCACGCTTCGCGCGCTGATGGCGGAGCTGGCCTTGCAAGGCGTGAAGGCGAGCTACTACGCGGTCTGGCACTTCTTCAAGCGCGAGGACTACAGCTTCAAAAAAAAGCCTGTACGCCAGCGAACAAAGACGCCGGGACGTGGCGCGCCGACGCTCCCAGTGGCGGCGCTACCAGGGTCGGGTCGATCCAAACCGTCTCGTGTTCATCGATGAGACTTGGGCCAAGACGAACATGACGCGGACCCACGGCCGGAGCCCGCGCGGCGTCCGGCTTGTGGACCGCGTGCCGCACGGGCACTGGCGCACGCTGACCTTCCTTGCCGCTTTGCGCTGCGACCGGCTCACGGCACCGTGCGTGTTCGACGGGCCGATCAACGGTCTCAGCTTCTTGGCCTATGTCGAACAGATACTGGCTCCGACCTTGAAGCCCGGCGACATCGTCGTGATGGACAATCTGGGCAGCCACAAAAGCCAAGCGGTGCGCGATGCGATACGCGCGACCGGCGCCAAGCTCTTCTTCTTGCCACCCTACAGCCCCGACCTCAATCCGATCGAGCAGGTCTTCGCCAAACTCAAGACCCTACTGCGCAAAGCCGAGCCAAGAACCGTCGAAGACACATGGCGCCGCATTGGTTCGCTGTGCCACGTCTTCGAGCCGCGAGAATGCGCCAACTACTTCAAAAACGCAGGATACGCGTCACAATGAAACGATCACGCTCTAGAATTTGACCGACAGCGAGACCGCCCCGAAGCGGTCGGCGTTGCGCTGGGTCTCGAACTCGCGCGTCCGCACCACATAGGTGAAGGTCGCGCGCACCGGCGCGTAGATCGCGGCAAAACCGAATTGGACGTCGCCCACAAGCGGCCGTCGATCGACCGAATGGCTGCGCGCGAAGCTGTTGCCGTCGAGCGTGATGTCGCGTGCGACCGCCCGCCCCTCGATGCCGACGAAGCCGTAGAACGCGAACGGCCGTTCGCGCGGGGTGTCGAAATGCATCGATCCGGCAAGGCCGGGGCGAATGCGCGGGGCGCCGTAGTCGGTCGAAAGATTGTGGCCGATCCGCAGCGTAAGGCCGGTCCCCGCGTAGGTGAAGACGTTGCCGAGCGAAGCGCCGACATGCGGCGAAAAATCGCCCTCGATGCCCGGCAGCAGATCGGAACGCGCGATGTTGCGCCATTTGCGCTCGTAGAACAGCACCGCGCCGGGCTCGTTGCGCAGCTGGTTTTTCCAGCCCTGCGGCACTTGGACTTCGATCAGTCGATGGTATTCGCGCTGCGTCGCGCCGGCATAGCTCTGCGGGCCGACAATCCCGACATTGAGCTCGAGCGTGTCGAGCCGCCCGTGGCCGCCCTCGTCGCGGTCGCTCGTGATGGCCGCCCCCAGATAGGTCCAGCCCGAATAGGGCCGGTCGCGCGGCTGCACATCGCGCACGACGATATCTTCGGGCGTGTACATGTTCTGCCCGAGCGCGTAGCCGACGCGCGTCGTGCCGCCGTCTGGAAACATCGGGACCCACGCGGCGAGTTCCCGGCCCCAGCGCGGCGTTGCGCGCGGCTCCGATATCCAATTGAGGCGAATGCCGTTGGTGAAATTGCGGTCGGTCTGTTTGCTCTGGTCGAACGACCCGAATTTGTCGTTTTCGACGACGACCGAAAGCGTGCCGGCCGCCGGATCGGGCGGTTCTTGGGCGTGCGCAAGCGCTGGAATCGCCAGCAAAAACGCCGCTGTCGGCAAGAGACGGGAAAATGCGCGCATGTCGGACCTGCAAGACGAACGCCCGACCCGCGAGGTTTGTTCCCGCACTAGTTTTGCGCCGCGGTCTGGAAGGCCGTGAAAGCCGAGATAAGTACCGCCTTACGGTCGAGATTGAGCCCCTCGCCCGCACTGCCGAGGCGCCCGAGCCGATCCCAGGCTTCGACCCACGGCAACGGCCCGCGTCGCGCGCACCGTGCCGCAAGCTGCGCTTCGGCGGCAAGGCTGCGCCCGTCGCCCGCGGCGATGCGGGCAAGCCGATGCACGATGCCGCCCATCAGATCGAGGGCGGTGCGCAGGCTCGTTTGCGCCTCCTCCCCTTTGCGGCCGAGGCTGTCGGCAAAGCTTTGCACCGCGCCATAGTCGAGCTGCGGCAGCCCCGACAGAAGACCGAGAAGTCTCTGGTAAAGCTCGGCCCCGCCGCGGTCGGCAAGTTCGATCGCGCGGCCGATCGAGCCTTCGCAAAGGCCCATCAGCAGCGCGCGTTCGTCGGCCGCGAGGTTCGGGCGATGGAGCTGCAGCAGCCGGTCGACCTCGTCGTTCGGCAAAGGCTGGAGAAAAAGCGCGCGGCAACGCGAGCGGATCGTCGGCAGCAGCCGTCCCGGCGCGTTCGAGACCAGTATCAGCAGGCAATTGGGCGACGGTTCTTCGAGCGCCTTGAGCAGCGCGTTCGCTGCCGGCACATTCATGTCCTCGGCCGTATCGACGACGACGACGCGCCAGCCGCCTTCGGCCGCCGTGCGGTGCAGGAGATCGACCGCACGCCGCACCCAATAAACGGTGATGTCTTCGGAAGGCTTGTTCTGCCGCTCGGGCTGCGGCATGCCCGAACTCAGTGTGAGCATGTCGGCATGACCTTCGGCCGCAACGCGCCGGAAAACCGGATTGTCGGGCGCGAGCGCAAGCGACGCGGGTTTGGCGGGTGCGCCGCCGAAGAGGCCTGCACTCTCGGACACCCCTTGCGCCAGCGCGAAGCGCGCGAACCGGAAAGCGAGCGTGGCCTTGCCCACGCCGCGCGGACCCGCAATCAGCCACGCATGCGGCAGCCGACCCGAATTCCAAGCCGACAGCAACGTTGCCTCGGCAGCTGCATGGCCGCGCAAATCGGGATTGGCCCGGGGATCTGGCGACAGGCTTTGGCTTTCGGAGTTCACGGCGCGAGCCTAACCCCAAAACGCGCTGCGACCAGCATGGCAATGCGGGCGGCGACTTGGCTTTCGCTGCCGTCGGCTTTGACAAGCGCGCAGCGCCTTGGGGCCGCACGCGCGATCGCGCGAAACCCTTGGCGCAGGCGTTTGTGGAAGGCAATGTCCATGCGCTCGTAGCGCGTTTCGGCCCCGGCGCGCGCGAGTGCGCGCTTCAGACCGGTTTCTACCGGCAGATCGAAAATCAGCGTCAGATCCGGCTGCAGGCGGCCGAGCACGAGGCGATGGAGCTTGCGCACGAAGTCCGGCCCCAGCCGATGCCCGTAGCCCTGATAGGCCATCGTGGAATCGGCAAAGCGGTCGCACAGCACCCAGCGCCCGGCTTCCAGTGCGGGGTTGATCACGCGGCGCACATGTTCCAAGCGCTGCGCATAGTTGAGCAGCGCCTCGCTTTCAGGTTGCCACCTGCCCGGTTCCCCCTCGACCAGCAAATGACGGATCGCGGTTGCCTGCGCCAAGAGCCCAGGTGCGGCCCCAGGTTCGCGCGTCACCAAGACATCGATGCCGTTTGCAGCCAGGACAGTGGCAAGGCGGCGAATTTGGGTCGATTTGCCGACGCCTTCCCCGCCCTCGAATGTAACAAACCTTCCTTTCTGGGAAGGCTTTACGGTCATCTCTTCGCACCGAAGATGAGATAACTGATCGCCGCGCCCAAACGCCCGGAATAGCCCAACCGGTCAACGCCTTCTTGCGCCACAAGCGGCACTTCGACCGTCGGCACGCCCGGCGCGCTCAAGCTGATTCGGCCAAGCTGCTGACCCGGCAAAATCGGCGCGGGAACTGGCGAATCGTAGCTGATCTTTGCCTGCAGCTGGTTGCGCAAGCGTCGCGGCATCGTGATGGCGACGTCTTGGCCCGCAAGCAGCGGCACGCTCGATTTCAGGCCGAGCCAGATGTCTGCCCGGTCGATTTCCTGCCCGGCCGAGAACAAGCGATAGGTCTGGAACTCGCGGAAGGCCCAATCGATCATGCGCTCCGATTCTTCGGCGCGCAGCCTCATCGATGCCCAGCCGTTGAACACCGCAATCACGCGCCGCCCGTCGCGGGCGGCCGACGCGGTGAGCCCGTAGCCCGCCGATTCCGTGTGGCCGGTCTTGATGCCGTCCGCGCCGACATTGCGGTAGAGAAGCGGATTGCGGTTGCCTTGCGTGATCTCGCGGCCGGTGCGCTCGTCGCGGCCAAAGGTAAAGCTGAGCTGCTTGTAATAGCCGTAATATTCGGGGTGGTCGTCGATGACGCGGCGGGCCAGCGTGGCAAGGTCGCGTGCGGTCGTGTAGTGGTCTGGATCGGGCCAGCCAGTCGAATTTCGGAAATTCGAGTTGACAAGGCCGAGCGTTTTGCCGACGGCGTTCATACGTTCGGCGAACGCCTCTTCGCTGCCCGCGAGCGCTTCGGCCAGCACGATGCACGCGTCGTTGCCGGACTGGACGATCATGCCCCTGACGAGGTCCTCGACCTTGACGCGCCCGTTGAGCGGCACGAACATTTTCGAGCCCTGCATCCGCCAGGCGCGCTCGGAGACCGGCAGCGTGTCGTCGAGCGAAAGCTCTTTGTTCTTGAGCGCTTCGAAGACCATGTAGGCCGTCATGATCTTGCTCATCGACGAGGGCGGCATGCGTTCGTCGGCGTTGCGCTCGAACATCACGTAGCCGGTCTGGTAGTCGATCGCGATCGCCTGTTTGGCCGTGATCTCGGGCATCGCATCGGGACTGACCGGGGGGCGCGGCTGCGCCGCTGCCGCCGGGGCCGCCCCCGGGCGCGCGTTCTGGCGCTGCTGCGCCGGGTTTTGGGCAAGCGCCGCGCTCGAAACGAATGCAAGGCTCGCCGCAACAAGAATGTGCCGAATCATTTTTTGCTCCGTCATTCGACCACGATGCGCGCTTCGGGCGCATCGGCGGCCATCTGATCGAGGACCTTATCCGCTTCGCCGACATCGGCAAGCGGTCCCACGCGCACGCGAAAAACCTGCGTGCCGTTGACCGTCGCGGGCAGAACCCGCGCCGAACCGTAGCGCGACAGACGCACGGATAGGCGGTAGGCGTTTTCGTAGTTTCCGAACGCCCCGGCCTGCACCCAAAGATTTGTCCGCAAGGCTTGGCCTTGCGTAAACGTCGGGCGTGCCGTCGCCTGCTGCTCGACCGGCAATGCCGCCACCTCGACCGTTCCGGGGGCGTTGCGCGGGGCCGCCGGGACAGGCGGCGATGCGACCGCCTGATTGTTTCGGCCCGTCGCCGGTTGGGACGTACGCGCTGCCGGCGCCGCGTTCGGCGCCGACGCTGCGGCAGGTGCGGGATCGTTTGCGGCCTGCGTCTGTATCGGGGCTGCCTGGCGGGCCAAGGGCGCCTGGGTCTCGCGCGGGCGCCCCTGGCGCGTGGACGGCTGGGCCGTGCGAGCGGGATCGGCGCGCGCTGCGGGCAAAGTCGCCGACGGCGGGGGAAGTGCAGCGCCCTGGGTCCGCGTCTCGCGCGCGCCGGGCGGCGGCGGCAATGCATCGGACGCCACGGCGGTGCGC
>JBILXZ010000057.1:0-17017 GCA_044378015.1 Tagaea sp.
TGTTGTCCGACGGATCGATCTTGAACAATTTGCGCTCGTCCGGGATTTCGAGGGGAGAAGGGCTGGTCGGCATCGGCGTCTCGACCGGCGTCGTGGTGCTGGTGCCAGCCTTTTGTTGAGCCAGGTTATCGTCGAAATTCTTCGGCCCGTTCTTAAGCTGATCGAGGTCCCGTTTGTGTTGAGCCAGGATATTGTCGAAATTCTTCGGCCCGTTCTGAAGCTGATCGAGGTCCCGAAGCGCCTCCAGGCGGCGTTGCGGGTCTTTATTGAAACGTATTTCATATCCTGCCGTTGACAGCGCGTTCATAAATTCAGCAAACTGAATCCTAAGTTCCCTAAACATAGGCATGGAAATAGCGAAAGAAGCCGCTGCTTCACTGAATTTTTCCAACCTGCGGAGTTCCTGCGCATCTCGCAAAAATGCTTTGGCTTCCGGAGAGATGGTAAAGCTATCGCCGTCGTTGCGGTTTTTGAGTGTCAATTCGAGGTTCGCGAGCTGCTCGCTACCGTATTTTTCAACATAAGCGGTCTTAGCCCTGTCGTAGGCCTCCTTGGCCTCCCGCGCGATCCGGTCCGTGCCTTCCTTTTCGGCGGGAAGGCCGGCGCGTAGCTTTGCGATCGACGCCTCGCGACCGGCCTTCGATTGTTCGAAGAGCGCTCGGCCACCATCTTCGTTGGACGAGGTATCCAAGGGGGGGGTATGTTGCTCCGCGCCATCCGGGCGAGCTCGGGAAAACGAACCGTATTCGAGTTAATCTCGGTCATGCGAATTCCCCACACAACAATCTAATAAAGCGATCTTCTATCGTTCCTAAAAACTAAATCAAATACACGCAAAAGTCAAGTAATGGTCCGCCGGTACATCTATTCGCCATCGCCGCGGTTCGTCGCGCGGCGTGCTTGGAATGCGTGGCTTGCCTAGCGGCCGACCGCGTAGGCTTGCTGCTGGCGCGGCGTGGCGGCGGCTTTCAGCAATTTGCCTTCGCGTTTGGCCGCAGCATTGCGGCCCAGCGACCAGTCGCCGCCGATCTCGATGTCGTGGCCTTTTGCCTTGAGGGCGTCGATCGTTTCCTTGGGGAAACGCGCTTCGAGCTGCACCTTGCCGGGCCGGGCTTCGCGCGGGAAAAACGAATTGGGCCAATGGTCGGTCTGCAGCATCGGCTGGTCCATCGCCGCCTGCATGTTGAGGCCGTGGTCGACATGGCGGATGAAAAACTGCGCGATCCACTGGTCCTGGTTGTCGCCGCCGGGCGAGCCGAAAGCGAGCCACGGCTTGCCGTCTTTCACGGCCATCGACGGCGTGAGCGTCGTGCGCGGGCGCATGTTGGGCTTGAGGCTCGAGGGCAGGCCCTCTTGCAGCCAGAACATCTGCGCGCGTGTACCCAGGCAGAAACCGAGCTCCGGCACGGTCGGCGAGGATTGCAGCCAGCCGCCCGAGGGCGTGCAGGCCACGACATTGCCCCAGCGGTCGACCACGTCGAGATGGCACGTGTCGCCCTCGGCGGGTCCGCGCGCGGCCTTGCCTGCGCGCGCGAAGGCCGAAGCACCGCCGTCGCGATAGGCGTCGAGCTTCTGCTGGTCGCTTTCCACGCGCGCCGGTTCGCCGAAGCCGCCCATGCCGGGTATCGCGCGCTTGGTGCCGACGACGTTGAATTTCGGCAGAACGGCCACGCGGCCCGCGGGCGCGCCGGGGCGCAGTTCGAGCGAGGCTTTGTCGCCGATCAGCTTGCGCCGCTCGGCGTTGTAGGCGTCCGACAGCAGCGCTTCGAGCGGAACATCCGCGCCGTTCGGGTCGGCGTACCAGGCTTCGCGGTCGGCATAGGCAAGCTTGGTCGCCTCGACGAGCAGATGCACGAAATCGGCGCCGGTCGTGTCCATGGCGGGCACGTCGTAGCCCTGCAGCAGGGCGAGCACCTGCAGCAGCACCGGTCCCTGGCTCCAGGGACCCGCCTTGCACACGGTGACGCCGCGATAGTCGTAGGTCGCGGGCGCTTCGAACGTCGCCTGCCACGCGGCCATGTCGGCCCCGGTCAGCACGCCTTTGTGCGGACGGCCCGAGACGTCCATCGCGTCGGTCGTGCGGCTGAACCGGTCGATCGCCTCGGCGACGAAGCCTTTGTAGTAGGCGGCGCGCGCTTTTTCGATTTGCGCTTCGCGGTCGGGGCCGGCCGAAGCGCCCTCGGCCAGCAGCCGTTCGAGCGTCGCGGCCAGTTTGGGCGTGGCGAACAAGGCGCCGGCCGTCGGCACGGCCCCGCCCGGCATCCAGTTGGCGGCCGAGCTGGTCCAATGGTTCTTGAAAATCTCGGCAACCGACGAGACCGCGCCCGCAACGCCGGGCAGCAGCGGGAATCCGTTTTTGGCGTAGCCGATGGCGGGTGCGAGCGCTTCGGCAAGGGTGACGGTGCCGTAGTCGCGCAGCATCAGCATCCAGGCGTCGAACGCCCCCGGCACGGTCGCGGCCAAAAGGCCGGTGCCGGGCACCAGGTCGAGCCCCTCGCTTTTGTAGTGCGCGATCGTGGCCCCTGCGGGCGACGTGCCCTGGCCGCAGATCACTTTGGGCGTGCCGTCGGCGGTGCAGGCGATCAGCACCGCGTCGCCGCCCAGCCCGTTCATGTGCGGCTCGACGACCTGCAGCGTGAAGCCCGCCGCCACGGCCGCGTCGAACGCGTTGCCGCCTTTTTCGAGGATCGACATGCCGACCTGGCTCGCGATCCAGTGGGTCGAGGACACCACGCCGAACGTGCCGACGATTTCGGGACGAGTCGTGAAGGTCGGCTGTGCGGCAGGCGGCATGTTCGAAGACTCCGGCGTGAAGGGCTATATCCCGCGACCATAGCGCCTCGCGTGCGGGCAGGCTAGGTCGGGCGCAGACCGCCGATCGTTTCGGCTAGATTCATCATGCTGCAACGCAATATCTATTCGTTGCCTACGAATATGAATACTTTAATCTGTATATTGCATTGCAGCATAAATTGTGCGATGCTTCGAATCTGGGAGGTGGCGTCCGATTCTCCGAAGGAGGGACATTGGATGACCTATCTCGATCGCACACAGCCCGTTGCCGCATCGAACCCTGCTGCCCCGCCTGCCGAAGCCGCGCGCGCGCCGCGCGGGGAATTGGCGTCGCGAACCTTGGCGATGCCGGCCGACACCAATCCGCGCGGCGACGTGTTCGGCGGCTGGATCATGTCGCTGATGGATCTCGCCGGCAAAATGAGCGCCACGCGCTACGCGCACGGGCGCGTGGCGACCGTGGCGGTGTCCAATATCGTGTTCCACCGACCGGTCGACGTGGGCGACACGGTGTGCTGCTACACGGCCTTGCGCAAAATCGGCCGCACCTCGATCTCGTTCGACGTGGAAGTGTGGGTGCTGCGCCAGGGCCACGGCGAGCGCGTGATGGTGACCGACGCGAATTTCACCTATGTCGCCCTCGACGATGCGGGCCGCCCGCAGCCGCTGGGGGCTGCCGCCGCCGCGCCTTCGCGAAGCTAGACCACCTCGGAAACGTAGTGGCGGCCGTGCGTGGCGCAGCGCGACACGCGCCATTCGCAGGCCCGGCCGTCGAGCGCGAAGGCGATGCGGTCGATTTCGAGCAAGGGGGCGCCGCTGCGCAAGCCCAGATGCGCCGCGTCCTCGGGGCTTGCGGCCACGGCTTTTAGCCGTTCGGCCGCGCGCGCGACCGACACGCCGAACCGGTCCTGGTAGAGTTTGTAAAGCTCGTTGGGAAGATCCGCGCGGTCGCGCACGTCGAGACCCTGGAACAGGGCCGACGGCACCACGATGCGCTCGACGATCGCGGCAGCACCGTCGAGCAGGCGCAGGCGCTGCAACCGCACGACTCGCGCCGACGGCGCAAGGCCCAGGCGCCGGGCTTCCTCGCGCGTCGCGAGGCCCCCTTTCAGCGCCAGAACGCGGCTGCCCGGCAAAGCGCGCCTGCCGTCGTCGCCGACGAGATGGAAAAAATGGAACAAAGCGCGCGCTTGCGTATGCTCTGCCACGAACGTGCCGCGGCCCTGGCGGCGCACGATCAGGTTGGCCTTGGCGATGTCGTCCAGCGCCCGGCGCACGGTGCCCTGGCTCACGCCGAGGCTCGCGGCAAGGGCGGGTTCGGGCGGCAGCTTTTCGCCCGCCCGCCACGCGCCGCTCCCGAGCTTCTGCATCAAAGCCTGTTTGGCGCGCGCATAGAGCGGCAGCGGCCGGGCGAGTTTGGAGCGCATAATCTTATATAAGATATAAGATGCGATTGACGCAAGAACGCGCGGCGCCCTAGCGTTCGGCTGCGTCGTTCGAAAACCAAAAGCAAAAGCACCAAGGGGAGGGACATGGCGACCCAATTCATCGTCCACGACAAGAAGGACACGGTCGGCGTGATCGTCGTCGAAGACGTCAAGCCGGGTGCCGCCCTCGAAGGCTGGCTCATGGAAGGCGACGGCACGGTCAGGCTCAAGGCGCTCAAAGCCATTCCGCTCGGCCACAAGATCGCGCTCGTCGATCTCAAGAAGGGCGACACGGTCCTCAAATACGGGCACGACATCGGCCGCATCGTGGCGGACGCCAAAAAAGGCGACCATGTCCACGTCCACAACATGAAGACCAAGCGCTGGTAAGCGTGCCTTCGAACAAAAAGGAGCGGCCCATGGCCAAAGCCCCGGCAGTCATCAAAAAGCGCACGCGTTCGGTCGGCAAACTGCCCTTCATGGGCTACCGCCGCGAGAACGGCCGCGTGGGCATCCGCAACCACGTCATCGTCCTGCCGCTCGACGACCTGTCGAATTCGGCCGCCGAGGCGGTCGCCAACAACATCAAGGGCACGATGGCGCTGCCGCACGCCTACGGGCGTCTGCAGTTCGGCGAAGATCTTGCCCTGCATTTCCGCACGCTGATCGGCACGGGCTGCAATGCCAACGTCGCCGCCGTGGTCGTGATCGGCATCGAGCCGGGCTGGACCGCGCGCGTGGTGGACGGCATCGCCAAGACCGGCAAGCCCGTGCAGGGCTTCGCGATCGAAGGCAACGGCGACCTGAAGACCATCGAAGCGGCGAGCCGCGTTGCCCAGCAATTCGTGATGTGGGCGACCGAAAAGCAGCGCGAGCAATGCACGATCGACGAGCTGTGGGTTTCGACCAAGTGCGGCGAATCCGACACGACCTCGGGCCTCGCCTCGTGCCCGACGGTGGGCAACCTCATCGACAAGATCGATCCCTTGGGCGCCACCACCTGCTTCGGGGAAACCTCGGAGCTGACCGGCGCCGAAACCGAAATGGTCAAGCGCGCGCTCGACAGAAAAGTCGCCGACAAGTTCATGGGCGTGTTCAACGCCTACCAGAGCATGATCGAGCGCTACAAGACCGACGACCTTTCGGACTCGCAGCCGACCAAGGGCAACATCGCGGGCGGCCTCACGACGATCGAGGAAAAGGCCTTCGGCAATTTCCAGAAGATCGGCCACAAGACCAAGTACGTGGACGTGCTGGGTCCGGCCGAAACGCCCGCCAAAGGCAGCGGGCTTTACTTCATGGACACGTCGTCGGCCGCCGCCGAGTGCGTGACCCTGCAGGCGGCGGCGGGTTTCGTCGTGCACCTGTTCCCCACCGGCCAGGGCAACGTGATCGGCAATCCGATCGAGCCCGTCATCAAGCTCACGGCCAATCCCAAGACCGCGCGGCTGATGCCCGAGCACATCGATCTCGACGTGTCGGGCATTCTGCGCCGCGAGATGGATCTCGACGAGGCGGGCGACCGGCTCATCGACGTGATGATCCGCGTGTGCAACGGCCGCTACACCTGCGCCGAGGCTTTGGGCCATCGCGAATTCGTGATGACCAAGCTCTACCAAAGCGCCTGAGGCGGTGCGCGCGGTCGCGCCCGTCCGAGGTTCGCGTTTGGCGGGGCGCTGCGGCGGGCGGCTGCCTGTCCGCCGCGGCGCCCCGCCGCGCGAACCGGAGCGTGCTCGATGAAAGTCGCCGACCGTCTCGCGCGCACGCTGAAGGCGTGGGGCGCCAGCTTCGCCTTCGGCATTCCCGGCAACGACGTGCTCGAAACCGTGCGCGCGTGCGAGGAGGCGGGCATTCGCTTCGTGCTCGCGAAATCCGAACCGGCGGCGGCCTTCATGGCCGATGCGGCCGCCCAGGTCACCGGCAAGCCGCAAGTGCTGATCCCCGCCCTCGGCCCCGGCATTGCGAACGCGACGGCGGGGCTTGCGGGCGCCTTGATGGAGCGTTCGCCCATCGCCGTTCTGGCCGGCGAAATGGCGACGGCAAACGCGCAGATCTACAACCATCAGGCGTTCGACCATGTGGCCCTCGCGACCCCGGTCGTCAAATACGCGGCCCATCTCAACGCCGCGCGCCCCGCCCAGCATCTGGCGCGAGCGCTCGACATCGCGACGAGCTATCCGGCCGGCCCCGTGATGCTGAACGTGCCCGCCGATCTCGGCCGCCAAGACAGCACCGAGACGGCCGAGCCGCAGCCCGCAAGGATCGCGCGCACCGGCCTTGCCGAGACGGCCGCCGCCGAATTGCGCGCGAAGCTCGCCGCCGCCAAGCGGCCGCTCGCGCTCGTGGGGCGCGGGGCGTTGGCCGCGCGCGTGCCGCAAGCGCTCCAGGCTTTCCTCGAAGCGCGCGGCATGCCGTTTTTCGCGACCTACAAAGCCAAAGGCGTGGTCAGCGACAATCATGCTTTGTGTTTGGGTGCGGTCGGCCTGTCGCCGATCGTGGATGCCGCCAATCTCAAATTGCTGGCGGCGGCCGATCTCGTCGTGTGCGTCGGCTTCGATCCGATCGAACTGCGCGACGCCTGGGTCGATGCGTGGGGGCCTTCGGTCGAAGCCGTCGCCCTCGATTGGGCGCCGCTCAACCACCGCATCTTTCCGCTGGGCCGGGAATGCTACGGCGATCTGCCGACGATGCTGGCGCAATTGACGGCCCCCAGCGCATCCGACTGGCCGGCGGCGATGCTGGCCGCGTGCCGCGCGGAGGTCGCGCACATCGTGCGCCCGCGCGCGCCCGCAACGGGCATATCGCCCGCCGCCTTGTTCAAGGCCGTGTCCGATCGCGCGACGCCGTCCTGGCGCATGACGGTCGACGTGGGCGCCCACCGCATCTTGGCCAACCATGCGATCGCGGCCCAAGCGCCGGGCCAGCTCATGCAGTCGAACGGCTTGTGCTGCATGGGCTACGCGGTCCCCGCCGCCATCGGCGCGCAGCTGGCCGACCCGAACGCCCCGGTCGTGGCCATGGTCGGCGACGGCTGCATGCTGATGACGTTGGGCGAGCTGCCGCTGGCGGCCGAACTCGATCTGCCGATCGTCGTCGTGGTGCTGAACGACGGCGCCTTGTCGCTCATCAAGCTCAAACAGGCGAAGATGCAGATGGCGCAGCGCGCGGTCGATTTCGCAGGCCCCCGCTTCGATCAAGTGGCGCAAGCCTGCGGCGCCGTCGGCGTGCGCGTCGAAAACCTCGCGGCGTTCGAAGCGGCGTTCGACCAAGCGCTCAAGGCGCGCAAATTCACGGTCATCGACGCGGTCGTCGATCCGGCCGAATACATGGAGCAGATGTGACATGCACGACATCGTCGTAGCCGAATTCGTGGACCAGTGGGCGGTGGACGATCTCGCCCGGGACTATTCCGTGCATTACGATCCCAAGCTCGTCGACAATCCCGACGAATTGGCGCGTCTTGCCGCCGCGAGCCCCGCCATCATCGTGCGCAACCGCACGCAAGTGCGCGGGGCCGTTTTGGCGGCGATGAAAAACCTCAAAGCGATCGGCCGTCTGGGCGTGGGCCTCGACAATATCGACATGGACGAATGCGCCAGGCGCGGCATCGAGGTTTTTCCGGCGACCGGCGCCAACACCGTATCTGTCGCCGAATACGTGGTCGCCGCCATCCTCGTTGGCTTGCGCGACGTGTGGAAGGCGAACGACGCGGTGCTCGCCGGCAAATGGCCGCGCAACGATCTGATGCTCGGCGAAGCGATGGGCAAGCGCCTGGGCCTCGTCGGCTTCGGCGGCATTGCGCGCGCGGTGGCAAAGCGCGCCAAAGCGCTCGATATGGAGATCGTCGCCTGCGATCCGATGCTGCAGGCCGACGATCCGGCCTGGGCGCAATACGGCGTCGCGCGCGTGGCCGACATCGACACGCTGTGCGCTTCGAGCGATATCGTGTCGCTGCACGTGCCTTTGACGCCGCAGACGCGCAACCTGCTCGACGCCAAGCGCCTCGCCGCGATGAAGCCGACCGCACTCGTCATCAACACCGCGCGCGGCGGCATCATCGACGAGGCGGCGCTGGCGGCGGCACTCAAGGCCGGTGCGTTGGGCGGGGCCTTGCTCGACGTGTTCGACCAGGAGCCGCTCAAGGCGGGCTCCGTGCTCGAGGGCGTGCCGCGCCTGTGGCTTACGCCGCATATTGCTGGCGTGACGGCCGAGGGCAATGTGCGCGTTTCGTCGGTGACCGTCGCCAATGTGCGCGGCGCCTTGCAGAAGCTCGGGATCAAGGGCAGTAAATGAGCGAAACCATCGCGTTGGCCGAGGCGCATCGGCTCGCCGTGGCGGCACTCGTTGCCGCGAACACCGCGCCCGCCAATGCCGCATCGGTCGCCGACGCATTGATTGCCGCCGAAGCCGACGGGCTGCCGAGCCACGGCCTGTCGCGCGTCGCGGCCTACGCCGACCAAGCCAAAGCCGGTAAAGTGGACGGCCATGCCGTGCCCACATTGACCGCGACGGCGCCCGGCACGTTGCTGGTCGATGCCAAGGACGGGTTTGCGTATCCGGCCATTGCCGCCGCGATTCCGCGCGCGGCCGAGATGGCGAAGATCGCGGGCACGGTCGCGGTCGGCATCGCCAATTCGCACCATTTCGGGGCGGCGGGCTTGCATGTCGAAGCGGCGGCCAAACACGGGCTGGTCGCCTTGTTGTTCGGCAATTCGCCCGCAGCCATAGCGCCCTGGGGCGGATCGCAGCCGCTGTTCGGCACCAACCCGATCGCGTTTGCCTGCCCGCGTGCGGGCAAGCCGCCGCTGGTGATCGACTTGTCTTTGTCCAAAGTCGCGCGCGGCAAGATCATGGTCGCAGCCCAAAAGGGCGAAGCGATCCCGGAAGGCTGGGCGCTCGATCCGGCGGGCCGCCCCACGACCGACGCCAAACAAGCGCTCGCGGGCACGATGCTGCCGCTGGGCGACGCCAAAGGGGCCGCCCTCGTGCTGATGGTCGAATTGCTGTCGGCGGCGTTGACCGCTTCGCATTTCGGTTTCGAGGCAAGCTCGTTTTTCGACGCAAAAGGGCCGCCGCCGCGCGTGGGCCAGTTGCTGCTGCTGATCGATCCCGCACGGCTTGCGGGCGCAGCGTTCGCCGAACGCGTCGAGACGCTGCTGGGGGCCGTGCTCGGCCAATCGGGCACGCGTCTGCCGGGCGCAAGGCGCCTTGCCTTGCGTGAGAAGGCCGCCAAAGACGGCATCAAAGTTCCCGCCGATTTGCTGGCCGATCTGCGCAAGCGGGCGGCGGGATGATCGCGCGCCACGCGGAAATCCGCGCGAGCGTGCAAGCGCTCTGCCGCGATTTCCCCGGCAGCTATTGGCGCGACCGCGACCGCGCGCGCGAATACCCGACCGCTTTCGTGAAGGCGCTGACCGACAGCGGTATGCTGGCGGCCCTCGTTCCCGAAGAATACGGCGGTGCGGGCCTGCCGCTTTCGGCCGCCGCCGCGATCCTCGAAGAGATCCATGGCAGCGGCGCCAACGGGGCTGCGTGCCACGCGCAGATGTACACGATGGGCACGATCCTGCGGCACGGCAGCGAGGCGCAAAAGCAACGCTACCTGCCGGGCATCGCGTCGGGCGCCTTGCGCCTGCAAGCCTTCGGCGTTACCGAACCCGACGCGGGCAGCGACACCTCGGCCATCCGCACCACGGCCGAGCGGCGCGGCGACGTTTACGTCGTCAACGGCCAAAAAGTGTGGACGAGCCGGGCCGAGCATTCGGACCTGATGCTGCTGCTGGCGCGCACCGCGCCCAAAGACGCGACCGCCAAAAAAACCGACGGGCTTTCCGTCTTCGTGCTCGACATGCGCGACGCCAAGGGCCTGTCGATCCGGCCGCTGCGCGCAATGCTGAACCACGCGACGACGGAAGTGTTTTTCGACAATGTCGAAATACCGGCCGAAAACCGCATCGGCGAAGAGGGGCGGGGCTTTCGCTACATTCTCGACGGCATGAATGCCGAGCGCATTCTGATCGCCGCCGAATGCGTCGGCGACGCGCGCTGGTTCGTCGAAACGGCCGCCGCCTACGCCAAATCGCGGCGCGTGTTCGGCCGCCCCATCGGCCAGAACCAGGGCGTGCAGTTCCCGATCGCCAAAGCCTATGCCGCGATGCGCAGCGCCGAATTGATGGTGCACGAAGCGATCCGGCTCTATGAAGCGGGTGCGCCGTGCGGGGCGGAAGCCAACATGGCAAAGATGCTGGCGGCCGACGCGTCGTGGCAGGCGGGCGAAGCGTGCCTGCAGACGCACGGGGGTTTCGGCTTCGCCGAGGAATACGACGTCGAGCGCAAATTCCGCGAGACGCGGCTCTACCAGGTCGCGCCCGTTTCGACCAATCTCGTGCTTTCCTACATTGCCGAGCATGTGCTGGGCCTGCCGAGGTCGTTCTGATGACGGGTGCGCTGGACGGGATCTTCGTGCTGGCCCTCGAGCAGGCGGTGGCGGCGCCCTACTGCACCTCGCGCTTGGCCGATGCGGGTGCCCGCGTGGTCAAGATCGAACGGCCCGAAGGCGATTTCGCGCGCGGCTACGATGCGGCCGTCAAAGGCCAGGCGAGCTATTTCGTGTGGCTCAATCGCGGCAAGGAATCGCTCGTCGCCGACATCAAGAACGCCGACGACGCGGCGTTGCTGCACCGCATGTTGGCCAAGGCCGACGTGTTCGTGCAGAACCTGATGCCGGGCGCCGCCGCGCGTGCCGGTTTCGGCAGTGCCGATCTGCGCAAGCTCTATCCCGAGCTGATTTGCGTCGACGTATCGGGCTACGGGGCCGACGGGCCGTATGCGCGGCGCAAGAGCTACGACATGCTCGTGCAGGCCGAGACGGGTTTGGCTTCGATAACCGGCGGCGCGGAGGCGCCCGCACGCGTCGGCGTGTCGGTGTGCGACATCGCGGCGGGCATGTACGCGCACCAGGCCGTGCTCGAAGCCTTGATCCGTCGCGGGCGCACGGGCGAAGGCGCCGCGATCGAAGTGTCGCTGTTCGACGGCATGGCCGATTGGATGGCGGTGCCTCTGCTGCATTTCGACTATGCGGGCAAAGCGCCCGCGCGCGTCGGGCTCAAGCATCCGTCCGTCGCCCCCTACAGCGCGTTCGCAAGCGCCGACGGTGCGGCCATTCTGGTCTCGATCCAGAACGACCGCGAATGGCGCGATTTCTGCGAGGGCGTGCTGGGCGAAGCGCCACCGCCGCAATTCGCCACCAACATTCTGCGCGTGGCCAATCGCGCAGCGCTCGACGCGCGCATCGCGGCATTCTTCGCCGGACGCACGCGCGCCGAACTGGTGGCCTTGCTCGACCGTGCCAAGATCGCGTTTGGCGAGGTCAACGACGTCGAGCACTTTTCGGCCCATCCGCAGTTGCGGCGCGTGGCGGTCGAAACGCCCGCAGGCTCGGTCGCGATTCCAGCGCCGCCGCCGATCGTGGACGGCGTGCGCGAGCCGCCGTTGCGCCCCGTTCCCGCCTTGGGCCAGCATAGTGCGGCTTTGCGCGCGGAGTTCGCATGAACGAGACGGATTGGATCGGCCGCACGGAGACGCGCGAAACGCGGATCGATGCGGCGCGCGTGGCCGAACTTGCCGCTTGTCTCGACCGCGATCCGCCCGCCGATTTTCTGCCGCCGGGCTGGCATTGGGCGTTTTTCAATCCGGCGGCCAAGGGCGCGGCGCTCGGACCCGACGGGCATCCGGCGCGCGGCGGCTTTCTGCCGCCCGTTTCGCTGCAGCGGCGCATGTGGGCGGGCGGCGATCTGCGGTTCCATGCGCCGATCCCGGTCGGTGCGGCGGCCACGCGCCGCTCGACGATCCGCAGCGTGGCGCGCAAACGCGGGCGCACCGGCGATCTCGTGTTCGTCGCGGTCGACCACGCGATCAGCGTCGGCGACACGCTGTGCCTCGAAGAAACGCACGATATCGTCTATCGCGATATCGGCCCGGCGGCAGCTGCCGTACCCGCCCCGCGCGACGAAGCCTGGTCGCACGCGATGCGCGCTGACGCCGTGCTGCTGTTCCGCTATTCGGCCGTCACCTTCAACGGCCACCGCATCCATTACGACCGCGCCTACGCGACGCAAGTCGAAGCGTATCCGGGGCTGGTCGTGCACGGGCCGCTTTTGGCGACATTGCTGCAGGCGTTCGCCGAACAGTCGAGCGGGGCTAAACTGCGGCGCTTCGCGTTTCGCGGGGCCGCCCCGCTGTTCGACGGCGAGGATTTCGCGCTGTGCGGCAAGGCGGACGGAAATTTCTGGGTGCGCGCGGTCGACGGCCGCTTGATCCAGCAGGCGCAGGCAATGTTCGCGGCCTAAGCCGCTTCGGAATTCGCAGAAGAATCCTGTCTCAGCGCCTGTATTTCTCGATGGCCTCGAACACCCATTTGGGTTTCTTGACGTCGCCCCAGAAATGGTCGGGCACGTCTTCGGGGGGCATGCGCGAGAACGCCATGCCCAGTTGCGGCAGAACATTCAGAAAGAGCGCGCGCTTGCGATCCTGACGGTACCAGTCGAGCACCCCGTCGGAAACATAGTGGGCCTCGCTGCTCCGAAAATAGGGATCGACGCGCCCGATACCCGCGCGATAATCCGCAAGCGACTCCCATCGAAGCAGGACCATGCGACGGCCGATTTTGCGGGCGAGGTTGAGTATCTTGGCCTGGCACTTTGCTTCGTGCTCGAATTGCCGCCGGTAGGAGCTTTGAATGGTCCGACCTTGCCAAGCCACGACAGGGGGATTGCCGTCGCGCGGCCACCAGCGATCCTCGTAAGATTCCGCCGTCGGCGATCCCATCGAAATGATCGGCGACCAGTATTGGTCGAAGGCCCAATACGGATTGCCGGAACCGTCCACCCGTCGAATCCATTTCGGCTCCCAAGTCGGATCCGGGAACAGCATTCGGATGGTTCGACCTCGGCGCGACCGATCCAACCGCTCGATCCGCGTCAATGGCGGCTCGGCCTCGCCCGACTCTTCGGAGTTCAGCAATCCCTCATAGAAAAACACGTTCGGATAGGCGGCACGCACCGAAAGCTCGAAACGTCGCCAATCTTCGGGGCACCATGCAAACGACACAGTGTGCCCCATATTCGGCGGGACGATCGGCGCAGGCCCTTCCCACATCAGCTTTTTCAGGTCCATGACGCAGCCTCAGTTTGGCGTATTCGCTGAATCAAGCACTTTCTTCTCGATCGTTCGGATGATCCTCTCGGAAGCGGCGCGGGCGATTTTGGCATATTCCACCCGATCTCCACCTTCCTCGAGCTTGGGAATCGCCTCCGCAAGACCTCTATCCCGAACCGCATTCTGGATTGCCTCGATCGCGCGCTGTTCGCGGCCGGTCAACGTGCCGTCGGCGAGCGTGTAGTGCCCGTACCCGCTCGGGCTGTTGGTGCCCGCGAAATCGAGATCGCCCGCGTCGGCCGTTCATGCGGCCGAGGCCGACCGTGTCGGCGAGGTCGAACCAGTCTTCGAGGGCGTCTTCGTCGTCGCGGCGTTTGGTCTCGGGGGCGTACATTGCAAGGTTCCGGCCGCCCTACCGCCGGTATTTCTCGATAGCTTCGAGCACCCATTTGGGTTTCTTGACGTCGCCCCAGAAATGGTCGGGCACGTCTTCGGGGGGCATGTGCGAGAACGCCATGCCCAGTTGCGGCAGAACATTCAGAAAGAGAGCGCGCTTGCGATCCTGACGGTACCAGTCGATCACCCCGTCGGAAACGTAGTGTGCCTCGCTGCTCCGAAAATAGGGATCGACGCGCCCGATCCCGGCGCGATAATCCGCAAGCGACTCCCATCGAAGCAGGACCATGCGACGGCCGATCTTGCGGGCCAGATTCAATATCTTGGCTTGGCACTTCGCCTCGTGTTCGAATTGCCGCCGGTAGGAGCTTTGAATGCTCCGACCTGGCCAAGCCACGACAGGGGGATTGCCGTCGCGCGGCCACCAGCGGTCCTCGTAAGATTTTGCCGTCGGCGATCCCATCCAGATGATTGGCGACCAATACTGGTCGAAGTCCCAATACAGATTGCCGGAACGAGTCGCCTGCCGGATCCATTTCGGCGCCCAGTCCGGATCTGGAAAAACCATTTGGATAGTTCGGCCGGGACGTGAGCGATCCAACCGTTCGATCCGCGTCAATGGCGGCTCGGCCTCGCCCGATTCTTCGGAATTCAGAAGAACCTCGTAAAAAAATACGTTCGGATAGGCGGCACGCACCGAAAGCTCGAAACGTCGCCAATCTTCGGGGCACCATGCAAAGTTTACACGGTGCCCCATATTCGGCGGGACGATCGGCGCAGGCCCTTCCCACATCAGCTTTTTCAGGTCCATGACATAGCCTCAGTTTGGCGTACCTGCGGAATCGAGCACTATCTTTTCGATCGTTCGGATGATCCTCTCGGAAGCGGCGCGGGCGATTTTGGCATATTCCGCCCGATCTCCACCTTCCTCGAGCTTGGGAATCGCCTCGGCAAGACCTCTATCCCGAACCGCATTTTGGATTGCCTCGATCGCGCGCTGTTCGCGGCCGGTCAACGTGCCGTCGTCGAGCGTGTAGTGCCCGCACCCGCTCGGGCCGTTGGTGCCCGCGAAATCGAGATCGCCCGCGTCGGCCGTTCATGCGGCCGAGGCCGACCGTGTCGGCGAGGTCGAACCAGTCTTCGAGGGCGTCTTCGTCGTCGCGGCGTTTGGTCTCGGGGGCGCACATTGCAAGGCTCCGGCCGCCCTACCGCCGGTATTTCTCGATGGCTTCGAGCACCCATTTGGGTTTCTTGACGTCGCCCCAGAAATGGTCGGGCACGTCTTCGGGGGGCATGCGCGAGAAGGCCATGCCGAGTTGCGGCAGAACATTCAGAAAGAGAGCGCGCTTGCGATCCTGACGGTACCAGTCGATCACCCCGTCGGAAACGTAGTGTGCCTCGCTGCTCCGAAAATAGGGATCGACGCGCCCTATCCCCGCGCGATAATCCGCAAGCGACTCCCATCGAATTTTGACCATGCGACGGCCGATCTTGCGGGCAAGATTCAGTATCTTGGCTTGGCACGTCGCCTCGTGTTCGAATTGCCGCCGGTAGGAGCTTTGAATGCTCTGAGCTGGCCAAGCCACAACAGGGGGATTGCCGTCGCGCGGCCACCAGCGATCCTCGTAAGATTCCGCCGTCGGCGAGCCCATCCAAATGATCGGCGACCAGTATTGGTCGAAGGCCCAATACGGATTGCCGGAACCGTCCACCCGTCGAATCCATTTCGGCTCCCAAGTCGGATGCGGGAACAGCATTCGGATGGTTCGCCCTCGGCGCGACCGATCCAACCGCTCGATCCGCGTCAATGGCGGCTCGGCCTCGCCCGACTCTTCGGGATTAAGCAATCCCTCATAGAAAAACACATTCGGATAGGCAGCACGCACCGAAAGCTCGAAATGCCGCCAATCCTCGGTGCGCCATGCAAAATTTACACGGTGCCCCATATTCGGCGGGACGATCGGCGCAGGCCCTTCCCACATCAGCTTTTTCAGGTCCATAACATCGCCTCAGTTTGGCGTACCTGCGGAATCGAGCACTATCTTTTCGATCGTTCGGACAATTCTGTCGGAAGCGGCGCGGGCGATTTTGGCATATTCCGCCCGATCTCCACCTTCCTCGAGCTTGGGAATCGCCTCGGCAAGACCTCTATCCCGAACCGCATTCTGGATTGCCTCGATCGCGCGCTGTTCGCGGCCTGTAAACGTGCCGTCGGCGCGGGTCGAGGCGGTGTTGAGATGGCCGGTCGGATACTTGCCAATGTTGTCGTCTTCGACTCCAACCGTAATGTCTGGACGACGGGCACCGTCCGGCGTTTCGATGGTTTTTTCCGACAAGTAAGCTTCACGCTTTCCATCTAAAGACGCACCACCGAGATGTTTGTAGATGTCGGCGACGCGAGAGGCTTTCAAGGCCTCCGTGAACTCCTTCGCCGCGATATTGGTACCGTCGATAGTCGCGTGATTGCCGCGATGGTCCGTTCGGTCGTCGTAATCCAAATTGAAGACGACATTCGTGATGAGGCCGTTGATCTCGTCGCGCACGTCGTCCGGCGCTTGCGGGATGATTTTGAGCATCTCGCGGTCCGCGTCGGTCAGATCCGGAAAACCCGGCAGCGCTTGGATTGGCGGTGCAGGTGTATAGCCCGGCTGTTTTTCGGGCGGCGGGGCCGGTATGAAACCGGGCAGCCTTTCGGGGGGCGGGGCGGGCGTGAAGCCCTCCACTTGGCCACTCGGCTCGTTTGCCGGCGTCATCGCTTGGTCGATCCCCTTTTTTGCGAGTGCGCCGCCGACGATTGCGCCAAGTTCAGGCAGCCCATCGCGCGCGCCCTGGATGATCGTTCGCCCCGCCGCCGCCAGTTGGATGTTCGGATCGCGCCCGCTATCGCCCGGCTGTGCCGCATCGCCTGCGCGCGCGAGGGCCTGCAACGCCTCGGGCCGCAGCGTGCCGATGGGCTGGCTTTGCGGCAGATCGCCGCCCACGAAGGCGCGCCGATCCACCGAATCGTCGAGATGGCGCAGCACGGCCGCCACCACGTCCGGCCCTTCGCCGGGTTTGGCCGTGTCCCACTGCTCGACGAAGTCGCGCGCCTGCAAGATGCCTTGCGCGCCGAAATTCTTGATGTAGGTCGCGAGCATCTCCGGTGCGCCGTCGAAGCCCGTGCGATTGCGCGTCAGGAACTCGACCCATGAGGTGTTCGAGCCGTGCGTCTCGGGGTCCACAGGCGGATAGCTCTTCGGCTTTTT
>JBILXZ010000018.1:0-61887 GCA_044378015.1 Tagaea sp.
GCCGGCGCCTTCTTCGCGACACGCCAGGGTTTCATCAGCCCGGAGAGCTTCTCCTTCATCGAAAGCGCGGTGATCCTCGCGATCGTCGTCCTTGGCGGCATGGGCAGCCAGATCGGCGTGGTGATCGCCGCCGCTTTTCTGATCCTCGTGCCGGAATTTCTTCGCGACTTTTCGCAGTATCGCATGGTGCTTTTCGGCATGGCGATGGTGCTCATCATGCTGTGGCGCCCGCAAGGGCTGATCTCGCACCGCTCGCCGAGCGCCCGGCTTGGAGCGCGGGCATGAGCCTTCTGACGGTCGAGCATCTGACGATCCGGTTCGGCGGTCTGGTCGCCATCGACGATGTTAGCTTTGCCGCCGAAGACCGGCGCATAACGGCCATCATCGGGCCGAACGGGGCCGGCAAGACGACGGTTTTCAACTGTCTGACCGGCTTCTACAAGCCCGACGTGGGGCGAATGCGCGTTGCGGCCGGGGGCAGCGAATGGCTGCTCGAGCGCATGGAGGGTTTCCGTATCGCGCGCGACGCCGGGATCGCGCGGACGTTCCAGAATATCCGTCTGTTCCCCAAGATGACCGTGCTCGAGAATCTGCTCGTTGCGCAGCACAAGGCGCTGCAGCGCGCTTCGCTGTTCTCGCTCGCCGGTCTCCTGGGCGCCAAGAGCTTTCGGCTCGCCGAGCGGGCGGCCATTGCGCGCGCGCGCGGCTGGCTCGAGCGCTGCAATCTCGTGCACGTCGCCGACGACGAAGCGGGCAGCCTGCCCTACGGGGCCCAGCGGCGCCTGGAAATCGCGCGCGCCATGTGCACGCATCCGCGCATTCTATGCCTCGACGAGCCCGCCGCCGGCCTCAATCCGGCGGAATCGGCCGAACTCGCCGCGCTCGTGCGCAGCATCCGCGACGACGAGAAGATCGCGGTTCTGCTCATCGAACACGACATGAGCGTCGTCATGGAGATTTCCGACCAAATCGTCGTGCTCGACCACGGACGAAAAATAGCCGAGGGACGGCCCGACGAGATCCGCGCCAACCCGGACGTGATCCGCGCCTATCTCGGCACCGACGAAGAAGCGGCCGCATCGCCATGAGCAAGCCGCCCTTGCTGAGCGTGAAGGACGTCAAGACGCATTACGGTCCGGTCGAAGCGCTGCGCGGCGTGTCGATCGACGTGAACGAGGGCGAGATCGTCGCGCTGATCGGCGCCAACGGAGCCGGGAAATCGACGCTGCTGATGACGATCTGCGGCGATCCGCGCGCGAGCGAAGGCGAGATACTCTACGACGGGCAAGACATTACGCGCACGCCGCTCCACCGGATGGTGCGCCTCGGCATCGCCCAGTCGCCGGAGGGGCGCCGCATCTTTCCGCGAATGAGCGTGCGCGAAAATCTGCAGCTGGGCGCTTTCGCGGGCGACGCGACCAATTTCGAGACGGACCTCGCGCGCGTTTTCCGGCTGTTTCCAAGGCTAGCGGAGCGCAGCGGCCAGCGTGCGGGCACCATGTCGGGCGGCGAGCAGCAAATGCTGGCGATCGGGCGCGCGCTCATGAGCCGCCCCCGGCTGCTGCTGCTCGACGAACCTTCTCTGGGCCTCGCGCCATTGCTGGTCGCCCAGATTTTTGCGACCATTCGCGAAATAAACCGGTCCGAGGCGGTGACGGTGCTGCTTGTCGAACAGAATGCCTACCACGCATTGCGGCTTGCCCATCGCGGCTACGTGCTCGTGAACGGTTCGATTCGGCTGAGCGGAACGGGCCCCGAATTGCTGGCCAATCCCGACATCCAACAGGCCTACCTGGCCGGCGGCAAAAGTTAGGCGCGAAAAAGAAGGATGAGGCTGAGATGGACGCTGTATTGGGGGCCAGCATCGGCGAATTTGTCGGGCTCACGCTCGTGCTGTTCGGCGGCGCCGGCTTTCTGATGGGCCAAGCGCTTGCCCAGACTTGGCGGCCGGCCTGGCATGCGGCCCCGTACGCGCTTTTGATGGCGGTGGCGAACCGGTTCTTGGCCTATGCCTTGTTCGGCGGCAATCTCACGGCGATTTTGCCGTTTGCCTTCGATGCGGTTGTCGTTCTCGCTCTGGCGCTTTTCGCGTTCGGGCTTACCCGCGCGCGCGCGATGACCCGCCAATATCCTTGGCTTTACGAACCCGACGGACTTTTCGGCTGGCGCGACCGCTCTGCGGCCGTCGGCGCATCCGATGCCGGGATCCCGGACCGGCGCGGACTCTGACTGTTTCCAGGGATTTTTCAACAGGTGGGAGAACACCATGAAGATCAAGCGTAGAGACCTTCTCAAAACCGGCATGGGCGCTGCGGCCCTGACGCTCGCCGCTCCGACGCTACTGCGCGCCCAGGCGGGTGCGCTCACGATCGGCGTTGCCGGGCCGATCACGGGCCCCAACGCCGCGTTCGGCGAACAGCTGCGCCGCGGCGCTGCCATGGCCGTTGCGGACATCACGGCGGCGGGCGGCGTGCTCGGTCGGCCGCTTGCTTTGGCGATCGAAGACGACGCCTCGGATCCGAACCAGGCGCGTGCGGCTGCCAATCGTCTTGCCGGGCGAAAGGTGCCGTTCGTGCTCGGCCACTTCAATTCGTCCTGCTCGATCCCGGCTTCGGAAGTCTATGCCGAAGAGGGCGTGCTCCAGATCACGCCGGCTTCGACCAATCCGCGTCTGACCGATCGCGGCCCGCGCTTCAAGAACGTGTTCCGCACCTGCGGGCGCGACGACCAGCAGGGCGCCATCGCCGGCGCTTGGCTCGCCGACAAGTTCAAGGGCAAGGCCGTCGCCGTTATCCACGACAAGACGACCTACGGCCAGGGCTTGGCGGACGAAACCAAGAAGGCGATGAATGCGGCCGGCCTCACCGAGCGCATCTACGACGGCATCGCGACCGGCGACAAAGACTTCACGGCGCTCATCACGCGCATGAAGAGCCAGTCCGTCGAAGCGATCTATTTCGGCGGTCTGCACACGGAAGCGGCATTGCTGGTGCGCCAGGCCCGCGACCAAGGGCTCGGCGCGCAGCTCGTTTCGGGCGACGGGATCGTCTCGACCGAGTTCGCTTCGATCGCCGGGCGTGCGTCGGACGGCGTGATCATGACGTTCGACAGCGACCCGCGCAAATCGCCGGGTGCAGCCCAGGTCGTGCAGAAGTTCGTGGCGCAGGGCTACGATCCGGAGGGCTACACGCTGCTGTCCTATGCCGGCGTGCAGGTGTTTGCCGAGGCGGCCAAGCGGGCGAATGGCTTTGGCGTCGATGGGTTGGTGGCCCAGATGCACGGCAAATCGTTCCAGACCGTGATCGGCAATCTCACCTACGACAACAAGGGCGACCTCACCAAGCCGAACTACGTCTTCTACATCTGGAAAGACGGCAAGTACGCCGAGATGTGAGAGACGGAGTCGGGCGCTTCGGCTGCTCGAACGACGGCATATGAAACGGGGCTGGGAGACCAGTCCCGTTTTTTATTTGTTGTTTCTCAGTGCGTTAACCCCCTAAAGGGGCTGTCATAATACTGCAATTAAATCTCAATATTTTCGTCCGCACCGGTGCCTAAGGTGCGCCAGGGCAACGACCCAATAACCACTCTTGAGGAGGTTCGCTTGAACCGCAAAATCAACATTCTCGCCGGTGTCGCGATGGCCGCCGCCATTGTCGCCGTCGGTATCCCCTCGGCGCAGGCGCAGCAGGCGCGCGATCAGATCCGCATTGTGGGATCGTCGACGGTGTTCCCGTTCACGACGGCGGTCGCCGAACAGTTTCAGCGCACGAGCAGCTTCAAGGCACCGATCGTCGAATCGACGGGTACCGGCGGCGGCATGCGTCTATTCTGCGCCGGCGTGGGCGTTCAGCATCCGGACGTCACCAATGCGTCGCGCCGCATGACAAAGGGCGAATTCGAGAGCTGCAAGACCAACGGCGTGACCGACATCATCGAGGTCAAGATCGGCTACGACGGCATCGTTTTGGCGACCAAAAAAGGCTCGCAAAAGATGGATCTGACGCTCCGTCACGTGTTTCTGGCACTTGCGCGCCAAGTGCCGGTCAACGGCCAAATGGTCAACAACCCTTATCAGCGTTGGAACCAGATCGATCCGGCCTTGCCGGCTTGGGAAATCGAGGTGATCGGGCCGCCGCCGACCTCCGGCACGCGCGACTCGTTCAACGAACTCGCCTTGGCCGGCGGCTGCGCGCAGGTCCCTGAAGTCGCCACGCTGATCACGGACAGCGCTGCCCGCGGTCGTGCCTGTCAGCAGATTCGCGAAGACGGCAAATACATCGAGGGCGGCGAAAACGACAATCTGATCGTGCAGCGTCTCGCGACAGGACGCGTGGGTGCGATCGGCGTGTTCGGTTACTCCTTCCTCGAAGAAAACCCTGACAAGATCGAAGGTAAAAAGATCGGCGGCTATGATCCGACGCCGGAAAACATCGCGGACGGCAAGTATCCGATCGCCCGCGACATGTTCATCTACGCCAAGCGTGCCCATATCGGCGTCGTGCCCGGGATTCGCGAGTTTCTCGCCGAGTATTCCAGCGCGCGAGCGATGGGCGACGGCGGTTATCTCGAGAAGAAGGGGCTGATCGTTCTTCCCGCTCCCGAGCAGGCCAGGGTCCGTGCGGCGACGACGGCTCTGACGCCGCTGTCGATGTAATCTTTGGCAGCCGGACGGGTCCGAAAGGCCCCGTCCGGCTGCACCTCTTTTGATCGCACGGTCCAAAAGCAATGAACAGCTTTGTTCTTATCCTCGTCGTCCTCGCGCTCAGCTTCGCCGCGTATCGTTTCGGCACATCGGCCGCGATCAGGCAGCAAGCGACGGGTACCGTGCGTCTGCACTCGCTTGTATCGTTCTACGGCTACTATGTCGCGCTCTGGTGCGGTCTTCCGGCGCTGGTGATCCTGGCGGTGTGGATATCGTCGCAGGACTTTCTAATTCGCACCCTCGTTACAGCGGCCTTGCCTGCTGAAATTCGTACCCTGCCCGCCGACCAGCTCAACCTCGCTATTACAGATATTCGTAATATGGCCTACGGGAACGTCGCGACGTCCGACGCGTCCCCGGCGATGAAGGCTGCGGTCGCGCACTACATCGGTCTTCGCGGGATTGCGCAGGCTGCGATGTGGCTCGCGGTGCTGGCAGCCGGTATCGGCGGCCTTGTCCTCGCGCGTAGCAAGATCACGGCGACAATGCGCGCGCGCAATCGAGTCGAGCAGATCATCCGCATCATTCTAATTGTGAGTTCGATCATTGCCGTCGTCACGACAATCGGTATCGTCCTGTCGTTGGTGTTCGAGGCGGCGCGGTTCTTCGCGGTTGTGCCTGCGACGGATTTTCTGTTCGGCTTGACCTGGAGCCCGCAGACGGCAATCCGCGCCGATCAGGTCGGATCGTCGGGTGCTTTCGGTGCCGTGCCGCTTTTCACCGGCACGCTGCTTATAGCGACGATTTCGATGTTTGTTGCCGTGCCGATCGGTCTGTTGTCTGCGATCTACATGGCCGACTATGCGCCGCGTCGCGTGCGTTCGATCATGAAGCCAACCCTCGAGGTTCTCGCGGGTATTCCGACTGTAGTCTACGGATTCTTCGCCGCGCTGACGGTTGCGCCTTTCGTACGCGAGGCTGGAGCGGCTTTCGGACTCGAAGTCGCCTCGACATCCGGACTGGCGGCGGGTCTGGTCATGGGCATCATGATCGTTCCGTTCGTTTCGTCGCTTTCCGACGACGTGATCAACGCAGTTCCGCAGGCGTTGCGCGACGCGTCCCTCGGGCTGGGCGCAACAAAATCAGAGACAATCCGGCGTGTTGTGTTGCCGGCCGCCCTTCCTGGGATTGCTGCCTCTGTGATTCTCGCTTTCAGCCGGGCCCTGGGCGAAACCATGATCGTCGTGATGGCTGCAGGCCTTGCGGCCAACCTCACGGCCAATCCATTGAACGCGGTCACAACCGTCACGGTTCACATTGCGGCATTGCTCGTCGGCGACCAGGAGTTCGACAGTCCTAAAACCCTTTCTGCATTCGCGCTCGGTTTGGTGCTGTTCACCGTCACGCTTACCCTCAACATCGTCGCAATGCGTATCGTACGCAGGTACCGGGAGCAGTACGAATGACGTCTTTCCATACCAGTGCCGACGCAACGGCGCGTCTCAAAAAGCGCTATGCCGCCGAGTGGCGCTTCAAGATGTACGGCATTGCGGCGTTGACGTTTGCCGTCGCGTCTCTGGCGCTTTTGCTGTGGACGATTCTGTCGAACGGCGCGACGGCTGTCGTGCAGACGAACATTCGCCTCGAGGTCGAATTTTCCAAAGAGCATATCGACCCGGACGGCAAAGGGGATGTGGCGGCCTATCGTCTTGGAAACTGGCCAGCCGTTCTTCGGTCCGCGTTGCAGGCCAAATTTCCCGAGGTGCGCAGCCGCGTGCCGCTGCGCAATCTTGAGGCGCTGATGTCCGACGGGGCACAGATCAAATTGACGGAGATGATCACGGCCGACCCCACGCTTCTTGGGCAGAAGCGGGATGTTTGGCTGCTCGCCAGTTCCGACGTCGATATGATCTGGAAGGGCCATTCGGAGCGAAACGTGGCGGAGAGTTCGCGCCGCATCAACGACTTGCAGCTTGTGTGGCTCGATGCGCTGGCAGCCGAAGGGCGCGTTGCCCTCAAGTTCAACGATCGCCTTTTTACGGCCGCAGACAGTCGCCAGCCCGAACTTGTTGGAATTTGGGGCGGGGTCGTAGGTTCGTTCATGACGCTGGCGATCGCACTGTTGTTGGCATTCCCAATTGGGGTAGGTGCTGCGATCTATCTCGAAGAGTATGCGCCGAAGAACAAATTTACCGATCTCATCGAAGTCAACATCAACAATTTGGCGGCCGTCCCCTCGATCGTGTTCGGTCTCTTGGGACTTGCAGTCTTCCTCCAGGTTTTTGGCATGCCGCGATCCGCGCCCGTTGTCGGCGGTGTCGTGCTTGCTCTAATGAGTCTGCCGATCATCATCATTTCGGCACGGGCGTCGCTTCGCTCAGTGCCGCCGTCGATCCGCGAGGCGGCACTTGGCCTTGGCGCTTCCAAAATGCAGGCGATTTTCCACCACATTCTGCCGCTGGCGATGCCGGGCATCATGACGGGAACGATCCTTGCGATGGCGCACGCGCTCGGCGAAACTGCCCCCCTGCTGATGATCGGTATGGTCGCCTTTGTCGTGGATATCCCGGGTGGACCGCTTTCGCCCTCGACGGTTCTGCCCGTCCAGATCTTTATGTGGGCGGACAACCCGGAACGCGGCTTCGTCGAGAAGACGTCGGCGGCGATCATGACGCTTCTGATCTTCCTTCTTTGCATGAATGCGCTTGCGATTTGGCTTCGTAGAAAATTCGAACGGCGGTGGTAGAAAATGACTGACATACAAACTTTTGAAACGAAGCAGGTGCCCTCGGCTCCTATGCCCGACGGCCACAGATCCAAAGTCGTGGCTCGGGGCGTCGATGTCTTCTACGGCGAGAAGCACGCGCTCAAGAAGGTCGATATCGACATTCGCGAGCACCAGGTGACTGCCTTCATCGGCCCGTCTGGGTGCGGAAAATCGACGTTTCTGCGGTGCTTGAACCGCATGAACGACACGATCGATTCGTGCCGGGTTGCAGGCGAGATCAAGCTCGATGGCCTCGATATCTACGACAAGTCGATCGACGTCGTGCAGCTGCGCGCGCGGGTCGGGATGGTGTTTCAGAAGGCCAATCCCTTCCCGAAATCGATCTACGAAAACATCATCTACGGCCCCAAGATCCACGGGCTTGCCACGACCAAGCAGGAACTCGACGAGATCGTCGAGAAGTCGCTGCGCGGTGCCGGCCTCTGGAACGAAGTCAAGGATCGCCTGCTCGATTCCGGCACCGGTCTGTCGGGCGGCCAACAGCAACGCCTTTGCATCGCGCGCGCGATCGCCGTTTCGCCCGAGGTGATCCTGATGGACGAGCCGTGCTCGGCCCTCGATCCCATCGCGACGGCGCATGTCGAAGAACTCATCGACGAGCTCAAGGCAAAGTTCACGATCGTCATTGTCACCCACAACATGCAGCAAGCCGCGCGCGTGTCGCAGCGCACGGCTTTCTTCCATCTGGGCGTTCTGGTCGAGGAAGACGATACGGCCAACATCTTCACGAATCCGCGCGACGAGCGCACCCAAGGCTACATCACCGGCCGCTACGGCTGAGGAGTTCTCGATGCCAAACGACCATATCGTCAAGTCCTTCGACGACGAACTCAAGCGCCTGTCCAATCTGCTGGCCCGCATGGGCGGCCTTGTGGAAGCGCAGATCGCGACGTCGATCCAGGCGGTCGGGCAGCGCGACGGCGATCTTGCTGCTAGCGTCATAACGTCCGACTCGCGCGTCGACGAGCTCGAGCGCGAGATCGACGACCAGGTGCTGCGCGTCATGGCGCTGCGCCAGCCGGTCGCGACCGATCTGCGTTTTGCCCTCGGCGCGCTGCGCATTGCCGCCGATCTCGAACGTGCCGCCGACTACGCCAAAAACGTCGCCAAACGCGCGATCGCGCTCAATCAGGTGGCGCCGCTGCGCCCGGTCCATGCGATCCCGCGCATGGGGGCGATGGTGCGGGAAATGCTGAAGGACGTTCTCGACGCGTTCGCTGCGCGCGACGTCGCCAAGGCCGTCGCCGTCTGGAACCGCGACGAAGAACTCGACGAGATGTACGGCTCGCTGTTTCGCGAGCTGTTGACCTACATGATGGAAGATCCGCGCAACATCACGGGATCGACGCACCTTCTGTTCATCGCAAAGAACATCGAGCGCATCGGCGACCATACGACGAACATCGCCGAAACCATCCACTTCCTCGTCACCGGCGTGCCGTTGCGCGCCGAGCGTCCGAAGGGCGATGACGGCAACTTCGCGGTCGTCGGCGCGTCCAAGCCGGCCGAGTGACGGGGAAAACGCACGTGAAACCGCATCTTCTGATCGTCGAGGACGAGCCTGCGCTGATCGAACTTCTGCGCTACAACTTCGACAAGGAAGGGTTTCGCGTCACCACGGCAGGCGACGGCGAAGCAGCCTTGGTCGCGGTCGCCGAAGGCCGCCCGGATCTGATGATACTCGATTGGATGCTGCCGCACATCTCCGGGCTCGAGGTCTGTCGCCAGCTGCGACGCAAGGCCGACACCCGCGATCTGCCGATCATCATGCTGACGGCGCGCGGCGAAGAGAGCGACCGCGTCCGCGGCCTCGAGGTCGGCGCGGACGACTATGTCGCGAAGCCCTTCAGCCCGTCCGAGCTGATTGCGCGCGTTCGTGCGGTGCTGCGCCGCGCCAAGCCTTCGTCGGCGCACGACATGCTTACCTACGGTGATCTCAGCATGGATTTGGCGTCCCATCGCGTTATCCGCGGCGGACGTTCCGTGCATCTGGGGCCGACCGAGTTTCGGCTGCTTCGCTTTCTGCTCGAGCGGCCCGGCCGCGTCTACAGCCGCGAGCAGCTGCTCGATGCGGTGTGGGGGCGCGACATCTATGTCGAGCCGCGGACGGTCGACGTCCATATCCGCCGCCTGCGCAAAGCGATCAACGGCGAGGGCGAAATCGATCTGATCCGTACCGTTCGTTCGGCAGGCTACGCGCTCGACGAAACTGCGGACGCCTGAAACGCGGCGGATCGCCGTACCGCTTGAGCGCAAGGCCTGGCTTGCTATGATGCAAGCGAGATGAAAAAGCTCAATTCGCCGATCCATCCCGAGCTGCTCGGGGTGCTCGAAATGCGCACTGCCTGCGATTCCGGAAAGCTCGACGCTTCGGACATGGTCGGCGCTTGCCTGGCGCGGATTGCGGCCCGCGATCCCGAGATTCGTGCGTGGCGGCACGTCGAAAAGCGCGACGCGCGCGGCCGGGCCGCAGCTCTCGACAGGGTGTCGCAGATGCGCCCGCTCCACGGCATCCCGGTCGGCATCAAGGATCTGATCGACACCGCCTCGATGCCGACGGAATACGGTTCGCCAATCTACCGGGACCATCGCCCCAAGATCGACGCGCTTTGCGTGCAGCGCCTGATCGCCGCCGGCGCGATCCCGATAGGAAAAACGGAGACAACCGAGTTCGCCTATTTCACGCCGGGTCCGACCCACAATCCAGCGCGCCACGGCTATACGCCGGGCGGGTCGTCGTCGGGGTCGGCGGCTGCGGTGGCCGATTTCCATGTGCCGCTTGCGCTTGGAACCCAAACGGCCGGTTCCGTGATCCGTCCTGCCGCATTTTGCGGTGTGGTCGGCTACAAAGGGACCTACGGCTGGATCGACATGGCGGGAATCAAACCGCTGGCGCCGTCGCTCGACACCCTGGGCGTGTTCTGCCGCGCCGTCGCCGATCTCGATCTCGTGCGCCGTGCTCTTGTTTCGGCACGTCCGATCCAAGGCTTGGGCGATGTCGGGCGGCCTAGCCCGCGCGTTGCGGTGTGCTACACGCCCTACTGGTCGTCGGCAGACGGCGCGACGCGCCGCTTGTTCGAAATGCTGTTGGCGCGTCTCGAAGGCGCGGGCGTCTCGGTTCGGGATTTCGAACTTGAAGACTACTGGGCGGATATCAACGACGCGCAGCTCTCCATCATGTCGCGCGAAGCGACTGCCTCGCTGGCACGCGAACGGGCCGAGCATTCCGGCGAGCTGTCGTCGGCGCTGCGCGACATGCTGGCATCGGGCGACCGTGTCGGCATTCGCGAAGAGACGGCCGCCAAGGCGCTGGCCACGAAATGCCGTCACCGGTTGGCGCAAGTGTGGCGCGACGCCGACGTCATCCTCGCGCCTGCCGCCCCTGGTACCGCACCGCGCGGAATCGAGCGGACAGGATATCCCGTGTTCAACCGCATGTGGACCTTGCTGGGAAACCCGACGATCGCGTTGCCGGCCGGCAAAAGCGACGATGGCTTGCCGCTTGCCATTCAGCTCATTGGGCCGCACAACGAAGACGGCGCGCTGATCGGCCACGCTGCCTGGTTCGAGGAATTCCTGAAGCGCTAGCCAAGCGCGGGGGCGTGCAGATGGCACGCGACTTGATGGCCGGGTGCGACCTCTTTGATCGGCGGTTCTTCGACTCGGCAGCGCGCTTCCGCGACGGGGCAGCGCGTGTGGAAGCGGCATCCCGACGGCGGATCGATCGGCGACGGAACGTCGCCCGAGAGCACGATGCGCGTCTTTCGCGCGCGCGGATCCGTGGTCGGGGCGGCCGACAGCAGCGCTTGCGTGTAGGGGTGCAAGGGACGCGTAAAGATCGTCCGCCGATCGGCGAGCTCCACGATCTTGCCGAGATACATGACCGCAACGCGGTGGCTGATATGCTCGACGACAGCCAGATCGTGGGCGACGAACAGATAGGACAGGCCGAACTCGGCCTGCAGGTCCATCAGCAGATTGACCACTTGCGCCTGCACCGAAACGTCGAGTGCGGATACCGGTTCGTCGGCGACGATGAGTTTTGGCTGCACGGCGAGGGCGCGCGCGATCCCCAAGCGCTGGCGCTGGCCGCCGGAAAACTCGTGCGGATAGCGCGCCATCTGGTCCGCCCGCAAACCGACCTTTTCGAAAAGCCAGGCCGTACGTTCGCGCGCCCCTCGGCCCGTCGCCAATCCGAAGTTTATCAGCGGCTCGGCGACGATATCGCCTGCCCTCAGGCGCGGGCTCAGCGACGAGTAGGGGTCCTGGAAGACCACCTGCATGTCGCGCCGATACGGCCGCATCGAATTTCGGTTTAGGCTCTCGATAGCTGTCCCGCCAAGCCGGATCGTGCCCGCCGTCGGTTCCACCAGCTTCAGTATCGACTTCCCGACGGTCGATTTTCCGCAGCCGCTCTCGCCCACCAGCCCGAGCGTTTCGCCGGCATCGACGTGGAAGGAGACGCCGTCGACCGCATAGACCTTCGCCGATACGCGTCCGAGCACGCCTTTGCGTATCTCGAAATGTTTCTTGAGCCCGACGACTTCGAGCAACGGACTTTTCATGATGCCGCTTCCGCGACGATGCCGGCGAACCAGCAGGCCGAAAAATGGCCGGGTGCATGTTCTTCAAGCGGTGGCGGGGCGCGGCGGCACCTGTCCTCGGCATAGCTGCAGCGCTCGGCAAACGCGCAGCCCGCAATCGTCTCGTTCAGGCGCGGCACGATGCCGGGTATCTCTGTCAGGCGCTTGCGTGGCAGGTCGGCCCTCGCAGCGGATCCCAGATGCGGGATCGAACCCATCAGTCCGCGCGTGTAGGGATGTCGCGGCCGCGCGAACAGCATCTCGACGGGCGCTTCTTCGACCTTGCGGCCCGCATACATGACGACCACGCGCTGGGCCGTTTCGGCGACGACTCCCAAATCGTGCGTGATCAGAACGATGGCGGCGCCGATCTTGCGCTTGAGATCGAGCATCAGCTCGAGGATCTGGGCCTGGATCGTGACGTCGAGCGCGGTGGTCGGTTCGTCGGCGATCAGGAGTTTCGGGTCGCACGAAAGCGCCATGGCGATCATCACCCGCTGGCGCATTCCGCCGGAAAGCTGGTGCGGATAGGCGCCTGCACGCCGTGCGGGTTCCGGCATGCGCACGAGATCGAGCATTTCGACCGCGCGCTGGCCGGCTGCCGCGCGCGAAAGTCCTTGGTGCAGCTGCAGCGTTTCGGCGATCTGCCGCCCGACGGTGAGAACGGGATTGAGGCTCGTCATCGGCTCCTGGAAGATCATCGAGATGTCGTTGCCGCGGATGCGGCGCATCTCGGCTTCGCTGCAGCCCAGAAGGTCTCGGCCCTCGAAGCGGATGGCGCCGGAAACGATGCGCGCGGGCGGCGAGGGGAGAAGACGCAGGATCGACATTGCCGTCACCGACTTGCCGCAGCCGCTTTCGCCGACGACTGCGAGCGTTTCCCCCGCGCGCACGCTGTAGGATACGCCGTCGACCGCCCGCACGACGCCGTCGGACGTGTAGAAATGCGTTCGGAGGTCTTCGATTTCGAGCAGCGGTCGGGCGTCGGCCATGCGCAGTTGCCTATAATTGCCGCGCAAGGCGCGGATCGAGCGCGTCACGCATACCGTCGCCGAGTAGGTTGATCGCCAGCACCGTGATCGACAGGAAGCCCGCCGGAATGAGGATCAAATGCGGGCGTACCTGGAAAATGGCGCGGCCCTCGGCGATGATGTTGCCCCATGTCGGGATCGACGGCGGAAGGCCCGCGCCGATGAAGGACAGAATGGCTTCGGTGATGATCGCGGAGGCTGCAATGTAGGTCGCCTGCACGATCAATGGGGCGAAGGTGTTGGGCAGGATATGGCGCCACAGGATAAACGGCGTCGACGTGCCGACCGCGATCGCCGCCTCGACGAAAGGCTGCTCGCGCAGTCCCAGAACGATGCTGCGCACGAGGCGCGTGACGCGCGGGATCTCGGCTATCGCGATCGCGGCGATCACGTTTTCCAGGCTGGCGCGCGTGAGCGCCATCAGCGCTATCGCGAGCAGCACGGACGGGATGGACATGAGTCCGTCCATGATCCGCATCAGGATCGCGTCTATCCAGCGGTTGAAACCCGCCAAAAGGCCGAACAGGAGACCAGCCAATACTGCCGTAAACGCGACCGCGAAGCCAACGAACAGCGAGGCGCGCGCGCCGTAGACGACGCGGCTGTAGACGTCGCGCCCCAGCGCATCGGTGCCGAACCAGTAGATCTCGGACGGCATGCGCAGCCTCCGGATCGGCGACAGGGCCGCCGGGTCGACCGTGCCGAGAAACGGCGCCGCCACGGCCATCGCGATCATAAGCGCCAGCAAAAGGCCGCCGATCACGATCGACAAATGGCGCCGCCACCAGGGACGACGTTTGCCGGCGATTTGCGCAGCTGTCGCGGGTGCGACGATCGTGAGGGTCATGGGAGCTCCCTCAGTACCGAATGCGCGGATCGAAGAGCGTGTAGCTCAGATCGACCAGAAGATTGACGATCACGTAGACGAACGAAAACATCAGGATCACGCCCTGGATGACCGGATAGTCGCGCCTCAAAATGGCGTCGACCGTCATCCGGCCAAGCCCCGGTATGGCGAAGACGCTTTCTGTCACGACGACGCCGCCAATCAGCAGGGCAACGCCGATGCCGACCACGGTCACGATGGGAACGGCCGCATTGCGCAGCGCATGGCCCAGCAGCACGCGGTCGGTGCGCAGGCCTTTGGCGTTTGCGGTGCGGATGTAGTCTTGTGCCATCACGTCGAGCATGGCTGCGCGCGTCATCCGCGCGATCAAAGCGATGTAGATGGTGCCGAGGGCGACGGTGGGCAGAATGATGTTGCGCAGGAACGGTCCGAGCCCTTCGCGGATCGACGTGAAGCCTTGCACCGGCAACCAATCGAGTTCGATCGCGAAGGTGAAGATCAGCACGTACCCGATGACGAAGACGGGAACCGAAAAGCCCAGGACGGCAAACAGCATTACGAAGCGGTCGGTCCACCCCCCTGCCTTCCAGGCCGCCAGCACGCCCATCGGGATCGCGACGCTAACGGCGAAAAGCAGTGTCACGATCGAAAGCGAGATGGTTGCCTCGAGCCGCTGGCCGATCAGGGTCGCGACCGGAAGGTTCGAGAAGATCGATGTTCCGAGATCGCCCTGGAGGATCGCCCACAGCCACGTGCCGAAACGCACATGGTACGGGAGGTCGAGGCCAAGCGAGCGTCGGATGCGCGCGATGTCGTCCGCGGTCGACATGTCGCCCGCGATGATCGCCGCAGGGTCGCCCGGCGAGAAATAGAGGAGAGAAAAAACGAAAAGAGCCACCACCCCCATGACGGGGATGGTGGCCAGAATGCGGCGCACGATATAGGCGAACACGCGACCCGATGCCGATCTGTCTGCGGTCAGCGCTTCTCGACGTTCCAGAAGAAAGGTACCGGCGAGATGACGATGCCGGTCACGTTCCGGCGAAATGCGGTGGGTTGCTGGAACTGGCCGACCGTGACGTAGGGCACCTGTTCGAAGGCGTTCGCCTGGATCTGGCGGGCCAAGGCGATCTGGTCGGCTTGCGCGGAGGCTGCAAGCCACCGCTCGCGCAGCACCTCGCCGGTCGGATCGGTGGGCCAACCGGCCCAAGCGGCTGCTCCGTGGCCCCGCAGCGGGGCATGCAGCGCCGGGTTCACGAGGTCGGGTCCGACCCACCAGGTATGGAAGATCGACCAGCCGCCTTGGTCCGCCGGAGTGCGGTTGTTGCGGCGCGCCAGCACCGAACCCCAATCGGTCGCGACCAGTTCCACGTTCATGCCGAGCCGCTTCAGAAGATCTTCGGTGACGAGGCTTTGGACGTGGTTGGTCGGAATGTCGGTCGGCGAGATGATCACGACTTTCTCGCCCTTGTAGCCGCTGTCGCGCAACATGGCCCGCGCGCGGTCGAAATTGCCCGCTTGCGACGCTGCGCCGACGTCGCTCGACAAAGGGGTCCCGCAAGGAAAGTGCGATTTGCATTCCCTGTAGTAATCCTTGTTGCCGACGATCGCCTGCAGATAGTCGCTCTGATTGACGGCCATCTGCACGGCCTGGCGAACCTTCAGATTGTCGAACGGCGGCTGCAGATGGTTGAATCGCAGCATCGCGACGGAACCCATCGGATCGATCTGGGCGACCTCGATGTCGCGATTGCGCGCGAGCTGCGGAAGCAGGTCGAACAGCGGTTGCTCGTACCAATCGACTTCGCCTTGCGCCAGTGCGGCGGCGGCGACCGCACCGTCCGGGATGATGCGCCATTCGACGCGATCGACCTTGACGACTTTGCCGCCGGCCGCCCACGAAGGCGGTTCGTTGCGCGGCTTGTAGTCGGCGAAGCGTTCGTAGACGGCGCGTTGGCCCGGCACCCATTGGTCGCGCACAAAGCGGAACGGACCGGAGCCGGTCGCATCTTGGATCGGCGTCGCGGGATCGGTGTTGGCGATCCGCTCCGGCATGATGAAGGGAACCTGGCTCGACAGTTTGCCGAGCGCATCGATCATCAGCGGGAAGGGCCGCGTCAGACGAATGGCGAATGTCAGATCATCGACGACGTCGTAGCCGGCGACCGCGCCCGCCATCGTCTGGCCAAAGGAGTCGCGCGCCGACCAGCGTCGGATCGAAGCAGCGGCATCGGCGCCGCGCACGGGCGTGTCGTCGTGGAACTTCATGCCTTCGCGCAGCTTGAATTCCCAGCGCAGCCCGTCCGGGCTCGCCGACCATTTTTCGACCATCTGCGGCTGGATCTTGAAGTTCGCGTCGGTCGCAAAGAGCGTGTCGTAGACGAGGTAGCCGTGGTTTCGCACCACGTAGCCGGTCGTCGCGACCGGATCGATTGCGGGCAGGTTCGAATGCGGAATGAAGCGCAGAACCTTTTGCTGGGCCGTCGCGTCGACCGCGAACCCGACGCCGAGAGCGAAGACGCTTGCGGCGACAATATTCTTGAGCAAACTCGGCATCGGCGATTCTCCTTGAGGCAAGGGCCGGACATGCGGCGTCCATATGCCAAAGCATGCCACAGACTTGCTGAGGTTCAAACGATATGTGCGCGCGGTTCCGGGAACGGGCCCGGATCGAGCGGATAGATCGGCCTCGAAAGCCGACGATATGCAAGTTTGCCGTTGTCGGAGGTCGTCACGCCTTCGCCGTCGAGCGTGAATGTCGCGCGCGCCATGGCGGCGAAGCCGGCCCGGTAGTGGATGCGAGATTTGAGCAGCAAAAACCGCTGGGCCGTCGGGTCGATGCCGTTTGCCGTGAAGATGCCGACGTCCCATGGTTCGTGATGCCGGGAGACCACGACGATTCGTACCGTGCCGATCTCGATTACGGCGGTCGGGCCGGTATTGACTTCGACCCCCGTATACATCGGCCCCGCGACCCGCCATCGCCCGTCGGCGAGATGACGAACCCGACCGGTCACGACAAGGCTCTTCCCGGCGAGGCCGATCGACGGCATGTCGCTGCATCCGCCGAGCGGGAGGGTGACTTGGGCACCCAGGCCGGCTTTTGCCATGGTCGCGACGGCGGCCGGATCCCAGACGGTTGCGACCGCGACGTTCTGCAGATCCTGGCGCAAAACTTCGGAAATGACGGTCATGACGTCGGACGTGCCGCCGGAGCCGACATTGTCGGCGTGGTCGAGAAGCACGATCGGCACCGCATTGACCGCCTTCGCCCGCATCACAGTAGTTCCGAGAGGCTCGTGCGGATGCATGAATTCGGTTCGTGCGGCCCAGCTTTCGTCGAGCAGGCGCTGGGCGGCCGCTGCGGCGGCGGCCCCGTCGCCGTCGGCGACCACGACCGCGCCGTTGCCGGCGATGGGGATGTCGGCCATCGGGAAGCCGCCGAACGCGGTTGCGCACAGAATCCGCGGTTCGCTTTCGAGCGATGTCGCCAGCGCTTGGATGCCCTTCATCGGCATGTCGTCCGTTCCCTGCCGCAGTGTCTGCGACAGAAGCGGCAGGCGCCCCCAGGCCATGACCGGCTTGCAGCGGCCGGCCATCGTGTCGAGCACCACGCGTCCGACCTTTTCGGCGACTTCGTACATATCGACATGCGGATAGGTCTTGTAGCCGATGAGTGCTGTGCAGTTGCGCACCATCGTCTCCGACAGGTTGGCGTGCAGGTCGCAGGTTACGGCGATCGGGAGACCTGGCCGCAACGCGCGAATTCGTTCAAGCAGCGTGCCTTCACCGTCGTCGGTGTGTTCGCACACCATGGCGCCGTGCAGATCGAGCATTGCGCCGTCGCAGCCCGCCTCGATCGCCGCCAATATGGGCGCGACGAGTTCCTCGTATGTCGCGGCCGTCAGCCTTCCGCTCGGCATCGCTTCTGCCGCGATCGGAGTCGCGATCTCGGCGCCAGCGTCGCGCGCCAACTTCAGATAAGCGGCGATCGGCATCGCCGTCTTTTCGTAGTTGGCGACGACGGCTTCGTCGCGATGCAGGCTCCAAGCCGCAAACCGGGCGATGTCCGTCGCCACCGGCGAAAACGTGTTGGTTTCGTGCTTGAGCATCGCCAATACCAAACGCATGTTCGAACCCTTTTGCGCGGCCGCCTTATCCGTGCCAGCATAGACCCAATCGAGGGAGCATTTCATGGTCGATTTGACGCTGCTGTCGGCGCAAGCGCTCGTAGTCGGCTACGCGAGCGGCGCCTTTTCGCCGGTCGACGTGGCCGCTGCCTGTCTTGCCAAGATCGAGCGGCTCAACCCGATCTACAACGCATTTTGCCTGGTCGATGCCGAAACGGCTTTGGCGCAGGCGCGCGACAGCATGGCGCGCTGGCAAGCGGGCACGCCGCGCAGTCCGATAGACGGCGTGCCGACCTCGATCAAGGACCTCATCTGGGTCAGAGGCTGGCCGACCATGCGCGGCTCGAAACTGCTCGCGGGCACGCCGGTTGCCGACGCAGACGCGCCCTCGGTCGAGCGTTTGCGCAGCTTCGGCGCTGTCTTTCTCGGCAAGACGACGACGCCGGAGTTCGGGTGGAAGGGGATCGGCGATTCGCCGCTGACGGGCATTACCCGCAACCCTTGGGACCCGAGCAAGACGGCCGGCGGCTCCTCGGCGGGTGCCGCTGTTGCGGCTGCGTTGGGCATGGGCGTTTTGCACTTGGGCACCGACGGCGGCGGATCGATTCGCATGCCGGCCGGATTCTGCGGCGTATTCGGCATCAAGCCGACCTTCGGGCGCGTGCCCGCCTATCCCGCTTCGCCGGTTGGGTTGCTTGCGCATATCGGCCCGATGGCGCGCGGCGTCGACGATGCCGCACGCATGCTGCAAGCAATGGCCGCGCGCGACTCGCGCGACGTCTATTCGCTTCCCGACGATCCGACGTCGTGGATCGGCGAACGCGAAAAAGGGATTGCGGGCTTGCGGATCGGCGTCAGTCCGACGCTCGGCGGCGCCAAGGTCGACGCGGAGATCGCCGCCGCCGTCGCAAATGCGGCTGTGTTGCTGGCCGAACTCGGTGCCGTGGTCGAATTGGCGGAGCCTGCCATGGGCGATTTGCGCGACGCATTTTATCGGCTCTGGACGGGCGGAATATCGCGCGCGCTTCAAGTCTATCCGCCGGAGCGATGGAGCGCGTGCGATCCGGGTCTGGTCGCTTCGACCAGAGCGGGGCTTGCCTTGTCGGCGGCCGACTATCTTGCCGCCGACGCTGTGCGCGTGCGTGCAGGCGAGGCGATGGCGAAGTTCCACGAGACCTACGATCTGCTGCTAACGCCGCAACTGCCGACCACCGCCTTTGCTGCGGGGCAGGATGTCGCGTCGCCCGATCAGTCCTATTGGATCGACTGGACGCCGTTTACCTATCCGTTCAATATGACACGTCAACCGGCCGCCAGTGTGCCGCTCGGACTTCATTCGAACGGTTTGCCGATGGCATTGCAATTGGTCGGCCGTCTCTACGAGGACCGTGCGGTCTTGCGTGCCGCCTACGCCATCGAACGCGCAAAGCCTTGGCCCTTTCCGGCCTAAACGACTTGAAAGAGAAAAGGCGATCCCATGTCTGCCCGAATCGATCCGCAGTTCCAGGCCGACGGTCTGGTCACTTACCACAACAGCGATTTTCTCGAGAGCCCGCGTTTCAAGGCGGCCTACGAATTCGGCATGACGGTCGGTGCCGACCGCAAACTCGATCTGCATGTCGAATGGCGGGTTTGGATCGCCCTGTGGGCGGCCGAACAGGCCTTGTGCACGCAAGGCGATTTCGTCGAATGTGGCGTACATACCGGCATTCTCTCCGGCGCCATCGCGGTTTGGACGAACTGGCCGAAGCAGGTCGGCCGTACGATGTGGCTGCTCGACACGTTCGACGGCATGCCCGAAGACCAGCTTTCGGAAGCGGAGAAAAAGCTCGGTCTGGCCGTCAACAACCAAAGCTATCGCGGCATGGACGATTTGACGCATATTCGCTGTAAATTCGAACCCATTCCCAATGTCCGCATTGTGCCTGGCCGCGTGCCCGACACGCTGGCGGCGGTAACCGCTGAAAAAGTGGCCTATCTGTCGATCGACATGAACATAGTGCTGCCCGAAATCGCCGCCGTCACTCATTTCTGGCCTAGATTGTCGCCAGGCGGCGTGATCCTGCTCGACGACTACAATTGGCTGCCGCACGTGAATCAGAAGGCGGCGTTCGACGCATTCGCCAAAGCTCAAGGTGTGCCGATCCTCGGGTTGCCGACCGGCCAGGGCGTGATCGTCAAGCCGCATCGATAGCTTTGCATGTCAGCTTCGCAAGAAACGCGTCCGCACGATTTCGAGAAACGCCGACGCCATGCGTTTTGCGTCGGTTTTCGATTTTTCGGCGAGGCGCGTGGGTTCGTTCGCGCGCAACGCGGCGCGTTCCTCGGTCGCTTGGGCAAGGCTCACGGCCTCGGCTACGAAAGATTCGTCGCTGTCGTGCGCAATCCCCGGGCGCCCGGTCGCCGCTTCGAGCCACCGGCCGATGCGGCCAAGGCTGGTCGCCCCCACGCGGCTCAAGGTCGGCATGCCCATATGCGCTGCCTCGAACAAGGTCGTTCCTCCGGCCACCGGAAACGTGCCGAGGACCACGTCGATATTCTGGTAGCCCGCAAGATAGCGCGGCCAGCCGAAATGGTAGGCGAAGATCAGGCGTTCCGGCGCGATGCCGCATTGGCCGAAGATTTCGCGAACCCGGTCGACGACATGCATCTCCAAAACATCGCCGTTGCCGAGATAAAGCTTCGAATCCGGCACCGCGTGCAGGACTTTGGCCCATAAAGCGATGCAAGGCCGCGTGATTTTGTAGAGATGCGAGAGCGAGCCGAATGTCGCATAGCCGTTGCGCAGCGACGGCGGCGGCCCGGCCTCGGGCATGGCAAGGCCGTACTGGACCCAGATTTCCGGCTCGAAGACGTAAAGATCGCCGGGCAGGCGCGCGAGTTTGCCTGGAAACTCCGCTTCGAGCGATTGCGGATAGATGCTTTCGGGCCCGATCGCGGCGTCGAAGCAGGGATCGTGGCTTGGCCCGGACATGTTGAACCATGTCGCCTGTTTGGCCCCCGGACGCCCGACGACGCAGGCCGGAAGGTAGGGCACCAGGGACTCGTCGAGGTCGATCAGAAGATCGTAGTCGAGATCGGCCAGCGTTTGGTTCATGCGATGCCAAGCATCGGGCTGGTCGACGGTCGTGATCGTGATCTCCTCGATGTCGCGAATCGGCGTTTCCCGAGGCAACGCCTTGCGCACGATCTCGAGATCGCCCGCGACAAGCGGTAGCAATTCGATCGACAGCGGCAGCTTGGCTGCCTCGCGCAGAAACGGCACCAGCAGGCTCATGTAGTTGCGCATGCCAAACGAGCCGCTGGCCATGCCGATGCGCGGCACGGTGCTTTTCCGCCGCACGGCCGGCCGCACGAGCGGTTTTGGCAGATGTCGGCGCAGCACGGCCAACTGCGCCTCCTTGGCGCGCGCCAAGCTCGAATCGGTCGCGTGCTCGGAATAGAGTTCGATGTTCAGAGCGAGACCAGCAACGCGCGTCGGCATCTCGACGCCGAACGAAAAGGCGCGCAGCGTGTCGAGTGCTCCGTCCGGATCGCCGAGGCACGAAAGCGAGACGGCCGTATGCAGGCAGGTCCAGACCTTCGTGTTTTCCTCCGCGGCATGGGCAGCGACGTAGCGCATCGTCGCAATTCCTGCCGTATCGAGAAGCTTGTAGACGGTCCGCAAAATCGCGTTCATGAGCTTCACGTCGTCGAGGCGCGCGCGCGCGACGGCCAGCAGCACGTCGCGATGCGACAGCAGGCTCGCAGGTTCGAAGCCGCCCAACACAGCGAGCAAAGCGTCGCGCGTTTTTGCGTCGCTAGGGGTTGCAACGAGCTGGCGTGCCAGTTGGCGCAGGTCCGAGAGGGCGGCGCGCAGGAATCGCACGGTTGCCGTGGCGCACTCGCCGGGATTCTCCTGATAGAGCAGGTGGCCTGCCGTCGGCACGCGCTGCACGGCCAATGTGTCGATCTGCAGCGCGAGAGCAGCTGTCTCGTCGTCGGGTGTAAAGAGAGCTGCAGGCGACGTCGCATCGAGCCTTGCCGTTCGGCCGCCCGACATGATCAAGGTAGGGGCTTGCGCTGCCGCCGCCGCCAATAGCGGCCAATAGCCTTGCGCGCTGCCGTCGCCGAGCATTCCGCGCCCGGAGATATAATCTATGAAAAACGAATCCAGCGTCACGCTTGCTGTGCAGCGCCTAAGATGGGCACGCGCTGCGTTCAGCGCCGTCGCAGAGACCGGCGGGTCGAGATAGACAGCCGCGCGCAAGCGGCCTTCGAGCGTCGGCGCCAGGGCCATTGCGACGATACCGCCGATCGACTCGCCGACCAGAACCGCCTCGCGCTCGCCCAGGACTGCCCGCTGCAGGTCGGCGACGCGACCGGCAAACGAGGCGATGCTTGCCGATTCGTAGGTCGGGCTGGCGCCGAAGCCGGGCATGTCTACAATCAGAATGTCGTAGTCGTCGCAAAGAAGGCGCATTGCTGGAAGCAGCATCTGGGCTGGTCGAAACTCGCCCGGAATCGCCACGAGCGCCGGTTTGCCGCGCCCGCCTTTGCTTGAAATGAAGAGACCGCCGGTTACGCGTCCGTCGGTTTCGGCAGCGACTGGGCGAATCCAAGCCCGGCCGAATGGCGCTGGTTGGATTGCCGCATTCGTCATCGTCGATCCTGGGGAAAATGCCATTCAGCGTGTCTTGTGTTTCAGTTTAGGCGTGGCGTCAGCGTCCAGGCAAGCGAGTACGCTGAACCGACGCATTGCTTTGGCTACGACGCGGCAGGCGCGCTAAGGTGAATTGCAATGTCGACACGCCTGATCTCATTGCCCAACTGCTTGCCTTTCGTCGTGCGATGATCGTTTTGCATGGTCGGCGCGCCATATCCGCGCTCGCGGCGACCCAGATACTCGGTTGGGGATCGACCTATTTTCTGCCGGCGATGCTCGGCGCGCAGATGGCGCGCGATCTCGGCATGTCGGTCAGTTTTGCTTTTGCTGGCGTCACGATCATGCTGGTCGTCGGCGCTTTCGTCGGGCCCGCGTACGGCCGTTGGGCGGATCGGCGCGGCGCCCGCGCACTGTTGATGGCAGGGTCGACTTTGATGGCCTTTGCGTTGTTCGGCCTGGGAATTTCGACCGGCCCGATCGGCTACGCGATCTGCTGGATTTTCCTGGGGTTTGCCATGCCGATGGCATTGACGCCGATTCCGTTCGTTGCCGCAGCGTGGCTCTTACCGGGTTCGGCGCGGCGTGCGGTCGGTGCGATGACGTTGCTCGGCGGCGGAACGACCGTCGTCTTCTTGCCTCTTATGGCGTGGCTCGAACCCGCGATCGGCTGGCGTGCGATCTGTTTTCTGTTCGCGGCCGGCCAAATTCTGCTGTGCCTTCCGCTGCACGCGACGATAGCGCCGCAGCCGACGCCCGCCGTCGGTGTGCCCGACGCCCCGGTTGCGCGTGCGGGCATTCGCGCTCCTGCAGCGCGCCGGGCCGCATTCTGGGCGATGGCCTTGTCGTTTTCCTGCATCGGTTTTGTCACTTGGGGGCTTCCGCTGCAGTTGGTCACGATCGGCTCAGCCTACGGATTGCCGCTGTCGTTGGCGGTGGCGGTCGGGGCGCTTCTCGGGCCTTCGCAAATGGCGTCGCGACTTCTCGATATCCTGTTCGGGCTCCGCTTTCCGATCCTCAAGATCGGGCTCCTCAGTCAGGCCTTGATTGCGGCAAGTTGCACGCTGCCGTGGCTGTTCGGCGGATCGTTTGCGATACTCGCGGCAACGGTGGTCGGTTTCGGGCTGGGGGCGGGCGCCAACACGGTCGTGCGCATAATCGCCCCGCTCGCGGTGTTCGGGCGCGAAGGCTATGCCAGCCTGATGGGCCGCATGAATCTGCCGCTCAATCTTGTTTTTGCGACGGCCCCGTTTCTCCTGGCGGCCATTCTCGAAGCGGGCGGCCCCGCAGCCCCGCTGCTTTTGTGCGCGGTTTTGTCGCTGCTGTCGTTCGTCGGCTTGAGCGTGGTCAAACGTATCGCCGACGGCCAGGCCGTCCAATAGCGTGCCGCAATCGTCAGGCGCCGCAAATCACGCGGCGATCCTCCGCATCGAGTTCGACGCGCGCGCCGTTGCGGATGAGTTCGGCGAAATCCTGGTTCGGCACCATGACCGTCAACGTGTAGAGTTTTCCAGGGCCGGTATTCTCGACGACGTGCTCGGCGCCTGGCCGAAGCAGCATCGCGTCGCCTTTTTTGACGGGTTGGACGTTGCCGCCGCAAATCGCCTGCCCCGTGCCCTCAAGCACGAAGAACATTTCGTGCGCACGGCTGTGGGCATTGGGCGGCGTTTTGCCGCCGGGCGCGAAAACTTCGACGACGGCGACGAGATCGGCACCTTCGCCCGCAGGATCGAAGATCAGCGCGAAGTAGTTGCTGTCGCCGGGCGCGATCCTGTAGGCGGCGCAATCGGCCATGTTTTTGAAGACAAGCGGCGTCATCGCCCAAGACCTTTCAGCAAGGCTGCGCTTGGCGCGGTGAAGCCGAAGCATTGGCGTACGTTGTAGAGAGTTGCGTCCCAGCAGAAGCCGGGGCTCGTCGTCGCGCTGCAATCCTCGAGCATGACGCAGTCGTAGCCCAGAAAATTGGCATCCTGCAGCGTGCACAGCACGCATTGGTCGGCATTGACGCCGCCGAACAGCAGCGTATCGACGCGAAGATTGCGCAGTATGGAATCGAGCGGCGTGTCCCAGAAGCCCGACATGCGGAACTTGTCGACGCGGATGTCGCCGCCTTGCGGGGCAAGTTCGTCGACGACGGCAGCAGCCCAGCTGTCTTTCTCCAGAACATTGGCCTTGCGTTTGGGCAGCTTGTCGCCGAGACCGATCCCCTTGCCGGTCGGCTTGTAGACATGCTCGAGCGAAGGGCTCAGATTGAGCCGGTCGGGCCGATTTCCCCAATTGACCCAGACGACGGGCACGTCCGCGCGGCGCAGGCGCGGAAGGAGTTTCGCCAGGGGCGCGATCGGTTTGCGCGCGGGCGCCACATCGACGCCGATATGCGAAAGCCACCCGTCGGGGTGGCAGAAATCGTTCTGCATGTCTATCACGACGATGGCCGTGCGCGCCAAATCGATCTTCAGTTGCTGCGGCATTGCATCGAACGTAATCGGCCGCGGCTTGATCTGCGGGCGGACGGTATCGACGGACTTGGCGTCGGCAAGCCATCTGTTGGACGGAGTTGTGCCAAGCGGATTGCGCGGTTTCATCGGACTTTCCACTCCAACAGGGCGCGCGCGGCGATCGCCGCATAGGCCAGAATGACGAACCGGTTCTCCTGCAAATACGCAGCCAACTCCTCGCGCGACAGGCTCAGCAATTCCTGTTCTTCGAGGTCGCCGGAGTTGGGCTCCGCGATTTTGCGGCAGCCGAATGCGAGATACATGTGGCACTTGGCGCCGCGCACATTGGCGCCGGTGAGGCCGGCTCCCAGCGAGATCCACCGCTCCGCCGCATGGCCGGTTTCCTCGCGCAGTTCGCGTTTCGCCGCGTCTTCCGGCGTTTCGCCTGCGTCGATTCCGCCGCCGGGAAAGCCCAGAACGACCTCGCCGGGACCGTGCCGATAGCTTCGGATCATCAGCACGCGACCGTCCTCGAGCACGGGAAAGACCATCGAATAGTCGGGCAGCAGGACGCGATGGTAGCTCGGCACGATTCTGCCGCCGGGCAGTTCGAGGCTTTCGTCGAGCACGCGCACCCATGGCTCGGCCTTGTAGACCTCGCGCGAGGCGAGCGTTTTCCAGCGGCTGTGACGGTCCATGTAGCGCACTACGCGACGAGCGCGACTGACCACGGGCTCATGACATCGGCCATGCCAGTGCGGGCCCCGGTCGAAGGATCGAGCATGACGGCGGACGGGCAGGCGTAGTTGGCAGGCCAAACTGTGTGTTGGCTCGCCTGCAGCACGTAGCGCTCGGCGAGCGCGCGGTGAACGTCGAAGGCGAGACGCGGATCGTATTCGACATGGGCGCCGCCCGAAACGTCGATGCGCGGCGCGTGAAACGCCTCTTCGAGCGACATGCCGTGGTCGACGACGAACGACAGAATTTGGGCCACGGCGGGGAGGATGCGCCGTCCGCCCGATGCGCCGAGCGCAAACCAAGCGTTCCCGCCGCGCGACACGATCGTCGGGCACATGTTGGTGAGCGGACGCTTGGCTGGCGCCAGCGAATTGGCACCCCCCGGGCGCGGGTCGAACCACATGATGCCGTTGTTGAGCAGGATGCCCGTGCGCGGCAGCACGAGGCGGCTGCCGAAGGACGACAGCAGCGTTTGCGTAAGCGCAACCATGTTCCCCGCGCGATCAACGACGTTGAGGTGCGTCGTACTCGTGGCCGGCCCGGTGCCGGCAGGCGTGCCCGCCAGCCGTTCGGCATAGGCTTGGCGCAACGCGTCGACATAGGCCACGAAGCTCGCCGCGTCGGTCCCGAACGGGCGGAAGATCTGCGGCGAGAGCAGCTCGAGCACGCGCGCCAACGTAGGACCGGCGGTGCCGACAGGGCCTGTCGCAACCTCGGCGCCGCGATAGGTGCAGCAAGCCGGCTCGACGATGCGGGCCCGGAATCCCGCGAGATCGGCACGCGTGAGGACGCCGCCCAAGCTCTGCAGTTCGTCGGCTATGTCGGCTGCCAGGGCGCCGTCGTAGAAATCGCGCGGGCCCTTGAGCTGCAGACGCCGCAGCGTGGTTGCCAATTCGCCCATCGGCAGGAAGGAAACGCCCGCGCCGGTTTCTTGCGTCGGCGGCAAGCCCTCGTCGAGATAGATGTGCGCGGAGCTTGGATAGCGCGCGAGTTCTCGCGCGGCGTTGGCGATTTTGAGCGTGGTCCAGAAATCGACGGGCAGGCCGCGCTCGGCCAATTGCACCGCCGGTTCGAGCGCGGTCTCCCAGGGGATCGTGCCGAATTTCTCGAGTGCGAGCGCCAAGCCATCGACTTGGCCCGGGATCGCGACGGACAAGGGACCGTGGACGTTGCGATTGTCCAAGACTTCGGGCCAGCCGAACAGGTCGCCCGCCGTGCGCCCGGTCAACGGGAAATGCGCCGGGTCGAGGCCCGCCGGTGCCGAAGGCCCGAAATCGACGATCCGGGTCTTGCCGGTTGCGGCCTCGCGGTACGAGAGATACCCGATGCCGCCGAGACCGCTGTTCCAGGGCTCGACCGCCGCCAACGCAAAGGCAGCCGATACCGCCGCATCGACGGCATTGCCGCCGTTTCGCAGCACTTCGGCACCCACTTCCATCGCAGCGCGCGCTTGGCCTGAGATCGCGCCGCCGATAGCCGTTCCCGCCTGCGGCTTCTGGACGATGAAGTTTTGCGTCGTGTAGGGCCGGGGTGTCGCCATCGGATACTCCATCGGCAGTAGAACGAACAATGCGGCAGCTTATCGTGTTGCGCTAAACGGGCAAGCCCGCGAGAACCGGAAAGAGGCCGATCAAGCCGACCGATACGATCTGCACGGCGATGGCCGCCAACAGCAGCCCGAAAATCCGGTTGAGGATGTTGAGGCCCGTCCGGCCAAGCCGCTTGCCGATGGGGTCGGCGAGGCGCAGCGTCGCCCAAACCGCAAGGCATACGAGGGCGACGCATCCGATCACTGCCGCCAAATGCGCCAAATCGGGCGTGCGCTTGGCTTCGATGATCGTGGAGGAGATAGAACCGGGCCCAACCAGCAGCGGAATGCCGATGGGGACCACGCCGAGCACGGATTTGCCGCCGGCTTCGTCGGTCTCCTCTTGCGTCTGCTGGACGCCGGAAACCTTGGCGTTCAGCATCGACAGGCTCATGATGAACAATACGATGCCGCCGCCGACCCGAAACGCGTCGAGGCTCGTCCCCATCACGCGCAGCAGGAGATCGCCGGTGACGGCGGAAACCACAAGCACCGCGAACACTGTCGTTGCCGCCATGTCGGCCGTTCGCGTGCGGAATTTCTGGTCTTGGCCGGCCGTGAGCGCCAAGAAAACGGGGATCGCCGAAAAGGGCGAAAGAATCGCGAGCAGTGTCACGAAGAAGGGCGAATAGACGGCGAGTTCGGCCACGCGCGTTCAGCCTCGGTAAGGGTGCGTTTTGATCCAGTGGCGCGCAATGTCCATGCGTCGGCAAACCCAGACGCGCTCGTGTTTTGCGACATGGTCCATGAAACGCTGGAGGGCACGCATGCGGCCCGGGCGGCCGATCAGCCTCAGATGCAGGCCAAGCGACATCATTTTCGGCGTCTCTTCGCCTTCGGCGTAGAGCGTGTCGAACGCGTCGCGCGCGTAGGCGAACCAGTCGTCGCCGGTACTGAAGCCCTGGGCGGTGCCGAATTTCATGTCGTTGACGTCGAGCGTGTAGGGCACCACCAGATGGCCCTTGCCCGCGACCTTCGTCCAATAGGGCAGATCGTCGTTGTAGGCGTCGCCGTCGTACAGCATGCCGTGTTCGACCGCGAGGCGCCGCGTATTGGACGACATGCGGCCCGTGTACCAGCCGACCGGCGCCGCGCCCGTCGTCTTCTTGATTGCGGCGATGGCGAGCTTGAAATGCTTGCGCTCTTCGGCGATCGGCATGTTCTGGTAGTCGATCCAGCGCCAGCCGTGGCTTGCCACCTCGTGTCCGCCCTCGACCATGGCGCGCGCCGCATCGGGATTGCGCAGCAGCGCCATGCCGACGGCCCAAGAGGTGAAGGGCAATTGGCGGCGCTCGAACTCCCGCAATATGCGCCAGAAGCCCGCACGGCTGCCGTATTCGTAGACGCTTTCGACCGACTCGTCGCGCTTGCGCGGGCGCGGGACGAGGCCGACGACTTCGTGCAGAAAGACTTCCGATTCCTTGTCGCCGTGCAGGATCGTACGTTCTCCGCCTTCCTCGTAATTCACGACGAACGACACTGCGACGCGCGCCTTGTTGGGCCAAGCCGCATGCGGCGGGTTGCGCCCGTAGCCGACGAGATCGCGGTCGTAAGCTGTGGGTCTAGACTTGGCTTTCGGCATCGTTGTCCGGCTCCGCGGCGTTGGGAATGGTCAGAAGCTTCACGAAATTGAGCAGCATCGCGTCCTGTCCGCGCGCGGCGAGGAAGGAGATGCCCACCGGCGCATCGTCGGCAAAACCCGCCGGCAGCGAAATCTGCGGCAATCCTGCGAGCCCGGCAATGCAAGTGAGCATCAAGGTGCGCTGGCGCACGCGGTCGAACGTCGCTTCGTCGGCGTCGCGCAAGGGGGCGGGCGTTGCGGCCGTCGGCATGCACAGGATGGCGCCCGGTTCCAGCAGCGTGTCCATGCGCGCGCTGATATCCGCTCGTTGTTTTTGGTGTGCCGCAATAGTCGCCGCGTCGATCGATTTTGCGAATTTGAAACGCGCGGCAACGTCGGGTGCCAGGCGCGGTTGCACCTGTTCGATCCATTCGCCGTGGCAGGCCCATGCTTCCGCGCCCGACAGCATGCGGAACGTGTCCGACCATGCGGAAAGAGCCGCTCCGGCGACGTCGATTTCGGAGGATTCTTCGAAAAACGACTTTGCCCGCCCCACCCAGGGCAGCAGGGCCGCGTGCACGGCCGGATCGACGAGGCGCATCGCGTCGATTGCGACGAGCAGCCGCGTGGGTTCGGGCGGCGGTGTTTCCGCGCCGAGCAGGGCGCGGCCGACGCGCTCGAGCAGATCGGCGTCGCGCGCAAACCAGCCAACCGTATCGAAACTGGGCGCGAGAGGAACGACGCCTTCGATCGGGATCGAGCCGTGGGTGGGCCGCACGCCGAAAAGCCCGCAGTAGCTTGCGGGCACGCGGATCGAACCGCCGGTGTCCGTGCCCAGTGCGAAGTCGCAAGCGCGACCGGCGACGGCCGACGCCGATCCGGACGACGAACCGCCGGGCACGCGCTCTGGTGCCGCCGGATTGAGCGGCGTGCCGTAGTGCGCGTTGCGACCGGTGAGTCCGTAGGCGATTTCGTCCATCGTCGTTTTGCCGAGCAGCGTTGCGCCGGCGTCGATCAGCAGCTGGAGGGCCGGTGCGCTGCGCGTCGCTTTGTTGTGCGTCTGCAACCAGGTCGGATTGCCCGCGCCGGTGCGCTTGCCGGCAACGTCGAAATTGTCTTTGGCCGAAAACACGGTGCCGCGCAGCGGCCCGTCTTCGATGCCCACGATATGCACGCGTTCATGCCGGGTGTAGGCGTCGAGATTCATTGCTGGGCCGCCTTTTGCGCATCGCGATGCTGGAGATAGGCGCGCCAGCCGCGATGCGCGGTGATGTCGGCGGCGTCTGCCAGTGCGTTCGGCTCGCACACGAACCCTTTGCACCAGGTGCCGTCGTCGAGTTCGATCGTGCCGATCGCCATCGGTGGCGGCACTTCCGCGACGAAACTGCCGAACGCCGCCATCGACATTTCCCAGATCTCGAGGGCGATTGCATCGCCCGCACCATCGACGCGCACCAGCCCCGGCTTGGGCGGCGTCGTATTGGCAAGGGCATAGAGCCGGTAGCGTTTGGAGGTCGCCGCGTTGCGCACGAGCTTCGCACCGCGTTGCGCAAGCTGGCTGTTGAGCGGCATTCCGGTGAGGTGCGCGCCGACGACTGCAAGCTGAACGCTTTCGGCCGCTTGTCTGACCGGCGCTGCGGCGTTCTGCGCCGGCTGCCGCGCACCCGTGGCGCCGAGCGGCAGGCCCGTGTTGCGATGGAATGCCGCGCCGATCGCCGCAAGTTTGCCGTCGGCAAAGGCGGGGCCGATCAAGGTGATGCCGCAGGGCAGGCCGTCGGGCCGGATGGCGGCCGGAACGGCGAGCGCCGACATGTCGAGCAAATTCACGAAATTCGTGTAGTAGCCAAGCTCGGTATTGTGGCGCACCGGTTCCGCTGCCAGTTGTTCGAGCGTGAAAATCGTGCCGCTTGTCGGCACGACGAGCACGTCGAATTGCCGCCACAAGGCCGCAGCACGGCGTTTCAGCGCTTCAAGGCGGTAGAGCGCCTTGAACGTCGCAACCGCATCGAAGCGGGCGGCGTTCGCGATCACGGCGCGCGTGATTGGATGCAGCGCTTCGGGCTTGTCGCGCATATAGGTTTCGATCGCGGCATAGCGTTCGGCGACCCACGGACCGTCGTAAAGGAGGGAAGCCGTTTCTTTCAGAGCCGAAAAATCGAACGGAACTTCGATGCCGCCAAGCTTCTTCAGCCGTGCGCAGGCGGCGGCAAAAGCTGCTTTTGCCTGGGCATCGCCGAAAAATTCGAGACCTGCAGCCTGCGGCACGCCGAAGCGGAATGCGGCAGGCGCATTCTGCGGGTCGAGGACGGCCGACGCTGCGGCGTCGCGCGAATAGGGATCTTCGGCATCGAAGGCGGCGGCAACTTGGCCTGCAATGCGCGCATCCTCGACCGTCAGCGCGAAAATCGAAATGACATCGAGCGTGCGGCAAGCGGGCACCAGACCGCGCGTCGAGAAGAGTCCTTTCGTCGGCTTCAGCCCGACGAGATTGTTGAATCCTGCCGGAACCCGGCCTGAGCCCGCCGTGTCGGTTCCAAGCGCAAACGAAACGAGGCCCGCCGCCACGGCGACGGCCGAGCCCGACGAGGAGCCGCCCGGGACATAGCGTTTGTCGAACGTGTTTTCTGGCACGCCGTAGGGCGAGCGCACGCCGACAAGACCTGTCGCGAATTGGTCGAGATTGGTTTTGCCTATCGCAATGGCCCCGGCCGAGATCAATCGTGCGACTACGAAGGCAGATTCGGCGGGCAGATAGCTGAAATCCGGGCACGCTGCCGTCGTCGGCGCACCCGCCAGATCGATATTGTCCTTGATCGCGAACGGAATGCCCCACAGGGGTGCGTCGCGTGGGATCGTCGCGAGTTTTGCGGCTGCCGCAAGGGCGTGTTCGCGAGGAACGAGATGGATCCAGGTCTTGTCGCCGCTACGCGCAGCGATGCGGTCGTAGATTTCGCCGATCACCTCTTGCGGCGTGCGGCCGGAGGCGTAGGCCGCGCGCAGACTGGCAAAGTCGAGACTGAGATTCATGAAACCCTGCATCGGACGAAACAAACACGACTCGAAGCCAAAGCCGCTGAAGCGCGGACTTTTCAAAGTTAGCCAATGCGGATGCAAAATTCTACGCCCGCCTTGTCCCGGCGATTGACAGAGCAGGGGGCAACGAGGCTTTAATGTTTCGCAAGTCGGGCGATCTGGAGCATGTGCAATGGCAATACGGTTCCTGGCGGCAATCGCCGTTTTTGTCGGACTGGCGCACGGCCAAGCCGCAGCGCAATCCGCGCTCAATGTCTACATTTGGAACGATTACGTGTCGCCGCAGGCGATCGAGCGGTTCGAGCGCGAGACCGGCATTCGCGTGCGCTACGACACCTACGATTCGAACGAGACGCTCGACGCCAAGCTGCGCGCCGGCCGTTCCGGTTACGACCTCGTCGTGCCGACCGCGTCGCCGTTTCTGGCGCAGCAGCTACCCGCACGACTCTACCGCGAATTCGACCGCGCGAAACTGCCGAACTACGCGAACATCGATCCGCAGGTGATGCGCGAGCTCGAGCGCGCCGACCCCGGCAATCGCCACGCGATTCCGCACATGTCGAGCATGACGGGCATCGGCTACAATGCCGAACGGGTCGCGCGGATCATGGCCGATGCGCCGGTGTTCTCGCTGCGCATGGTCTTCGATCCGGACGTCGCGCGCCGGTTCCAGTCTTGCGGCATCGTGGTCCTGGATTCGCCGACCGACGTGTTCCCGGCCGCGCTTGCATATCTCGGGCTGCCGCCGGATTCGAAGGAGCCGGAGCATCTGGCGCGGGCGACGGACGCGCTGATGCGAATTCGCCCCTTCGTGCGCAAATGGCACGGATCGGAATACATCAACGATCTCGCCAACGGCGATGCGTGCGTGGCGTTCGGCTATTCGGGCGACATTAAGCAGGCGGCGGCACGCGCGGCGGAAAGCAGGCGCGCCAATGTGCGTATCGAGTTCGCGGTGCCCCAAGAGGGCGCGCAGCTGTCCCACGACGTGTGGGCAATGCCGGCCGACGCGCGCAATGTCGATGCAGCCCACCGGTTCGTCGATTTCATGCTGCGCCCCGAAATCGCCGCTCTCAACAGCGAGGCGGTCGGCTATCCGACGGCCGTGCCAGCGGCCCGCGCTTTGGTGCGGCCCGAATTGCGCGACGACCCGACCGTGTTCGTGCCGCCGGAGATTCGCGCCAAGCTCTACACCGTCACGCCGGCAGCGCGCGACTACGAGCGTCTTCGCACGCGCGCTTGGACGCGCGTCACGACGGGGCGGTAGGGTCGATTTGTGATTCGACTGGAGGGCATCTCCAAACGTTACGGCAATGTGTCGGCGGTCGCCGAGGTCGATCTTGAAATCCCCGCGGGCGAGATTTTCTGTTTGCTTGGTCCTTCCGGTTGCGGAAAAACAAGCTTGCTGCGCTGCATCGGCGGTTTCGAGCATCCGGATGCGGGGCGGATTTGGCTCGACGGCGTCGACGTGACGGCAGTGCCTGCATGGGACCGTCCCGTCAATACGGTTTTCCAGAACTACGCGCTGTTCCCGCATCTCTCCGTGGCGGGCAATGTCGGGTTTGGGCTCGAAACCTTGCCGATGGACAAACGCGCGCGCGCGAAGCGCGTCGGCGAGATGCTCGATCTGGTGCGCCTCGGCGGGCTTGCCGCGCGCAAGCCCGCCGAACTTTCCGGCGGCCAGCGTCAACGCGTCGCGATCGCGCGTGCTCTTGCCCGGCATCCCAAAGTCCTGCTTCTGGACGAACCCTTGTCGGCGCTCGACGCCAAGTTGCGCGAGGAAACGCGCCTCGAACTCGTCGAACTCCAGGCGCGGTTGGGCATAGCGTTCGTGTTCGTCACCCACGACCAGGACGAAGCGATGGCGATCTCCGACCGGATCGGCGTGATGGAAGCCGGCCGTATCGTGCAGATTGCGGCGCCGAGCGAACTTTACGAACGCCCTGCGACGCGGTTCGTGGCGGAATTCGTCGGCCGCATCAACCTGTTTGCGGGACCCGGCGGCAGCGGTTTCACCGCCGTGCGGCCCGAGCGCATGGCGCTTGGCCACGGCCCGCATCTGGGGCGCGTGCGCGAATGCGCCTATCTCGGCGAGCGGCGCTTGGTGTTTCTCGACAGCGCGTTGGGGCGCGTGATCGTGAGCCAGCCCGGCCAGGCGCCGGTGCCCGACAATGGCGTCGAAATCGCATTCGGCTGGCCGCCCGAAGCCGAGCGCTTTCTGCCGCAATGAACCGTGCCGTCTTCATCGTCCCGGTTTACGCGTGGCTTTTGGCTGCGATCGCGCTGCCGTTTGCGCTGATCGTGGCCATTAGCTTCGGCGAGGCCACGCAAGGCGCCCCGCCTTTCGAGTGGCGCTTCTCGCTTGCCAGTTATCGTCTTCTGCTGGCGGACGATCTCTATTGGGGGGCGCTGGCCAATGCCGCGCGAATTGCGGGCACGTCGACTTTGATGTGCCTGCTGGTGGGCTATCCGATGGCGTTGGCGATCGCGCGCGCCCGCCCGCCGCGCCGCGCTTTGCTGCTTTTTCTGGTGATGCTTCCATTCTGGACGTCGTTTCTGATTCGCGTCTATGCGTGGATGGGTTTGCTGCGGCCGACCGGTCTCGTCAACGCGCTCCTGGCCGAACTCGGGCTGGTCGATGCGCCGTTGCAGCTGCTCGCCAACGAGTTCGCGGTGCATCTTGGCATCGTCTACGCCTATTTGCCGTTCATGGTGTTGCCGCTCTACGCGACGCTCGAAAAGCTCGACAGCGCGTTGCTCGAGGCCGCCCACGATCTCGGGGCCGGACCGCGGGGCGCCTTCTGGCGCGTGACGTTTCCGCTGTCGCTGCCGGGCGTGGCAGCGGGGGCGTTGCTGGTTTTCATTCCGGCGAGCGGCGAGTTCGTGATCCCCGATCTTCTCGGCGGACCGGACTCGCCAATGATCGGCCGGGTGCTGTGGTTCGAGTTTTTCCAGAACCGCGATTGGCCGATGGCGTGCGCGCTCGCGACGGCCCTTGCGGCATTGCTGGCTTTGCCTTTGCTGGCTTTCGACCGTCTGCGGTCGGCCAGGACATGATGCGCCGACCGACCTATGCGATGCTGCCGACAGTGCTCGCTGCCGGGTTTTCGTTTCTGTATCTGCCCATCGCGATCATGGCGCTTTACAGCTTCAACGAGAGCCGTTTGGTCACGGTCTGGACGGGCTTTTCGACCAAATGGTACGCTGAATTGTTCGCCAACGACCGCATGATCGAGGCGGCCGGTCTCAGTCTGGCCGTTGCGGCGGCATCCGCCAGTATCGCGGCGACGATCGGAACAGTGGCCGGCTACGTCCTGGGTCGCCTCGGGCGCTTTCCAGGCCGCGCCTTGTTCGTCTTGCTGCTGCTCGCCCCCATGATCCTGCCCGAAGTTATACTGGGATTGGCCGTGCTCATGGCGTTTTCGACGCTCGACAATCTGGTGGGGTGGCCCTCCGAGCGGGGGTTCCTCGCCATTGCGTTTGCCCATGCCTGCTACGGCACGGCTTTTGTGGCCGTCATCGTCGAGGCGCGGTTGCGCGGCGTCGATCCGGCGCTTGAGGAGGCGGCGCGCGATTTGGGCGCGAAACCGTGGCGCGCTTTCGTGCGCGTGACGCTGCCTCTTCTCATCCCGGCTGTCGCTGCCGGGTGGCTCCTTGCGTTCACGCTCTCGCTCGACGATCTGGTCGTCGCGAGTTTCGTTTCGGGTCCCGGGGCAACGACGTTGCCGATGCTGGTCTATGCGAGCGTGCGACTCGGTCTTTCGCCCCAAATAAATGCGTTGGCGACTGTCATGGTCGCATGCATTGCGTGCGTGGCATGGGCGGCAAGCCGCAGTGCTACAGCGCGCGGGAAAATATAGCGGAACATACGCGATTCTTATCCACAGCCATATGCCTTTGGTGTCCCGTATATCGTTTTGTATCAATTATTTACGGGCTTTTTCTCATGTGATCAAATCGCCCAAATTCGTGCCGGATTTTCGGACAAGATTCTCCAAACCTTGCTTGAACCGCGCCCGATGAATCGGCATCATCGCGACCGTGGTTGAGGAATGTGGAATGTATTTGTAATGGACAAAGCCTCCGTGCGCGGATTGCTCGAACAAGTGCGCGCGCGCGCCGCGCAGATTTTCCGCCCGCGCGAAGTGTTGTTGCGGTCGGATGGCGCGGTTCGCCTCGTTCGGCTTTCGAGCCTCGTGCAGCAGTCTGTAGTTGCGGTTCTTGTCTTGGCGATTGTCGGCGGCATTGCCGCATCGAACGCCTATCGTATTGCGTTGATGGAAATCGAGACGCGCAGTCTGGATGTCGCGCGTTTGGAGGAGGACCACCGCGCGCGGGCGGCGGAGTTGAGCGAAGCCCTGGTGCGCGCGACAGAACGCGGCCGCGCCGAGTCGGCCGAAGCTGTGGCGCGACTGGTCCAGCAGCGCGACCTGTTGAGCGGACGTATCGCCGAAATCGAGCGCGGTTTGGCAACCGCCGAGACCGAGCGCGAGCGGGCACTCGCGACCCACACCGGATTGATGGAAAGGCTGCAGCAGGTCGAGGCGCGGCTGGGCGCGCGCGTTCCGGATGCCGCCAGTGCCGCCGAACGCGCGGCGGCGGTCGAGCGTTTGCGCATCGAAGCGATGGCCGAGCGCGGCCGCTTGGCGGTCGAAGCGCGGCGTCTTGCCATGGAGCACCGTTCGGCCCCGGGCAGTCTGAACGGCGCGCGTGCGGCGAACCAGGACGCCGCCAAGGCGCAGGACGCGGCCGTCAGCGAAATCGCCGGATCGACCAAGGGGCAAATCGAAGAGATCATGCGCATTCTGCGTGCGACGGGCCTTCAGACCGATCGCGTGGTTGCCGCGCGCGTGGCAAATGCGGGAGGCCCGTTCATCGACGCGGTCGGCGAAGGCACTTTGCCGAATGCCATCCTCAAGCTCGCTTCGCTTGGATCCGATCTGGAGCGTCTGCGCGATTTGCGCGTCGTTCTGCGCAGCTTGCCGGTTCTCACGCCGCTCGACGAATTTGCGGTCATGAGTCCCTTCGGCATGCGCCGCGACCCGTTCAACGGCCAGCTCGCCATGCATAGCGGCATCGATCTGCAAGCCCCGCCGCGCACGCCGGTGCTGGCCACCGCTTCGGGGCGCGTGGTTACGGCCGGTTGGAGCGGCGAGTACGGCAATATGGTCGAAATCAGACATGAATTCGGCCTGTCGACGCGCTACGGTCATTTGACGCGCGTCGATGTCCGCGTCGGGCAGCGCGTCGAGCGGCGGCAAACGGTCGGTTTGCTGGGTTCGACCGGCCGCAGCACTGGACCGCACGTTCACTACGAAGTTCTCGTCGATGGCCGCGCCATCGACCCTGTCCGTTTTTTGGAGGCCGCCCGCCATGTTCGGAAAATCGAGTAGCAAACCCATGGTCGAAGCGCGCCCTGTCAAGCCGGCCAGTTTGAACGTGCCCTCGATCATTGCGAAGGGTTTGTCGATCAAGGGCAACATCGTCTGCGACGGCGACATTCAAATCGACGGTACGGTCGAAGGAATTCTGCATACGCACTCGCTCACCGTGGGCGCAAGCGGGGACGTGCGCGGCGAAATCACGGGCAAGCGGGTGCGGATTTTGGGCAAGGTCGTCGGACCGATCCGCGCCGTCGCGGTCGAGCTTGGCCGCACGGCGCGCGTCGTCGGCGACATTCGCTACGAAACGTTGACCGTCGAACCGGAGGCGCAGGTCGACGGCCATTTGCAGCGCATCGACGACGCGTCCGCGACCGAATCTGCGGTACCTGCGGGCGGTTTAGCGCTTGTCCACGACTTTGCGAAGATCGGCGAAGGCGTCAAAAAATAGCCGGCCGCTCTTAGACCAGCGCTTGCGTGTCGCCGTCGACGGCGAGCGCTTGGCCGGAAACATTGCGTCCGCCGGACCCCGCCAGAAACAGCGCCATTCGCGCGATATCCTGCGGATCGACCATGCGGCCGAGCGAGGCTTGGTGCGTGTAGATCCGCTCCAGATCTTCGACCGCAACGCCGGTCGAGGCCGCCTTCGCTTGGATGACGCGGCGAATGCGAGGGCCATCGACCGCCCCGGGCAGAATGGCGTTGACCCGGATATTGTCCGGACCCAGCTCGATCGCGAGGCTTTTGGTGAAGCCGACGACGGCCCATTTGCTGGCGGCATAGGGGGTGCGGTGGGGAAAGCCGAAGCGACCGGCCGCCGACGACATGTTGATGATGCTGCCGCCGCCGGCCGCGCGCAGCAGCGGCACTGCCCGCCGAACGCACAGAAAATGGCCGTCGATGTTGATTTCCATCGTGTGGCGCCAGTCGTCCGGCGAAAGCGTTTCCACCGGTCCGGTCGGTCCCGCAATGCCGGCGTTGTTGACCAGCACGTCGAGCCCGCCCAGCGTGTCGATCACGTCGTCGAAGAGATCGTCGACGTCGTCCTCGTCCGAAATGTCGCATTCGAACGCCTCGTGGCCTGGCAGCTCGGCGCGGAAACGGGCCAGGGCCGCCTCGTCGATGTCGCAGACGGCGACGCGCGCGCCGACGCCCGCGAACGCGCTCGCGATTTCGCGGCCGATGCCGGCAGCGCCGGCAGTCACGAGCACGCGCAGATCGCGACACGATTGTTCGGTCATCGGCAACCCCCTAAGCTGATCGAATGGACGAAGGGCATAGCATGATCGGGCTGGGGCGTCCCAAGGTTTCGGGCCGTTGTCTCGCTTCGTTCCTTCGCGGGACCGACGGTGCGACGAGATTGAGCGACCTCGAGCAACGCGATCCGCTCAAATTGCTGTTCCCGGCCCCGTTGGACGAACCGCAACCCGTCATCGTCCTTGTCAATACCGGCGGCGGGGTGGTGGGCGGCGACAATCTGCAAACCTCGATCGACGTCGGGCCAGGGGCGGCGGCGTTGGTCGTGAGCCAATCAGCCGAAAAGATCTACCGCAGCTGGGGACCGAGCGCGGACGTGGCAAACGCCCTGAAGGTCGGCGCCCACGGCCGGCTCGAATGGTTTCCGCAGGAGACCATTCTCTTCGACCAGGCGCGTCTCGCGCGCCGCTTGACGATCGACTTGGCGCCGTCGGCGCAGTTTTTGGGCGGCGAAATCGTCGTGTTCGGTCGGCGTGCGCGCGGCGAGACGATGACGGGCGGAACGCTTTTCGACGGCTGGAAGATGCGCCGCGACGGGCGCTTGCTTTGGGCCGATGCGCTGATCGCCGACGATCTCACCGATGCGTTGCTCGACCGACCTGCGTTGTTCGGCGGGGCGCGGGCCGTGGCCACGCTCGTCTGCGTCTGTGCCGATCCGGCCGCTGCCCGGGCGACGGCGCGCGAGCAGCCCGGCGTGTCCTGCGGGCTCGTCGGCGATTTGCTGGTCGCCCGCCTGCTCGACGACGATATCGCCGCACTGCGCGCGCGCCATGCCGCGCTGTGGGGGCTGCTGCGCGCGCGTTTGTTCGGTTTGCCGCAACGGCTGTCTCGCCTTTGGCACGTGTGATGCTAGAGTTTCGGTCGGCACTTGAAGGGGAAACGCAATGAATCTCAGCCCGCGCGAAAAGGACAAGCTGCTGGTCGCGATGGCGGCCCAGGTGGCGCGCCGCCGCTTGGAGCGCGGCGTCAAGCTCAACCACCCCGAGGCGGTGGCGCTGATCGCCGATTTCGTGGTCGAGGGTGCCCGCGACGGGCGCAGCGTTGCCGATCTCATGCGCGACGGCGGCAAGGTCGTGTCGCGCGACCAGGTGATGGAGGGGATCGCCGAAATGATCCACGAGATCCAGGTCGAAGCGACCTTTCCCGACGGCACCAAGCTCGTCACCGTACACAACCCGATCCGCTGACGGAGGCCCTATGAAACCCGGCGAGATTCTCGTGGCGTCCGGCGAAATCGAACTCAATGCGGGCCGGGCGTCCATCGCGATGAAGGTCGCGAACTCCGGAGACCGGCCGATCCAGGTCGGTTCGCACTACCATTTCTTCGAAACCAATCCGGCCCTGCAGTTCGACCGCCAAGCCGCCTACGGCATGCGCCTCGACATTCCGGCGGGCACGGCCGTGCGCTTCGAGCCCGGACAGACGCGCGAAATAGCGCTCGTGGCGTATGCGGGTGCGCGCATCGTGCACGGGTTTCGCGGCGCCGTGAACGGTGCTCTTGCGCGCGGCAAATCCAAGAAGCGGGGGAAATAGCATGTCGTTCCGGATCTCGCGCGCGGCCTACGCCGGCATGTACGGCCCCACGGCGGGCGACCGCATCCGTCTGGCGGATACCGATCTCGTGATCGAGGTCGAAAAGGATCTCACGACCTACGGCGAGGAAGTGAAGTTCGGCGGCGGCAAGGTCATTCGCGACGGCATGGGGCAGAGCCAGCGCAGCCGTCGCGAAGGCGCCGTCGACACCGTCATCACCAATGCCGTCGTGCTCGACTGGTGGGGCATCGTCAAATGCGACATCGGACTCAAGGACGGCAAGATCGCCGCTCTCGGAAAGGCCGGCAATCCCGACATCCAGCCCGGCGTGGACATCGTGATCGGCCCCGGCACCGAAGTGATCGCGGGCGAGGGCCGCATCGTCACGGCCGGCGGCATCGATTCGCACATCCATTTCATCTGCCCGCAGCAGGTCGAAGACGCACTTTATTCGGGCATCACGACGATGCTCGGCGGCGGCACCGGGCCCGCAGCAGGAACTTCGGCAACGACCTGTACGCCGGGCCCATGGCACATGCACCGCATGCTCGAGGCGGCCGAAGGCCTGCCGATCAATCTGGGTTTTTTCGGCAAGGGCAACGCGTCGGCGCAGGCGCCGATGGTCGAAATGGTACGTGCAGGGGCGTGCGGCATGAAACTGCACGAGGATTGGGGCACCACGCCCAACGCCATCGACGCCTGCCTGGAGCTTGCCGAGAAATACGACATCCAAGTCGCGATCCACACCGACACGCTCAACGAGAGCGGCTTCGTCGAAGACACGATCGCCGCTTTCAAGGGCCGCACCATCCACGCTTTCCACACCGAAGGTGCGGGCGGTGGCCATGCGCCGGACATCATCAAGGTGGTGGGACTGCCCAACGTGCTGCCGTCTTCGACCAATCCCACGCGGCCTTTCACGGTCAACACGATCGACGAACATCTCGACATGCTGATGGTGTGCCACCATCTCGATCCGCGCATCCCCGAGGACGTGGCTTTCGCCGAAAGCCGCATCCGGCGCGAAACGATCGCCGCCGAAGACATTTTGCACGATCTGGGCGCCATTTCGATGATGAGTTCGGACAGCCAGGCGATGGGCCGCATCGGCGAGGTGATCACGCGAACCTGGCAGACGGCGCACAAGATGAAGCAGCAGCGCGGTCGCCTCGATGGCGAGACCGGCGACAACGACAACCAGCGCGCCAAGCGCTATCTCGCCAAATACACGATCAATCCGGCCATCGCCCAGGGGATTTCGCGGTATGTCGGCTCGGTCGAGAAGGGCAAATACGCCGATCTTGTGATCTGGCAGCCCGCCTTTTTCGGCGCGAAACCCGAAATGATCCTCAAATGCGGTTCGATCGCGGCGGCCCCGATGGGCGATCCCAACGCCTCGATCCCCACGCCGCAGCCCGTGCATTACCGGCCGATGTTCGCCTCCTTCGGCAAGGCGTTGGCGTCGTCGAACCTCACGTTCGTTTCGAAGCTCGCGCACGACGACGATATCGGCCGCAAGCTCGGTCTTGGCCGCCATGTTCTGCCGGTCTCCAACACGCGCAAGATCGGCAAAAAGAACATGCGCCACAACGACGCGACGCCCGAAGTCGAGGTCGATCCCGAAACCTACGAGGTTCGCGCAGACGGCAAGCGTATCACCTGCGAGCCCGCCACGTCGCTGCCGCTGGCGCAGCGCTATTTTCTGTTCTGATGCGCGTCTTGGCGGTCGAGCCGGCAGGAACTTGGGACCCTGCGCGCAAGGCGGGCCACGTCACCCTTGCGTCGGACGCGCGCCATCGCCGTCGTCTGGCAATGCGGGCCGACGAGGGTTTCGAATTCCTGCTGGATCTGGCGCACGCGACCCATCTCAAGCAGGGCGACGGACTCGCCCTCGACGACGGAAGATACGTCGAGGTGCGTGCGGCGTCGGAGCCGGTCATCGATATCGCGTGCGCGGACGCGAGCCACTTGGCCCGGCTTGCATGGCATGTCGGCAACCGACATTTGGCCGTGCAGATACTCCCCGGCGGCGCGCTGCGCCTTGCCGCCGACCATGTGATCGCCGAAATGGCAACGGGACTGGGGGCGACGGTGCGTGCGCATGCGGCCCCGTTCGATCCCGAGCCCGGCGCATATGCGAGCCACGCGCATGGCGGCTGAAGGCTTGCTGAAGCTGCTGGCGTGGCTGTCGCCATCCTTTCCGGTCGGCGCCTTCGCCTATAGCCACGGCCTCGAAGCGGCGATCGACGAGGGGCTCGTCGCGGATCGCGCTTCGCTGCAAAGCTGGATCGAAGACTTGCTCGAGCACGGCAGTCCGCGCGCCGACGGCGTGTTTTTCATGTGCGCGCACCGGGCCGTTGCCGCCCTGGACGACGCGGCTTTTTTGGAAGTCGCCGAGCTGGCTGCCGCGATGCGCGGGACCGGGGAATTGGCGCTCGAATCGATCCAGCAGGGGGAGAGCTTCATGCGCGCGATCGGCGACGCGTGGCCGGTCCAAATCGCGGTCTGGCGCGAACATTTGGCGGCGGCCGAAATTCGGCCCGCCTATCCGGTTGCCGTTGCTTGCGCTGCGGCCGTGGCAAAGATCGATGCGACGTCGGCATTGGCCGCCTATCTGCATGCATTTGCCGCCAATCTCGTGTCGGCCGCAGTTCGCGCGATCCCGCTTGGCCAAACGGACGGCCAACGCGTTCTGTCCGCCGTCGAATCGGCGATCGCCAAGGCGGCCATGGCCGCACAGTCGCGCACGCTCGAGGATGCGGGTGCGGCAGCGCTCGCCCTCGACGCGCTCTCTTTTCGCCATGAAACCCAGTATTCGAGGTTGTTCAGATCATGACAGGACCCCTTCGCGTCGGTATCGGCGGGCCGGTCGGCTCGGGAAAAACGGCGTTGGTCGACGCGCTGTGCAAACATTTGCGCGACGTGCTCGACGTCGCCGCGATCACCAACGACATCTATACCAAAGAGGACGCGCAGTTCCTGACGCGCTCGGGCGCGCTCGACCCGTCGCGAATCATGGGGGTGGAGACTGGTGGCTGCCCGCATACCGCCATTCGCGAAGACGCGTCGATGAATTTGGCGGCGTGCGCGGAGATGACGGCGAAGTTTCCGGGGCTCGAATTGCTTTTCGTCGAAAGCGGCGGCGACAATCTGGCGGCCACCTTCTCGCCGGAGCTTGCGGACATCACGCTCTATGTGATCGACGTGTCGGCGGGCGACAAGATCCCGCGCAAGGGCGGCCCGGGCATCACGCGCTCCGATCTTCTGATCATCAACAAGATAGATCTTGCCCCCTACGTGGGCGCTTCGCTCGAGGTTATGGACCGCGATGCCCGCAAGATGCGCGGCGACCGCCCGTTCGTTTTCGCGCAGATAAAGGCCGGCAAGGCGGTCGCGGAAATCGCCGATTTCATCTGCCGGAAAGGCGGACTCAAACCGCGTCCGCGAGCGGCGGCACAATGACGGTCGGGCCGTTTTCGACGGCGACGATGCGGCAGTCGCCCTGCGTGCCGTCTTCCCACATCAGCAGGCAAAAGACGCCCGCTCGGTCGAGCGCGATCAGCGGAAAATGCCATGTTCCGGCATTGTAGTTGATGCCCTGGGCGGCGGCGCCGACGAATGCGCGCAAATTCGCAATGTCGGGCGAGCCATCCGGCAGGGTGGGTGCGACGACCGTCAAGAACCGCGCGACATCGACGGCGACAAAAGCCTGCGAGGAAAACGCGTGGCGTTCCATCATGTCGATCCGGTAGGGACCGACCGAAGCCGCGACCTGCACGACAGCAAGATTGGGCTTGGCCAGGTCGCCGCGCCTGTTTTCGAGCATGGCGGCGTGGTCGAAGCGGACTTGCGCGCCGAAATCGGACGGCCGACCGCCGCCTTTCGGCAGCGCGACGACTTGGCCGAACGGCGCGAAGGCATGCGCTGTCAGCGGTTGGGCGTAGACGGGGGCTGGGTCTTGCATCTTTCGCGGCAGCAATGCATGGATGGGGCCAAGAAATCAACTTCCCCCTTCGGAGCAGCGATGCGCGCGTCTGACAAGATAAACGAAGCCCGCCTGTGGCAGCGCCATGTCGATATGGCCCAACTCGGCGGCTTGCCCAAAGGCGGGGTCAATCGGCAAGCCTTGTCGGCCGAAGATGCCGCCGCCCGGCGGCTGCTGGGACAATGGGCGCAGGCGCGCGGCTACGACGTGTTCAGCGACCCCATCGGCAATCTGCATGTGCGCCGTGCGGGCAGCGAGAACGACGCAGCCCCCGTTCTCACCGGCTCGCACATGGACAGCCAGCCGACCGGCGGAAAATACGACGGCATGTACGGCGTGCTGGCCGGTTTCGAGGCGCTCGAAGCGCTCGACGATGCCGACATTCGCACCAAGCGGCCGGTCGGCGTGGTCGCCTGGATGAACGAGGAGGGCAGTCGTTTCCAGCCGGGTGCGATGGGCTCTGCCGTTTGGGCCGGGCACTACGATCTTTCGGGCATGTTGGCGGTCGAAGACCGCGTCGGCGTCAGACTCGCCGACGCGCTCGCGCAGACGCTCGCTGCCGCCCCGTGCCGCACCGTCGGCGAATTCGACCGGCGCTTTCACGCCTATATCGAAGCGCATATCGAGCAGGGGCCGCGTCTCGAAGCCGATGCCAAAACGATCGGCGTCGTGACGGGCATCCAAGGCTCGCAGCGCTACACGATCGACATTTTCGGCGAAGAGGCGCATGCCGGCACGACGCCGCTGCGCGTGCGCAAAGACGCGCTCAAGAGTGCGGTTGCCGCGATCCAGGCGCTGGAACGCCACATGCACGATCCGGCCGACATCGTGCGCTTCACGGTCGGCCGTTTCGAATGCCGCCCCGGTTCGCCCAACACGGTGCCGGGACAGGTGCATTTCACGATCGATTTCCGCCATCCCGAAAGCGCCGTTCTGGGCCGCCTTGGCGACGCGATCGACGCGGTCGTCCAGGCGAGCATCGGGCCGTGCACGGCAAGGGTCGAGCGGGTCGTCGACGTGGCGCCGACGGTGTTCGACGCCAAGATCGTCGATTTGGTGCGCGATACGACGGCGCGCCTGGGGCTGCCGCACATGGACATGCCGTCCGGCGCCGGGCACGACGCGATGCATGTGGCCCCGCTGGGGCCGGCGGGAATGATCTTCGTGCCGTGCGCGCGTGGCATCAGCCACAACGAGGCGGAAGCCGCAAGCCCAGGCGATCTTGCGGCGGGTGCGCGTGTGCTGGCCGATTGCCTGCACGCACTCGCCGGATAAACGATCCGTCTCGCCAGCGGCTGCCGCCTGCACCCTGGCCGCCGCGTGCGGCGCCAAGATTGCCGAAACTGCGGCGCGAAGATCGAGATGCCGCGTCAGGCCCTCTCGAAGCCGCGCAGTTCGGCTTCGCTCAAGCGCCGGTCGGCGGGCAGGCGGATCGTAACGGCTGTTCCGCCGCCGGGGCCCGCGCCCAGTTCGAGTTGCCCGCCGTGCAGTTCGACGTAATGGCGCACGATCGCAACGCTCATTCCTGCCCCGGGAGCGCGCCGCAGATAGGCATTGTCCGAATTGATCTGCCGCGCGTCTTGGTCGCGCTTGTCGGCGGGCAGGAGCCCCGATCCCTGGTCGCCGATCCAAAGCGCAATGCCGCCTGCCGCGGTTTCGCCGAGACCGATCGCGATCGTGCCGCCGACGGGCGAGAAGCGGATCGCGTTGGCGAGAAGGTCGAGCAGCGCTTTGGCGATTTTGCGCTCGTCGCCGCGCATCGGAACAGGCGTTTCGGGCAGGGCGCTTGCGATCTCGATGCCGCGCGCTTGGGCTTGGGCGCGCATCAGATCGCGTTGCGCGCGCGCCAGAGCAGCCAGGTCGAAAGCGCCGTCGGCCAGTCGGTCGCCCGTGCCGTCGTCTTTTGCGGCTTCGAGCATGTCGTCGACGATGCCCATCAACAGCATGCCGCCGGTCTTGATCGAGGCCGCGTATTCGCGCTGGCGATCGGTCGTCGGGCCGGCGAACCCGTCTTCGAGCAATTGGGCGAAACCCAGAATCGCGTTCAGCGGCGTGCGCAATTCGTGGCCTGCTGTTGCGAGGAACATGCCGTCTGCCCGCACGGCTTCCGGGCGTTGAGGGCGCAGCACCACCATATGCCCGTCCTCGCCGGCGAGCATCGCGTCGACCGTGACCATGCACGGGTTGCCTGCGGCGTCGGTCAACGGCAACTCCATCTCGGTGCCAGCGTGAATGGTTGCAAGGAGCGCTTGGCTGTTCGCGCTGTCGACGGCCAGTTCCCTGACATGCGTCGGCGCGAGACCGAAGTCGCGGGCGAAAGCGGCATTGGCAAACAGGATGCGTCCGTCGCGCGCCAACCGAACGACCGGATCGGCCACACGCTCTGCAAGCGCGTCGAGCGCCGGCTCGATCTGCATTGTACTCATGTCGCTGCGGCGCGCTTAATCGCCGTTGCGCTGCCAGGCATTTTCGAAACGCGATCCTCGGACGGCCGGAGTCTGTCAGCGAATCGCCCATTTTCGACATGCGCGGTGGCGCGCGGAAACCTGCCGAGGATTCGCCGACTTACGTGCATGCGCCTATTTTTTCGCACGCACGACCGAGATTTCGTCGCGCAGTCGGTGCACGATGTCCACGAATTCCGGTCTGAACGCGTCTTCGGGGGTGCGCGGTCGCGCGAATTCGACGGAGTTGGTCGAGATGATGCGGCCCGGTCGCGCACTCATCATGAAAACGCGGTCCGAGAGATACACGGCCTCGCGCAGATCGTGCGTGATCAGCATGACTGTCGGCCGCTTCTTGATCCAAAGCGCCTGGACGACGTCCCACAATTCTTCGCGCGTGAAAGCGTCGAGAGCCGCGAACGGCTCGTCGAGCAGCAGCAATTCGGGACTGTGGATGAGAGCGCGGCACAACGAACCGCGCTGCTGCATGCCGCCCGACAATTGCCACGGAAATTTCTCTTCGAAACCGGAAAGGCCGACCGTCGCGAGCAGCTCTTTGGCCGCTGCCACGTGTTTGTCGCGGTCGCGCCGGAACGTGCGGGCATGCGGTTCGACGATCTCGAGAGGCAGCAGCACGTTGTCGATCAGCGTGCGCCAAGGCAGCATGATCGAATTCTGGAAGGCCATGCCGCAGATCTTGAGCGGTCCCGTAACCTCCGTGCCGCCGACGATCACGTTGCCCGTGGTCGCGGTGTAGAGCCCCGAAACCAGCTTCAGCAGAGTCGACTTGCCGCATCCCGACGGGCCGACCACCGACACGAATTCGCCCTTGGCGATTTTTACGTCGGCGTCCTTGAGGGCGAGCGTGTCGCCGTCCTTGGTGCGATAGACGAGGCTGACGCGGTCGATATCGACAAAATTTTTGGCGCCAATGTTGTTTGCCGCAATGTCTGCCACGAGATCGAGCCTCCAGCCTGCTGTGTACTGCGCCGTGCGAAACCATCTCCCGCTAGGCAAGCTTCGTGCCGCCTGTGAGAGCCAACAGCGTTTCGCATTTGACGGTCGATTTGCACAATAAAGCGACAATTTGCAAACAAAATATGCTGTTTCAGCCTCCCTTGTCGCTGCCGAAACGAGCATCTAAGGTGCACCGCAACGAACCGACGAAGACTTCACATGTGGGAGCAGCGATGGCCAAGCTTTCGACCCATATTCTCGACACGATGAACGGCAAACCTGCTGTCGGCGTGCGTGTCGAATTGTGGCGGATCTCCGACGGCGCGCCGGTCTTGGTTGCGGACTATCGCACCAACAAAGACGGGCGCACGGACAAGCTGCTGATGGGGCCCGATTCCTTCAAGCCAGGGCGCTACGAATTGCGCTTCCATATCGGTGTTTATTTTCGCGAAATGGGTCTGGTTCTGCCCAATCCGGCATTCCTCGACATCGTGCCGATCCCGGTCGGGTTTGCGGAGGCGGACGGGAACTATCATGTGCCGCTGTTGGTCAGTCCGTGGAGCTATTCCACATATCGCGGCTCTTGAAGGGAACGGAAGACAATGCTCCAGCTGCTGCCCGAATGGCTCGATATGGTCGTGCGATGGACCCATGTGATCACCGGCATCGCGTGGATCGGCTCTTCTTTCTATTTCAACTGGCTCGAATCGAAGTTCCGCGCCCCCGAAGTGCCGCGCGACCGCGTGGAAGGCGAGACGTGGCTCGTTCATGGCGGCGGCTTTTATCGCGTCGAGAAATTCGCCGTCGCCCCGCCCACGCTGCCCGCCGAGTTGCATTGGTTCAAATGGGAAGCGGCCTTCACCTGGATTTCCGGCGTGCTGCTGCTGTCGCTCGTCTACTATGTCGGGTCAGGCGGTTCGTTTCTGACGCATCCGTTTTTTGCGTCGTTCGGCACGCTGGGCGCTGCGGCTTTTTCGCTCGGCGTGATCGCGGTGTGCTGGATCCTCTACGATCAAATGTGGAAATCCAGCTGGGCGGAAGGCAACTCGTTCGCGGCGACGGTCGCTACCTTCGTCGGTTTCGTGGTGCTCGCCTACCTGCTCACGCGCGTGATGGCGCCGCATGCGGCCTACATCCATGTGGGTGCGGTCATCGGCACGATCATGACCGCGAATGTGTGGCTGATCATTCTTCCCAACCAGCGCGAATTGGTCGACGCGACGCGCGAAGGCCGCACGCCACAATATCGTTTTGCCAACCAGGCGAAGTTCCGCTCGCTGCACAACAATTATTTCACGCTGCCGATCGTCTTCATCATGCTGTCGAAGAACTACGGCAGTACTTGGGGCCATGAATGGAATTGGGCGCTGCTGGCAGGGATTGCCTGCGTGGGTGCGAGCGTTCGCCATGTCTTCAATCTGCGCAACAAGGGGCGCGGCGATGCCGGCTTTTGGATCATGCCGGCCGCCGCCGTCGGCATGGCCGGACTTTTCTACGTCGCTGCCACGTTGTAATCGAGAAATTGTCACCGGTGCTGTAATCTTTTTGTAATGCGGTATTGGTATCCAGTCGGGTCTCGAATCCCTTTATCTGGAGGCCTCCCCATGACTGCGAAGGATTATGCGACGCTCGCCACGCGCCCGGAATATGCCGGGTTGACGATGGGCGAACTCTACGAAGTCTCCGAAGACATTCCGTCGAACCCGACCGCCAACACGACGATCGGCGACGTGATTGCGACCCGTCTCGGGCGCCGCGATCTGATGGGCGGGCTGCTCGCGACGACGGCGATCGCGGCCTATGCCGGATCGATCGAAGGTGCAGCAGCGCAGACCGGCGCTCGACCGACCTTCAGCTTCACCGAAATCGAACATGGCGTCGACGAGAAGCATCACGTCGCCCCCGGCTACACGGCTGACATTCTGATCCGTTGGGGCGATCCGCTCTTCACGATCGCGGCCGATTTCGATCCGGCCAACCAGACGGGCGCCAAGCAGCTCACGCAGTTCGGCTACAATTGCGACTATGTGGGTCTGGCCCCGCTGCCGATGGGCGGCAATACGGCGACCCAAGCGCTGATGTGCGTCAACCACGAATACACGAGCCCCGAGCTCATGTTCCGCGGCGTGATGCAGCCCGACGGCCGCCCCGACATGTCGAAGATGACGAAGGAAATCTGCGACGTCGAAATGGCCGCCCATGGCGGCTCGATCGTCGAGATCCGCAAGGGGTCGAACGGCAAATGGAGCTATGTGCGCGGCGGCCAGATGAATCGCCGCATCACGGCCATGACGCCGATGCGCATTTCGGGACCCGCTGCAGGCCACGATCGTTTGAAGACGTCGGCCGACACGACCGGCCGTGCCGTGATGGGCACGATCAACAACTGCGCTGGCGGCATGTCGCCGTGGGGTACCTATCTGATGGCCGAGGAGAACTTCCACGGCTATTTCAACGGCACCCTGCCTGCTGGCCACGCCGAAACCGCCAACCATCGCCGCTACGGCGTGCCCTCGGCTTGGTATGCGTGGGGCACGCACTACGACCGATTCAATGTCGCCAAGGAGCCCAACGAGCCGAACCGTTTCGGCTGGATCGTCGAAGTCGATCCGTACGATCCGAACTCGGTGCCGGTCAAGCGTACCGCCATGGGCCGCAGCAAGCATGAGGGTGCCGAAACCATCGTTGCCCCGAACGGCCGCGTGGTCGTCTATTCGGGCGACGACGAGCGCTTCGAGTATGCGTTCAAGTTCGTGACCGCCGGCCGCTTCGACCGCAACAACCGCCAAGCCAACATGAACTTGCTCGACGAAGGCACGCTCTACGTCGCCAAGTTCAATGCCGACGGTTCGGGCGAATGGCTGCCGCTGGTGCATGGCCAGGGTCCGCTCACGGCCGCCAACGGTTTCAACAGCCAGGCCGATGTGCTGATCGAAGCGCGTCGGGCGGCCGACGTGATCGGTGCGACCAAGATGGACCGCCCCGAAGACTTCGAAGCCAACGCGCGCACCGGCAAGGTCTATTTGGCGCTGACCAACAATGCGAACCGCACGGCCGCCCAGGTCGATCCGTCCAACCCGCGCGCGTCGAACAACTGGGGCCATCTGATCGAGTTCACGTACGCGAACAACGACCAGACGGCCACGCGTTTCCGTTGGGAAATCCTGGTGCGTTGCGGCAACCCTGCCAATCCGGCCGTGAACGCCATGTACAACCCCGCCACCAGCAAGAACGGCTGGTTCGCGTGCCCGGACAATCTTGCGATCGATCCGCGCGGCCGCCTCTGGGTCGGTACCGACCAAGGCACCGCCTGGAAGCCTGCTTCTGGCACTGCCGACGGCGTCTATGCGATGGAAACCGAAGGTGCGCTGCGCGGTACGTCGAAGATGTTCTTCCGCGTGCCGGTGGGTGCCGAGATCTGCGGCATCAACTTCACCTCGGATACGCAGGCGATGACCATCGCCGTGCAGCATCCCGGCACGGACGGCGCGCGCGACTATGCGCCGTTCGGCAAGCTGCCGACCTACGACGAAGTGCCGACGCGTTGGCCCGACTTCCAGGCCAATGTGCCGCCGCGCCCGTCTGTGGTCATGGTAACCAAAAACGGCGGCGGGCAGATCGGCGTCTAAGCCGGTCGCAATTGCTGCCGAAAATTGCGGGCCGACTTCGCATTGGGCGGGGTCGGCCCGTTTCTTTTTTTTGGAAAATTACGTTTTTTCAATGATTTGGTGGAGAAATCGTGCGCCGCTTGAAATCGGCGAAAATCGCACGACTTTGCTGAGGCGGTTGTTTTGGCCGCTGCGAGCAGAAGGATTTTGCGATGGATACCTTTGGCGATGCTCTGCCACTCCAAAGTGCTGGCAGCGCCAGCGACCGGCCGACGCGCGCCGAAGCCGAGGCCGCCGTGCGGACATTGCTGCGTTGGACCGGCGACGACGTGTCGCGCGAGGGATTGGTCGATACGCCCGCACGCGTCGTGCGTGCCTACGAAGAATTCTTCCAGGGCTACGAAATCGACCCGGTCGAGCTGTTGCAGCGCACCTTCGAGGAGACCGACGGCTACGACGAAATGGTTGTGCTGCGGGACATCGGTTTCGAGAGCCATTGCGAGCACCATATGGTGCCGATCGTCGGCAAGGCGCATGTCGCGTATCTGCCGAGCAAACGCGTCGTCGGCATTTCCAAGCTCGCGCGCGTCGTCGACGCGTATGCCAAGCGCCTGCAGATCCAGGAAAAGCTCACCGCCCAGATTGCCAACGCCATCCAGGACGTGCTCGCCCCAAAGGGCGTTGCGGTCGTGATCCAAGCGCAGCACCAATGCATGACGACGCGCGGCGTGCACAAGACCGGCGTGTCGATGGTGACCTCGCGCATGCTGGGCGTGTTCCGAAACAATCCGTCGACGCGGCGCGAATTTCTGTCGATGATCGGGCAGGGCGCGTAGGCGTCGAGAGCCGATGCGGATCGTCGGTTAGGACTCGTGCGCCCGGTCCATCGTGGTGCGGAGGAACCTTATGTTCGCGCGTCTCCTAGCGCTTTTTCTATTTGCCGTTCCGCCCGGCGTTGGCGCGCAGACGCCGCCTGCGCCGCCGCAGGCCGCGACCTACGATGACGGTCTCAAAGCCTATCTTGAAGGCGACTATACCGTCGCATGGTTCGCGTGGCTGGGACTGGCCGAGGCGGGGAATGCGGAAGCCCAATTCTCGATGGGACATCTCTACCGAGCCGGTGAAGGCGTGCCGCGCGATGCGGCGATCGCGGCCGATTGGTTCGCTCGTGCCGCAGCCCAGGGCCACGGCCATGCGATGCTCAATCTCGCCTTGATCCACGAGCAAGGTGCCGGCGTTTCCCGCGATCCGGCGCTTGCCTATGCCTATGCGGCACGGGCGGGACGCATCCTCGAGGGCGAGAATTTCGAGCGTGCGCGCAGCGCCGCTGCGCGCATCGCGCTCGGATTCCAGCCGAGCGATGCCGAGCGCGCGCGCCGTCTGCTGATCGAGATGGACCGCCGCCAGCCGCTGCCCGCGCGCAGCCCCGCGCGCCGTTAGCAGCCTATCGTCCGGCGAACTTCGCCGGGCGTTTTTCGAGAAAGGCCGCCACACCTTCGCGGAAGTCGGCGGTCGCGATCAAAGCGGCGAAGGCCTTGCGCTCGAACAGCAGGCCCTGTTCGAGCGGAACGTCGCGCGCGGCGCGCACCAGCTCTTTGCCCAAGCGCACGGCAAGGGCGGGTTTTGCCGCGATCTTCGCCGCAAGCGCGACCGCGCGCGCCTGGCAGGCATCGTCGGCGACCGTTTCGGCGACAAGACCGCTTTGTTTGGCCTCTGCCGCGTCGATCGTTTCGCCGGACAGCACGAGTTTCATGGCGATCTGCGCGCCCGCAAGGCGCGCAAGCATCTGCGTGCCGCCCGCACCGGGCACGAGACCGAGATTGATCTCGGGCTGGCCGAATTTGGCGCCTGCACCGGCAACGATTATATCGGCGCTCATCGCAAGTTCGCAGCCGCCGCCCAAAGCCAAACCGTTGACGGCGGCGACAATGGGCTTGGGAAAACGCCGGATGCGCTGCCAGTGGCCGACCCGCGTATCGTCGAGGGCGGCGGCCGTGTCGCGGGCGGCGAGTTCCTTGATGTCGGCCCCGGCCGCAAAGATCGCAGGCCCGCCCGTCAGCACTGCGGCATGTATCGCGGGATCCGTGCTTGCGGCGTCGAGGGCATCGGCGATGGCTCCCAGCAGAGCGGTGCTGAGCGCATTGCGCGCGTTCGGCCGATTCAAAGTGAGGCGCAGAACGCCGGGTTCGGGCGCGTCGTGCAGCAGTTCGGGAGCGGGCGGTTGCGTTGCGTTCATAATCGAAAGACTAGCACAAAACGAAACCCCCGCTGGGCGGGACCCAGCGGGGGATGGATCGAATGCCGTAAGGGTAAGACCCTTTACGCCACGTCGGAGGCGATCGATTGGTTCGTCGTCCGCACGCGGCCAGCTTCGAATTTCTCCAAAGCGGTCACGGCAAGCCCCGGCCCGAAGCCGGAATTGAACGATCCTAAGCGCACTGGATCACCTCCTTTCGTAGCGGCGCCCGGTCCGCGATCCCGCGCGGATGTCGTATCGGGGGCCGGAAGGGCGAATTGGGCCGCCCACCCTACCGGCCAACCGGGATGCCAAGAGGTCCCGAATCGGCCGGACTATCGACTTGAGAATCATGCGGGAATCGGACTCCGACGGTCAAGCCCCCGATTGTGAAATGTCGGTTGCAGCCCCGCCCGGACCCGCCCGTTACACACCCAGATAGCGGTGCTGTATCGCCGGTTCCTGCGCCAGTGCGGCCGACGACCCTTGCCATACGACGCGGCCTTTTTCGATCACGACATGGCGATCCGCGAGCTTCAGGAGCGATTCGAGATTCTTGTCGATGACCAGGATGGCCTGGCCGTCGGCCTTGAGGGCGGCCAAGCAACGCCAGATTTCCCGGCGCACAAGCGGGGCAAGGCCTTCGGTCGCCTCGTCGAGAATGAGCAATTTCGGGTTCGTCATCAAAGCGCGGCCGATCGCAAGCATCTGCTGTTCGCCGCCCGACAATTGGTTGCCCATGTTGGCGGCCCGCTCGGCCAGGCGCGGGAAAAAGTCGTGCACCTTGTCGAGCGTCCAGCCGGTGCGGCCGACGCTGCGCGCCGTCGCCACGAGATTTTCGCGCACAGTGAGATTGGGAAAAATCTGCCGGCCTTCGGGAACGAGACCGATGCCGGCCCGCGCCACGCGATAGGCGGGTTGGGCCGTAATGTCGCTGCCGTCGAAACGCACGCGACCGGCCTGCGGTTTCGCAAGGCCCATGATCGATCGCACGGTCGTGGTCTTGCCCATGCCGTTGCGGCCGAGCAAGGTCACAACCTCGCCCGCATCGACCTTGAAGCCGACCCCGAACAGAACTTGGCTGGCGCCGTAGCTCGTTTCGACCGCTTCGAGTTCAAGCATCGCCGTCGCCCAGATAGGCTGCGCGCACGGCGGCATTCGCGCGGATTTCGTCGGGCCTGCCGGTCGCGATCACGCGTCCGTAGACCAGCACGCTGATGCGGTCGGCGAGCGCGAATACGACGTCCATGTCGTGTTCGATCAGCAGAATGGTTTCTTCGCCCTTGAGTTTGGCGAGCAGGGCCGTCATCCGCTCGGACTCGTCCTTGCCCATGCCGGCCATCGGCTCGTCGAGCAGCAGGAGTCGCGGGCGCGTGGCGAGCGCCATTGCGATTTCGAGCTGACGCTGCTCGCCGTGCGCAAGATTGACCGCGCGCACGTGGCTGCGTGCCCCTAGCCCGACCCGATCGAGGATCGCCGCCGCGGGTCTGCGCAAGGTATCGTCCGCGCGCGCGAGCGCCCAGGCGCGGAACGAGTGGCCGTCCTGCGCCTGCACGGCCATCGCGACATTGTCGAGCGCCGTGAAACCTTTGAAGATCTGCGTGATCTGGTAGGAGCGCGCGATGCCGAGGCGCGCGCGCGCATCGACCGCGAGGCCGGTCACGTCGGATCCTGCAAAGCGGATCGTTCCGGCGTTGGGCAGCATCTCGCCGGCCAGCTGTGCGATCAGCGTGGTCTTGCCCGCCCCGTTCGGGCCGATGATCGCGTGGATCTCGCCCTCGCGAATCCCGAGCGACACGTTGTCGGTCGCAAGCAGGCCGCCGAAGCGCTTCACAAGCCCGTCGACGGCCAGCAGAGCATCGGCAGTCTTGCGCTCAGTGGCCGCCGCCATGGCGATCCTCCTTGGGCAGAAACCAGCCGAAAATGCCCCGACGCGCGAACAGCACGAGCAGCAGCAGGATCGGGCCGAAGACGACCATCCAGTGCTCGGTGTAGTCGGGCAGCGTCTTCTCGAGGAACAGGAACGCGACGGCGCCGACGACGGGGCCGACCAGCGTTCCCATGCCGCCCAGCACCACCATCACGATCAGGTCGCCCGAGCGCGTCCAATGCATGATCGACGGGCTGATGTAGCTTTCGTTGGCGGCGAACAGCGCGCCGGCCAGCCCCGCAAGAGCGCCCGCCAACGAGAAGCAGGCGAGCTTGTATCGGAAAGCGGGAAATCCGAGCGCCTTCATGCGGCGCTCGTTCTCGCGGCAGCCTTGCACGACCATCCCGAAGCGCGAATTGACCAGGCGGCGCGTCGCGTAGAGGACCGCGCAGAGAATGCCGAATACGAGATAGTAGAACGCGACGTCGTTTTCGGTGTCGATCAGGCCCAGAACGACGGTATCGCCCGGGAAGCGCAGCCCGTCGTCGCCGCCGTAGGCGCGCAGGCTCACGAAGAAGAAATAGACCATCTGCGCGAAGGCAAGCGTGATCATGATGAAATAGATGCCGCTGGTGCGCAGGCTCACGAGCCCGATCAGGCACGCAAGCGCCCCCGACAGCACGACAGCGGCGGTCCAGGTGAGCAGCACATTGTGCGAGCCCAGCATCAGGCCGAACAACGGCGCTTCGCGGGCGGCATGCCAGTTCAGAATCGCGACGACATAGGCGCCGACGCCGAAAAACGCCGCGTGGCCTAGGCTTACCATGCCGCCATAGCCCAAGATCAGGTCGAGACTGACCGCCGCGATCGCGAAGATCAGAATGCGGCGGAACTGGGCTATCTGGTAGTCCGTTCCGGTCGCGATCGCGACGACAGGCAGCAACGCGAGCGCCGCCAGCAGTGCGATTACGAACCATGCGCGGCGGTCGAGCTTGGGGACGGTCATGCGCGCGCCGCGAACAGGCCGGTGGGTTTGAAGAAGAGCACGCAGGCCATCAGGATGTAGATTGCCATTTCCGCGATCGCGGTCGGCAGGCCGAATTGGGCAGGCACGATGCGCCCGAACGTGTCGACGAGGCCGACGATCACGGCCGCCACGAAGGCGCCCCGGATCGAGCCGATGCCGCCGATCACGATCACGACGAACGTCTTGATCAGCATCGCGTCGCCCATGCCGATTTCGACCACGTAGATGGGGCCCGCCATCGCACCCGCTAGGGCCGCGAGCGCTGCACCCAGGCCGAACACGAGCATGTAGAGTCGGCTGATGTCGACGCCCAAAGCGCCGACCATCTCGCGGTTCGAGGCGCCCGCGCGGATCAGCATGCCGAGGCGCGTGCGCGCGATCAGCCACCAGAGACCCAATGCGACAGCAAGACCGACGCCGAGCACCGCCAAGCGGTAGACGGGGTAGGGTGCGCCTGCGATCAGTTCGACGCGTCCCGCGAGCGCAGGCGGCACGTCCATGAAAATCGAAATCGGCCCCCATACGATTTTGGTGAGCTCGTTGAAAAACAGAATGAGCCCGAACGTGGCCAGAACCTGGTCGAGATGGTCGCGCGCATAGAGGGTGCGGAGTGCTACCGCTTCGACCAGCACGCCGACGACAAACGTCGAAAGAATCGCGAGCGGCAATGCGAGGAAAAAGCTGCCGGTCCATTGGGTGAAGCTGGCGGCGAAAAAGGCCCCCACCATGTAGAGCGAGCCGTGCGCCAGATTGACCATGTTCATGATGCCGAACACCAGCGTGAGGCCGGCCGCCATCAAAAACAGCGTCACGCCCAGCTGCAGGCCGTTGAGCGTCTGTTCGAGGAAGAGAAGCAGGGACAAAGCGAAGTCGTTCCGCAAAAGAAGCGCCCCTCGCCGTCGCGTGGACGGCGAGGGGCAGCACTCAGGTCACTTCATCTTGCATTCGCCGACATAGGCGTCCGCGTGGCCCGAGAAGATGATGCCGCGCATCTGGTTGACGAGGCGGCCTTTCTCGTCTTTGCCGATCTGGGTGAGGTAGTAGTTCTGGATCGGGAAGTGGTTGGTGTTGAACTTGAATGGCCCGCGCACGGACTGGAAGTTCGCGGTGCGCAGCGCGTTTCGGAAAGCGTCCTTGTTTGCAAGGCTGCCGCCGGTCGCCTTGAGGGCGGCGTCGATCATCATCGCCGCGTCGTAGCTTTGGGCCGCATAGGGGCTCGGGATGCGGTTGAAGCTCGCTTCGAAATCGGCGACGAATTTCTGGTTGGTCGGATTGCCGAGGCTTTCGGACCAGAAAGTCGACGAGAACATGCCGACGGCGGCGTCGCCGACGCCGGGCAGGATCGTCTGGTCGGCCGAGAAAGACGGCGCGAACAGCGGGATCTGCGGCATCAGGCCGAGCTGGGCGTATTGGCGGATGTAAGCGACACCCATGCCGCCCGGATAGAAGATGTAGGTCGCTTCGGGGCGTGCCGCGCGGAGCGCTGCGAGTTCGGCCGCATAGTCGGTCTGGCCGAGCTGCGTGTAGACCTCGCCGACGACCTCGCCCTTGAAGAAGCGTTTGAAGCCCGCAAGCGCGTCGCGCCCCGCCGGATAGTTCGGCGCCATGATGTAGGCGCGCTTGATGCCGGCGTTCGTCATGTGCTGGCCCATGGCTTCGTGCGTATTGTCGTTCTGCCACGAGGCCGAGAAGAAGTTCGGGTTGCAGTCCTTGCCCGCGAGCTCCGACGGCCCCGCATTGCCCGACACCAGAAACACGCCGCGGCGATCCTTGAGGACCGTGTCCGACAGCGCCAGCATGATGTTCGAGAAGATCACCCCGGTCACGATATCGACGCGGTCGCGCTGGACCATGCGTTCGGCAAGCGCTTTGCCGGCGTCGGGGCGGAACTGGTCGTCGCCGACGACAAGCTCGGTCGGCACGCCGCCCAAACGGCCGCCCGCATGGCGGATGGCGAGGTTGAAGCCGTCGACCATGTCCCGGCCGAGGCCGGCATTGGGGCCGGACTGGGTGGTGATGAGGCCGATCTTGACGCCCTGCTGGGCGCTCGCGGGCTCGGTCAGCACGGCCGAAGCCGTCAAGGCCAGTGCGGCGAAGAGGATTTTGTATTTCATGTCGATGCTCCCGGTTCTTGGCTGTGGGGTTCTTGGTTATGGGTGGAGTTTCGCAGGCGGCTTGTAAGGGGGCAAGATCAGGCTTTGGCGGCGTCGCGCAGGCGGAAACGCTGCACTTTTCCGGTTTCGGTTCGCGGCAGCTTCTCGAGAAATTCGACGGCGCGCGGGTATTTGTAAGGCGCGATGGTCGCCTTGACGTGGTCCTGCAGTTCCTTGACCGTCGCCGCATCGGCATGCCGCGCGTCGCGCAGCACGACAAAGGCTTTGACGATCGTGCCGCGCTCGGCGTCGGCAACGCCCACGACCGCGCATTCGCGCACTTTGGGATGCTCGACCAGCACGCTTTCGACTTCGGGGCCGGACACGTTGTAGCCGGCCGTCACGATCATGTCGTCGGTGCGCGCCTGGTACCAGAAATAGCCGCGCTCATCCATTTTGTAGGCGTCGCCGGTCAGGTTCCAGCCGTTCTGCACGTATTTCGACTGGCGTTCGGGGTCGGCGAGATAACGGCAACCGGTGGGGCCGCGTACCGCCAGGCGCCCGACTTCGCCGGGCGGCAAAGCCGTGCCGTCTTCGGCGAGAATGCAGGCGGCATAGCCTGGGATGGCGCGGCCCGTGGCACCTGCGATCATGTCCTCGGGAGCGGCTGCCACGAAGATATGCAGCATCTCGGTAGCGCCCAGCCCGTCGATCAGCCGCACGCCGCAAAAACGCTCCCACGATTCGAACGTCGCTTTGGGCAGATGTTCGCCGGCCGATACGCCGCGACGCAGCGTCGCAAAGGCTTTGGCGTCGGCATTGTCGGCGACCGCGCGATAGGCGGTCGGCGCCGTGAACAGGATCGTGGCCTTGCCGTCCGACACGATTTGCGGCAACGCTTCGGGCGCGGCGCGCTCGGCCAGCAAAGTCGAGGCGCCGTAGCGCATCGGGAACGTCACGAGGCCGCCGAGCCCGAAGGTGAAGGCAAGCGGCGGCGAACCGGTGAAGATGTCGTCTGGCGTGGGCTTCAGCACGTAGCGCGGGAAAGCGTCGCAGATCGCCATCACGTCGCGATGGAAATGCATCGTGCCTTTGGCCGGGCCTGTGGTTCCCGAGGTGAACGCGATCAGTGCCACGTCGTCGGCGGCCGTCGGGCAATTGTCGAAGAGAGCGGGTTTGGCGGCTGCGCGCTTTTCGAGCCCGTCGGACGCGTCGCCGTTGAAACAGACGATGTCGCGGCAGACAGGGGCGGCCGCTTTGGCCTTTTCCATCTCGTCCGCCAAGCGTGCGTCGCACAAGGCGAGGGCGATCTCGGCCTTCTGCAGGATGTAGGTCAGTTCCTTGGCGCGCAGCAGCGGCATCGTGGCAACGGCGATGCCGCCCGCTTTGAGCACTGCAAACCAGCAAGCGACCATCTGCGGGTTGTTGGCGCTGCGCAACAGCACGCGATTGCCGGGCTTGAGTCCGCAATCCTCAACGAGCACGCGCGCGATGCGGTTGGCCTGCGCCAGCAGATCGGCGTAGGTCCACACCTGCATGCCGAAGCGGATGCAGGCGCGCCCGCCCCAGCCGCGCGCGACGGCGGCATCGAGCAGTTCGACGGCCGCATTGAGGTGCTTCGGGTAGTAGAGCTCCGGCAGCGCGAAAAACATCTCGGGCCACGCGGATCGCGGCGGCAGGTTGCGGCGCGCGAAATCGTCGGCATGGGCGGAGTGCGACATGCGAAGCTGCTCAGACATGGACAGATCCGGCGATTTCGAAGCGGGGCAGGGCGGGATCGACGGCGACCACGTTCGACGGCGCGCTGTGGCGGCCGTTCTCGTCGTAGGCGGTCACGTAATAGCTGTAGGCAAGGCCGCCCAAAACGAGCTTGTCGGCGTACTTCGCGCTTTTGACGGCCTCGACAATGGCGGTCGCACCGCCAGCCTCGGCGCGGTGGATGTCGTAGCCCGCGATTTTGCCGAGCGCTTTCTTCCAGGCAAGTCGCACGACGCCGTTTTCGACATTTGCCGAAAGTGCGGGTCCGTCTGCGGGCCACAGCGGCGCTTCGCGCGCTGGGTCCTCGACGGGCGCCTGCGTCGAGCCTTTTGGCCACAGGAAGCAGCTCACGAGCTTGAAGTTTTCGTCGAGCTGTTTGCACACATTGCAGTAGATGCAGCGCAGAATCGCGTCGCTGCGCCCGGCCGCCGTTTTCTTGACCCAGTCCGGATCGGCCAGCAACTGGCGCGCCATCCCGATCATGTCGGCCTGGCCAGTCGCGAGCAGCCGCTCGGCGTCGGCCGGATCGCTGATCTTGCCGACCGAGGCGACGGGCACGTCGTAGCCGTGCTGGTTGACGAACGCCTTGATGCCGGCGGCCAGGTGCGCGTGCGGCAGCGGCGGATAGGCCTCGCCCGGCATGCAGCGGTCGCCCGAATAGCCCGTGTAGGGATAGAGCGGCGAACCTTCCTTGTGGATCGCGTCCTCGAACTTGCCGCCGACCGAAAGCGAGATGTAGTCGACGCCGAGCTGCGCCATGCGCAGCGCGATGCGCTGGCTGTCGGGTAGCGCATAGCCGTCTTTGATCGCTTCCTCGGCCAGAAAACGCACGCCGACAGGCCAGTCCTTGCCGACCGTCGCGCGCACGCGCGCCATCACGCGGCCGAACAGGCGCAAGCGGCCTTCCAGCGTGCGCCCGTCATATTCGTCGCGCCGCATATTGCGCCGCGACAGGAACGAGGACAGCGTATAGGCATGCGCCGAATGCAGTTCCACCCCGTCGTAGCCCGCCTCGCGCGCGCGGCCTGCCGCGGCTGCAAACGCGTCGACGATTCCGTCGATTTCCTGAAGCGACAGCTGGTCGATCGTCTGGCGCCAGCCCGAGCGCGCCACCTTCATGAAATGGATGATCTGCGGAACGATCTTTGAGGGTCCCGCTTCGTGGACACGCGCCACGAGATCGCGATGGCCCGGCACGAATTCGTCGCGCGACAGGCGCAAGAGCGGCCCCGATTTCGCCTCGTGGACGGCCATGGCCTCGACCACGATCAGCCCGACATGGCCTTTCGCGTAGCGCACATAGCGTTCGACGATGCCTTCGTTCACGTAGCCGTCCTCGCCGGACAGGCGCGTGACCATGGCAGGGACAAGGACCCGGTTGGGCAGCGTCGTCGTGCCGATACGCAAGGGCTCGAGCAGTTTCACGGGCCCGCCTCCGCCGCAAAAGCGGCCAAGGTCTGGCCTGCGATCACGAGTCTCTGGATCTCGCTCGTGCCTTCGTAGATGCGCAGCGCCCGCACTTCGCGATAGAGGCGCTCGACGACGTTGCCCGCGACAACGCCATGGCCGCCATGCAGCTGGACGGCCCGGTCGGCCGCGCGCTGCGCCATTTCGGTCGCGTAGAGCTTGGCCATCGACGCTTCGCGCGTGACGCGCACGCCTTGCACGTCCTTGGTCCATGCGGCGCGGTAGACGAGCAGGGCGGCCGCGTCGA
>JBILXZ010000058.1:0-16737 GCA_044378015.1 Tagaea sp.
GAGCAGCTCAAGAAACTCGCCGACTCCCTGCGCAAGCAAAGCGAAACCGACGATCTGCGCGACGCGCTGAACCGAGCTTTGACCGACCGCACCGCCGAACTCGCCGCACGCTGATCCGCCGAACCGCGGCGATGGCGAATAGATGTATCGGCGGACCGCGACTTGACTTTTGCGTGTATTTGATTTAGTTTTTAGGAACGATAGAAGATCGCTTTATTGGATTGTTGTGTGGAGAATTCGCATGACCGAGATTAACTCGAATACGGTTCGTTTTCCCGAGCTCGCCCGGATGGCGCGGAGCAACATACCCCCCCCCTTGGATACCTCGTCCAACGAGGGCGGCGGTCGCGCGCTCTTCGAACAATCGAAGGCCAGTCGCGAGGCGTCGATCGCAAAGCTACGCGCCGGTCTTCCCGCCGAAAAGGAGGGCACGGACCGGATGGCGCGGGAGGCCAAGGAGGCCTACGACAGGGCGAAGACCGCTTATGTTGAAAAATACGGTAGCGAGCAGCTCGCGAACCTCGAATTGACACTCAAAAACCGCAACGACGGCGATAGTTTTACCATCTCTCCGGAAGCCAAAGAATTTTTGCGAGATGCGCAGGAACTCCGCAGGCTGGAAAAATTCAGCGAAGCAGCGGCGTCTTGGGCTATTTCCAACCCTGTGCATAGAGAACTTAGGGTTCACTTTGCTGAATTTATGAACGCACTGTCAACGGCAGGATATGAAATGCGTTTCAATAAAGACCCGCAACGCCGCCTGGAGGCGCTTCGGGACTTCGATCAGCTTCAGAACGGGCCGAAGAATTTCGCCAATATCAAGGCTCAATACAAACGGGACCTCGATCAGCTTTTGAACGGGCCGAAGAATTTCGACGATAACCTGGCTCAAGACAAGGCTGGCACCAGCACCACGACGCCGGTCGAGACGCCGATGCCGACCAGCCCTTCTCCCCTCGAAATCCCGGACGAGCGCAAATTGTTCAAGATCGATCCGTCGGACAACAGCGTGAAGCTGGACGTCAAGGCGCTTGCGAAGCTCACACCCGACCAGATGGCGCTCGAGCAGCTCAAGAAACTCGCCGACTCCCTGCGCAAGCAAAGCGAAACCGACGATCTGCGCGACGCGCTGAACCGAGCTTTGACCGACCGCACCGCCGAACTCGCCGCACGCTGATCCGGCCGCGCGCAAAGCGCGCGCCGCGAAACGGCGCTCGAAAGCTTCCTCCCGCATCTGCCGGCATGCGACAGAGCAGCGGCGCGATGTTCCGGTCTGCCGGGGTCCTTTTCGGGCCGTTGCGGTCGGGCGACGGCTTTGGCATGGTGCGCCAACCCGAAAGGAAACGAAAATGGCCGCCATCGCACCGGACCGCACCATCGGCATTGTGGGGGCGGGCGCCATGGGAGCGGGCATCGCGCAAGTGGCGGCCCTTGCGGGCCACCGCGTGCGGCTGTTCGACATGCGCGACGGCGCGGTCGATGCGGCCGTCGCCGCCATGGCCAAAAGCTTCGACGGGCGCGTGGCCAAGGGCAAGCTCGCGGCCGACAAAGCCGAGGCCGCCCTCGGCCGCATCGAGCCCGCCGAAAGCCTCGCCGATTTCGACGTGTGCGCCCTCGCGATCGAAGCCATCGTCGAGGACGTCGACGCCAAGCGCGGTCTCTTCGCCGAACTCGAAGCGGTCGTCGCACCCGAATGCATTCTGGCGAGCAACACCTCGTCCCTGTCGATCTCGGCCCTCGCGCGCGATCTCGCTCGGCCGGGCCGCGTCGCGGGTTTCCATTTCTTCAATCCCGCCCCGGCGATGAAACTCGTCGAAATCGTGTCGGGCCTCGGCACCGACGAAGCGACGGCCGCAACCTTGCGCGACACCGCGCGCGCCTGGGGCAAAACGCCGGTGCGCGCCATCTCCACGCCGGGATTCGTCGTCAACCGCTGCGCAAGGCCGTTCTACGGCGAGGCGTTGCGCCTGCTGGGCGAGCGCGCGATCGACGCCGCAACGCTCGACGCCGCGATGTGCGAGGCGGGCGGCTTCAAGATGGGGCCGTGCGCGCTGATGGACATGATCGGGCACGACGTGAATTTCGCGGTCACGCGCGCGGTCTACGCCGCCACCTTCGAGGATCCGCGCTATCTGCCCTCGCACGTGCAGAGCGAGATGGTGGCCGCAGGCCGCCTCGGGCGCAAAAGCGGGCGTGGGTTTTTCGCCTACGGGCCGGGGGCGGAGAAACCGGCGGTCTCGAGCGAACCGCCCGCACCCAAGCCCGTCCAGGTCACGCGCGAGGGCGAGGACGAACGGCTCGAGCCGCTGCTGGCGCGCGCCAAGCAGGCGGGCCTGTTCGTGCATCGCCGGCCGGCGAGCGAGGCGGGCCCGCGCCTGCTGGTCGACGGCACGGTCTTGCATCTCTCCGACGGGCGCAGTGCCACCCGACGCGCGCGCGACACGGGCGAAAACGAGCTGGCGCTCTTCGACCTGGCGCTCGACTACGCGAGCGCCACCCGCATCGCGATTTCGGTCGCCGACCAGGCGACCGGCCAGGCGGCCGCCTCGGCGGCGGGCTTCTTCCAGGCGATGGGGATCGCCGTTTCGCTGACCGACGACGCGCCCGGCCTCGTGGTGCTGCGCACGGTGGCGATGCTCGTCAACGAAGCGCTCGACATGGCCCAGCACGGCGTGGCGAGCCCCGAAGACATCGATCTTGCGATGACGCTGGGCGTGAACTACCCCAAGGGGCCGTTCGAGTGGGGAAACGAGATCGGCCTCGACCTCGTCAAGACCGTGCTCGACAATCTCAAGCGCCACTACGGCGAGGACCGCTACCGCGCCAGCCCGCGCCTCAACCGTCTCGTCGCCAGAGAGGCCGCACCATGAGCGAAGCCTACATCGTCGACGCGATCCGCACGCCGATCGGCCGCTACGGCGGCGCGCTTTCGGGCATTCGCGCCGACGATCTCGCCGCGGCGCCGCTGCGCGAACTCGTGCGGCGCAATGCGCGCGTGGATTGGGCGATGCTCGACGACGTCGTCTACGGCTGCGCCAACCAGGCCGGCGAAGACAACCGCAACGTCGCGCGCATGGCGCTGCTGCTGGCGGGCCTGCCGGCGGAAATTTCCGGCACCACGATCAACCGCCTGTGCGGCTCGGGCCTCGACGCGCTCGCCTATGCCGCGCGCGCGATCCGCGCGGGCGAATGCGACATGGTCGTGGCGGGCGGGGTCGAAAGCATGAGCCGCGCGCCCTTCGCGATGCCGAAATCGGAAGCCGCCTTCGGGCGCGAGCCTGCGATCTACGACACCACGATCGGCTGGCGCTTCGTCAATCCGCTGATGAAGCAGATGCACGGCATCGATTCGATGCCCGAGACGGCCGAGAACGTCGCCGCCGAATTCGGCGTTTCGCGCGAAGACCAGGACGCGTTCGCGCTGCGCAGCCAGCAGCGCGCCTTGGCCGCCCAGGCAAGCGGGCGCCTGGCGCGGGAAATCGTCGGCGTCGAGACGCGCAAAGGCAAAGAGACGCTGCGCGTCGAAGCGGACGAGCATCCGCGCGCGACCTCGCTCGAAGCGCTCGCCAAGCTCAAAGCGCCGTTCCGCGCGGGCGGCACCGTCACGGCCGGCAACGCCTCGGGCGTCAACGACGGCGCTGCGGCTTTGCTGGTGGCGAGCGAAGCGACCGTCGAGCGCTTCGGCCTCGATCCGCTTGCGCGCATCGCGGGCGCGGCGACGGCGGGCGTGGCCCCCCGCATCATGGGGATCGGTCCCGCCCCCGCCACGCGCAAGCTGCTGGCGCGTCTGGGTTGGACGATCGCCGATCTCGACATGCTCGAACTCAACGAAGCCTTCGCCGCCCAAGCACTCGCCGTCCTGCGCGAGCTGGGCATCGCCGACGACGCCGCGCACGTGAACCCCAACGGCGGCGCCATCGCGCTCGGCCATCCGCTCGGCATGTCGGGCGCGCGCCTCGCGATGACGGCCGCGCGCGAACTCGTCGAGACGGGCAAAAAACGCGCGCTCGCCACCATGTGCATCGGCGTGGGCCAGGGGATCGCCCTCGCGCTCGAGCGCGCGTAGGCGCGATGGGCTTCGTCTATCCGCAGTACGAATTCCGCCGGAGCCCCGACAGCACGGCCGCAAGTCCCGTGCGCCATCCGGTTGTCGTGATCGGTGCCGGCCCCGTCGGGCTTGCGACGGCCATCGATCTGGCGCAGCGCGGGCGAAGCGTCGTGCTGCTCGACGACGACACGAGCGTGTCGCACGGCTCGCGCGGGCTGTGCTACGCCAAACGCACGCTCGAAATCCTCGACCGGCTCGGCTGCGCCGACCCCGTCGTCGAGAAGGGCGTCACCTGGCAGGTCGGCAAAGTGTTCCGCGGGGACCAGCAGGTCTACGCGTTCGATCTCTTGCCCGAGGGCGGGCACCGGTTTCCAGCCTTCGTCAATCTGCAGCAATACTGGCTCGAGAAATTTCTGGTCGACCGCGCCTTGGCGCTGCCCGATCTCGATCTGCGTTTCGCGAGCAAGGTCGCGGCGATCGACGCCCGCGCCGACCGTGTCGGCATCGAGATCGAAACGCCTGCGGGCGCCTATCGCATCGAAGCCGACTGGGTCGTGGCGTGCGACGGAGCGCGCAGCCCCGCGCGCAAAATGCTGGGGCTCGATTTCAAAGGCCGCGTGTTCGAAGACCGCTTCCTGATCGCCGACGTGCGCATGCAGGCGGAATTCCCGACCGAGCGCTGGTTCTGGTTCGATCCGCCATTCCACGAAGGCGGCTCGACCCTGCTGCACAAACAGCCCGACGATCTGTGGCGCATCGATTTCCAGCTCGGGCGCGACGCCGATCCGACGGCCGAGAAGGACCCCGCGCGCGTGGTGCCGCGCGTGGCCGCGATGCTGGGGCCGGATGTGCCGTTCGAGCTCGAATGGGTCAGCGTCTACACGTTCCAATGCCGGCGGCTCAAGCGGCTGCGCCACGGGCGCGTGCTGTTTGCGGGCGACGCCGCCCACCAGGTGAGCCCGTTCGGCGCACGCGGGGCCAATTCCGGCGTGCAGGATGCCGACAATCTCGTGTGGAAGCTTTGCGCCGTGCTCGAGGCCCGCGCGCCCGCGAAGCTGCTCGACAGCTACGATGCCGAGCGCGGAATGGCGGCGGACGAAAACATCCTGCATTCGACGCGCGCGACCGATTTCATCACGCCCAAGAACGCCGCCGCCAAACTCTTCCGCGACGCCGTGCTCGAGCTTGCCCCGCACCGCGCCTTCGCGCGCCGTCTCGTCAATTCCGGGCGCTTGTCGCAGGCGACGCACTACGCCCACTCGCCCTTGTCGACGCAAGACGCCGAACCGTTCGCGGGCGGCCCCGCGCCGGGTTCGCCCGCGATCGACGCGCCCCTCGCGAAAGGCTGGCTGCTCGACCGGCTCAAAGGCGGCTTCACGCTGCTCGTGTTCGGCGAAGTGCCGCCCGCGTTGCCCGACCTGCCGATCTCGGTCGCGGCGATCGACGCCGCCGACGATCCGGACGGGCTCGCGCATCGGCGCTACGACGCGGCCCCCGGCACGGCGTATCTGTTCCGGCCCGACCAATATGTGTGCTGCCGCCTGCGGCGGTTCGATGCGGACGCGATACGGGCCGCCTATGCCCGCGCCTGCGGCAAGGAGATGTGAGCATGGCGAAGCTGCGCGACGAGTCCGGTTTTGCCGATGCGGATGCGTTCTACGCCAAGCTCGTCGAAGCGCATCGCGATCTCGACGACGCCGCGTCGGCCAAATTCAACGCCAAGCTGGTGCTGCTGCTGGCGAACCATATCGGCGATCTCGAATTGATCGAAGAAGCGCTGGCGGCGGCGCGAGGTTCAATGAAAAATTGATAATTTTTCCTTTATAGGATAAATTTATTGAATGTCTGTATCCCAGCGCCATTCGTTGCCGAATTCCACTTTGCCGCTTCGAAACCGGCAAATCAGGGTCTCGGCAACCTGTTGCCGAAAATCGCCATTGAGGCGACATGTTAGCGAAATCAATAGCTTAAACAGGTTGCGGTTGCCTTTTGTCGCGTTTGGTAACCTATTTCCCGACCGTCAGCACGATCTTGCCGATATGCGTATCGGCCTCCATCAGCGCGTGGGCGGCGGCGGCTTCTGCCAGCGGGAAAGTTTTGTAGATCAGCGGCCGGACTTGGGCCCTGGCCAGCAGCGGCCACACTTTTTCGCGCAAGGCGGCGGCGATCGCGCCCTTCTGCGCCACGCTGCGCGGCCGCAAGGTCGAACCCGTATAGGTGAGTCGCTTGCGCATGATCGGGTCGAGGGCCACTTCGATTTTCGAGCCGCGCAGAAACGCGATCTGCACGATGCGCCCTTCGACGGCCGCCGCCTCGACATTGCGCATGAAATAGTCGCCGCCGACCATGTCGAGCGTGAGATCGATGCCGTGGCCGCCGGTAAAGGCTTTGGCGGCCTCGACGAAATCTTCGCGCTTGTAGTCGACCGCGCGGTCGGCCCCGAGCTTGGCGACGGCCGCGCATTTTTCGGCCGAGCCGACGGTCGCGAGCACGTGCGCGCCGAACGCTTTGGCAAGCTGGATCGCCGTGGTGCCGATGCCGGAAGCGCCCCCATGCACCATGAAATATTCGCCGGCCTTCAAGCCGCCGCGTTCGAACACGTTCGTCCACACGGTGAAAAACGTTTCGGGGATCGCGGCGGCTTCGACGTCGCCGAGCGCGCCCGGGATCGGCAGGCATTGCAGCGCCGGGGCGGCCGCGTATTGCGCATAGCCCCCGCCCGCCACGAGCGCGCACACGCGCATGCCGACAACCGGCCACGCAACGCCGGGCGCCGTCGCCACCACGGTGCCGGCCACTTCGAGGCCCAGCGTTTCGGGAGCGCCCGGCGGCGGCGGATATTTGCCGGTCCGCTGCAGCACGTCGGGCCGATTGACCCCGGCCGCCGCCACTTCGATCAGCACTTCGCCCTCGGCGAGGGTCGGCAGTTTCGTCGTGGCCAGGCGCAGCACGTCGGGCCCGCCGGGGCCGTACATCTCGACGGCGGACATGGTTTGGGGGAGAGTCATCGCAGCCTCGCTTGCCGTCTTGTTCGCCGGGGAGAAAAACCGTGGAATTCGAAGATCTGGAACCCAAAAACAAGCTCGCCAAACCCAAGGATCTGTCGGCCTGGGGCATTGCCGAACTCGAAGCCTATATCGAACGGCTCCAAAGCGAAATCGCGCGCGCGCAAGCGGCCATCGACGCCAAAGGCAAACATCGCTCCGCCGCCGACGCGTTTTTCAGGAAGTAGCCCGGCTTCAAGAAGCAGGCGGCACGCGCCGCCGCTTGCGGGTCGCGAACATCAGCCAGCCCACCGGCCCCAGCAGCAGCACCAGCACGAGCCAGCCGAAACGGTGGCCGATCGGGCAGCCCGAACCGGGCGGCGGGCGCCAGCCGCCGATTCCCGGTGCCAACAGCACATGCAGGAGCGGCAGGACCCAGCCGTACAGCACCGCGATCAAAGCTTGGGTTTGGGTCATGGGCGGCACGGACGCTCGGAGCGGCGTTTGGATCGGTCTGGCTTGGGCCGTGCCCAGGCGCTAGAACTGTTTGGCACAAACGCGCGCGAACGGGAAAGGATATCGGCACATGCTTGAGGGCAAATCGGCGATCGTGACGGGCTCGACCAGCGGCATCGGCCTCGGCATTGCGCGCGCGCTCGCGGCCCAAGGCGCCAATGTGATGCTGAACGGCTTCGGCGATGCGGCCGCGATCGCTTCGCTGCGCGCCGAGCTCGGCGCGGGCGGGGCCAAGATCGCCTATTCGGGCGCCGACATGACCAAGCCCGAGCAGGTGGCGGGGCTCGTGGCCGATACCGCGCGCGAACTGGGCTCGGTCGACATCCTCGTCAACAATGCCGGCATGCAGCATGTGGCGCCCGTCGACGCCTTCCCGCTCGAAATGTGGGACAAGGTCATCCAGCTCAATCTCACCTCGTGCTTCCAGGCGATCCGCGCGGCGCTGCCGGAAATGAAGAAGCGCAATTGGGGCCGCATCGTGAATATCGCCTCGGCGCACGGGCTCGTCGCCTCGGCCGAGAAGGCAGCCTATGTGGCGGCCAAGCACGGGCTTATCGGCCTCACGAAGGTCGTGGCGCTCGAAACGGCCAAGAGCGGCATCACCGCCAACGCGATCTGCCCGGGCTGGGTGCTGACCCCGCTCGTGCAGAAGCAGATCGACGCGCTCGCCGCGCGCAAGGGCATTTCGGGCGAAGCGGCAAAGATCGAATTGCTGGCCGAAAAGCAGCCGTCGCACGAATTCGCCACGCCCGAGCAGATCGGCGGCCTCGCCGCGTTTTTGTGTTCGCCCGCCGCCGACCAGATTCGCGGCGCGAGCCTCTCGGTGGACGGCGGCTGGACCGCGCAATGACCGCCGCCCTACTCGCCCTCGGGCCGCACGCCCATGCGGCGCCACAATTCCTCGTTGAGATCGCCCTGGCGCACCGGACCGATCGCGGGCGGGCGCGGGGCGGGCATCGGCGGGCTCACATCGTCGACGGTCAAAGGCGGCGGCTCCGGTTCGCCGCCCCGGCCGATGTAAAGGCCGACCCCCGCCACCAGCAGCACCGACAGCGCGGCGGCGCCGATCACCACGAACCGCAACATGCGGGCACGGTTCGAGGCAGGCGGCGGCGGCGGAGCGTCGTCCGGGCTGTCCGGCTTTTTGCCGATCGCGGCCTTGCCGGCCGCGGCCTTCGCGGGCGGGCCTTTGGCCGGGGAGTCCTTGGAGGGCGGAGCATTGCGCGCAGGTGCAGCCATGACGCTATCCTAATCCAGATTCGGCGAAACGGGGAGAGATCGCGATGGATCTGATCGTGCAGGGCCGGAATTTCCTGCTCGGCTACGGCCCGCCTTTCGCGGCCGGAATCGCGATTCTGGTCGTCGGCATCTGGCTTGCCGGCGTTGTGCAGCGCGGCGTGGCCACCACGCTCGAGCGCGTCGGCAAGGTCGAGCTTACGCTCGCGCGCTTCCTTGCGAGTCTGTCGCGCTATCTCATCCTCGTCGTCGTGGTGCTGGCGGCGCTGTCCCAGTTCGGCATCCAGACGGCGAGCCTTATCGCCGTGTTCGGCGCCGCCGGGTTGGCCGTGGGCCTGGCGCTGCAAGGCACGTTGTCCAACGTCGCGGCCGGCGTGATGCTGCTTGCCTTCCGCCCCTACCGGGTCGGCGAGCGCATCGATGCGGGCGGGGTGCAGGGCGTGGTCGAGGCGATCGACCTGTTCGTGACCGACATCCGCACCGACGACAATGTCCAGGTTCTGATCCCGAACGGCAAAATCTGGGGCGACAAGGTCGTGAACCATTCGAAGTACCGGTCGAAGCGGCTGGATTTCGAGGTCGCGGTGCCCGACGAGGCCGACATCGAGCACGCGTGCGCGCGCTTGGTGAAGCTCGCGGCCGGCGATCCGCGCTGTCTTGCCGATCCGGGCCCCGAGGCGATCGTCGTCAAATACGCCAAAGACGGCGTGACCGTGCTGCTGCGCGGCTGGTGCAGACCGGCCGACGAGGGGGCGATGCGTTCGTCGATGAATCTGGCGCTGCGCAATCTTTCCAAATCGAATTTCGCGGGCGGCTGACATGGCGATTCGCGAAGCGAGATTCCGGATCGGCGAAATCGTGCGCCACCGCGTCTACGATTTCCGCGGCGTGGTGTTCGACGTCGATCCGGTGTTCGCGAACACGCAGGAATGGTACGACGCGATCCCGGCCGATCTTCGTCCGCGAAAAGACCAGCCCTTCTACCATCTCTACGCGATCAACGACCAGCAGGGCGCCTACCAGGCCTATGTCAGCGAGCAGAATCTGCTGCCCGACGCCGAGCGCGGACCGGTCGAGCATCCGGACGTCAAGCGCGTCTTCGAAGGCCCCAAGAACGGCTTCTACCGGCCGCGCGCCTCGTCCTTCGGCGCCGCGATGAACTGACGCGGCGGCGAAAATCGTTTCAGCGCGGATGCGCGCGCACCACGTCCAGGAACGGCCTGCCGTAGCGTTCGAGTTTGGCCGCCCCCACGCCGTGCACGAGGCGCATGTCGTCGAGACTCTGCGGCCTGATCGCCGCCATCTCGATCAGGCTGCGGTCGGCGAACACCACATAGGCGGGCTGGCGCAGCTCTTTGGCAAGGCGCGTGCGCAGCGATTTGAGCGCCGCCAGCAATTCGCCGTCGGCGGGCGCGGTCGCTGGCGCGCCCTTCGCGGTCTTCTTTTCGGCCTTGCCGGCCCACAGCGCGTCCTTGCGCACGGCGAATTTTTCGGCCCCGCGCAGCACCGCACGGCCCGTCTCGGTCACGGACCAGGATCCGTGCCCGGCAATGTCGAGTGCGATGAGGCCGGCCGCCGACATCTGCCGGAAGATCGACCGCCATTCGCCGGGGCTGCGGTGTTTGCCCACGCCGTAGGTCGGCAAGGCGGCATGGCCGTAGCGCTCGATCGCGGCTCCGCCCGCCCCGGTCAGCACGAGCACGAGATGCTCGGTGCCGAACCGTTCGCCCGTGCGCAGCATCGCCGACATGGCCTTCTGCGCGTCGACCGTCGCGTCGGCCGTTTCGACGCCGTCCTGGCAAAGGTCGCAATTGCCGCAAGGCTGCGAGGCTTCGCCGAAATAGGCGAGCAGCGACTGGCGGCGGCAGCTCGGCGCTTCGCACAAAGCCACCAGCGCGTTGAAACGCTGGCGCTCGATGCGCTTGCGCTCGTCGGGCGCGTCGCTCTGTTCGATCTGCATGCGCCGCAGGCGCATGTCGTCGAGCCCGAACAGCGTGAGCGTATCGGCGGGCAGCCCGTCGCGGCCGGCACGACCGATTTCCTGGTAGTAGCTCTCCACGTTGGACGGCAGATCGGCGTGCACGACGAAGCGCACGTCGGGTTTGTCGATGCCCATGCCGAAGGCCACCGTCGCGCAAACGACCACGCCGTCTTCCTGCAGAAACAGATCCTGGTTGGCGTTTCGCACGCGCACGTCGAGCCCGGCATGGTAGGGCACGGCGCGAATGCCGGATTTGGAAAACGCTTCGGCAAGCTCTTCGGTGCGCTTGCGCGAAGCGCAATAGACGATGCCGCTCTGGCCCTTGCGCTCGGCCAGGAACGCCGCGATCTGCTGGCGCGCCTGCTGCTTGGGGCGCATGGCCAGCCGCAGATTGGGCCGGTCGAACGAGCGCACGAACAGGCGCGGCGGCGTCGAGAAGAGCTTGCTCTCGATGTCGGCGCGCGTGGGCGCATCGGCGGTCGCGGTGAGGGCCACGGTCGGCACGTCGCCGAGCTCGCGCCGAATACGCCCGATCGCCAGATATTCGGGGCGAAAATCGTGGCCCCATTGCGACACGCAGTGCGCTTCGTCGATCGCAAGCAGGGTCGTGTGCGCCTCGGCCAGCAATTCGCGCATGTCCTCGCGCACGAGGCGTTCGGGCGCCACATAGAGAAGGCGCAGCCGGTCCTCGCGGATGGCGCGCCGCACGGCCGCATTGTCGGCGGCGTCGTTGGACGAGTTGAGGCTTGCGGCTTCGACGCCGTATTCGCGCAGCTGCCCCACCTGGTCGCGCATGAGCGCGATGAGCGGCGATACGACGACAGTAAGCCCGCCGCGCACGAGTGCGGGCAGCTGGTAGCACAGCGATTTGCCCGCCCCCGTCGGCATCACGGCGAGCACGTTTTCGCCCGCCAGCACGGCCGCGATCACCGCTTCCTGGCCGGGGCGGAAATCGTCGAACCCGAATATCGATTTGAGCTGGTGCCGGGCCGAATCGAGCGAAGCGTTCATGCTTTTTCTTCTGCCATCGCGCGCGCTCTGCCACAATGCCCGTCCCGTCGTGAGGCCGACAGACATGGATATTCCGCTGGGACCCGAAATCGCCGTCCACGCCGCCCCGCAGCCGACGCACTGCGTGCTCGAGGGCCGCTATTGCCGCTTGCGTCCGCTCGATCCGGCCCGCGATACGGACGGGCTCCACGCGCTGTCGCACGGGGCGTCGAAAGAACAGCAATGGGCCTATCTTTCGACGGGGCCCTATCCCGACAAAGCGTCGTTTGCCGAGCATGTGCGGAAGATCGCGGCCGGCACGGGCGATCCGATCTACTGGGCGGTGGCCGACAAGAACGACCGCGCGATCGGCTGGCTTTCGCTGATGCGCATCGAGCGCGCGCATCGCGCGATCGAGGTCGGCTCGATCCTCTACACGCCCGCCCTGCAGCGCACGGTCGCGGCCACCGAGGCGCAGTATCTGATCGCGCGGCACGTCTTCGAAACGCTCGGCTACCGGCGCTTCGAGTGGAAATGCAACGATCTGAACGAGCCCTCGAAGCGCGCGGCCCTGCGCTTGGGCTTCGCCTACGAGGGGCTGTTCCGCCGGCACATGATCGTCAAAGGGCGCAGTCGCGACACGGCTTGGTTCGCGATGGTCGACGGCGATTGGCCCCGGATCAAAGCCGCGTTCGAGGGGTGGCTGGCGCCGGAGAATTTCGATCCCGAGGGCTGGCAGAAACGCGGTCTGGCGGCGTTTCGCTAAGGCGCTCCCGCCAGAAAATCGAAATCGCAGCCTTGCGGGGCCTGCAGCACGCTGCGGCGATAGAGATTGCGGTAGCCGCGCTTGGGCATCGGCGGCGGAACGAGGCCTTCCAGGCGCCGGGCGATCTCGGCCGGACCGACCAGCAGATCGATCGTCTTGGCCGAAACCGACAGACGAATGCGATCGCCGTTGCGCACGGCCGCAAGCGGACCGCCGACGGCGGATTCGGGCGCCACATGCAGCACGATCGTGCCGAATGCCGTGCCCGACATGCGCGCGTCGGAAATGCGCACCATGTCTTTGACGCCCTGGCGCGCGAGCTTTTTCGGGATCGGCAGATAGCCTGCTTCCGGCATGCCCGCCGCGTGCGGGCCGGCGTTTTTGAGGACCAGAAAATCGTCGGCCGCGACGTCGAGATCGGGATCGTCGATGCGCCTGGCGAGATCCGCCAGATCCTCGAACACGACCGCACGGCCTTGCGTTTCGAACAAAGCGGGCGTGGCGGCCGCGCGCTTGAAGATCGCGCCCTCGGGCGCCAGGCTGCCGCGCAGAGCGATCAAACCGCCGACAGGCGAGACGGGCGCTTCGAACGGCTTCACGATGCTGCGGTCGACCCAGTCGAGCGGTTCGGCGAGCCGCTCGCCCAAAGTCCGGCCTTCGACGTCGATCGTGTCGAGATGCAAGAGCGGCTTCAATTCGCGCAAGACGGCACCCACGCCGCCGGCCGCGAAAAAATCCTCCATGTAGCCTTCGCCGACGGGCTTCAGATCGACCAGCACCGGCGTTTCGTCCGAAATGCGATTGAGCCGGTCGAAGTCGATCGCGATCCCCCGGCGCCCGGCGATGGCGGCGAGATGCACGACCGCATTGGTCGAACCGCCGAGCGCCATCAGCACGCGCAGCGCGTTTTCGACGGATTTCCGCGTCACGATTTTCCCGGGCCGCAAGCCGCTGGCGACGAGGCCGACGGCGGCCCGGCCGGTTTCTTCGGCGGCGACCAGACGGGCCGCATGCACGGCCGGAATGGCGGCCGTGCCCGGCAACGACATGCCGAGCGTTTCGGCGATGCAGGCCATCGTGCTGGCCGTGCCCATCACCGCGCAGGTGCCCGCCGTGACGGCCAAGCGGCCTTCGACCGCGTCGATCTCGGCCTTGTCGATGCTGCCCGCGCGGTACTTGCCCCAGAAGCTGCGGCAGTCCGTGCACGCGCCCAAGCGCTGGCCGCGATGGCGGCCGGTCATCATCGGCCCCGCGACGAGCTGGATCGCGGGCCGATCGGCCGACACGGCCCCCATCAGCTGGGCGGGCACGGTTTTGTCGCAGCCGCCGATCAGCACGACGGCGTCCATCGGCTGGGCGCGCACCATCTCCTCGGTGTCCATCGCCATCAGATTGCGGTAGACGAGGCTCGTGGGCTCGAGGAACACCTCGCCCAGCGACACGGTCGGGAAGACGCGCGCCAAAGCGCCCGCCGCCGTTATTCCGCGCACGACGGCGGCGACGAGCTCGTCCATCGTGCGGTGGCAGTTGTTGAAATCCGACGGCGTGGCCGCGATGCCGACGACGGGCTTGGCGAGCGACGCCGTCGACAGGCCCGTCGAACGCGCGAACGAGCGGCGCAGGAAGCGCGCGAAATCGCGGTCGCCGTAGTCCGTAAGCCCGATGTCGAAACCCCGCGGATCGGCCATGCGCGCGACGCCCTAGGCCCGGCAGCTTTCGAAACCGGCGGCGAGTTTTTCGCGGTCGAGATTGCGGCCGATGAACACGAGCTTGGACGCGCGCTTGTCGCCGGGCTTCCATTCGAGGCCCCACGTCGAATCCGCGATCATGTGCACGGCCTGGAACACGAAGCGCTGGCGCGCGTCTTTGACCGACAGGATGCCCTTCGAGCGCAGAATATCCGCACCCGACTGCGCCAGCACCTGGCCGATCCATTGCTGGAATTTTTCGGGATCGATTTCGCCGTCGATGCCGAGCGAGATCGAAGACACCGTGACGTCGTGCGAAGCATGCGGCGCCGCATGGTCGTGGTGATCGTGCCCATGGTGGTCGTGCCCGTGGTCGTGCCCGTGGTCATGGTCGCAATCGGGCCCGTGCACGTGGTCGGGATCGTGGTGGTCGTGGTCGTGGTGCTTGAGGGAGGCAGGTTCGATCGCCAGGATGCGCTGCAGATCGAAAGCGCCCTTGTCGAGGATCGCGTCGAGCGCGATCTTGCTGTTCCGGGTGCGGTGCTGCTTGGCGTAGGGGTTGATCGCGCGCACCTTGGCTTCGACCGCCTTGAGTTCGTCCGCGCCCACGAGATCGGTTTTGTTCACGAGCACCACGTCGGCGAAAGCGACCTGGTCTTCGGCTTCGCGGCTGTCGGCGAGGCGCTCGAGGAAGAAGCGCGCGTCGACGACCGTGACGATCGCGTCCAACGCCGTCTTGGCGCGAACCTCGTCGTCCATGAAGAAGGTCTGCGCCACGGGGGCGGGATTGGCGAGGCCGGTCGTTTCCACGATGATGCCGTCGAGCTTGTCGGCGCGCTTCATGAGCCCTGCGATGATGCGCACCAGATCGCCGCGCACGGTGCAGCAGATGCAGCCGTTGTTCATCTCGAAGATTTCCTCGTCCGCGCCGACGACGAGATCGTTGTCGATGTTGGATTCGCCGAATTCGTTGATGATGACCGCGTATTTCCGGCCGTGGTCCTCGGTGAGGATGCGGTTGAGGAGCGTGGTCTTGCCGGCGCCCAGATAGCCGGTCAGCACGGTGACGGGAATTTGGCTCATGTCGATCCTCGAAAAAAGGCGAGGGCTGCGGCGCGCCCGATACCGAGGAACGCCGCAGCCCCCGTCCGATGCGCGCCTACTTGATGTTGACGAGACGCAAGGGGAAGTAGTTGTCGGCCATCTGCACCACGTCGACGTTCTGCTTCATCGCCCACACGATGGTCTGCTGGTGGAGCGGGATGTAGCCGAAATCGTCGGCGAGATGCTTAAAGGCCCGGCTGATGTATTCCTGGCGCTTGGCCTTGTCGCTTTCCGAGGCCACGAGGTCGGTGAGCTTGTCGACCTCGGGGTTCGAATAGCCGCCGTTGTTGAACAGGCCGCGCGAGCGGGCCATGTCGCGGCTGTGCACGAGGCTGATCAGCACGTTGTGCGCGTCGTAGGTCGAAGGCGTCCAGCCCAGCATGTAGAACGAGGTGTTGAACACGGGCGTGTTGATCTTGGCGAAGAAGCGCGCGCGCGTCTGGGCGTTGAGGTTCACCTTCATGCCCGCGCGCGCCAGCATCGCGACGACGGCCGTGCAGATCGCCTCGTCGTTGACGTAGCGGTCGTTCGAGCAGTCGAGCGTGACTTCGAAGCCGTTGGGGTAGCCCGCTTCCGCGAGCAGCCGCTTGGCGGCGTCGGGATCGTACGGGGCCGCGCGGCGCGCCATTTCCGGCGTGAAGCCGTTGACGCCGGGTGCGACGAGCGAGCCCGTGGGCACCGACTGGTTGCGCATCACGCGGCTCTTGATCGCCTCGACGTCGATCGCCTGGTAGAAGGCCTGGCGCACGCGCTTGTCCTTGAAGGGGTTGACGCCCTTCACCGACGATTCCGTCAGCTCGGCGCGCAGCTGGTCGAACGACAGATAGATGATGCGCAGCTCCGGCCCCTGCACGATCTTGAGGCCCGGCGTCGCCGTCAGGCGCGGCTGGTCCTGCGGCGGCACGGTGTAGACGAAATCCACCTCGCCCGACAGCAGGGCCGCGATGCGCGTGGCGTCGTTGCCGATGCGGAAGAACGTGGCTTCCGAGATGTTGTGCGCGGGCTTGTCCCACCAGTTGGGGTTGGGCACCAGCACGGTGCGCACGTCGGGCTCGCGCAGGCGCAGCACGAACGGCCCGGTGCCGTTGGCGTTGCGGGTGGCGAAGCTCTCTTCGTTTTTGGTGAGGTCGGCGGCGACGGTGGCGTTGTTCTTCTCCGCCCACGCCTTCGACATGATGCCCCAGGTCGTGAGCTGGTCGGGGAAGATCGGATCGACGCCGTTGGTGTCGAATTCGACCGTGAAATCGTCGATCTTGCGGATCCCCTTGGCCGAGACGAAGTTGCCCTTGAGGTTCGAGCCGCCCGTGGTGACGCGGCCGTACGAGAACACGACGTCGTCGGCGGTGAACGGCGTGCCGTCGTGGAAGCGCACGCCCTGGCGCAGGCGGAAGCGCCAAACTTCCGGCGAAGGCTGGCTCCATTCG
>JBILXZ010000059.1:0-16705 GCA_044378015.1 Tagaea sp.
ACCACGAGGTGCTGATCCAGGTGATGCGCGGCACGGCCGAAATTCGCTGGGGCGCCCGCCTCGAATTCGCGAGCACAATCGAAAAAGGCGACTTCGCCTATTTCGCACCGCAAGTGCCGCACCAGGAGCGCAACCCGAGTGCAGCCGAGCCCGTCGATTTCCTCGTCGTGCGCACGGACGCGGCACGCCTCGCGGTCAAGCTTGACGCCGACCCGGTCGTCCTTCCCGAAACCGTCGCCTGACCGGCAAAAACCCCGCTCAGCGGTTTGCGGGCAGGCTGCGCGTATGGCCATCGACCTTGGTGCCGTCGCCGCGCTTGTAGGGATCGACGGTGACAGGGCCATGCGACGTGCGCAATTGGTTGCGGCGGCGCGTCTCGGACGATTCGAACCAACTCTTCACCTTCTCGAAGGCTTCGGCCTGGCGCGGGTTGCCGCTATGCCAATAGAGCCGCGACGCCTGCACCGCGCGCACATCGTCTTCTGTCCAATTCTCGACGGGCACCGTCAGCAGACGTTCGACGCGCAGTGCAGCGTCGTCCTTCCAAGCGGGCGGCCAATTGTCGCGCGGACCGTGGCCTTCAATATCGCCCCACCGTTCCTGCGGAAGATAGCGTGCGGTCCCGTTCGCGCCGCTGCCGCCATGCTCGTAGGCGGCCTCAATCTCCGCCCGGGCCAATCGCACGACGTCTTCGCGACTGTTCGCCGCACGCGCAATGCGCAGCGCGATCCCGTTGTTGTTGGAACGATCCATCTCCGCCTCGTCCGGCTTTTGGCGATCTTTCTCGTCGATCGCCCTATAGTTCCCCTTAATCTCATTGGCCTCGCCCATTGCCCAGGCCGGCAGCGCCCCCCGCGTGCGGGCTTCTTCGGCGATCCAAATGATATGGCGAAACGCATCGCCGGGGCCGTTGTGCGTTCCCGGAAGTCGCGACGATCTGGTTTCTTGTTCGGCCCAAGTCGAGGCTCCGGTCGAATATGACAGCATTTTCATCTTTTGTTCTCTTTCCCGAATTTGAGGTTTTGCAGCGGCCTAACCTGTTTGAGGCGCGTATGGCACGCAGCCGTCGAGATTTGCGATTCCCGACTTCCAGCGCAGGATAACGACGCATCGCTGGCCGAAAGAGGCGTGGCCGGCGAAAAGTTTGATGCGCTGTGCGTCGAGGCCCCGTTGCGGCTGCGGCACGACGTAATACTCGACCGACCATTTCCAAGATTTGACCGGTTCCAACACAATTGCAGCGGGGGATTTTTCGCCCGACAAGGGTGCGCGCACCCGAACCGCTGCCGCACGACCGTCGATGAAGCGCGACTCAATATACGGTCCGAAACTTGGCGCCGAACCGTCGTCGATCTCGACGATGTCGTAGGTGAACTGAAAGTTCGACCACAGCCAAAAAAACGCGATCAGCCACACCGTGATTTTCCACCAATTGCGCGGGCACCGTTCGCGCGGCGGCAAGCCCAGCCGCCGCGCGAACGGCAAACCATCGGTTCGTTTGATCTCGTCCATGGTCGGAAACATATCAAGAACGAAAAAATAATGCAAGAGGTTTCGCGCGAGTTATTTATGCAAATACAACTGTGTTTCCCGCTTCCGCGAAATCCCCGGCGCCCAAACAAAAACGGCGCCGATTTCTCGTCGCCGTTTGTGCTGGTCCCCGAAGCGTTGGCGCGAAGCTCAAGCGTTCGCGGCTTCGGCCTTTTCGTTGGCTTCGCGCTCGGCGGCGACGCGCGCCTTGTCGGCCTTACCCTTGGCTTCCGGATCGCGGTCCACAAGCTCGATCACCGCGAGCGAGGCCGCGTCGCCGTGGCGCATGCCCGCACGCAGCACGCGCGTGTAGCCGCCGGCGCGCGCCTTGTAGCGCTCGGCCAAAGGCCCGAACAGCTTCTGCGCCACAATCGTGTCCTGCAGCATCGACAAAGCACGGCGCCGATTGGCAAGGCCGCCCTTCTTGCCCAGCGTGATCAGCTGGTCGACGTAGGGGCGCAGCTCCTTGGCCTTGGAAACCGTGGTCTTGATCTGCTCGTGCACGATCAGCGACACCGCCATGTTGGCGAGCGTTGCTTGGCGGTGCGGCGAGGTGCGGCCCATTTTACGGCCGGCTACTCCGTGACGCATGACTCTCTACTCCTTCGGCGAACAGCCGCTCAATACGGCTCTTCGAGTTTCTTGGCGAGCTCTTCGATGTTCTCGGGCGGCCAGCCGACGATCTGCATGCCCAGATGCAGACCCATCTGCGACAGCACTTCCTTGATCTCGTTGAGCGACTTGCGGCCGAAATTGGGCGTACGCAGCATCTCGGCTTCCGACTTCTGAACGAGGTCGCCGATATAGATGATGTTGTCGTTCTTGAGGCAGTTGGCCGAGCGAACGGACAGTTCGAGCTCGTCGACCTTCAAGAGCAGGTTCTTGTTGAACGGCAGATCGCCGACCTTCTCTTCGACCCGTTCGGCGTTCGGCTCTTCGAAATTGATGAAGAGCTGCAGCTGGTCCTGGAGGATGCGCGCGGCCAAGGCCACGGCGTCTTCCGGCGTGATGGCGCCGTTGGTTTCGATGCGCATCGACAGCTTGTCGTAGTCGGTGACCTGGCCCACGCGCGTGTTTTCGATCTTGTACGAGACCTTGCGCACGGGGCTGAACAGCGCGTCGACCGGGATGATGCCGATGGGCGCGTCGGCCGGGCGCGAGGTCGCACCCGGAACGTAGCCCTTGCCGCTCTCGACGGTCATTTCCATCATGAGCTTGGCGCCGTCGTCGAGCGTGCAGATCACGTGGTCGGGGTTCATCACCTCGATGTCGTGGCCGGTTTCGATCTGGCCCGCGCGCACTTCGCCGGGGCCTGTGGCCTTCAGCACGATGCGCTTGGGGCCGTCGCCGTGCATGCGCAAGGCGATCGCTTTGATGTTCAGCACCACGTCGGTCACGTCTTCGCGCACGCCCGGAATCGACGAAAACTCGTGCAGCACGCCTTCGATCTTGATCGTCGTGATCGCGGCACCCTGCAGCGACGAGAGCAGCACGCGGCGCAGCGCGTTGCCGAGCGTGAGGCCGAAACCGCGCTCCAGCGGCTCGGCGACGACGGTCGCTTCGCGCTTGGCGTCGTCGCCGGGCTCGATGTCGAGCTTCTGGGGCTTAATCAGTTCTTTCCAGTTCTTCTGCAGCACGAGGATCACCTTTCGGGCGGTCTTGCTGGATCGGGAGGCAAGGGCGCCGAAGAGCGCCGACCCCGATCCCGCATACGATTTCGTCTGTTGCCGTGGATACCGGAAGCGGCGGGCGCGCCCGGTCGGGGTCGCCCTGGGGCTTAGACGCGGCGACGCTTCGGCGGGCGGCAGCCGTTGTGCGGGATCGGCGTCACGTCGCGGATCGACGTGATCTGGAAGCCGACCGCCTGCAGCGCGCGCAGCGCCGACTCGCGGCCCGCACCCGGACCCTTCACTTCCACTTCGATCGTGCGCATGCCGTGTTCCATGGCCTTCTTGCCGGCGTCTTCGGCAGCCATCTGGGCGGCATAGGGCGTCGATTTGCGGCTGCCCTTGAAGCCTTGCGTGCCCGACGAGGACCACGAAATCGTGTTGCCCTGCGCGTCGGTGATGGTGATCATCGTGTTGTTGAACGACGCGTTGACGTGCGCCACGCCCGAAATGATGTTCTTGCGCTCGCGGCGGCGCGGACGCCCTGCTGCGGCTGCTGCTTTTTTCTCGGCCATCGTTGGTATCCTCGAATGTCTCGGAATGCTTCAGGCTACTTGCGCGGCGGGGATTACTTGCGCGCGGCGACCTTCTTGCCAGCGATCGGCCGCGCCTTGCCCTTGCGGGTGCGCGCGTTCGTGTGGGTGCGCTGGCCGCGCACCGGCAGACCCTTGCGATGGCGCAGGCCGCGATACGCACCCATATCCATCATGCGCTTGATGTTCATCGCGATTTCGCGGCGCAGGTCGCCCTCGACGCGGAATTCGCGGTCGATGCACTCGCGGATCTTCAGCACTTCCTCGTCGGAGAGCTGATTGACCCGCTTCGCATCGGGAATTCCCACCTTTTTGCAGATGTCGGCGGCCAAAGCAGGACCGACACCGAAAATGTAGCGCAGCGCGATGACAACGCGCTTGCCCGTGGGAATGTTGACGCCAGCAATACGCGCCACGTCGGCTCTCCTTCGTCTCTGTTTTGCTGCGGCGGACGCCGCACACTTGATTTCGTCGGTTCGAGGCCGCCGACACCCCCACCCGTCCGGGGTTTGGGGCTGGCGGCCCGAATGCTTGAATTCCTTTTTCGTCCAGTTACTTAACCCGGTTTTTTGCGGCTCCAAGAAGGCGACGCTTGGCAATACCCATGCGTCCCGTCCTGGCCCACCGACCACCGAGAGGCGCGCATTATATGCACCCGCGCCCTCGAGTCAACCGCGCTCGCAAAAGAATCTTGACGTCTCCGGATACCCCCTTAAACCGCCGCAATCGGCTTGCCCAACAGCTTTGCAAGCTCGCCTGTGACCGCATCCATGTCCGCCATTCCATCGACCGAGCGCAGTGCGCCGTGGTCGCGGTAGTAGGGAATGATCGGGGCCGTTTGCTCGTGGTATGCCTTTAGGCGTGCAGCCACGGTTTCGGCTTTGTCGTCGGGGCGGCGCAGCAGCTCCTTGGAGCCGCACGAGTCGCAGGTTCCGGCGACGCGCGTCGGGCGCGTCTCGTCGTGGTAGACGGCACCGCAGCTCTTGCAGCTGTAGCGGCCCGAAATGCGCGCGACGAGCGCCGCATCGTCGACCCGCATTTCGATGCAATGGTCGAGCTTGAGCCCCCGCGCCTTCAGCATCGCGTCGAGCGCCTCGGCCTGCGCCACCGTGCGCGGGAAACCGTCGAGGATGAACCCGCTTTTGCAGTCCGGTTCGCCGATTCGCTCGGCGATCATGCCGATCAGAATGTCGTCGGACACGAGCTTGCCCGCTTCCATAACGGCCTTGGCCTTGCGGCCCACTTCGGTGCCCGCGGCCACGGCCGCGCGCAGCATGTCGCCGGTGGAGAGCTGGACGAGGCCGAGTGCTTTTTCGATACGCTTGGCTTGCGTCCCCTTGCCGGCGCCCGGCGGGCCCAACAGCACGATGTTCATAGGCGTCGACTCCCGATTTTTCGTTTTCAGCGCCGCGTTCCGCGCAGCTTGGACTTCTTTATCAGGCCTTCGTACTGGTGTGCGAGCAGATGGGAATGGACTTGGGCAACCGTATCCATCGTAACCGAAACCACGATCAGCAGCGAGGTGCCGCCGAAATAGAACGGCACGGAATACTGGCTGATCAGGATTTCGGGCAGAACGCAGATCACGGCCAGATACGCCGCCCCGACCACGGTAAGACGCGTGAGCACGAAATCGAGATAGTCGGCCGTATTCTTGCCGGGCCGGATGCCGGGCACGAAGCCGCCGTATTTCTTGAGATTGTCCGCCGTCTCGACCGGATTGAAGACGACGGCCGTGTAGAAGAAGGCGAAGAAAACGATCAGCGCCACGTAGAGCGCGATATAGAGCGGCTGGCCGTGCGCGAGATTCGTCGTGAGCCAGGTGAGCCAGACAATTTCGTTGGTCTGGTTGAAATTGGCGAAGGTGAGCGGCAGCAGCAGCAGCGAGGAGGCGAAAATCGGCGGGATCACGCCCGACGTGTTGAGCTTCAAGGGCAGGTGCGAGGATTCCCCGCCGTACATCTTGTTGCCGACCTGGCGCTTCGGGTACTGCACGACGATGCGGCGCTGGGCGCGCTCGACGAACACGATCGCCATCACCACCAGCACCGCCATCACGAGCAGCACCAGAATGACGAAGGTCGAGATCGCGCCCGTGCGGCCCATTTCGAGCGTGGCGCCCAAAGCCTGCGGCAGGTTCGCGATGATGCCCGCGAAGATGATCAGCGAAATGCCGTTGCCCACGCCGCGCTGGGTGATCTGCTCGCCGAGCCACATCAGGAACATCGTGCCGCCCGTGAGCGTGACGACGCAGGTGAAGCGGAAGCCCCAGCCCGGATCGATGACGGCACCCGCAACCGACCCGCGCATGCCCTCGAGCCCGACCGCGATGCCGAAAGACTGGAACAAAGCGAGGAAAAGCGTGAGATAGCGGGTGTACTGGTTCAGCGTCTTGCGGCCCGCCTCGCCCTCTTTCTTGAGGGCTTCGAGCTGCGGGGAGACGGCCGTCATCAGCTGCACGATGATCGAGGCCGTGATGTAGGGCATGATGTTGAGCGCGAACAGCGTCATGCGGCCCAGAGCGCCGCCCGAGAACATGTCGAACATGCCCAGAATGCCGCCGCGCTGGCTTTCGAAAATCTCGCGCAGAATGCCCGGATCGATGCCGGGCAGCGGGATGTAGGTCCCGATGCGGTAGACGACGAGCGCGCCCAGCGTGAACCACAGACGGTTCTTGAGTTCCGTCGCCTTCGAAAACGCGCCCCAATTCAGGGACTGCGCGAGCTGTTCCGCCGCCGATGCCATCCGCCCAACGCCTCTTTCCGATCCGTTTGCCGCAAGCCCCGCCCGGTCCTTGCCGATTTAGGGACGCGCGACCGGGCGAATCAAGCCGCCTTGCCGCCGCCCTTTTTGGCTTCCTTGGCCTTGCGCTTGGCTTGGCGTTCGCGCTTCTTGGCCTTGTCCGCTTCGACCTTCTCGCGCTTGGTCACGACGATTTCGATCTTGCCGCCGGCCTTTTCGACCGCCGCGACGGCGCTCTTCGTGGCCCCGTGCGCGACGAGGTGCACCTTGGCCTTGAAATCGTCGCCGCCGTCGCCGAGCACGCGCAGACCGTCGAACTCGCGGCGCAGAATGCCGGCCGCGACCAGCGTCTTGGCGTCGATCGGCTTGGATGCATCGACGCGCTTCTCGTCGATCGCCCACTGCAGCTTGCCGAGGTTGATCTCCTGGTAGTCGAGCCGGAAAATGTTGTTGAAGCCGCGCTTGGGCAGGCGGCGATAGATCGGCGTCTGGCCGCCTTCGAAGCCGTTCAGCGCCACGCCCGACCGCGCGGTCTGGCCCTTGCCGCCGCGACCCGACGTCTTGCCGAGACCCGAGCCGATGCCGCGGCCGAGAATCTTGCGGCCCTTGCGGGCGCCCTTGTTGTCGCGAATTTCGTTGAGCTTCATGGGACGTTCCAATCGATCGAAAGGGGTGCGGCGGAGGACCGAGGCTTTCGCCTTCAGCCCTGGACCTGCACCAAATGCTGCACTTTGCGGATCATGCCGCGCACCGAGGGCGTGTCCTCGAGCGTGCGCACGGCGCCGACCCGCTTGAGGCCGAGACCGACGAGCGTTTCCTTCTGGCCCGGACGGCGGCCGAGGACGCTGGCGATCTGCTTTACCGTGACGGTCTTCTTGGCGGACATGGATTCTCTCCTGGAGCGGATCAGGCCGCGGCCGCGTCGGTTTCGCGGCGGCCGACGATGTCCGCGATCTTCTTGCCGCGCTTGGCCGCGACGTTGCGCGGGCTCGACATGCGCGTGAAGGCGTCGAACGTGGCCTTGATCATGTTGTGCGGGTTGGAGGTGCCCGTCGATTTGGCGACGATGTCCTGGATCCCGAGGCTTTCGAAGATGGCGCGCATCGGTCCGCCGGCGATGATGCCCGTGCCCGGCTCGGCCGAGCGGAGCACGACGTGGCCCGCGCCGAAATGGCCGCGCACGTCGTGGTGCAGCGTGCGGCCTTCGCGCAAGGGGACGCGCTGCATGGCGCGCTTGGCGTATTCGGTCGCCTTGCGGATCGCCTCGGGCACTTCGCGGGCTTTGCCCGTGCCGTAGCCGACCTTGCCCTTGCCGTCGCCGACGACGACGATCGCGGCGAAGCCGAAGCGCTTGCCGCCCTTCACCACCTTCGCGACGCGATTGATGGCGACGAGCTTTTCGACGAGTTCGGCTTCGTCGCGATCGCGCGGGCGATCGCCCTGACCGTCGCGACGGCCGCGGCCGGGACCGCGTTCGCCTTCACCACCCTTGCGTGCCATGGAAACCCTTCCTCGAATTCGAAATCAGAACGACAGGCCGCCTTCGCGCGCGGCATCTGCCAGCGCGCGAATGCGACCGTGGTAGCGGTAGCCGCCGCGGTCGAAGGCGACTTCCTTGATGCCCTTGGCGATGGCGCGCTTGGCCACCAGCACGCCCACGGCCTTGGCCGCGTCGATGTCAGCACCGCCTTTGATGGCGCCCTTCAGTTCCTTGTCCACGCTCGAAGCGGCCGCCATCGTGACGCCGGTGGCGTCGTCGATGACCTGGGCGTAGATGTGCTTCGACGAGCGGAACACCGAGAGACGCACGCGCCCCGCCGCCTTGGCGCGGAGCGAATGCCGCACCCGCGCCGTGCGGCGGTCGTGCAAGAGCTTTGCCTTGTCCATGGGTGCGGTTCCTTACTTCTTCTTGCCTTCTTTGCGACGGATCGTCTCGTCGGCGTACTTGATGCCCTTGCCCTTATAGGGCTCGGGGCGACGCAGTTGGCGGATTTCGGCGGCGACTTGGCCGACCTGCTGGCGGTCGGCGCCCGTGACGCTCAGCGCCACGTTCTTGTCGCCGACCTTGATCGCGATGCCTTCGGGGATCGGGAAGGCGATTTCGTGGCTGTATCCGATCTTGAGCATCAGGTTCTTGCCCTGGACGTCGGCGCGGAAACCCACGCCGTTGATCTCGAGATTGCGCTCGAAACCGGCCTGGGCGCCCTTGACCATGTTGGCCACGAGGGCGCGCGACGTGCCCCACGCCGAGCGCGCCAGCTTCGACTGGCTGCGCGGCACGAACACGACCTTGCCGTCCTTGACCGCCGCCGAGATCTCGCGATGGAGCACGAGCGAGCGACGCCCGGTCTTGCCCGCGACGACGACCTCTTGGCCTTTGACTTCGACGGTGACGCCCGCAGGCACGGTCACCGGATTTTTGCCGATACGCGACATGATGTTTCCCGCCTTCCGATCAGAATACGGTGCAGAGGACTTCGCCGCCGACATTGTTGGCGCGAGCCTCACTGTCCGACATGACGCCGCGCGGCGTCGACAGGATCGAAATGCCGAGTCCGCCGTAGAATTTCGGCAGATCGCGGATCTTCGCGTAGACGCGCCGGCCGGGCTTGGAGACGCGCGCGATATCTTTGATGACCGGTTCGCCTTCGTGGTACTTGAGCTCGACCGAAAGTTCGGGCGTCGCCAACTTGCGGTCCACGACCGCGTAGCCGCGAATGTAGCCTTCGCGCTCCAGCACATCCAGCACGCTCTTGCGCAGCTTCGAAGCCGGGACGTCGACTGCCGTCCGGCGCTGCGACTGTGCGTTGCGGATGCGCGAAAGCATATCGCCGAGGGGATCGCTCATCGCCATGTCCGTAATCCTTCCTTAAGCCTTACCAGCTCGCCTTGACCATGCCGGGAATCTGCCCGATCGAGGCCAATTCGCGCAGCTTGATGCGGCACAGCTTGAATTTGCGGTAGTTTCCGCGCGAACGGCCCGTGAGCTCGCAGCGCAGACGCACGCGGGTGGGCGCCGAATTGCGCGGCAATTCGGCGAGCTTGAGGCGCGCCTCGAAGCGCTCCTCCGGCGACAGCGACTCGTCGATCGCGGCCGCCTTCAGGCGCGCGCGCTTGCCGGCGAACTGCTTCGCCATGCGCTCGCGGCGCTTGTTCTTCTCGACGGAACTTTTCTTGGCCATGTGGCTCCCAGCCCTCGTCAGTTGTAGAACGGCATGTCGAACGACTTCAGAAGCGCTTTGGCTTCGTCGTTCGTCTTCGCCGTCGTCACGATGATGATGTCCATGCCCCGGACCTGGTCGATGCGGTCGTAGTTGATCTCGGGGAACACGATCTGCTCCTTGATGCCGAGCGAATAGTTGCCGCGCCCGTCGAACGACTTGCCCGAAAGGCCGCGGAAGTCGCGCACGCGCGGCAGCGCGATCGTCACCAGACGGTCGAGAAACTCGTACATGCGCGCGCCGCGCAGCGTCACCTTCGCGCCGATCGGCAGACCGCGACGCAGCTTGAAGTTCGCGATCGCCTTGCGCGCCTTGATCACGATGGGTTTCTGGCCCGTGATCGCGGCGAGCTCGGCCACGGCCGCCTCGAGCTTCTTGGCGTCGTGGGCCGCTTCGCCAACGCCCATGTTGACGACGATCTTCTCCAGGCGCGGCACCTGCATCGGGCTCTTGTACCCGAATTGCTGCATCAGTGCGGCCTTGATCGTCTTGTCGTAGTTGTCTTGCAGACGCGTTGCCATGTCGCTCACCGATCGATGGTTTCGCCGGACTTGCGCGCAAAGCGGAGCTTGGCGCCGTCGACGGTTTTGTAGCCGACCTTGGTCGGCTTGCGGTCCTTGGGGTCCATATGGGCGACGTTCGACACGTGGATCGGAGCTTCCTTTTCCACGATGCCGCCGGCCTTGCCTTGCGTCGGGCGCGTGTGGCGCTTGACCATGTTCACGCCCTGCACGACCACGCGCATTTCGTCCGGGATCACGCGGATGATCTTACCCGACTTGCCCTTGTCGCGGCCCGTGATGACGACGACTTCGTCGTCTTTGCGGACCTTCAGCTTCACGGCCATTACAGCACCTCCGGGGCGAGCGAGATGATCTTCATGTAGCCCTTGCCGCGCAGTTCGCGCGTGACGGGCCCGAAGATGCGCGTCCCGATGGGCTCGCCTTCCTTGTTGATCAGCACGGCCGCGTTGCGGTCGAAACGGACGGACGAGCCGTCGGCGCGGCGGATTTCCTTCGAAGTCCGCACGATCACCGCCTTGTGCACGTCGCCCTTCTTCACGCGGCCGCGCGGGATGGCTTCCTTGATCGACACGACGATGACATCGCCGATCGTCGCGGTCTTGCGCATGGAACCGCCGAGGACCTTGATGCACTGGACGCGACGCGCGCCAGAGTTGTCCGCGACTTCCAGATTTGTGCGCATCTGGATCATTGTTCAAATCCTCCGGGCGCTCTTCAGGATGCCGCGTCTTCGGTCACGATTTCCCAGCGCTTGCGCTTGGAGATCGGCCGGCATTCGCGGATCTTGACGTTGTCGCCCTCTTTGGCGCGGTTCGTTTCGTCGTGTGCCAGGTACTTCTTCGAGCGCACGATGAACTTCTTGTAGACGGGGTGCATCATGCGGCGCTCGACCTTGACCGTGATGGTCTTGTCCATGGCGTCGCTGGTGACGGTACCTTGCAGGATGCGGCGGGGCATTTTCGATCGTCCTCCGGGGCTCAGGCTTTGGCGGATGCCGGCTTGCGCCGACGTTCGCCCACAACCGTCTCGATGCGCGCGATGTCGCGGCGCACGGCGCGCACGCGCGCGACGTTCTCGAGCTGGCCGGAGGCCTTCTGGAAACGCAGATTGAACTGTTCCTTGCGCAGATCGACGAGCTGGTCCTTCAGCTGGTCGTCGGTCTTCCCGCGGATGTCGGCAACCTTGGTCATGGTCGTTAGCCCTCTTCGCCCAGACGCACCACCATGCGCGTCTTGATCGGCAGCTTGGCGGCGGCCAGTTCGAACGCCTCGGAGGCGATCGCCTTCGGCACGCCGTCGATCTCGAACAGGATGCGGCCCGGATTGACGCGCACCACCCAGAATTCCGGGCTGCCCTTGCCCGAGCCCATGCGCACTTCGGCGGGTTTCTTCGAGACCGGCACGTCCGGGAACACGCGGATCCACACGCGGCCCGCGCGCTTCAGATGGCGCGTGATCGTGCGGCGGGCCGCTTCGATCTGGCGGGCCGTTACGCGCTGGGGCTCCAGCGCCTTGAGGCCGTAGGCGCCGAAGTTCAGCGTGAAGCCGCCCTTGGCATTGCCGTGGATGCGGCCTTTATGCGCCTTGCGGTACTTGGTGCGCTTTGGGGAAAGCATGTTGTTTGATCCGTCTTTGTAAGCTTAGCGGGCCGGCTGCTGTTCCATGGCGCGCTTGTCCTGCGCCATCGGGTCGTGCGCCAGGATCTCGCCCTTGAACACCCACACTTTGACGCCGCAGGTGCCGTAGTTGGTCTTGGCCGTGGCCGTGCCGAAATCGATGTCGGCGCGCAGCGTGTGCAGCGGCACGCGGCCTTCGCGGTACCATTCGATGCGCGCGATTTCCGCTCCGCCAAGGCGGCCCGAGCAGTTGATCCGGATGCCGAGAGCGCCCAGGCGCATGGCCGACTGCACCGAGCGCTTCATCGCGCGGCGGAACGCAACGCGGCGCTCGAGCTGCTGGGCGATGTTTTCGGCGATCAGCTTGGCGTCGATCTCGGGCTTGCGGATTTCGACGATGTTGAGGCTGACTTCGGCCTTGGTGAGCTTCGCCACTTCCAATCGCAGCTTTTCGATGTCCGCGCCCTTCTTGCCGATGACAACGCCCGGGCGCGCCGTGTGCAGCGTGATGCGCGCCTTCTTGGCCGGGCGTTCGATCACGACGCGGCTCAAGCCGGCCTGCAGCAGCTTCTCCTGCAGCCATTCGCGCAGACGCAGATCTTCGTGCAGCAGGCGGGCATAGGCCGCGTCCGCGAACCAGCGCGAATCCCACGTGCGGTTGATGCCCACACGCAAGCCGATCGGATTGATTTTCTGACCCATCGTTTGCTCCTCAGGCCGCTTTGGCCGCGTCGGCCTTCTTCTTGTCGTCGCGCTCGCGCACGACGACCGTCAGATGGCTGAACGGCTTCACGACGGACGCCGACTTGCCGCGGCCGCGCGCGTGGAACCGGCGCAGCTGGAACGACTTGCCGACATGGGCTTCGGCGACGATCAGGCGATCGACGTCGAGCTGGTGGTTGTTTTCGGCGTTGGCGATCGCCGACTGCAGCACCTTCTTGACCTGCACCGCGATGCGGCGCTTGGAGAAAGTGAGCTCGGCCAAGGCCGCCGACGCCGTCTTGCCGCGGATCGTTTCGGCGACGAGATTGAGCTTCTGCGGCGAAATGCGCACAGAGCGCAGAATCGCGCGCGCTTCGTTGTCCTTCAGGGGGCGCGGATGGGCGGGCTTGCTCATGTCACTTCCTCTCGGCCGACTTGTCGCCGCCGCCCTGGGCCGTGTGGCCCGCGAAGGTGCGCGTAGGCGAGAATTCGCCGAATTTGTGGCCGACCATGTTTTCGGTGACCAGAACGGGCAGGAACTTGTGCCCGTTGTAGACGCCGAACGTAAGGCCGACGAATTGCGGAAGCACGGTCGAGCGGCGCGCCCAGATCTTGATGATCTCGTTGCGCCCCGACGCGCGGGACTTTTCCGCCTTCTTAAGCAGGTACCCGTCGACGAAGGGACCCTTCCAAACAGCGCGAGCCACGAAGGCCTCCGTTACTTGGCGTTGCGACGACGGACGATCATCTTGTCCGTCGACTTGTTGTGGCGGGTCTTGTAACCCTTGGTCGGCTGACCCCACGGGGTCACCGGATGGCGCCCGCCCTTGGTGCGGCCTTCGCCGCCGCCGTGCGGGTGGTCGATCGGGTTCATGGCGGTGCCGCGCACGGTCGGGCGGATGCCCATCCAGCGCGAGCGGCCGGCCTTGCCGATCTTGACGTTCTGCTGGTCCGGGTTCGACACGGCGCCGATCGAGGCCCAGCACTCGGCCGAAACCTTGCGAAGTTCGCCCGACGACAGACGCAGAATGGCGTAGCCCGCGTCCTTGCCCACGAGCTGCACGTAGGTGCCGGCCGAACGCGCCATCTGGCCGCCGCGACCGCTCTTGAGCTCGACATTGTGCACGACAGTGCCGACCGGAATGGCGCGCAAGGGCAGCGCGTTGCCGGGCTTGATGTCGGCCTTCTCGCCCGACACGACCTTGTCGCCTGCGGCCAGACGCTGCGGCGCCAAGATGTAGGCCTTTTCGCCGTCCGCGTAGGTCACGAGGGCGATGTAGGCCGTGCGGTTCGGATCGTATTCGATCCGGTCGACCGTCGCTTCCATATCGTGCTTTTTGCGCTTGAAGTCGACGATGCGGTACTTCTTGCGCGCGCCGCCGCCGTGGTGGCGCGTGGTGATGCGGCCCAAATTGTTGCGCCCGCCCGTCTTGGCCGAACCTTCGACCAGCGGCTTGTGCGGTTCGCCCTTCCACAGACCGGTGCGGTCGACCAGCACGAGCTGGCGCAGGCCGGGGGTCTTGGGTTTGAAATGTTTGAGAGCCATGTCCCGATCTCCGTCAGAGGCTCGCGGTGACGTCGATGGTCTGGCCGGCGGCCAGCGTCACGACGGCTTTCTTCCAATCCGAGCGCTTGCCGGGAATGCCCTTGAAGCGCTTGGTCTTGCCCTTGACGACGAGCGTGTTGACGGCCTTGACCTTGACCGAAAACAGCGTCTCGACTGCGGCCTTGATCAGCGGCTTGGACGCGTCGTCGCGAACCTTGAAAGTCACCTGGTTGAATTCGGACCCGCGCGTCGCCTTCTCGGTGATCACGGGGGCGAGGATCACGCCGTACAGCGTTTCCTTCGGATACACGGTTGCCTTTGCCTTGCTCACTTCAGGCGCTCCTGCAAAGCGGCGACGGCGTCGCGCGTGAGCACGAGCGTGTCGCGGCGGAGAATGTCGTACACGTTCGCACCCTGCTGCGGCAGCACGTCGATGTGCGGGATGTTGCGCGCGGCCTTGGCGAAATTCTCGTCGAGAGCGGCGCCGTCGACGAACAGCGCCGAGGCGATGCCCATCTTCTTGAAGCGCGCCGCGAGTTCCTTGGTCTTGGGCGCCGACAGCTTCACCGTGTCGAGCACGATGAGCTTGCCTTCGGCCTGCTTGGCCGACAGCGCCGACTTGAGGGCCAGCGCCCGCACTTTCTTGGGCAGGTCGTGCGCATGGCTGCGCGGCGTCGGCCCGAAGATGATGGCGCCGTGGCGCCATTGCGGCGAGCGCTTGGAGCCCTGGCGCGCGCGCCCCGAACCCTTCTGCGCCCAGGGGCGCTTGCCGCTGCCCGAGACTTCGCCGATTTCCTTGGTGTCGTGCGTGCCGGCCCGGCGCTTGGCGAGCTGGTAGCGCACCATGCGGGCCAGAATGTCGGGCCGCGACGGCAGGCCGAACACGTCGTCGGCGAGGTCGATTTCGCCGGCTTGGCCGTTGTCGAGGGTTTTGACTGCGATCTTCATCGGAAACGTTCCTTACCTTCAGGCCGCGGCCGCTTTGCGAAGGCCCGCCGGTTGCGGCGCTTCCTTCGGCAGCTTGCGCTTGACTGCGTCGCTGACAAACACGAACGAACCGGCCTGGCCCGGCACGGCCCCGCGCACCATGATCAGGCCCTTGTCGGCGTCGGTGGCGACGACCTTGAGGTTCTGCGTGGTGATGCGCGCCGTACCCATGTGGCCGGCCATCTTCTTGCCCTTGAACGTGCGGCCGGGATCCTGGCGCTGACCGGTCGAACCGTGGCTGCGGTGGCTCACCGACACGCCGTGCGAGGCTTCGAGACCGGCGAAGTTCCAGCGCTTCATGACGCCCTGGAAGCCCTTGCCGGTCGTGGAACCGGCCACGTCGACGAACTGACCTGCGACGAAATGGTCGGCGCCGATCTCGGCGCCCACTTCGAGCAGCTTGTCGGCCGGCACGCGGAATTCGGCGAGCTTGCGCTTGGGCTCGATCTTCGCCTTGGCGAAGTGGCCGCGCAGCGGCTTGCCGACGTTCTTGACCTTGGCCTTGCCCACGCCGAGCTGGAGGGCGGTGTATCCGTCCTTCTCGGCCGTGCGCACGGCCACGACCTGGCACTGGTCGACCTTCAGCACCGTCACGGGGACGTGACTGCCCTCTTCGGTGAAGAGGCGGGTCATTCCGACCTTGCGAGCGATAACGCCTGTGCGCGTCGTCATGTCAATCATCCCGGCTTAGAGCTTGATCTCGACGTCCACGCCGGCGGCGAGGTCGAGCTTCATCAGCGCGTCCACCGTCTGCGGCGTGGGATCGACGATGTCGAGGAGGCGGCGATGCGTCCGGATTTCGAACTGCTCGCGGCTTTCCTTGTCGATGTGCGGGCTGCGGTTGACCGTGAAGCGCTCGATGCGCGTCGGCAGCGGGATCGGCCCGCGGACCTGGGCGCCCGTGCGCTTGGCGGTGCTGACGATCTCGCCCGTCGATTGATCGAGGACGCGATGGTCGAACGCCTTCAGCCGGATGCGGATGCTTTGACTGACCATTTTGTTTTCCTGTCGCCTGGAACCGCGCGGGTCCGAAGACCGGACCCGCGCGGACCAAAGCGTCGTTGTCTTACTTGATGATCGAAGCGACGACGCCCGCACCGACGGTGCGGCCGCCTTCGCGGATCGCGAAGCGCAGGCCTTCGTCCATGGCGATGGGCGCGATCAGCGTCACTTCCATCGACACGTTGTCGCCCGGCATCACCATTTCCGTGCCGTCCGGCAGCTTCACCATCCCCGTCACGTCGGTCGTGCGGAAATAGAACTGCGGGCGGTAGTTGGTGAAGAACGGCGTGTGCCGGCCGCCTTCTTCCTTCGTCAGGATGTAGGCTTCGGCCTTGAACACCGTGTGCGGCGTGATCGAACCCGGCGCCGCCAGAACCTGGCCGCGCTCGACTTCCTCGCGCTTCGTGCCGCGCAGCAGCGCGCCGATGTTGTCGCCCGCCTCGCCCGAATCGAGCAGCTTGCGGAACATTTCCACGCCCGTGCAGATCGTCTTGACCGTCGCGCGCAGGCCCACGATTTCGACTTCGTCGTTGACCTTCACGATGCCGCGTTCCACGCGGCCCGTGACGACCGTGCCGCGACCCGAGATCGTGAACACGTCTTCGATCGGCATCAGGAACGGCTTGTCCTTCGGAC
>JBILXZ010000060.1:0-16637 GCA_044378015.1 Tagaea sp.
GCCGCCCGTGGTGACGCGGCCGTACGAGAACACGACGTCGTCGGCGGTGAACGGCGTGCCGTCGTGGAAGCGCACGCCCTGGCGCAGGCGGAAGCGCCAAACTTCCGGCGAAGGCTGGCTCCATTCGACGGCGAGTGCGGCTTCGAGCTTCAGGTTCGCGTCGCGGCGCACCAGCGGCTCGTAGATGTTCTGCGTGAAAGTCAGCAGAAAGGTTTCGTTGCGCGCGTACGGGTCCATCGAGTTGACGTCGCCGTCGTTGGCCCATTTGAAGGGCTTGCCTTGCGCGGCCGCAGGTGCCGCCGCGAAGGGCAGGCTCGCGGCGGCGACAAGACCCGCCAACGCGGCGGCCAGAATTTTGGATTTCATGCTTCGGACTCCTTTTTTTTGGAGGCTTGGTTTTTGGAGGCTTGGTTTTTGGCGGCTTGGTTTCGTCGGAAATTTTTCAGTTGGGCCGGAACGCGTAGAGCCCGCGCAGCTCTTCGGCGGCACCCGCCAATTCCTCGAGATGCGGATTGAGGGCCAGCGCGGTTTCGTAGGCGGCAAGGGCCGCCGCCGGATGGCCGTTGCGAAGGGCTATCTGGCCGAAACCGGCGAGGGCGCCGAAATGGCGCGGCTCGCGCGCCAGCGTTTGGACGATGTCGGCCACCGCATCGGCATCGCGCAGCTCGATGAAGGCCAGCGTGGCGCGCTTGTTCCACGCCTCGGCCCATTCGGGATAGCGGTCGCACAGCGCGTCGAGGGCCGCGCGCGCCGGCGCGGTTTCCTTGGCCACGATGAGGCTGATCGCCTTCTGCATCGCGTCGGTTGCGGCGGCATCTTCGTGGTTGGTCCACAGCGCCCAAATCAGATCGCCGGTTTCCTCGGCGTTGCGCGGCGGCGCTTCCTTCAGCAAATCGCGGAACAGCGCGTCGAGCCGCTTGCTGCGGCCGGAACCGAGCGGCTTGCCGCACAGAGCCATGACTTGGCGCAAGGCGGCGGCAATGTCGGGGCCCCGTGCCGCCCCAAGCGCGCGGTTGGGCGTGCGTTTTGCAGCGCCGAGGCTGCGGGGCTTGGCGGGCGAAGCGAGGCCGGCGGTTGTACGTCGTTGGGGTTTCACGGCGCCGACTTTCGCGCATTCAACGCCTGCGCACCATCTTTTTTGGATTCGCCGCCCAATTCGACCCCGGAAATAGGTTACCAAGCGCGACAAACGGCGACCGTCGCCGGTTTATCCCTCTGATATTATTGAGATGTAACCACGGCGAAGATTCGCGGTTACATGTTGCAAAGGCCGATTTTCGCGCCGAAAATCGCTCTTCTTTCTTCACATTTCAAACAGCGCATGCCGCCAAGGGCGAACCCGGCGGCAATGACACACCCTAGCAAATTTTATAGATAATTAGAAGAACTAAGCTAATTTTCAAAATTAGGAACTAATTTTTATGGCCGATCCTTACCCTACCCGCGCCCGAACGCGGCGGCTTGCCGCGCAAGCTTCTCGATGCCGGCCCAGTCTTTGGCCGCGAGCCTGTCTTTGGGCGCAACCCACGAGCCGCCGACGGCCGCGCAGTTGGGCTCGGCCAAGAATGCCGGAATGTCGGCGGGTTTGATGCCGCCCGTGGGGCAGAAGGCGACGTCCGGGAAGACCGGCCCCATCGCCTGCAGCCAGGAAACGCCCCCGGCCACGTTTGCCGGAAACAGCTTCATCTCGCGGAAGCCGAACTCGCGCGCCTGCATGACCTCGCTTGCCGTTGCAACCCCCGGTATGAAAGGCAAACCGCAGCCGCGCACGGCCTGCGCCAGATCGCGCGTGAACCCCGGCGACACGCCGAAGGCGGCACCCGCATCCTGGGCGCGCGAAACGTCGGCGGCGGTGAGCAGCGTGCCGATGCCGATGCTGGCCTCCGGTGCCGCCGCCGCCATCGCCTTCAGCGCGTCGAGCGCTCCCGGCGTGCGCAGCACCACCTCGAACGTGAAGACGCCGCCCGCGACCAAAGCGCGCGCAAGATCGCCCGCGAGGCTTGCGTCGGCGACCGTCAGGATCGGCATGACCGGCCCGCGCGCAAGGATTTCGCGCATCGTGCGCATCTTTGTTGCCATTTCGTATTCTCCCTGGCGGGCACGATACGGGTTTGCCCGCGTGCGCGTCAACGCGGGCGCCGGGTCCGCGACGCTTCGGGCTGCGGCGTCAAGGCTGGCATTCTGGCTATCCATTGCCGCGACAAAGCGGGTACTGTAAGGGCCGATGACCGAAACAAAGCCCGACCGCGAGCCCGAACGATCCCCGGCCCGAGATCGGACTTCGGCGCCCGCGCCGACGCTTTTTGCCGACGCGATCGAGGGCATGGCGGACGGCTTCGCGCTCTACGACGCGCAAGACCGGCTCGTCGCGCACAACCGGCGCTATGGCGAAATGTTCGACATTCCGCCCGCTTTGCTGCAGCCGGGCACGCCCTTCGCGGACATCATCGCGCACGCGGCCGCCTGGCCGGGCCACGGCTTCGACGCGGACGAGAGATCCGCTTTTCTCGACGAGCGCGCCCGGCGGCGCGAACGGCTCGGGCGGCGCGTCGACCGGCGCCTTGCCGACGGGCGCTACTACCAGATTCTGGAATCGCCGACGCGCGACGGCGGCATCGTGGCGGTGGCGCGCGACGCGACTGCCGAGTACGCCGCGCGCGCGGCGGCCGACGCCGCCGAACGCCGGTTCCGCGAGGGGCTCGACGCGCTCGACGAGGGGTTCGCCCTCTACGACGCGGACGGCGGCCTCGTCGCGTGGAACGCGCGCTATGTCGGCGCGTTCCGCGACGCCTACCGGCACGTCGCCGTCGGCATGGCCTTCGAAGAGGTCGTCGAGACGCTGGCGCGCGATCCGATCTGGCACGGGCACGACCGCCTGCGCGAGGCTTTCGTGGGCGCGAGCCTCGCCGGATACAGGTCGCCGGGCGCCGTCGTCGCGCTGGAGCTGCCCAACCGGCGCACGTTCGAAGGCGTCGCGCGGCCGACGGCGGACGGCGGCCGCATCGCGCTGACGCGCGACGTGTCGCAGGAGCGGCGCAGTCTCGCGCGGCTCGCGGACGGCGAAACCCGCTTGCGCGATTTCGCGCAAGTCACCAGCGACTGGCTGTGGGAAACCGACGCCGCGCATCGCCTGACGTTCGTCGCCGACCCGCACGGCAAGCTCGACGTCGCGCCCGAAGCGCTGCTCGGGCGCACGCATCTGGAAATCGCCGCGCCCGAACGGCGGTCGGCTCCGCGCGGCGACGGCAGCGACGCAGGCGACCCCGAAGCGCATCGCCGCGATCTTGCCGCGCGTCGCGCGTTCCGCGACTATCTGTTCGCCTATGCGCGGCCCGACGGCAGCCTCGAATGGCTGGAGATTTCCGGCATTCCGCTGTTCGACGAATCCGACGGCTTCGTCGGCTATCGCGGCGCCGGGCGCGTGGCGAGCGCGCGGGTGCGCGCGCGCGCGCGCCTGGCCGCGGCTCTGGAAGAAGCGCAAGCCGCGCGCGCTTCGGCCGAGCGCGCGGCGCGCGCCAAATCGGACTTTCTCGCCGCGATGAGCCACGAGATCCGCACGCCGATGAACGGCGTCATCGGCATGACGAGCGTGCTGCTCCAGGGCGAACTCGATCCGGACCAGCGCCGCGCGCTCGAGACGATCCGCCAGTCGGGCGAATCGCTGCTGCAGATCATCAACGACGTGCTCGACCTCGCCAAGCTCGACGCCGGGCGCATGGCGACGCAGAACGCGCCGTTCAGCCCGCGCGACGTGGCGCAAGGGGTCTTCGATCTGCTGGCCCCGCGCGCCGCGGCCAAGCAGCTGGCGCTGCGGCTGGAACTCGGCGACGATCTGCCGCCGAGCGTGCTCGGCGACGGCGGCCATGTGCGCCAGATCCTGCTCAATCTCGTGGGCAACGCGCTCAAATTCACCGACCGGGGCGAGGTCGCGCTCGCGGCGGAAGTCGCTTCGGCAGCACCGCTTGCGCTGCGCTTTTCCGTCGCCGACACCGGCATCGGCATTCCGCCCGAGCGGCACGGCGAACTGTTCCAGGATTTCGCCCAGCTCGACGGCTCGAACACGCGCCGCCACGGCGGCACGGGCTTGGGCCTTGCGATCTGCCGGCGTCTGGCCGAGCGCATGGGCGGGCGCATTTCGGTCGCGAGCGCGCCGGGCAAAGGCAGCGTGTTCGCGCTCGAGTTGCCGGTCGCCGCGATCGCAGCGCCGACGCCGGAAGCACCCGAGCCCGCGCCCGAGCCCGATCTGCCCGCCGATCTGCGTCTGCTGCTGGCGGAGGACAATCCGACCAACCGCGTCGTCGCGGTCGCCATGCTGGAGAGCGCCGGGCTGGTGCCGCACATCGCCGAGGACGGCGCGCAGGCGTTGGCGTCGGCGGGCAAGCAGCTCTACGACCTCATCTTGATGGACGTGCAGATGCCCCGCATGGACGGGCTTGCCGCCGCGCGCGCCATCCGCCAGCCGGGCCACATCAACGCGCGAACGCCGATCGTGGCGCTCACCGCCAACGCTTTCGTCTCGCACGCGGCCGAATGCCTCGACGCAGGCATGGACGATTTTCTCGCCAAGCCCTATCGCCGCGGCGATCTGCTCGCCGCGATCCTGCGCAACGTGCGCGACAAAGGCCGGAGCAGCCGGTAGGTTTCGCGCGCGTCCCTTTCCGTTCCCCCAGCAGGAGCATGCGCCGCCATGATCATGACCACGACCGACAGCATCCAAGGGCGGCCGACGACCGCCTATCTCGGCATCGTTTCGGCCGACGTGGTGCTGGGCTCGAACATGTTCCGCGATTTCTTCGCCTCGGTGCGCGACTGGGTCGGCGGCCGCGTGGGCAGCTACGAAAAGATCTTCGCCGACGCCAAGGCCGAAGCGCTGGCCGAACTCGAAAAACGCGCGGCCGCATTGGGCGCCGACGCGGTCGTGGGCATCGATCTCGACTACCAGACCGTCGGCGGCGACAGCAAAACCCTGCTGATGGTCGCGGCCAACGGCACGGCCGTCAAACTCGGCTGACGGCCGTCAGCGCCGCAGCATGTCTTTGGACGCCAGCACCGCGCCGCCGACGATCAGTGCGGCGGCGAGCGCCAGCGCGAGGCTGGGCGCACCGCGGCCCGCGAGCAGCAGCAGGCCGGTCGACAGCAGCGGCGTCAAATACGAGGCCGCCCCCAGCGCTTTGATGTCGCCGCGCTTCATGCCCACGTCCCACAGATAGAACGCGAGGCCCACCGGCCCCAGACCCATCGTGGCCATGATGGCCCAGGCGGCAGCGTCGCCCGCGAACGGCGGCTCGAACAGAAAGTGGCACGCCCAGGCGAGCGCCGCCGTGCCCGCGCAGAAGCCCGCCACCGCATCGCTCGGCACGTCGGCCAAGCGGCGCGACAGGACCGAATAGCCCGCCCACAGAAAAGCCGCGGCGGCCGCAAACGCGTAGCCTGCAAGCGGACTGCGCGCCGACGAAGCGGGCGCGTCCAACGCCGGTGCCACGATCAGCACGCAACCGACCAGCCCCGACGCGGCGCCCGCGACATGGAACCAGCGCAGCCGCTCGCCCGGCAGCAGCCCCGCGAACAGCACGATCAGCAGCGGCCACAGATAATTGACGAGCGTGGCTTCGACCGGCGGCGCCAGCGACAGGGCCGCAAAATAGCAGGCGTGGTAGCCGAACAAGCCGGCAAGGCCCAGCGCCCAGGCGCCAAGCGGCTGGCGCCACGCCGCGAACACCGGCTCGCGCGCATAGAGCCTTTTGCCGACGCCGATGGCCGCCGCCACGCTGAACGCCACCGCCACCCCCAAAAACGGCGGCGGCTCAGCGATCGTGGTCAGCAGAGCAAGACTGCTCCACAGCAGAATGGCGCCGAACCCGACAAGGGTCGCGGCACGCGTTGCTGGCTGCGCGTTCGCCGTCAAATCACCCGCCCTTGGGCTTGAACTGCGGGTCGATGGCGGGCTGGTAGCCTTGCGCGAAGCGATTGGTCTGGGCCGCCATCGAGATCACGGCCATGAGCTCGCCCAGTTCCGCCTCGCTCATGCCGTGCGCGCGCGCCGACGCCATGTGGCTTGCGATGCAGTATTCGCAGTTGTTGGCGACCGACACGGCCAAAAACAGCATCTCTTTGGTTTTGACGTCGAGAGCGCCGGGCCGCATCACGTCGCGCAAGGCCTCCCATGTGCGCTTCAAGGTCGGCGGGTGGCTGGCGAGCGTCTTCCAGAAATTGTTGATCCACGAGATTTTGCGCGACGCCTTGATGTCGTCGTAGACGGCTTTCACTTCGGCACTGGCATCGTCGTATTCGACGGGTTTCACGTGCGGCATGGCGGCTGCTCCGGATAACGGGAGAAGAAAAAAGCTCCCGGCATTGCGGCCGGGAGCCTTGGGATCGGGAAAACGGCGCTGTCTTGCCGCTCAGTACATGTGCTGGCCGCCGTTGATCGACATGGTCGAACCGGTGACGAAACCGCCTTCGTCGGCGACGAGGAACAAGACGCCGCGCGCGATTTCCGACGCTTTGCCCAGACGCCCCACCGGAATGCGCGCCACGATCTTTTCGAGCACGTTGGCCGGAACCGCGCGCACCATGTCGGTGTCGATGTAGCCCGGCGCGATCGCGTTGACGGTGATGCCGCCCGAGGCGCCCTCTTGGGCAAGCGCTTTGGTGAAGCCGTGGATGCCCGACTTCGCCGCCGCGTAGTTGACCTGGCCGTACTGGCCGGCCTGGCCGTTGACCGAGCCGATATTGACGATGCGCCCGAACTTGCGCGCGCGCATGCCTTCGATGACGGCCCGGCTCATGTTGAAGCACGAGCCGAGATTGGTCTGGATCACGGCGTCCCACTGCTCGAAGGTCATCTTGTGCATCGTGCCGTCGCGCGTGATGCCGGCGTTGTTCACGAGCACGTCGACGGGGCCGAGCGCGTCGACGACCTGCTTTACGCCCGCCACGCACGCCTCGTATTTCGAGACGTCCCATTTGAAGGCCGGGATGCCCGTGCGCGCGGTGAACTCCTTCGCCGCATCGTCGTTGCCGCCGTAGTTGGCCGCAACCTTGTAGCCCGCGTCCTTGAGGCCGACGCAAATCGCCTCGCCGATGCCGCGCGTTCCGCCCGTCACGATCGCTACCCGTCCCGTCATGCTCGCCTCCCTTTGTGTTTTTTTAGGTTCGTTTCTGGTCGCGCGTTTCTACCGTTCGACGCACATGGCGATGCCCATGCCGCCGCCGATGCACAACGTGGCGAGGCCCTTCTTGGCGTTGCGGCGGCCCATCTCGTAGAGCAGCGTGGTGAGCACGCGGGCACCCGAAGCGCCCACAGGGTGGCCGATCGCGATCGCCCCGCCATTCACGTTGACCTTGGCCGTGTCCCAGCCGAGATCCTTGTTGACCGCGATGGCTTGGGCGGCGAACGCTTCGTTCGCTTCGACGAGATCGAGATCGTCGGTCGTCCAGCCGGCCTTGGACAAGGCCAGGCGGGAGGCCGGAATGGGGCCCGAGCCCATCAAAGCGGGCTCCACGCCCGCGGTCGCCCACGACGCGATGCGCGCGAGCGGCGTCACGCCCCGGCGGGCGGCCTCTTTGGCTGTCATCAGCACGAGAACGGCCGCGCCGTCGTTGATGCCGGAGGCGTTGCCTGCGGTGACCGTGCCGTTTTTGTCGAAGGCCGGTCGCAGTTTGCCGAGCGTGTCGAGCGTGGTGCCGTGCTTGGGGTATTCGTCGTCGGCCACGACGACGTCGCCCTTGCGGCCCTTGATCGTCACGGGCGCGATCTCGTCCTTGAACTTGCCGGCTTTCTGCGCGGCTTCGGCCTTGTTCTGCGAGGCCATCGCGAACTTGTCCTGCTCGTCGCGCGTGATCTGCCATTTCTGCGCGACGTTCTCGGCCGTGTTGCCCATGTGGTAGCCGTGGAACGCGTCCCACAACCCGTCCTTGAGCATCGTGTCGACCATTTCGGCCGAGCCCATCTTGGTGCCGTTGCGCAAGTTCATCGCGTGCGGCGCCTGGCTCATGCTCTCCTGGCCGCCCGCGACCACGATATTGCTGTCGCCGTTGCGGATCGCCTGGAAGCCCAGCGCCACCGCGCGCAAGCCGGAGCCGCACAGCTGGTTGATGCCGTAGGCGGTTTTTTCGACCGGGATGCCGGCGGCAACGGCCGCTTGGCGGGCCGGGTTCTGGCCTTGGGCGGCCGTGAGGATCTGGCCCATGATCGCTTCGTCGACTTCGGCGGGGGCCACGCCCGCGCGCTTCATGGCTTCCACGATCGCGATCTGGCCCAGATAATGCGCCGATACGCCCGAGAGCGCCCCGTTGAAGCTGCCGACCGGCGTGCGGGCGGCGGCGGCGATCACGATATCGGTCATTGTTTTCTCCCTGTTTTTTCGAATTGATCTTGGCGCGCACTCTACCTGCCCGGCTTGGTCGCGGGCAAGCGCGCCAACCAGGAAGCGAGCGGCGCCCACAATTCGGCGCGCCCGCGCCCGCCCACCACCATGCCGATATGGCCCAAAGGCGGCGCGAGGCGTTCGCAATTCGCGAGCCGGTCCGCCAAAGCGGTGGCGCTTGCCGGCGGCACGATGCGGTCCTGGGCCGGGATCACGCACAGGCTCGGCAACCCGATCGCCTGCGGCAGAACCGCGCGCCCACCGAGCGTCCAGCGCCCGCGCATCGGGTTGTTTTCGCCGTACCAGCCGACCAGCGTTTCGCGCGCGACGGGGGCCGACAACGCCACGCCGTCGTTGAGCCAATCTTCGAGCGCGACGAAGGCTTTGAACTTCGGGTTGTCTTCCGACACGCCCGACAAAGCGCGGAACTTGCGCGCCGCCAGAAACGGGTCGAGGGCCGCGAAAAGGCCCTGCAGCACGTCGACCGGCACTTCGCCGACCTTGTCGATCCACGGCCACCACGGCTCGAACGCTTCGCCGATCCCTTGCGCCAAATCGACGCGCTCGGTGTGGAAGTCCCACGGGGTTGCCAGCAGGGCAAGCCCGCTCAAGCGCTCCTGGCGGCGCTGGGCGAGCCCCAAAGCCAGCAAGCCGCCCATGCAATAGCCGAGCACGGCAGGCTTGCCGCCGCCGCCCGCCGTCGCTTCCACGCAAGCCAGCATCGCCGCCAGTCGGCGGTCGACGTAATGCGCCAAACCGAAGCCGCGTTCCGCCTCCCCGGGGGCCGCCCAATCGACCAGAAAGGGGCGAAAACCCTGGGCCGCCAGAAACCGCGCCAGCGAATTGTCGGCCGCAAGATCGAGAATGTAGGCGCGGTTGACGAGCGACGGCACCAGCAGCACGGGCCGCGCTTGCGCGCGCGCGTCGGGCGCATAGTCGAAAAGCGTGGTGGTGCCTTCCTGCCACGCGATTTTGGCGGCCGGCACGTCGCGGCGATAGGCGGCTTTGCGGTAGCGCACGAGCCCGTCGTGGAAGGCGGCAAGACGGCGCTTGATCTCGCGGCCGAGCGCCGTGCGGAACGCCGCTTCAGGATGCTTTAGGCGCTGGCTTTCCAGGTCGCTTGCGCGCGCCGCGAGGCTTTTGTGCCATCGGAGCGGCAGCCTCTGCGGCGAGTCTTGCCTCGAGTTCGGCAACGCGGCGGCGCAGCCGAGCCAACTCGTCGCCGCGATCGTCGCGTGCAGCGCCAGCGGGCGCGGACCCACGCGCGGCGGATGCAGCGCCGGCTTGGGCGGGCGCGGCGGGTTTTTGGGCGAAGAAGTCCTTGAAGGCGCCATGCGCGAAGACATTCGCAGCTTGACCCGTTTCGTTCAAGTTGCCGCCCCGAACCCCGTCGGGCGCGAGGCCGTCGGCGGCGGCGGCCCAAATGCCCGCGAGCCCCGCAGGCCCCATCGCGGCCCAAATCTGCGCGTAGCGGCCAAGCGTGTGCGCCATGTCCGGATCGGCGGCGACGGCCGCAATCTGGTCTTGCCAGAGATCCAGATAGCGCTTGGCGAGTTCGTCGAGGGAGGGCGGTTCGTCGCTCATGTTTGCGAGATTAGCAGAGCGCCGGGGTCTGCGGCAGAGGCTTGCCGCGCTGCACGCGTGCGCTTGCGAAATCGCCGCACCCATGCAAGGCTAGCCCCATGAACGACACAACGAATTCCGCGCCGCCGCCCGTCGCTGCCGACCCGAACGCCGCCGGTCCGAGCGCCGCCGGTCCGAGCGCCGCCGGCGCCGATGCGGGCAAGGAGCCCGTGAAGATCAAGAAGTACGCCAATCGGCGGCTCTACAACACGGCGACGTCGAGCTACGTGACGCTCGAACATCTGTGCCAGATGGTGAAGCAGAACACCGACTTCATCGTGCACGACGCCAAAACCGGCGAAGACATCACGCGCAGCGTGCTCACCCAGATCATCGTCGAAGAAGAGGGCAAGGGCGGCCAAAACATGCTGCCGGTGGCGTTTCTGCGCCAGCTCATTTCGTTCTACGGCGACAATCTGCAGGCCCTCGTCCCGCGCTATCTCGAAAATTCGATGGCCGCGTTCGCGCGCAACCAGGAGCAGATGCGCACGGCGATGCAGCAGGCCTTCGGCGGCATTTTCCCGTTCGCCGCGACGCTGGGCGGCACGTCGCTCGGCGCGCCCTTGGGCGCGCCGCTGGGGTCGCCGCTCGGTTCGCCCCTGGGTTCGCCCCTGGGTTCGATCGAGGAAATCGGCAAGCAGAACATGGCGCTGATGCAAAACGCGCTCAAAATGTGGTCGCCCTTCGGCTTCGAGGGCGGCGTCGGCGCGAATGCGCCGTCGGCGGCGGCGCCCGAGCCGGGCGCCAATGTGAAGGGCGACGAATCGCTCGACGAACTGCGCCGCCAGCTCGAAGAGATGCAGGCGCGCCTGGCGACGCTGACGAAGAAGAGCTAGCGCCGGCCTACGTTTTCGCGGTTTCCTGCGGGTCGATGTAGCCGCGCTCGAGCGCGCGGTGCAGCGCTTCGTACGCCTTCACGCCGTCTTCGAACAAAGCGCGTTTCTGGCGCAGGGCCGCGACGTCCGCGGCCTCGGTGCCGTCGCCGAGGAAACAGGCCATCGCCGAGTTGAGATATTCCGCGCGCAGCTTGGCCACGGCCGCCGCGAACTCGATGAAACGCTCGCGCGTGAGGCCCGGTATCTGCGCGTGGATGATCTCGCGATTGACGAGCCGCACCGATTTCTCGAGATACGCCAGCATCTTCGCGACGTCTTCGGGCGGCACCCAATCTGGCGTTGGCATCGGCGGTTTCCTTCCGAATTTGCGTTTGGGCGGCGGCAGCGCCGCCGGATCGAGGGCGAAAGCGCGCGTCGGCAGGTCCGGCGCGTCGCTGAGCAGGCCCGAGCGCGCGAGCGAGGCGCCGAACTCGGCGAGGTCCTCTTCGCGCCCGCGCGCCATCACGCTGCCCACGACCGAGCCGCGCAGCTGGTGGATGGCGTCGACCAGGCGCGTGCGGGCCCCGGGATCGCGCGTCGCGTCGGGTGTCATGGCGCCGGTTTTTTGCCGGCAGCGGCCGCAAAGGCGTTCGCACCCGCGGCACCGCGCTGGCCGAGCAGCTGGACCACGCGCGCGTAGACGAGCGGCGGGGCGGGCGCTTCGATCTCGCGCAGCAATTTGGCCGCCGGGTCGACCTCCTGCAGGATCGCGCGCGCATTGTGCACGAGCAGGCGGTTGCGCAGATGGATCTCTTTGTTGAGCGCGTCGAGCGTTTCGGCTTCGGCCAGCGAAAACCTCTTGAGTTCGTCCTCGCCGGGCGCCCGGTAGGTTTCGAGCAGCTTCATGGCGACGCCTTGACGGCAGCCAGCAGCTGGGCGAGGCCGCGGTCGCGGATGCCGAGCCTGTCGAGATGCTCCACCGTGTTTTCGAGATAGGTGCGGTTGGCGCCGCGCTGGCCCGCCGAGTGGCGGATGCGGTCGGCCGTTTCGCCGAGCGCAAGCTTGCCGACGTAGCCGGGCTGCGTGCGGTCCACCACGAAGGTGCGCGCGACGATCTCGCGCCCGTCCAGCAAGGTCGCGCGCAGATCCATGCAATGGTAGGAGCGGTTCAGCATCTCGCGCTCCCACAGATATTCCATCGTGCGCGCGCTCTCGCGCGGGCCGACCCGGTAGGCGATGCCGCGGCACGAGCCGCCTTTGTCGAGCCCCAGCACGAGACCCGGGTTTTCCGGCGTGCCGCGATAGCGCGTCGAGCGCACGCAAAAAGCGCGGTGGAAACCCATCAGACGCGCGGGCCGCGCCTCTTCGTAAGCGAAGCCCGGATCCCAGATCAGCGAACCGTAGGCGAAAATCCAGAATTCGCGCGCTTTCGGCGGCGGCGGGCAGCCCTCGCACGGCGCAAGACGGCCGGTGGCTTTCTTCGCGTCGGGCATGTGCCGCGCCCTAGCCTTTCTGCACCAAGGCGACGCCCGCAGCCGCCACGGCCATGCCGACCAGCGCCACCGTGCCCAGCGTCTCGCCGAACAGCAGCCAAGCGAGCACGGCCGTCGCGGGCGGCACCAGATAGAACAGACTGGCCACCTTTGCGGCGGCCCCTTGGCGCACGAGAACCATCAGCAGACTCACCGCTCCCAGCGACAGGACGACGACCAGCCATCCCATCGCGACAAGCATGTCGACGCTCCAGACTACCGTCATCGGCTCGAAAATCAAAGCCGCGGGCAGCAGCAGCGCCAAGGCCGCCGCGTATTGCAGCACGGCGCCGCTGCGCACGTCGACCTGCGGGCAGAAGCGCTTCTGGTAGAGCGTGCCGACGGTGATGCCGAACAGGCCCACGACCGACGGCCACACGGCCGCCAGCGCCACCCCTTCGAGCGCCAGCTTCTCCCACAGCACGGCAAGCACGCCCGCAAGCCCCAGCCACAGACCGAGCCATTGGCGCAAAGCGACGCGCTCGCCGAGCAGACGGCCGACGACCGCCCCGGTCAACAGCGGCTGCAGCCCCACGACGAGAGCCGAAATGCCGGCCGGCAAACCCCAATCGATCGACACGAACACGCCGCCCAGATAAAGCCCGTGCAGCGCAATCCCGACGACCGCGACATGCGGCCATTGCGCTGCGGGCGGAAAGGGCACGCGCAAGGCCAGGCACAGCGCGCCGAACAGCGCCACCACGATAGCGAAGCGCACGACCAGAAAGGTCAGAGGCTGCGTGTAGGGCATGCCGAGTTTGGAAAAAATGAATCCCGTCGACCACAGCAGCACGAAAACGGCGGGAGCGGCGGCAATCCAAAAAGCGCTGGGCGGGGTCGGGCGGGACATGTGCAAGTTCGCAGGCCGAGAATAGCCGAGGCTGCGCTATAAACCCAGCCATGAGAAAATTTCTGTGGTTTGCGGGCGGCGTCCTCGTTGCAGCACTCGCGCTTTGGACGGGGGTATGGCTCTACGCCGCGCGCCAGATCGAAACGCGGCTTGCCCGCTGGCAGCAGGACCAAGCCGCCGCCGGCGTGACGCTCGATTGGCGGACCGGTACCCTCAAAGGCTGGCCGTTCGGCTGGCGGCTCGAACTCGAGCGCCCGCACGCGGCCGGCGCGGGACCCGCCGGCTGGCGCTGGTCCGGCGATCGGCTGGTTGCGCGCCTCGATCCGCGCGATCTCGGGCATGTGTCGTTCCGGCTGCCCGGCGAGCAGAAATTCGAACTCGGCAGCGGCGACCTCGCCGTTGCGGTCGATCTGCGCGCGGCAAGCCCGCTCTGGGCTTTGCGTTTCGACGGCCAAGGCCGCGTGGCCGAACTCGGGCTCGAATTCGAGACGGTCGAATTGCGGACCGGATCGAACGCGCATTGGTCGGCCCGCCGCGTTGCCGCAACCCTCGCGCCGCATCGGCCCGACGTGCCCACGACGTCGAGCGACATGCTCGATCTCAAAGCGGAAATCGACGCGCTTCGCCTGCCCGCGCCCGTTGCGGCGGCCGCCGTGCTGGGGCGCGACGTCAAGAGCTTTGCCGTCAAAGGCCGTCTCGAGGGGCCGGTGCGCGGCGCTTCGCTGGCCGAAGCGCTGGTTGCGTGGCGCGATGCGGGCGGTGCGGTGCAGGTAACGGCTCTTGCCCTCGAATGGGGCGCTTTGCGCCTGCGCGGCGACGCAACGCTTGCGCTCGACGATCAGAACCGGCCCTTGGGTGCCGGCACCTTGCGCATTGCCGGGGCTGGCGAAACGCTCGATGCGCTCGCGCAAAGCGGCACGATCGACGCGCGCAACGCCGCTTTGCTCAAAATCGCGCTCGCGTTCCTGGCGCGCAACGATCCCAACAACGGCGGTGCCCCCACCGTGCAGATCCCGTTCGCCGCCCAGGACGGGGCGCTGAGCGTCCACCGCTTCCGCCTGTTGAACTTGAGCCCGCTCGCGTTCGAGTGAGCGAGCACCTTCACATGTTCGGATAGTTCGGGCCGCCGCCGCCCTCGGGCACGACCCAGTTTATGTTCTGCGTCGGATCCTTGATGTCGCAGGTTTTGCAGTGCACGCAATTCTGCGCGTTGATCTGCAGGCGCGGATTGGCGCCTTGCGCATCGCGCACGATTTCGTAGACGCCGGCCGGGCAGTAGCGCTGCTCGGGCGAATCGTAGCGCGCGAGGTTGTACGCAACCGGCACGGCCGCGTCTTTGAGCGTCAGGTGCGCGGGCTGGTTTTCTTCGTGGTTCGTGTTCGACAAGAACACCGACGAGAGCCGGTCGAAGCTGATCTTGCCGTCGGGCTTGGGATAGTCGATGGGCGTCGAGGCCGCCGCCGGGCGCAGCGATTCGTTGTCGGGATGGTGCTTGAACGTCCACGGCGCGCGCCCGCGCAGCACGTAGGTTTCGAGCGCCGAATAGGCGATGCCTACCGCAAGCCCTTTGGCGAAAGCCGGGCGGATGTTGCGCACGGCCGCAAGCTCTTCGTAGACCCACGATTTCTTCAGCGCGGCCGGATACGCTTCGAGCGTGCCGATGCGCCCTTCCGTCGCGAGCGCTTCGAACAGCGCTTCGGCGCACACCATGCCCGACTTCATCGCCGTGTGGCTGCCTTTGATCTTGGGCACGTTCAAGAAACCCGCCGAACAGCCGATCAAAGCCCCGCCCGGAAACGCGAGCGCCGGAATCGCCTGCAGCCCGCCCTCGTTGATGGCGCGGGCACCGTAGGCGATGCGCCGCCCGCCTTCGAACAGGCCGCGGATTTTGGGATGCGTCTTGAAGCGCTGGAATTCCTCGAACGGCGACAGATAGGGGTTCTTGTAGTCGAGCCCGACCACGTAGCCGACGGCGACTTGGTTGTTCTCGAGATGGTAGAGAAACGAGCCGCCGTAGGTTTCCCAATCGAGCGGCCAGCCGATCGTGTGCACGACATGGCCGGGTCTGTGTTTGGCCGGCTCGACCTCCCACAATTCCTTGATGCCGAGACCGAAGGTCTGCGGACTCGCCGATTTGCGCAGATCGAAGCGTTCGAACAGCGTTTTGGCGAGCGACCCGCGCACGCCCTCGGCGAAAACGGTCGCACGCCCGTGGATCTCCACGCCCGGCGCGAAATTGGCGGTGCGGTTGCCGTCTTTGCCGATCCCCATGTCGCCGGTCGCAACGCCCGCGACCGCACCGTCTTCGGCATAGAGCACTTCGGCCGCCGCAAACCCTGCGAACACTTCCACGCCCAAACCTTCGGCCTGCCGGGCGAGCCAGCGCGCCACGTTGCCGAGGCTGACGATGTAGTTGCCCTCGTTGCGCATCTGCGGCGGCGTGGGCAGGCGGATCGCGCGCGCGGCGGTCAGATAGAAAAAACGGTCGTCGACGACCGGCGTGTTCAAGGGCGCGCCGAGATTTTTCCAGTCCGGCAGCAATTCGTCGAGCGCGCGCGGCTCCATCACCGCACCGGACAGGATATGCGCGCCCACCTCGGAGCCTTTTTCGAGCACGCAGACCGAAAGTTCGCGCCCGCTTTGCGCCGCCAATTGCTTGAGGCGAATGGCGCAGGCCAGCCCCGCCGGACCCGCGCCGACGACGACGACGTCGTAATCCATGCGTTCGCGGTCGTTGCGCAGGGTCATGCAAAAATCTCTTCGGGCGGGGTTCGCATTGCTCCCCTCTTACCCGATCCGGGGGCGGTCGTGATAGGGTCCCGGCCGATGGACGATCTTGCCGCCTTGCGCTGGCTGGTCGAGGCCGGGGCCGACGAAGCGATCGGCGAAACCCCGCTCGACCGGTTTGCAGCCCTGCCCCCGCCGCCGTCGGTCGCAGCACCGGCAGCGAACCCGCCGCCCCGCGCAGCGGCCGCGCCCGCGCCCGTCGCCGCAGCGCCGACCTTGGCGGCGCCGCAGCCGGCCGCCCAGGCCGAACTTGCGGCCCGTGCGGCGGCTTCGGCGGCGCGGAATTTGGCCGAATTGCAAGCGGCCGTGGCGGCTTTCGAAGGCTGCGCGCTCAAAGCCACCGCGACGTCGCTGGTTTTTGCCGACGGCAACCCGGACGCCCCGTTGATGCTGATGGGCGACGCCCCGCGCGCCGACGACGACCGGGCCGGAACGCCGTTCGCCGGCGACATGGGCGTGCTTCTGGACCGCATGCTGGCGGCGATCGGGCTTGCGCGCGGCGACGTCTATATCGCCAACGCGATCCCGTGGCGACCGCCCGCCGACCGGCAGCCGACGGCCGCCGAAATCGCCGCCTGCCTGCCCTTTGCCCGCCGCCACATCGCCCTTGCCCGGCCGAAAATGCTGGTGCTGTTCGGCGAGCTTGCCGCGCGCAGCCTGC
>JBILXZ010000105.1:0-4388 GCA_044378015.1 Tagaea sp.
GATCGCCGCCTTGCAGACTAATGCTTATCTGCAGGAGTGGTACTCGAAAGGTAGTCGCGCAAGTTCTCACTTTCGTCGCCGCTGGCGTGCCGTAGTGGATATAGGTGAGAACCTTTGGACTGAAGTCAGGAGTGCCCCGCTACTTCGGTAAGTCACTGAACTCGAATATATTTCTTTCTCTACCTCAGCAGAACCCGGGGCAGCCCACTTTGGGCCTTCCTTCCCAAACTGAATATCTCGACTAACCTGGTTCAAGGAAACCCGGTCAGGTCAGACCCAATCCAGTCTCCTCACGCAACCCTTACCGTTCCCTCAGCGTGCCCCGAGAGATACTCGACGATCCCGCGCATCTCTCGAAACGTAAGCCCGACATAGTCCGGCCCTATCCGAACAACGACGGCATCGCCGGAGAAAGCGTCCGAGACCAATCACAGCCGCTCGCCTTTCGCTACCGGCAGGCGGCCCGACAACCGAGCCCCTTGCTGCGCAAATCGGCCACGCGAACCCTGATATCGCTACCATCTTGGCGGATCAGACGCCCCGCCACATCGGTCTTGTGGCGCTCGACGCGACGCCGTAAAACGCTAGTGCGGCGTGCCCCATTGGCGTGCGAGCGTCTCGGCAACCACGGCTTGAGCGGCCTCCAGAGCGGCCTGGTTCGGCTCGTAGCGGAAACGGCTTCCCGCCACTTCGAACGTCCCTTGCGAAGGTGAATCGAACCCGTGATGGGCGCCCGCATATTCGTGGTACGCGACAGTGCCGCGCGCCTGGGCACGGCAGGCGCCGCGCGTGCCTTGGTATGCGCCCCACATGTCGGCGGCACCGTAGAAGATGTGCACCGGTACTTGCGCCGCAGCAAGCGGCCAATCGGTCGCGCACTGGCCGCCGCAGCCCGGATAGAAGGCGAACACGGCGGCGGGCATTTGCGCTGCCCCCGCAAACGTCCTTCCGGCCCCCATCGCCTCGGTTCCGCCGCGCGAAAATCCCATGATCGCGAAACGCGACACGTCGATTTCCGGCCAGTCGGCGAGCACGGCCAGGGCTGCGCGCACGTCGCCCCCATAGCGCAGCTCGCAGCCCGTGCCGAACCAGTTCGTGCGCCCGCGCGCCGCGGCCGACCGAATCTGGACGGCCGCAATGCCGCGCGCATTGAGGAACGCCGCCCAATTCGGCGGCACGCGATTACTGCCGCCGGTCCCTTCGAGCATCAGCACGACCGGCGCTTTCGAGGCGCCCGGCGGCAGTGCCACCTGCAGCGCGCTGGCTAGACCGGCATTGGCGGCCGCACCTTGGGCCGTTGGACCTTGCGCGCCCGTGACGGGCGGATCGGAGGCGGCGGTCTGGCAGCCTGCGAGCAGCAGCGCGCCAAACAAGGCGCGCAGAGCGCGCGCGCGAACGGTAGAAGGCTTCATCCGACATTTCCCAAATGAACCGTCGAAACAGTCGATTTTTACCATGCTGGGCCCTTTCGGGTAAACCGCGAAACATCGCCCGAGCTTTTCCGACATTTTTGCAGTGTCCGCAGCCCAAAATCCCGCTCGATCCATTCTCTCGGCCTTCCGCTTGTTATTCGGACGCACGCCTCCCTTGGTAATGGCGCATCCGCCGCGTTCAGACCGGCGTCGGAACCGGTCCCCGCCGCAGCCCGTCGATCCGCTGCAGGATTTGGTCCAACAATTCTCTTGGCACTGCGACCTCTGCCATTTGGACGATTACGTAGCGGGCATGTCGCACGATCTTGGCCCCGATCTTCAGGAGCTTCTCGCACAGGCTGGTCAGCGACCACTGTGCGACCGGGCTTAGACCCGCTGGCGCATAGACGGTGCCAGCTTGGCCGGTCCGGCCCTTGAAGAGGTAATGCGTGCCCAAACGCTTATTGCGATCACAGTACGAAACGTATTGCGATCACAGTACGAAACGCCCGGGGACCTCTAAGCGCCGAGAACGCAAGGATGTTCATGCGGTGGGTCAAAAACGACAAAGATTTGTCGGAGACGCTTACCACGCGGATGATGGTTCTACGGAGTGAGCAGGCTCGGCGATAGTGTCGGCGACGAACGGGGATGCGGTTTGGAAGGCCAGTTTCAGCGCACGTCAACTAGTGATCGGCTCCCATCGAGTGATCCGGTTGGAATGTTAGTGCATTGTGGCCTTGATCGGGCCCCATCGAGTGGTCCAGGTCGGATGTTAGCGCATTATGGTCCAAGAAATTCCCGTCAGCTCAGGTTCTCACATGCTTCAACGGATGATCGGCCCCCATCGAGTGGTCCGGGTAGAATGTTAGTGCATTGTGGCCACCTTCGCCATTGCCGGCTGTAGGTGGAGCGAGGCGGAACCGGAAGGCGGCAATGGCGGCGCCGCGGTTTCCGGGGCCGGTGGTCGATAGCCAAGGCTGCTGTGCGGACGGATTGAGTTGTAGTGCCGCCGCCAGGCCTCGATCAGGACGATTGCTTCAGCCAGGCTGTAGAAGATTTCGCCGTCGAGCAGCTCGTCGCGCAACGATCCATTGAAGCTTTCGTTGTAGCCGTTCTCCCAGGGCGACGCTGGCGTGATGTAGAGCGTCTTCACGCCGACCTTGGCCAGCCATTTCTGCACCGCCGTCGCGATAAACTCGCTGCCGTTGTCTGACCTGATGTTTGCCGGCGGCCCGCGTGCAATGAACAGCTCCGCCAACGCCGCCAGCACGTCCTCGTGACGGAACCGACGCGCGACCACGAGAGCCAGGCATTCTCGGCTGGCCTCGTCGATGATCGTCAGTATCCGAAACTTCCGGCCGTCATGGGTGCGCCCCTCAACGAAGTCATAGGCCCAGACATGTCCCGGATACTCAGGCCGCAGCCGGATGCACGATCCGTCGTTCAGCCATAGTCGACCGCGCTTGGGCTGCTTTTGCGGCACCTTCAGCCCTTCGCGACGCCAGATCCGCTCAACCCGCTTGCGATTGACCGCCCATCCTGCAGACCGCAGTAATGCCGTCACCCGGCGGTAGCCGTAGCGGCCATATTGGCGTGCCAACGCGATAATGTCGTCGGTCAACGCCTGCTCGTCGTCTGCCCCTTGCGGCACCTTGCGCTGCGTCGATCGATGCTGGCCGAGAACCCGGCAGATCCGTCGCTCAGATACCGAGAGTTCGCTTCGCACGTGATCGATGCAGCGCCGACGACGCGCGGGGCTCAGAAGTTTCCCCGAGCTGCCTCCTGCAAAATGAGCTTATCCAGCGTCAGGTCGGAGATCGCCCGGCGAGCCGCTGGTTCTCTTTCTCGAGGTCCTTCATCCGCCGTGCCTGGTCGGTTTTTAGGCCGCCAAACTCTTTGCGCCAGCGATAATACGTCTGCTCGGAAACGCCGATCCGGCGGCACGCATCGCTCGCCGTGCCGCCCTGCGCCAGTACGATCTCCGCTTCGCGCAGCTTACCGATAACCTCTTCAGGCCCGTGCTTCTTGCCCATGTTCCGTCTCCTTCAGGGTCCAGTCTAAGTTAACTTTTGGACCGCTCTGAAGGGGGCAGATCATCCATCGATGTGCACGCGCATATCTACCTTCCGACCTAAGTTGAGATGCTACGCACGCGCGTTCAAACCCGATTTCAGTTTCCGCTTGCCAAACGCAATCGCGTGATATCCGATATCGTTGCAAATGCTGGGCAAAAATCGATACTTTTTTGCACCGGTCAATATGGGCGCCGAAAGAAGCGCTCTCATAAACTCTGGAGGAATCGACCATGTCCATCAATCGGCGTCACGTTCTTTCCGGGATTGCGGCTGCAGGTGCTGCGGCCTCCCTGCCCTTCTCGGCCATTGGGCAAGCGAGATATCCCAATCGTCCCGTCACGTTGGTTTGTCCGTGGGGTGCGGGCGGCGGCACGGATGCAACGGCACGTATTGTTGCTGCGATTCTCGAGAAGGATCTCGGCCAACCGTTCAATGTGGTGAACCGCACGGGCGGCTCCGGGGTTGTGGGCCATTCGGCGATCGCGACGGGCACGCCCGACGGCTACACGATCGGGATGATCACGGTTGAGATTACCATGATGCACCATCAGGGCCTCACGGATCTCAAACCCGAAAGCTATACTCCGCTTGCGCTGATGAATGTCGATCCACCGGGCGTGCAGGTGAATGCGGCCTCGCCCTATAAAGACGTCAAGGCGCTTGCCGATGCCATTAAGGCTGCGCCGTCGGGCAGATTCAAGGCCTCGGGCACCGGCCAAGGCGGCATCTGGCATCTTGCGTTGATCGGCTGGTTGCAGGCGATGGGCCTGAAACCCGATCACGTGGCCTGGGTGCCCTCAAACGGCGCCGCACCGGCCATGCAGGACCTTGCGGCCGGCGGAATCGATATTGTCACGTGCTCAGTGCCGGAAGCCAAGGCGATGATCGATGCTGGTAG